>JBDIVX010000082.1:0-32490 GCA_039794305.1 Candidatus Neutrinellum sp.
GGGCCGTTGGCCGTGATCGACGATGCGCAGGGCGCGAGGCTGGCGTTGTTCCAGGCGAGCGGGGACATGCCACCGCCCAAGGGCGACCAGAGCGGCCAGGTCGGCTGGCACGAGCTCGAGACGACCGACTACGAGTCCGCATGGAAGTTCTACTCGGAGCTGTTCGGCTGGAAGCACCGGAGCAGCGTCGACATGGGCGGAGCGGGGACCTACTTCATGTTCCTGCCGGCGGACGGCGAGGGCGCCGGAGGCGGCATGTCGAACGTCGCCGCGACCATGAGCGTGCCCCCGCACTGGCTCTACTACGTCAACGTCGACTCGATCGACGCCGCGGCGAAGCGCGTGGCCGACCGGGGCGGGAAGATCGTCAACGGCCCCATGGAGGTCCCGGGGGGCGGGTGGATCGTCACGTGCGTGGACCCTCAGGGGGCCGCGTTCGCGCTGTTCTCGCCCGCGAAGTAGGCGTCAGATCGTGACGTCCACGTCGTACGTGCCGTAGCTCGACGTCGCCGTGCCGGTCACCGTGGTGGTGCCCGGCACGCGGCGGAGCTTGGTCGCGTCGGCCGGATCGGGCTCGATGTCGCCGCTCAGCGCGAGGTCGAGGTCGACGGCGCCCTCGAGGTCACCGTTCATCAGCACGGTCCCGATCAGCGTCCCGGTGAACGTGCCGTCGGGGATGTCGCGCAGGCTCAGGTTCAGCATGGGCCGCGTGTCGGCCTCTGTCTCGTAGGTGATGACCGGGTCGTCCTCCGGCACCTCGTCGCGGTAGTCCACGTAGTCGAGCACGAGGCGCATCTCCTTGTTGGCGGAGGCGCCCATGTCGACCTGCCCGGAGACTCCGAGCGTGCCCGACACGTCACCGGTCGTCATCTGGGGCGGGATGTTGGCGCTCGAGGCCTCGTTGAAGCCGTCCATCCCGAGCTGCAGCGCCTTGCCGATGGAGAGATCCAGGCCGAGGTAGGCCTGCCGCGCCGCCTCGTCCGAGTCGATCTCGTCGTCTCCGCCGCAACCTGCGAGGTGGACGCCGGCGGCCAGGAGCAACACCAGAGCGCTCGAGCATCGGATCATGAAGACCTCCTGGAGTGGTCTCCATCATCGCTCCTCGCGGGCAGCACGTGAACCCCGTAGTGTGGTGTAGGGCGCCAGGTCTCGCAGCCGCACATCCTGCGGCGCTGTGGTACAAGGGCGGCATGCCGCGGGCCGACCATGACGAGCGCCGCCGCGGGCCCGGCTACGGCGGCGTGATCCTCGCTTCGGTGCTGACCTCCGCGCTCGTGAGCGCGGCCACCGTCTACGCCATGAACCGCTGGGGGGCCGAGCTGCTCGCCCCGGCCGAACAGGCACCGACCTCCGTGCAGGTGCCGCGTGTGATCGGGATGAGCCCCGAAACAGCCGACGAGATCCTGACCGGGCGCGGCCTGCGGCTCGTCGTGCGCGGACAGGAGCCCTCGATGGACATCGACGAGGGCGAGATCGCCGAGCAGACGCCGTTGCCGAGCTCGCGTGTCGATACGGGCGCGCACGTGGAGGTCGTGGTTTCGACCGGCATGCCGCTGATCGACGTGCCGCCGGTCGTGGGCCTCGGAGTGGACGAGGCGCGACGGTCGATCGCGCAGGCCGGCCTCGAGGTCGGCCGCGTCTCGGAGACCGGGCAAGGCGAGCCCGGCACCGTGACCACCACCAACCCGCCCCAGGGAACCCGGACGACCCCCGACACGCCCATCGCGCTCGTCGTCGTGCCTGCGGGCGTCGAGGTCCCGTCGGTCGTCGGCCAGCCCTCGCGCGACGCCCGTCGCGCGATCGAGGCAGCCGGCCTCGGGGTAGGGCGCGTCCGGCGCCGCTACGACGAGGACCGCGGCCCCTTCATCGTCCTCGACCAGGATCCCGCCGGCGGCTCGCGCGTCGCCCCCGGCACCGAAGTCGAGCTCACCGTCAACGAAGGCTACTGACTTGCATTGGGGACACTCCCCAATGCAACTGGTCACTTGCATTGGGGACACTCCCCAATGCAACTGGTCAACCGAGCGCGGGCCGCTCAGCGGTCGTAGAGGTCGTAGGGGTCGGCGTCGCGGGCGATGTTCTGGCTCGCGCCGCTGATGACGTCGAGATCGACCGCGACGTCGAGCTCGCGCCCGGTGATCGAGCCGTGGCATCCGCCACAGACCGAGTTGAAGAAGCGCCGCGGGATCGACCGCTGGATACGCTCCCCGGTGAAGTACTGCTCCTGCTCGCGCTGCATCATGGCGCCCGCGAACGGGCCGTCCTCTGCGAACGTGAGCGGCGTGCCCTCGCCGTCGGTCAGACGGAAGCGGAACGGCACGCCCCCCGGCATGCGGAAGATCGTCGATCCGTCGTCGAACACGGGCACGTTCCCGAGCGTGCGCGTCGACAGGAACATCGGCCCGAAGTCGTCCTCGACGACCTGGTCGGCGACGTCCGCGAAATCGACCGCCCCGGCGGGCGGAGGCCGGACCTCCACCACGTCGAAGCCGCCGATGCGGTGGTCGATCGGCCTGCCTTCCCGCGTGTTCTCGAACATCAGGCTCGCGATCATCGGGAAGTCGTTGAAGTGGACGACTGCGTCGTTCCGACCCGGCACGATCTCCGGCAGGTCGATGCCCTCGCCGTTGCTGACCAGCACCCCGCGGTTGGCGCGGGCGTACAGCACGGCGACCTCCACCTCGGCGACCCCCGGCTCGCCGCCCACCTCGCGCACGGCGCCGGTGTGCGGATCGATCTCGCACAGATCGAAGTCGAACCCCTCCGCCATCATCTCCGCGTCGCGATCGCAGGAAGCGAGGATGCGGCCCGACGGCAGCGCCGCCGGCGACCGGTAGACACCGGCGAGCCCGCCCACGAGGCCGGGCGCCGGCAGGCGCATCGAGTGGATGTACGCGCGGTCTCCGGCGGACCGGTCGTCCTGGTCGGGCCCGATGCTGCGGTTGAAGACGGCGATGGTGCCCGCCCCGTCGGGGAGCCCGAGGTCCCCGGCGACGAAGGCGAAGTTCTGGTCGGGGAGCTGGACCAGCTCGGTCGCCGAGCCGAACCCGAGGCTCGGCCGCTGGGCGTAGAGCGGGTGGTAGTCGCCGCCGTCGAGCATCTGCCGGCGCAGCGCCATGTGGTGGAAGCCCTCGGCGCGCTTCTCCGCCGTGTAGATGATGCGGCCGTCCGCCATGAAGGTCGGCTGGATCTCCTGGTCCAGCAAGAACGTGAGCTGGTAGACGTCGCCTTCGTCGAGGACGTAGAGGTTCGCGTTCGGCTGCATCCGCGCGGGCGTCCGCGTGGGGCCCGCGTAGTCGTAGCGGTCCCGGTCGAGGTTGCCGCGGGTCGACGCGAAGACCAGCCGTCCGTCGGGGGCGTAGGCCGGATCGAAGTCGTGCGTGAGGATGCCGTTCTCCTCGTCGGCGGAGGCGGCGACGCCGCCGACGGGCGCACAGCCGCTGCCGTCGGCGTTCATCTCCCACAGGCGGAGCGGCGAGGAGGCCGACGTGCGGACGGAGAAGGCGATGCGGCTCGCGTCCCAGGAGCCGGTCGGCCCGCGCACGTCCGCGCTCGCCGGGTCGATGCCGCAGCCCTCGAGGAGGCTGCGCGACGCGCCGAGCGTCACGGCGCCCGCGGCGTCGAAGGTGGCGTCCGCGATGCGCAGATCGGCGCCGGGCCGGTAGGTGTCGAAGTCGGTCGGGTCGCCGACGCCGGGCGGGCGGGCGACCCACACGACGCCGCGGACCGGCTCGTCGTCGGGCAGGACCTCCCCGCGCGTGACGGCCTGCTCGCGCTCGATCGCGTGCCACCGCGCGATCACGCAGTAGGCGGGGACCTCGTTGAGGTCGCCCGCGTCGGCGTCGACGCCCGCGCAGTCGTCCGGCGTCGCCGGGTTGCCCGCGCCGAAGTCCTCGAAGAGCGAGCCGCCACGGTGCGCGATGCCCTCGCCGCCCGCGGAGAATTCGGGCGGGAAGAGGTTCTTCGCCACGAGCCGGCTCTCGTTCGGGCTCGGCGACTCGTACGCGAGCATCTTCTTCGCGATCACGTAGTTCCGCCGGCGGGCGAAGCGCGAGAACGACCCCTGCGATCCGCCCCTGAGGTTGAGCTTCAGGCTGATGGGCGAGTGGCAGTTGAGCGCCATGCACCCCTTGCGCACGAGCACGGGCTGGACGCGGTTCACGAAGAACGCGTAGCCCGGGTCGGAGGCGTCCTCGGCGACCGCCTCCGGGGCACGCGCCACGAGGTCCTCGGCCCACTCCAGGATGGTCCGGTAGCCCGAGTCGTCCTGCGTGGGGAAGGTGTCGCCGCCGCCGTGGAACCCGCCTCCCCGGGCCGTGGCCAGCGGCCGGATCAACAGCTCGGAACGCTCGGCCGGATCGGCCAGGTGCTGGACCGAGATCCAGTAGTTCCAGCGGCGCTCGGCCTCGTCGTCGCCGCAGGTGAGGTGCAGGTCGGCGAGCACCGCGCCGTGGCAGCTCGAGCCCGCGCACCGCTCCCGCAAGACGGGCTGTACGTCCGAGACGAACCGGTCGAAGCTCGTCGAGTCGGCCGGCGCGGCCTCGGGATCGAAGCCGGGCGCCTGACCCGCTCCGGAGACGCACTCGCCGTCGTTCTCGCTCGTCCGGTCGTCGGGCGTGCCGTGGCGCGAGAAGCCGTCGTCGATCCATCGCTTGAGCTCGGCGTAGGACCTCGCGCCGAGATCGATCCCCGAGCCCGCGTTGTGGCGGATGTCGGTCGTGATCGCGACCGGGCCGTCGAGCGTGTCCACCTGGACCTCGACCGGATCGCCGGCCTTGAGCAGGAGCAGCCCCACCGGGTACGGGCCGTAGGGCGGGAGCACGTCGCGCCGCCGCATGAGCGCGTCGTAGGTCGAGAGGTCGAGGTTGCCCGCCGCGGTGCCCTCGGGGGTCGCGGTGTGGCACCCCGCCGTCTGCGTCGCGCACCCGAACTCGAAGATCGGGCCGATCTCCCGGTCGTAGTACGTCTCGGGCGCGTCGCCGGGCTCGTCGCAGCCCGACGAGAGAACGAGCGCGAGCGCGAGCGCGAGCATCGACGTCCGAGCGAGTCGCATGGCCGAACCTCCCTGTACGACGCGTGAACAGCGTATGCCTCCCGTTGCCATGGATCAACGTTGGAGGAGCGATCGTGTGTGCGCTCGTCGCACCTCGGGTCACATGCGTGGGCGGTGGATTCCCTGGTCCTCGAACCTGCTGGTACCGTACGTCCATGCTTCGCACGTTCGTGACGATCGTCTGCCTCCTTCTGGTGACGGGATGCGGTGGGTTCGAAAGCAGGAAGCGGGATGACGGCGGGACGGACTCGGGCGCCGGCGACGCCGGGCCGACCGACGCCGGGCCCGCCGACTCGGGCAGGGACGGGTCGGCCACCTCGGACGCCGGGCCGGCCTGCGCCTCGGACGGCGACTGCACGCCCGGCTGGTCGTGCGTCGGCTCGACGTGCACGTGCGGCGCGGCCGCGCCGGAGCAGTGCAACGCGGTCGACGACGACTGCGACGGGCGGGTCGACGAGGGGATCGGCGACGACATCGGCTGCGCGTTCGCGGAGAGGTGCGTCGACGGGGCGTGCGGCTGCCCGGCGGAGCGGATGTGCGGCGCCCGCTGCATCGACACCGACCGCGATCCGGAGCACTGCGGCGACTGCGGCACGGCCTGCGCGCTCGGTGACGTGTGCGCGGCGGGGAGCTGCTGCACGCCCTCCGGCTCCGAGACGTGCAACGGAGTGGACGACGACTGCGACGGCACGGTGGACGAGGGCGCGGCCGCGGCGATCGGCTGCGCGTGGGGCGAGACGTGCGAAGGCGGCACGTGCGCGTGCCCGGCGGAGCGCACCTGCGGCGGCGCGTGCCGCGACACGAGCTCGGACGAGGACCACTGCGGGAGCTGCGGCAACGCGTGCGCGGACGGGCAGGTGTGCGACGACGGAGTGTGCTGCACGCCCACCTCGTCCCGCGTGGACATCCTGTTCATGGTGGACAACAGCAACTCCATGGCCGAGGAGCAGGCCTCGCTGGCCGCGGAATTCCCACGGCTCGTCACGGCGCTGACGACCGGAGACCTGGACGGGGACGGGACCGCCGACTTCCCCGCGGTCTCGGATCTGCACCTCGGCGTCATCACGGCCGACATGGGGACCGGCGGGTTCACCGTCCCGACCTGCCCCGACTCGGACCACGGCGACGACGGTATCCTGAGGACCGAGGGCAACACGGGCATCTCGGGCTGCGCGGCCAGCTACCCGCGCTTCATCACGTACGGGACCGGGGACGACCCGGTCGCCGTGGCGGAGGATCTCACCTGCGTCGCGGCGATGGGCACGAACGGCTGCGGCTTCGAGCAGCAGCTCGAGGCCGTGCTCAAGGCGACCACGCCGAGCACCTCGTCGATCGGGTTCCACGGCGGGACGCGGGGCCACGCCGACGGCGCGAACGCCGGCTTCCTCCGCGCGGACTCCCTGGTGGGCCTGGTCCTGCTCACCGACGAGAACGACTGCTCGGCGGCCGACGGAGACCTCTTCAACCCGTCGAGCCCGACGTACGGGGCGACCGACCTGAACCTCCGCTGCTTCGGGCATCCGGCGGCGCTCCACCCGATCGGTCGCTACGTCGACGGGCTCAGGGCGGCGGTCGGCGATCCGGACCGGCTGGTCTTCGGGGCGATCACGGGGGTGCCGGTCGATCTCGTGTCGGATCCGGGCGCCATCGACTACGCGACCATCCTCTCCGACGCCCGGATGGAAGAGCGGGTCGATCCAACCCACCCCAGCCGGCTCGCCCCGTCCTGCAACGTGCCGGGCCGCGGCTTCGCGTTCCCGCCCCGGCGCATCGTCGAGGTCGCGCGCGACCTCGAGGCCGGCGGCGCCGCCTCGGTCGTCCAGTCCATCTGTCAGGAGAGCTTCTCCCCCGCGATCGGCGCGATCCTCGACCGGTTGGCGGCGGGTGTCGGGAGCGTCTGCCTCTGACCGCGGTCGAGCCCGACCTCAAGGGCCGGCGGTGAAGCGCAGCTCGCCGCAGCGGACGGCCCCCGCCGCGTCGCGGAGGACCGCGTCGGCGCGAAGGACGCGGCCCGAGAGGCTCCCGCCGGTCGCGTCCACCACGACGAACAGGCCCGCGTTCACGAACGTGTCGGGCAGCTCGGGATCGGCCGAGAACGCGGACCGCGCGCGGTAGAGAGACAGGAGCTCGCCGCCCTCGTCGTCGGTGAGCAGGATCTCGACCAGGGGGTTCTCGGTCCCGTAGGGCTCGGCCGGGTCGCCCGGATCGATGCCCGCGGCGCGCGCCGACAGGACGAACATCGTCGCCGACTGCGGGCCGACCACCGTGGGGATGCTCCCCTCGGGCGGCATGGCCTCGAAGACCGGCTCCTCCCCGAGCGCGCCGGTGCACGTGTCGCCGTCGGTGACGTCGAGGCAGCGGCCGAGCTCGAGCGGCGGCGCCTCGGCGCAGGCCTCGGGCGGCGGCCCGGCGTCGAAGTAGACCGGGGGCGCTTCCTTCGACGCGCACGCCGGGGCGAGCAGGAGCAGCGCGGCGGCGCAGGCGCGGCTCACGGCACCTCCACGAGGATCCACGACTCGTACTCGCTCGGAGGACGCCAGACCATCACGGAGAAGTCCGCGCCGCTCAGGTTGATGCTCCGCAGGAGGAGCGTGTCGCCGGGGGCGGCGTCCGGGTCGTTCCCCTCGAGCACGCGGACGAAGGGGTTGTAGCCGCTCGAGCCGGGCTCGTCGTCGATCGCCTCGGCGACGAGCTGCTCCTCGCCCTCGTGCACGACGTAGAGCTGGTGGAGTGCGCGGCTGCCGTCCACGTCGAAGTTCGGGATGTAGAACACCACGTCTCCGGTGATGTCGTCGCACAGCGGGATCGTGAATTCGGTGAACGCGCCCGGCCCCACGAGGAAGTGCTCGCCGTGCACGATCGCGCTCGGCCCGAGCGGCCGGGGCTCCTCGCCGGGCTGCCAGACGCCGTCGCCGTTGTCGTCGTTCACGAAGACCGAGTCGTCGCACAGGCGCGCGTCGCTCCCGTCGGCCTGCCACTCGTGGAGCAGGGGCCAGGTACCGTCCGGACGGGGCGGCGCCTCACGCCCCTGGACGAAGAGCCGGTGCCGGCCCGAGCCGCGCACGCCGTCTCGCGGGCACGCGCCGTCGCCGCCACCCATCGCGAACGCATCGGTCTCGGTCTCGCCGCACCCGGCCGACAGGAGCATCACGACGGCGGCGATCCGCGACCTCACAGCGTCTCGACGAAGGCGACGAGCGCCTCGAGCTCCTCGGCGCTGAGGTGGCTGGTGCCGCCGTGCGTGTCCGGCTGGCCGTTGCGCTCGTTGAATCCGTGCTCGCCCGGCCGGAGCGCCGGGTGCGCGGGGGTGGCGATCGTCTCGCGGATCGACCGCGCCCGGCCATTGTGGAGGAAGCGCGTGCGGTCCCAGATGCCGCGCAGGCTGGTGACGCCCACCCGGAGCCCGCCCTCGGTCTGCGTGGCGTCCGGGAACGTCCCGAGGAACGCGGGGTTCGCGCGGTCCACGTCGGCGCCCTCCGGGCTCCGGAGCTGCGAGACCACGTAGGGGAACGAGAGCGGGCCGGTGCCCTGCGTGACGACGGTCGCGCGGGCGGTGGCGGCGATCGGGAGGGGGTGGCAGGTCGCGCACCCGGTCTGGGTCGAGTGGTAGAGCGCCTCGCCGAGCCGCGCCTCGGCGGTCATCGCGGTCCGGTTCGGGTTCGGGAGCTCGCGGGACTGCGTGAGCAGGAACACCCCGAGCGCCCGCGTGATCCCGTCGAACCCGAGGTTGATGGGCCGCCGCTCGATGCTCCCGTCGGGCGCCACCCGCTCGGTGTAGAGCGCGTCGCCGATGCTCTGCTCGTCACCGAACACCCGGATCGCCGCGGCGCGGAAGTGCTGGTCGCGGGTCAGCCCGGGGCCGCCGTAGGGACGCGCCTCGCACTCCGGCGGGGGATCGTCGAGGCAGCGCAGGACGTGGTTGCACCCTTCGAGCGACTCGTCGGCGACGCACTCGTCCCGGGACGGGTACAGCGACCAGACGCGCGGATCGCTCTGCTCGCAGCAGAAGTTCTCCTTGCGCGCGAACTCGTTGATGACCGGGAAGAAGTTGCTCTCGTCCATCCCCGCCTCGAGGAACCAGGGACGGCTGTCGTAGGCGTTCCGGTAGCTCATCACGAGCCGCGCGCCCCACTCCGGCCTCTCGAGGAGCGGCATGCTGACCACGCGGCCGATGGGGCTCCCGTCGCGGTGGCAGTGCACGCAGGTCTGATCACCGTCGACCGTGAACCGAGCCGTCATGGTGTTGAACGCCTCGCCGAGCTCGGCGTCGGTCGCGGGGAACGCGCCGCCGCTGACGTCGCCCACGACCTCGCGCTCGACCGGGTCGCCGGGGGCGCCCGCGAGGTCGATGGCCGTGAGCGTCTCGCCGAGCTTGTCGACGACGACGAGCCGCTGCCCGCCCCCGACCGCGACCGCGTCGATGGCGCCGTGCCCGGTCTCGTACAGGCCGCCCTCGGCCGTCTCGCGCGGCGTGAGCGACCCGTCTTCGAGGTCGACGTCGAAGGTCTGCACCTCGCTCGATCCCCCGAACACCGCCGCGAGCGCGGGCGTGCCGTCGCCGCGGCGCACCTCGACGAGCCGCTCGGGCATCGCGCCCGCGACGATCCAGGTCTCGCGCGGCGGCAGGAAGGCGGCCCGCTCGGGCGGCCACGCGTCCACCGGCTTGAGCTCGAGCCCGGTCTCGGGGCGGTCCGGGTCGACGTCGCGGAAGTCGCGGCAGCAGATCGTGTCCGACGTGTAGCGCCCGACGCGCGACAGGTCGTCGAGCGCGAGGACGTCGATCTCGTTCTGCAGGTCCTGGAAGCCCACGTTGGCGGTCCCGTCGCCCCGCTCGCCGTCCTCGTCGCCGTCGAAGCCGTCGTCCGGCGGATGGAAGGTGCCGCCGCCGATGTGAGCGATGTAGACGAAGCGCCCGATCACGGCGACGTCGACGACGGGCGAGTTGGGGCTGTAGCGGGCGACGATCTCGGACGTGTCGACGTCGACGGCGGTCAGCGACAGGGACGACTCGCTCGCGACGAGCAGCGTCTCGCCGTCGGGCGTGACGACCAGGCGCCGGGGGTTGTCGGGCACGGCGATCCCCACCTGCGCGTCCGGCGAGCCGAGCGGGTCGAGGTTCCGGATCCGGATGTCGCCGCCGTCGGCGGTGACCTCCCAGCGGAGCACCGAGTCCTTCCAGCGGTTGGCGAGGAACGCCCGCCGCCCGTCCGGCGTGAAGGCGATCTGCTCGGTGTAGTAGGGGACGTCGACCTCCTGGACGACGCGGTGCGTCCGGGTGTCGACGATCGAGGCGTACCGCGCGAACCGGTTGGCCACGACGAGGAACCGCCCGTCCGGGTGGAGGGCCATCCCCGAGGGCCCGGGCCCCACCTCGACGCGGCGGAGCGTCTCGAGCGTGCCGGCGTCGACGACGGCGATCTCCCGTCCCGGATCGGACTCGGTGCCGAGGAGCGCGACGTACAGCACGTCTCCGTCCGGGCTCGCGACGATCGCGGTCGGGTTGTCGCGATGGGGCTGCTCCGCGTAGAGCGGGTCGTCGGGCCCGAAGGGGTTCTCGAGGGGCGTGAGCTCGCGCGGGAGCTCCGCCGGCTCCTCCTTCGGATCGCACCCCGCCGCAACGAGGAGCAAGAGCCCCATCATCGCCCTGCCCGTCATGGCCCCTCCTCGCACGCGACGGCGCCGTCCGGGACGCCCCCGTCGAGCGTGCCGGCGTCGATCTCGACGCCGTAGTCCACGCAGTCGTCGTCGTCGCGGAGCTCGAGCCCCACGCGCATCCCGCCGACGCAGCCCCCGGACCGGGCGACCAGCTCGAGCTCCGCCGGCCGGTCGACGATCTCGCTCACCGGCGTCTCGTTGAAGAAGATGAGGAACTCCTCCGCGTAGGCCGCGCCGTCGGGCCCCTCGCGGAGACGCACGGTGCGCGGGAGCTGGCTCACCTCGATCGCGCCGTCGTCGATGGAGACGTAGCCGGACACGTCGGCCAGATCGTCGGGCGCCCCCTCGAGGCGAAGCGTGAAGACCAGCATCCGGAAGCCCTGGAACCCGAGGACGACCTCGGCGGGATCGCCGTCGGCGACGGGCGTGAACGAGCTCGGGGTGCCCGAGCCGACCAGCACGCCGAGCGCGCAGCTCGCGTCGGGCTCGTCGGGGCCGTCGTCCCCCGGGCATCCGGCGAGCGCGGGGGCGAGCAGCAACGCGGGGAGCAGTCGGCGCATGGTCCTACCTCTGTACCACGAGCCCGATCCCCGCGGTCAGCGCGAGCTTCTCGGGCAGCGAAGGCGTGTCGAAGTACCGTTGGCGCAGGACCTCGGCGCGGCCGTCGAAGCGCCACGACATCCCGAGCCACTCGCCCGCCTCGTACTCCACGCGGGCGCCGCCGGCGACGTAGAAGCCGGGCGCGAGCTCCCGGTCGAGCGTGCGGTACACCGGCATCTCCGGAAGGGTCGCATAGGTGCCCTGGTAGAAGGTCGCGCCGCGCTGCCCGTAGAACCGGCCGTGGGCCGTGACGAGCCAGCCCTCGGCGGGCTCGAACGCGGCCGACAGCTCGACCGTGTGGCCGGCGACCCCCCAGTCGTCGAGGTGCAGGCGGTACCAGCCCACGGCGAAGACCCCCCGCGCGAGGCCCATCCGAAGGCGCGCGCGACCCGACCCGCGCCACCGCCCGTCCGGCACGCGCTCCGGAACGCGCACGTCGAGCTGGCCCATGGCGTCCACGATGGGCACGAACCGGTACGGGCTCTCGAGGTAGCCGTGCTGGCGCTCGACGGCGGCCGACAGATCGAGGACGGCCTCGCTCGACAGGAGCGTGGTCCACGCGAGCGCTCCGCCGACCGTCCAGACCCCGCCCATGGGCTCGAGGTCTCCGGCCCGGCCGACCACCTCGCGAGCCACGCCGAGCGAGGCAGACACGGTGTTCGTCCGCGCGTCGTCCTCGAGCGAGCCGCGCAGGGCGCCGGAGTAGGTCTGGTGGTCCGGCGCGTAGCTGAGGCCGGTGCTCGCCCCGACGCGCGCGGTGCGCGCGAGCTCGTGGTCCGCTCCGAGCGAGACGCCGTGCCGCGTCTCGTCGAACCCGCGCGGGCTCGCGCTCGTGCGCACGTCGATCGTGGCGGCGCTGATGACGTCCGCCTCGTAGCCCGCCGAGACGTGCGTGCCCTCGGTCACCTCCACGCGCGCCGTGGCCACCGGGTGGATGACGGTGAGCCCGTCGTCGTCGGTGTGGACCCACAGGCCGGCGCCGGCGCGGTCGTCGGCGCGCGCTCCGAACGCGGCCAGCAGCACGAGCGCGAAGACGATCCGTCTAGTTGCAGCCACAGCCGCCTCCGCCGCTCGCGCCGGGGTCGAGGGCGGCCTCGCGCGCGCCGGCGATGTGGGCGTCCACCGAGTCGCCCTCCGGGTCGGCGTCGTCGCGCATGGCGCGGTGCGCGAGGGTCTCACGCTCCCACGGAGGCACGCTCGCGCACGCCGGAGCCGCGAGCAGGAGCGCGACGATGAGCGTCCTCACCAGGTCCCTCCGTCCGGTGTGGGGGCACGCGTCGCGAGCCACCGCTCGACGATCCGGTAGCCGGGGTCGGTCTCGCTCGAGAACACGTCGCCGCCGCCGTGCCAGCAGCCTCCCTCCTCGCGCGCGAGCGGCTTGCGCAGCGCGAGCGAGTCGGCGCCCGAGACGCCGTGCGCGAAGGCGGCGAGCCGGCGCGCGTTGTGCTCGACCTCGGCGTCCGTGAGCGGCTCGTCCAGGTAGAGACGCGCGGGATCGGCGCGGTGCTGGCCGGGCGCGTAGAGGCAGAGCGGGCGCTCGGCGCGGCCGTGGCAACCTCCGGACGCGCACCGCTCCTCGAGGACGGGCTCGACCTCGGCGGCGAAGACCTCCATCGGGCCGACCCCGAGCGGCTCTCCGCCCGCCTCGGGGCCGGTGCAGGCCGAGAGGAGCGCGAGCGCGAGCAACGATACGAGGCGCGCGTCAGCCATCGGTCGCCTCCACGTCGTGGAACGCGCCGATCTCGATCCACCGGATCACGTCCCGCAGGAGCTCCTCGTCCAAGCCCTCGGGCGGGCAGCGCCCGAGGACGGGCTCGGCCGCGTCGAGCTCCTCGCCGAGCAGGCGCTCGACCAGC
This sequence comes from Candidatus Neutrinellum sp., assembly GCA_039794305.1. Taxonomy (GTDB): domain Bacteria; phylum Myxococcota_A; class Polyangia; order Polyangiales; family JBDIVX01; genus JBDIVX01. The sequence goes on from JBDIVX010000082.1 coordinate 13,165, forward strand.
ACGCTCCGGCGCGCGCGCAGCCCCTCGGCGTCGACGAACCGGCCGAGCAGCGCCTCGTAGCCCGCGTCGAAGCGCACGCCCGCCCGCCCGTCGAGCGGCAGGTCGGCGGCGGGCGAGGCGCCCGAGTGGCAGCCCGCGTCCGCACAGCTCTCTTCGAACGCCGGGCCGATCACGCGGACCCAGTCGATGGTCCGCTCGTCCGGGAGCTCCACGGGGGGCAGCTCGCGCCGGCGGTCGCGCAGCTCGTACCGCGCGAGCGTCACCGAGGCCGAGCTGAGCACGTCGGGCTCGGGCGCCGCCGCGTGCTCGGGACGCCCCGACATCGAGCCGTGGCAGCCGCTGCAGTCGTGCGCGTAGGTCTCGACGTTGGTCCCGCCCGGGATCAGCTCCTCGCCCTCGGCGTAGAACCAGCGGTCGAGCTCGGTGCCGAGGACCATCCCCCGGGCATCGAGGAACTGCACGAAGACCGGCGTGCGCGCCGGCATCCGGACCCACGCGGAGCGGTCGCTCGGGAGCTCCACCTCGCCGAGCAGCCGCGCCGGCGGGCGGTCGGTGAGCCCCACCGTCGTCGAGCCGTCCTCGTAGCGCCGGAAGGAGGACGCGTCGGCGCCGCCCCACGACACGAGCCGCATCGACGTGAGCGCTTCGCGAGGGTCGCGCGCCCCGTGCGGCTCCGCGCGCCCGTAGATGGCCTCGAGGACGGCCACGTCGCGGAAGGCCAGGTAGCCGTGGTCGCTCGAAGGATCGACGACGGGCAGGTGCGTGTCCTCGGCGGGCCGCGGGAAGACGGCAACGGGCGAGCGCAGGCTCTCGCCCGGGACGCTCAGGAGCTCGTCGACGGCGCCGAGCGTCGCGCCGCCCGGGCCGTCCACGATCGTCACGACGTGCAGCGCGTCGTCGCTGACGAGGACGCGGCCGTCCGGGAGCGGCGCCGGGTCGCGGAAGCGCGCCTCGTCGCCGAGCCAGCGGATCGGGTCCTCGTAGCCGCCCATGCTCGCCTCGCCGACCACGTCCGGGGCGAGCGCGGGGCCGAGGGAGCGATCGAGCAGCGCGAGCCGGCCCCGGTCGTCGTCCGCGTCGACCGCGTCGAGCACGACCATCACCTGGCGGCCGTCCGGCAGGTCGCGCGCGACGAGCGGAGCGAGCGGGGCGATGCTCGCGCCGAACTGCACGTGGTACTCGGGCTCGCCGTGGTGATCGGGATCGTGGCACAGGGGGAAGCGGAACAGCACGGCCTCGGCGCCGCGCGGGCCCCGGCGGCGCGTCCCGAACACCAGCTCGCCGCGCGTCTTGCCCGCCGCGAGGAACGCGGGCGAGACCTCGGGCGCCGGCGTCCAGGTGAGCCGCTCGACCACGCCGTCCGGAGCGACGGCGACGAGCTCGGGCGCGACGCCGTCCGCGTCGGCGCCGACCTCGCCGTGGCCGTCCCAGGCGGCGATCACGCGCCCGTCGGGCGCGAACGTGGGCTGCACGAACGAGCCGCGCGAGTCGGGCACCGTGAGGCGCGCGGCCTCGCGCGTCTCGAGGTCCATCGTCCACAGGGCGAAGCGCGCCTCGCCGTCGCGCCGCATGGCGAACACGACCGTACGCGCGTCGTGGGAGACGGCCGGGTCGCGCACCTCGGCCGGGCCCTCGGGGTGGAGCGCCGCGGTGACGTTCTCGGCGGCGCCCGCCTCGACCGGCCAAGCCGTCATCCACAGATCGCTGCCCACCGGGCCGGGCTCGATGCGCCAGGGCGACCGCGTCGCGGGCGGGCCTTGCACCCAGAGGAGCGCGCTCGGCGCGTGGCCGTCGGCGACGCCGAGCGCCTCCCGCTCGGCGCGGGCCCACGCGAGGATCGCGGAGAGGTCGTCCGACTCGAAGGGGCTGCCGGGCCGCGCGTCGGGGAAGAACGTGCCGAAGCCGCCGCGGTGGACGAGCCCGCCCTCGTCCTGCCCGATCGGCTTGCGGATCAGCCGCGCGCGCGCGGCGTCGTCGCCCCAGAGGTCGAGGTGCTTCCTCGCGACCGCGCGCGCGGCCCGGATGTCGGCCGGCGAGAACGCGCCCGTCTCCGGATCGGGCCGCCCCGGAAACGCCGTGAAGGCGACCTCGGTCGGGCCGTGGCACCCCGCGAAGCCGCAGCGGCGCACGAGCACCGGCAGGACCGTCTCGCCGAAGAGCTCCTCGAGCGGCTCGAGCGTCAGGTCCTCGCCGCCGCTGCCCCGGGGCTCGCTCTCGATCCAGCGCACGACGGCCCGCGCCGCGGCGTCGTCCGGGCCGGTGAACAGCGCGCCGCCCGCGTGCGGGCCGCCGTTCGCCCAGCTCGGCATCGGCACGCGCACGAGGGACGACAGCGCGGCCGGCGCCGTGGTGACGATGCGCTCGCGCGCGATACGCCGCGCCTCGCCGAGATCGGCGAGCCGCCCGGCGCGGTCGGTGCGCACGAAGAAGCCCTCGGTCTCCGGCATCGGGTCGCCGGGGGCGACGCCGTGGCACGTGGACGAGGCGCAGCGCGACTCGAGGACGGGCGCCACCTCGCGCTCGAAGACGTCCTCGGGCCCCTCGGCGCAGCCGGCGAGGAGGAACAGGCCGAGCCCGAGCAAGCCCGCGCGCGACCCCCGAAGGCGCGCCCGGCGCGGTCGCGTCCGCCCGTCTTCCGGTCGCAGGCAGAGTGTGAGATGGATGGGCACGGGCGAGTCCATTGCACGTTACCTGCCAGCCGCGGTTGGCGCACGGTGGCACACCCGCGGGACGCGGCCGTTCCCGGGTATCCGGGCCGAGTACGTCTGTTCCATACACGATCGCTCGACAGAACACATGACGAGAGCCAACGAAGCACGGTCGGTTGACGCAGATCAGCTTACAGCACGTACCCGCGCCGTGACACGGGTTGTCGCACTCGCCTGTGCCGCGGCCCTGGGCTGCGGGGACGGCGACGACGCGCCTTCGGACGCGGCCGCGGGCGACTCGGCCCCGGCCGACGCGCGCGAGCCGACGCCCCTGACGCTCGCCGCCGAGGGCGCGCGGGGCCGTATCATCGTCGAGACCGATCCGCTGCGGTTCCGGGTCGAGCGCGAGGACGGGACCGTCGCGGTCGCCTCGGCGGGGGCGGGTGCGCTCGCGTTCGGCACGGCCGCGGGCGGAGACGAGCGCTACCACTCGCCGCTCGAGGACGCGCCCCGCGGGGTCGAGTGGATGCCCCTCGACTTCGGGCTCGAGGCGACGGGCCCGACGAGCGCGCGCATCGGCGACGCCGGCGGCCGCGGAGCCACCGTCGCAGTCGACGCGCCGTCACCCGGCGTCTACCACCTCCGCGTCGCCCCCGAGGCCGGCGTCTCCGACGTGGCGCTCGTCCGGCTCGCGGTCGCTGCCGACGACGGCGCCTACCACGGGCTCGGCGAGCGCTTCGGCCACGCCGACGCGCGCGGCACCGTCGTGCCGATGCAGTTCGCGATCGGCGGGACCGAGAGCGGCACGAACGAGCACCACGTGCCGGTGCCCTTCGTCGTCTCTCCGCTCGGGTGGGGCCTGTTCGTCGAGTCGCGCGAGGCGGGCGCCTTCGACGTCGGGGCGGCCGATCCGGACGAGGTGCGCGCGACCTTCGAGGGCGGCGTGCTCGACGCGTGGTTCTTCGTGGACGAGGACCCGCGCCGCGTCACCGCCATGTACGCGGACCAGACGGGCCTGCCGCGCCTGCCTCCGCGCTGGGCCTTCGCGCCGATGCACTGGCGCAACGAGTGGGCGAGCGGCGAGGTGGCGCGCGAGGACGCCGACCGCGTCCGCGCCGAGGACATCCCATGCACGTCGTTCTGGATCGACAACCCCTGGCAGGTCTCCTACAACGACCACGTCTTCGACGAGGACCGCTTCCCCGAGCCCGCCACGCTGCTCGCGGACCTGCGCGCGCAGGGGTACGTGCCGCTCCTCTGGAGCACGCCCTACCTCGACGCGGTGCTCGACGGCGAAGAGCCGGCGAACGAGGCCGAGGAGCTCTTCCTCACGGCGCGCGACGAGGGGTGGCTCGTGATGGACGGGCGGAGCGACGCGCCCTACGTCTCGCCCGCCGCGCCGGGCGCCGCGGGCGGCATGGTCGACTTCACGAGCCGGCCCGCGATCGACTTCTGGAAGGGGCGCCTCGCGCCGGTCATCGACATGGGGGTGCGCGCGTTCAAGCTGGACTACGGCGAGGACATCCTCGTCGAGATCGGCGGCGTGCGGACGATGCTCGCCTTCGCCGACGGAACGAGCGAGCGCGAGACGCACAACGTCTACAACGTGCTCTACCACACGCCCTACCGCGAGGGGCTCGACGAGGGGTCGGACGAGGGCGGGTTCCTGCTCGTGCGCGGCTCGGCGTGGGGCGGGCAGACGACCGCGGACATCATCTGGCCCGGAGACCTCGACAACGACTTCCGCGAAGGCCTCGGAGGCGAGGTCGGCGGGCTCCCCGCGGCCGTCACGGCGCTCGTCTCGCTCGCGGCGAGCGGGTTCCCGGCCTTCGGCTCGGACACGGGCGGCTACCGCGGAGGCATGCCGGAGCGAGAGGCGCTCCTGCGCTGGGCCGAGCACACCGCCTTCACACCCATCCTGCAGCTCGGCGGCGCGGGCGACCACCACAACCCGTGGCTCTACGACGCCGAGGCCGGCGCGATCTACCGGACGCTCGCGCGCGCGCACATGGACCTCGTGCCCTACCTGCGAATGCACGCCCTGCGCGCGTCCGCCGACGGGACCCCGCCGGTGAGCGCGCCGGCGCTCGCCTACCCCGGCGACCGCGGCGGCTGGGACGACCCCTACGCCTACCTGCTCGGCGACGACGTCTTCGTCGCGCCGGTGGTCACGCCCGGAGCGACCGAGCGCGCGCTGCACCTGCCGCCCGGGCGCTGGATCCACTGGTTCACCGGGGAGCGCTTCGACGGCCCGGCGGACGTCACCGTCGCGGCGCCCCTCGGCACGCCGCCCGTGTTCGTGCGGCAGGGCGCGGTGATCCCGATGCTGCCCGAGGACGTGGACACGCTCTTCCCGGTGGACGACGCCGCGGTCGTCGACCACACCGACCGTCCCTGGCTGCGCGCCTGGATCTTCCCTGCGGGCGCGACGGAGATCGCCACCGAGGAGGGGCTGACGGTGCGCGCGGAGCGGTCGGCCGGGGGCCTCGATCTCGACGTCACCCCGACCGGCTCGGGGCTCGAGGACCTCCGCGCGCGCATCGAGCTCGCGCACGCCGACCCGGCGATCACGGCCGTCGGGAGCGTGACGGCGGGCGGCGCCGGCGTGCCGGCGTCGGCCGACGCCGCGACCGTGCAGGCGGGCTGCGACGGCGTCTGCTGGTACCGCGAGGGAGAGGTGCTGTGGCTGTCGGTCCGATCGGACACCGCGGTGCACGTCGAGGTGCGGTGAAAGCTGGACATCTCCGTCGCCGTGCAGGACAAGACGCCCCGAAAGGGGAACGGACATGAACGGAGCACGGCTGCGAATCGGTCTCCTCTTCGCCGTCGCGTCGGCCACGGCGGGGTGCGCGACGTCGTTCACGGGCGACGCGCACTTCCCGGGCGGCGCCCGCGGCTGCTACGACCACTGCCAGGGCGCCGGGATGCAGATGGGGTCCATGGTGTACATGGGCGAGTACTCGAGCGCGTGCGTGTGCGAGCCGCTCGGAGCCCCCGCGGGACAGCAAGGCTCGGCCGGCGCGGCCGGCGGGGCCGTCGGCGTGGTCCTGCAGCACAGGGCCCAGCAGCAACAGCAGCAGCAAGCGATGATGGGCGGGCGCTGACTTCGCCGAGCGACCCGGGCCGTCTCTGTGACCTCCACCCGGGCGCGCTATGATCCGCCCATGGTGCGCCGAGACGCAGGCAGGGGTCGAGCCGTAGGGCCTCGGTCTGCTCGCGGCATCTCTCCAGCAGGCGGAAGTCCTGTCCCGGTAAGCGCCGGAGCGCAGCGGGGCAGCGTGACCCGCGCGAGACGGGCGGCTCTCGCGGCCGGCGCCGAGCGGCTCTGGGAGAAGGCGACCGAGCGTTCGGAGCGGGCGCTCGCGATGGGCGCGCTGTCGCCGATCGAGACCGCCGAGGAGGTGGTCGAGGACGGCGGGGTGCCCTTCGCCGTGCGGGTGATCGCGAGCCTCGCGCGCAAGGACAAGACCCGCGGGGGCGCACGCAACCCGTTCCTTCCGCCCGAGCCGGACCTCGTCGTGACGGAGGTGGGCGACTCGCACCTCGTCGTCCTCAACAAGTTCAACGTCGTCCCCGTCCACCTCCTGCTCGTCACCCGCGCCTTCGAAGATCAGGCCGAGCTCCTGACGGAGGCGGACTTCGAGGCGCTCTGGGCCTGCATGGCGGAGCGCGACGCGTTCGCCTTCTACAACGGCGGCGAGTCGGCCGGCGCGAGCCAGCGGCACCGCCACCTCCAGCTCGTCCCGGTCCCCCTCGGGCGGGGCCCCGAGCGCGTGCCCGTCGAGCGCGCCCTCGATCGCCTGCCCTTCCCGCACGCCCTCGCCGACACGCCCGCGACCGCCCGGCGCGCCCGCGAGGTCTACCTCGACCTGCTCCGCGCCGTGGGTCGCGGCCACGCGGGCGCCGCCTACAACCTCCTCGTGACCCGCGGCTGGATGATGGCCGTCCCCCGCACCCGGACGCGCTTCGACGGCATCTCGGTCAACGCCCTCGGCTTCGCGGGCTCCTTCCTCGCGAAGGACCGCGCGCAGCTCGAGACCATCCGCGCCGCCGGCCCGATGCGGATCCTGCGCGAGGTGTGCTGAGCGAGCCAGAGCCCACGTCGCCCGATCCACGTCTCCATCCGGCACAGACGGTGCATACGAGTGCGTTTGGGATGACGACGAGAGCGGAGTGAGCCCATGAGACACGCCGAGAGCCCAACCGGGGACTGGCCCGCCTTGCCCTACGTCGAGTGGCGTGAGACCTGCTCAGCGCTCCATCTCTGGTCCCAGATCGTGGGCAAGTACCGCCTGGCGCACACGCCGTGGATCAACCACTCGTGGCACGCCACGCTGTACGTGACGCCGAGGGGCCTGACCACCGGCCCCATTCCGGACGGTGGCCGGTCCATCGCGCTCGATTTCGACTTCTGCGATCACCGGCTGGTCGCTCAGGCCGACTGTGGCGTATCCCGGGGCTTCTCGCTCGAGTCGATGAGCGTGGCCGACTTCCTGGCCCAGACGACGCAAGCGATCGCGGCCGTGGGCGGGTCGCCCACGATCCACCCACTCCCCAACGAAGTGCCGAACCCCGTCCCCTTTGCGGACGACACGAGAGCGCGTCGCTACGACGCGGCCGCCGTCGAGCGCTTCCATGGGTGCCTGCTGCGAATCCACCGTGTGCTGGAGCTCTTTCGCACGTCGTTCGTGGGCAAGGCGAGCCCCGTTCATCTCTTCTGGGGTTCCTTCGACCTGGCGGTGACGCGCTTCTCGGGGCGGAGGGCTCCGCTTCATCCGGGAGGAGTGCCGCACCTGCCGGACGCGGTGACCCGCGAGGCGTATAGCCACGAGGTGTCGTCCGCGGGGTTCTGGCCCGGCGGCAACGGTGTCGACGAGGCGATGTTCTACTCCTACACGTATCCGGAGCCGGAAGGCTTCCGGGACTGCGCCGTGGAGCCCGAGGCGGCGCGCTTCGACGAGACGCTCGGGGAGTTCCTGTTGCCCTACGCGGCCGTCCGGTCCTCCTCCGATCCCGAAGCCATGCTGCTCTCGTTCCTGCAGTCCACCTACGAGGCGGCCGCCGAGAGGGGGCGCTGGGATCGTGCGAACCTGGAGTGTGACCTGGGCCGACCAGGGATCCCCCGGCCCGTCACGGCACCGACCGAGACCGACTCGACAGGTTGAAGTCGCCGGGTTCGCTGGCGCGCACAGGACCGTGTCAGATGTGCCCCGCGGTTCGAGAGCGCACCGTCCGTGACCCTCAGCCGTCCTCGAGCGGGTTCCGGTAGAGCTCGTCGACGGCGACGGCTGCGCCAACGGACTCGAAGCGGGCCGTGTCCCCAGGACCGAAGCTCTCGTAGGTCCACCGCGCACCGTCTCGCCGGAACACCTCGACCCCGCGCGCGTCCTGTCCAACGAGCACGTACTCTCGGAGCGCCTCGATGCGCTGGTAGTGGGCCCACTTGGGACCGCGGTCCTCGGCCTCCGTGTTCCTCGAGAGCACCTCCACGATCAGCGTGGGGTTGGTCACCGCGTCCTCGTCGTCCGCCGCCGTCTCGACACGACCGCAGACGACCGTCACGTCGGGGTAGGTCGAACGGCCGGTGTCGACGATGCGGATGCGCAGATCGGAGGCGAAGACCGCGCAGGGCCGGCCTTCGAGCGCGACCCCGAGCAACTGGTCGAGGCGGCTCTGCAGCCGCGCGTGCTCGGGCGTCCCCCCAGCCATCGCGTAGACTTCGCCGTTGACGTACTCGTGCTTGGCCTCGGAGGCACGCTCGAGCGCCAGGTAGTCCGCGTAGCTCATCGCGCCGAGTCGAAGGGCGGCGTCCATCGCTGCCTGATAGGTTAGCGGCGTTCGGAAGACCCTGCCACGGCGGTCCAGGCCGTCAAGAGTGGGTCACGACGCGGGGCACCTCGTCCCGACCGGCCGGCGAGCGCACCCTCGGCTTTCGCGGTGAGCTTCCTTGGGTCAGCATGGGCGCGTGAGCCTCCCGCGGGCGATCGCGCTGTTCTCGACCCTGCTTTGGGCGTGCGCCGGCACGGCAGAGCACCGGCACGAGCGGACGCCGGCGCCGCCCGAGCCGCCGGCGCGCGCCGAGGCGGCTCCGGTCGGCGGCGAGGCGACGACCGCGGCCGAGGCCGCCGCCACGCCGGAGCCGCCGGCGCCCGAGGGGCCCGTGCCGCCGGTCGTGCGGATCCCGCTCGAGGACCAGGAGCGCATCGACGCGGCCGTGGAGGCGGCCATCGCGCGGGGCGAGATGCCCGGCGCCGTCGTGATCGTCGGCCGGCGCGACGGCGTCGTGTTCCGGCGCGCCTACGGGCGGCGCGCCCTCGAGCCCGCGCCGCTCCCGATGGAGATCGACACGATCTTCGACCTCGCCTCGGTGACGAAGGCGGTCGCGACGGCGACCGCGGTCGCGATGCTGGTCGACGAGGGGCGCGTCGACCTCGACCGCCCGGTGGCGGCCTACGTGCCGGAGTTCGCTGCCGACGGCAAGAGCGAGGTCACGGTCCGACAGCTCCTCACGCACACCGGCGGCCTGCCGCCGGCGAACCCGCTGTCCGACTTCGAGGACGGCGCGCAGGGCGCGCTCGAGCGGATCCTCGCCGTCCGGCCCGCCGGCCCCGCGGGTCGCTACCAGTACAGCGACCTCGGCTTCATCGTCCTCGGCGCGCTCGTCGAGCGCGTGAGCGGCCAGACGCTCGACGCCTTCGCGCGGACGCGCATCTTCGAGCCCCTCGGCATGCGCGAGAGCGCCTTCCGGCCCGGCGCCGAGCTCCGCCCGCGGATCGCGCCGACGGAGCGCTCCGAGCGGCGCGACCCCGAGCTGATCCACGGCGAGGTGCACGACCCGCGCGCCTGGCGCCTCGGCGGCGTCGCGGGCAACGCCGGGCTCTTCTCGACCGCCGACGACCTCGCGCGCTTCGCGCGGGCGATGCTCGCGGGCGGCGCGCTCGACGGCGCGCGCATCGTCCGGGAGGAGACGCTGCGCGCGTTCACCGCCCCCGAGCGCGCCGGGCGCACCGTGCGCGCGCTCGGATGGAACGCCGAGCGCGGCGGCGCCTACGGCCACGGCGGCTTCACCGGGACCGCGCTCTGGATCGATCCGCAGGCCGGCGCCTTCCTCGTGTTCCTCAGCAACCGCGTCCACCCGGACGGCTCGGGGGACGTGCGGCCCCTCGTCCGCACGCTCCGGAGGATGGCGAGCGAGGCGGCGAGCCGGGCGGGCCCTCCGCCGCCCGAGGGCGCGCCGGTCCTGCTCGGCGTCGACGCGCTCCGCCGTGACGGGTTCCGGCGGCTCGCCGGCGCGCGGGTCGGTCTCGTCACGAACGTGAGCGGGCGCGCGCGCGACGGAGCCCGCACGCTCGATCTCCTGCACGCCGCTCCGGGCGTGACCGTGGTCGCGGTCTTCGCCCCGGAGCACGGCCTGTCGGCCGACCGCGAGGGCCACGTCCGCTCCGGCCGGGACGCGCGCACGGACCTGCCCGTCCACAGCCTCTTCGGCGAGACGCGCCGGCCCACCGCCGAGCAGCTCGACGGCGTCGACACCCTCGTCTTCGACATCCAGGACGTGGGCGTGCGCTTCTACACGTACATGTCCACCATGCTCCGCGCGATGGAGGCGGCGGCCGAGCGCGACCTCCGGTTCGTCGTGCTCGATCGGCCAAACCCCCTCGGCGGCGAGCGCGTGGAGGGCCCCGTGCTCGAGGACGAGCTGCGCTCGTTCGTGAACTACCACGCGCTGCCCGTGCGCCACGGGATGACCCCGGGCGAGCTCGCCCGGATGCTGAACGAGGAGCGCGACGTCGGCGCGCGGCTCGAGGTCGTCGAGGTCGAGGGCTGGCGCCGCGCGATGTACTGGGAGGACACGGGGCTCGCGTGGGTCCCGCCCTCCCCCAACCTGCGCGAGCCGCCGCAGGTGCTGCTCTACCCGGCGGTCGCCCTGCTCGAGGGCACCAACGTCTCGGTCGGCCGCGGGACCGACAGGCCGTTCGAGGTGGTCGGCGCGCCGTGGATGGACGCGGAGGCGATCGTACGGCGCCTCGCAGAGGAGCGCCTCGCGGGCGTCCGCGTCGAGCCGACGGCGTTCGTTCCTCGTGCGGGCCCGCACCGCCGCCGCCGCTGCAACGGCGTGCGCCTCGAGGTCACGGACCGGGACGCCTACCGGCCGGTCCGCACGGGCCTCGCCCTCGCGCGCGCGCTCCGCGCCGAGCACGCCGACCGCTGGGACCCCGAGCGCCTCGCCCTCCTCGTCGGCAGCCGGCGGACGGCAGACGCCGCCGTCGCGGGCGAGCCGCTCGACGGGATCGCCGCCGCGTGGGAGCCCGAGCTCGCGCGCTTCCGCGCCGTCCGGGCGCGCTACCTCGCGTACGAGCCGTGAGCGCGGATCGGCGCTTCCCTCCGCTGCTCGTCAGCTCCCTTGCTCGGCACCAATACTGTAATACAATATATGGGTGCAGTTCCAGTGGAGCACGCGGAAGGCAGCTTCGAACTTGCGGAAGCACGGCGTCAGCTTCGACGAAGCGAAGACGGCTTTCGAAGACGAGCTCGGAGCCTACTATCCGGACGCCCTCCATCCGACACGGTTCATTCTCATCGGCTATTCGCGGCAGCATAGGCTGCTGTATGTCGTGTACGCAGAGGTGAAGCGCGACACGATTCGGATCATCAGCGCACGAAAGGCGACCAAGCGTGAAAAAGCGCACTACGAAAACGACTGATCCCCTCGACGAAAAGATCGACTTCGAACGCTTCGGCCCCGTTCGACGCCATGCGTTCGCGGGGGCCGAGGAGCCGGGTGGCCCGTCTCTTCTCGCACTCTGGGAGATGCCGGAGCTATCGCCGGATACCGTGCTCCTGCGGCGCGGACGTCCGAGCAAGGGCAAGAGCCGCAAGACCGTCGTTCGTTCCGTACGCCTTCCCGAGAGTGTCTGGAAGGAGCTGGAGGCCAAGGCCGCGTCGAAGCATCTCAACCTCCACCAGGCGATGCGGACGGCGCTCCTCCAGTGGCTGCGTCGTACAGGCTGACGAGGCTCAGATCCCCTTCGGCATGTCGGTGAGCGAGACCGTTCGGGCGAGCCGCCCGCGCCGTCCGGACGCGCTACCTGGCGTACGAGCCGTGAGCGCGGATCACCGCTTCCGGCAGAAGTCGCTCACCAGATCGTACAGGACGCGCAGGCCCCAGACGAACCCGTCGCGCGGGATGCGCTCGTCGTGGCCGTGGTACATGCGCGTGAAGCTGAGGTCCGGGCCGAGCCGCACCGGCGAGAAGCCGTAGCAGACGGCGCCGAGCTTCGCGTAGGCGAACGAGTCGCTGAAGCCGGGGATCATGTACGGGACGGGGCGGCCTCCCGGGTCGTGCTCGGCGAGCGTGCGCTCGATGGCCGCGTAGAGCGGCGTGTCGGTGGGGAACGTGACGCCGTCGTGCTGGACGAGCACGTTGAGCTCGACCTCGTCGCCCACCACCCGGCGCACCTCGTCGAGGAATTGCGCGATGGTCTGGCCCGGGAGCACGCGGCCGTCCACCTGGACCCGGGCCTCGGACGGGATCACGTTGATCTTCTTGCCGCCGCTCAGGACGGTCGGCGAGCAGGTGTTCCGGAGCATGGCGTTGATCCCGACGGCCTGCTCGGTGTTCACCCTCGCGAGCACGTCGAGCAGGTAGCCGGCGAGCTTCGGCTGGAGCAACATCGGCAGCGCCTGCTTCTGGGGAAAGGGCGCGCCGCTCGCCACCGTCCGCAGGAAGTCGCGGACGACGGGCACGGCGTGCTGCGGGAGCCGCGTCGTGCCGAGGCGCTCGATCGCCTTGGCGAGCTTCACGACCGCGTTTTCGGCGTGGGGCATGGACCCGTGGCCCGGCTCGCCGCGCGCGGTGATCTCGAACCAGCAGATCCCCTTCTCGGCGACCTGGACGGGGTAGAACCGGGTATCGCCCATCCAGAGCGTGTGACCGCCGACCTCGTTGAGCACGTACTCGGCACGCATGAGGTCCGGGTGGTTCTCGACGAGCCAGTCGGAGCCCTTCAGCGAGCCGGCCTCCTCGTCCGCGACGCCCGCGAAGATCACGTCACGGTCGAGCTCGACGCCCTGCCGCTTCAGCAGCACCAGCGTCGCGAGCGACATGGTCACCATGTTCTTCATGTCGACCGCGCCGCGGCCCCAGATGCAGCCGTCCGCCTCGACCCCGCCGAAGGGCGGGTGGGTCCAGCGCTGCGGGTCGGCCGGCACCACGTCGAGGTGCCCATTCAGGAGCAAAGGACCGCTCGTGCCCGAGCCCCCGAGCCGCGCGACGATGCTGGCCCGCGTCGGCTCGCTCTCGTGGATCTCGTAGCGAATGCCCTCGCGATCGAGGACGCGCGCGATGAAGTCCGCCGCGGGTCGCTCGTTGCCGGGCGGGTTGGTCGTGTCGATGCGCAACAGATCCTTGAGCCAGCCGACGGCCTCTTCGGTCACGGCCGCCCAGTCGAGGGCCTGGGTCATGGTGGCGCATGGTAGCTGCGAGTACTGTGACTAGGTACCCGTCGCCACGATGACTCATCTCGAGCGCAGATTCCGTCGCATCGCGCGCAGCCTGAGCAACGCGGACCTCATGCGGGGCTCCATGGACGCTCACTTCGACGCGCGCGAGCTCCTGAGCCCGGAGGCCTTCCAGGGGACCCGGTTCCTCGACTTCTACGGCGACGAGGGGATCCGCCTCGCCCTCGAACGCTACGGCCTGCTCTCGCCGGCCGAGGAGCTCGGGTACCACGACATCTCCATCGAGACCTCGGCGTCCGACGAGCGCCACACGCTGTTCGTCTACGGGATCGCCGGCGAGCAGCAGCGCGAGCGGCTGGTGGAGCTCGTCGCGCGCCGCGACCGGCTCGTCCCGCGCGAGGACCTGCCGGGCCTGCCCGCCGACCGGGTGTGGGAGGTGCTGACCATCGAGTGGCTCACCATGCGCCACCCGTGCGGCTCGTTCTCCTCGGAGCGGCCGCGCTTGCCGGGCCAGGACTGCCCGGGCCTCGGGCTCGGAGAGAACGTCCTCGAGCTGCTCTACCGGGTGGTCGAGCGCCTGCACCTCGACGGCCTCCTGGCCGCCGCCGCGCACTTCCACCTGGCGTTCCTCTACTCCCACGAGATGCGCTTCTTCGACCCGTGGCACGGGGGGCAGCTCCTCGCGCTCGAGCGCGACCTGATGCTAGGGCACGGCCTGACGCTCGCGCAGGCGAGCTGGGCCGTGGAGTGGGGCATGGTCCGCACGGAGGCCGCCGACGAGCCCCTTCGCTGGCAGGGCCAGGCACAGATCTGGCCGAGCGCCGGGGAGCTCACGGCCTGGTTCGACTCGAGCGCCTACCGCGACGCCTGCGTGGAGGCCGCGATGAAGCAGAAGTACGAGCTCGACGCCGAGGCGTTCGCGGCGAAGTGGCGAGAAGAGGAGCCCTCCCTGACCGGCGCCTCGGCGGCGTGACACCGGGCCGTGCCCGTGCGGGTTTGCGTCCGAACGCGATACAGCTAGAGTATGGCCATCAGCAGGTCTAGGTATGGCATCATCGGAGAAGCTCACGATCACGTTGCCGAAGGACGTGGTGCGCCAGGTTCGCCGTACGGTCCGGCGTCGCGGCGGGACCGTCTCGGGCTACGTGGCCGAGGCCGTCGCCACGTACGAGCGGCGCGAGGGCCTGCGCGAGCTTCTGGACGACCTCGACGCGGAGTTCGGGCTGCCCACCGAAGAGGACCGGCGCTGGGCCGAGAGGGTGATGGCCGGCGACCCCTCGGTGCTCCACCGGCCCGCGGGCGCGCTGTAGCGCCGGTGGCGCACGGCGCCCGAGATCACATCGGGCGGACCTCCGCCACCCGCTCCTCGCCCGGCAGCGGCTCCTGGTAGAGCGCCTCGAGCATCTCGCCGTAGCGGGTCTCGACGTTTCGTCGCTTGAGCTTGAGGGTCGGGGTCAACAGGTCGTTCTCCGTCGTGAAGTCCTCGCGCACGACCAGGGCTCTCTTGGGGACCTCGAAGCTCTTGAACTCCCGCGCGCGGTCCTCGATCTCGTGCATGAGGAGCTCGAGCACCCGCGGATCACGCTCCACGTCGCCGACCTTCACCTGGTGCTCCGCGGCCCAGCGCCCGAGCGCCTCCGGGTCGGGGACGACCAGGGCGACGTTGTACGGCCGGTTCGAGCCGTGGAGCATCACGTTCGCGATGAACGGCGAGAGCTTCAGCTCCTCCTCGAGCGGTGCGGGCATCACGTACTTGCCGTTCTCGAGCTTGTACTGCTCCTTGATGCGGCCGGTGATGTACAGGAAACCGTCCTCGTCCACGTAGCCGAGGTCGCCCGTGCGGAACCCGCCATCGTGGGTGAACGCCCTCTCGTTCTCCTCGGGGCGGTTGTGGTAGCCGCGCATGACGTTCGGCCCGTACACGACGATCTCGCCCTGCCCCGGTACGTCGCTCGCCGTCGTGTCGATGACCACGCGCACACCGGGGATCGCCCTACCCACGCTGCCGAGCTTCCGGTGCTCCGGAGTGTTCCCGGAGACGACGGGGCTCGTCTCGGTCAGACCGTACCCCTCGTAGACGTTGATGCCGAGGGCGTCGATGAACTCCGCCACTTCCTTGTTGAGCGCGGCGCTCGCGCTGATCACGAGCCGGAGCCGCCCGCCGAACTTGTCCCGGACCTTCTTGAAGATGAGCTTGTCGTCGATGGTGAGCTCGAGCTTCTGGAGGGGGCCGAGGCGCTCGCCGTGGGCGCGACGGGTAGCATTGTGGATACCGTCCTGGAACATGCGCCGGAGGAAGCCCGGCCGCTCCTCCATCTGCCGATTCACGCCGTCGTAGATCCGGTTGAAGATGCGAGGGACGGCGATGAGGACGGTGGGCTTCACCTCCTCGAGGTTCTGAAGCAGGTTGGGGATCGCGTCGTTCAGCGCGACGCCGCACCCCTGGCTGCTCGCGAAGTGCAGCTCGGCCGTCTGGCCGTAGGAGTGGGCCCAGGGGAGGAAGGACAGCGTCACGTCCTCGGGCTCGAGGGGGAAGACCTCGCTCGCGGCGCTCACGTTGGACGCGATGTTCCGGTGCGTCAGGATGACGCCCTTCGGGTTGCCGGTGGTGCCCGACGTGTAGATCAACCCGGCCACGGTCTCGGGATCGGGCTCGCGGGCCTCGATCGGGTGCTCGGCGCCCGAGCGGAGCAGGGCCGCGAAGGAGCGCGGGTCGTCCTCGGGCAGCTCGAGCCCGATCACGTGCTCGAGCGCACCGAGCTCCGGCTGCATCTCGACGAGGCGGTCGAAGATGGGCCGGGTGGACGCGAGCACGACCTTCGCCCCGCAGTCGTCCAGGATGAACTTCCACTCCTTCGGGAGCTGCTGCTCGTACATCGGGATGAACGACCCGGCGAGCCCGTAGGTCGCGTAGCACGCCACCGCCCACTCCACGCGGTTGTTGGCGACGATGGCCACGCCGTCGCCCTCGCCCACGCCGAGAGCGTGGAGGCCGCCGCGGCAACGGTCGATCAGCTCCCGCATCTGGCCGTAGGTGGTCCACTCCCAGCGACCCTCGCGCTTGGTCCCGAGGAAGGGTCGTTCGGCGTATTGCTCGCAGCTCTGCTGGTAGAGCTGCACCAGGTTGTCGAATTCGGCTCGCATGGCGGTTCCCGCTCGAATCGGAGCAACGCTCGTGCCGATGTCCCTGACGCGCACAAACCCACGAGACGGAGCGCGGCGGGGTGAGTCGCCACGCGCAGTTCCGTCGCGCGATGGCGAATTGGCTGCGGAGGCACGAGCTCCTCGCGCCGCGCCCGAGGCTCGCCGACCTGCCGATACGTGAGGCTGCGCACGTGGCGAATTCGCAGGCCTTCGCGCGACGCGGGGCATTCGCCGGCGCGCGAGTGAGCGTGCTCACCGGCGCCCGTTCGGCGTTGCGGTAAATCAATTCGGGGCCGGGTGGGCACGCCTACTTCGATCCGGACGCGGAGGCAGGATGACGGTCGAAGGAAGGGCTTGGGAGCTCGTGAGACCAGGGGCAGCGCTCGTCGCGCGGGACCGCACGTTCGGCCCTCCGGGCGGCGGCATGGCCCTGCTCGAGGTGCTCGGGTGCGGGGTCTGCCACACCGACCTCGGGTTCGCCGACGGCCACGTGCAGCCGAAGCACGACCTGCCGCTCGTTCTCGGCCACGAGATCGTCGGGCGCGTCCTCGAGGTGGGGGCGGGCGCCGACGAGGCGCTCGTCGGCCGGCGGGTGCTCGCGCCGGCGGTCTCCCCGTGCGGGGAGTGCGCTGCCTGCCGCCGGGGGCGCGGGACGGCCTGCCCGGCCGGCCGCATGCCGGGCAACGACGCCGACGGTGGGTTCGCCACCCACTGCACCGTCCCCGCCCGTGATCTCGCGCCGCTCGACCCGCCCGGCGTGCGCAGCGACGCCCCGCTCGGCGAGGCCGGGCTCGAGACCTGGGAGATCGCGCCCATCGCCGACGCCGGGACGACGGCCTACCAGGCGCTGGTGCGCGCCGGGGTCCGCGAGGGCGACGTCGCGGTGTTCGTCGGCGCCGGCGGCGTCGGCGGGTTCGGGGCGCAGCTCGCCAAGACGCTCGGGGCCAAGGTGGTCGCCATCGACGTGGATGCGGGCAGGCTCGAGTCCCTCTCGGGCTCTACCGAGCTCCGCATCCAGGCACGCGACCGCGATCCGCGGGACATCCGCAAGGAGATCCGCGGCTACCTGAAGACGAACGGCCTCACCGACGCCACCGTCCGCGTCTTCGAGACGAGCGGCACGCCCGCGGGCCAGAGCCTGGCGTTCACGCTCCTCGAGCGGGGCGGGAGCCTGTCCGTGGTGGGGTTCACGCCCGAGAAGGTCCCGCTCCGCCTGTCGAACGTGATGGCGCTCGACGCGGACGTCTTCGGCAACTGGGGCTGTGACCCCTCGCTCTACGCCGGCGTCCTCGATCGCGTGCTCGACGGGCGGGTGCAGGTCCGGCCGTTCATCGAGCGGCGTCCGCTCGACGAGGTGAACGAAGTCCTCGACGCGGTCCGCCGGCACGAGGTGTCGCGGCGCGTCGTTCTGGTGCCTTGACTGGGAGGAACGAAGAAATGGGTGAGCACGAGCTGGTGCCCGACTACGAGTTCTCGGAGATCCGCTACGAAAAGCGCCCCGTGCGTGGGCCGGGGGGCGAGCCCGTGGAGGGGCTGTTCAGCGCGTGGATCGCGCTCGACAACCCGAAGGAGCTGAACTCCTACACGACGAAGGCCATCCGGGAGGTCATCCTCGCCTTCCGCCGCGCGAGCCAGGACCCGTCCGTCGTCGCCGCGGTCTTCACCGGGACCGGCGACCGCGCCTTCTGCACCGGCGGCAACACCCGCGAGTACGCGGAGTACTACTCCGGCCACCCGGCGCGCTACCGCGCCTACATGCGGCTCTTCAACGACATGGTCACGGCGATCCTCCTGTGCGACAAGCCGACCATCTGCCGGGTCAACGGCATGCGGATCGCGGGCGGCCAGGAGATCGGCATGGCCTGCGACTTCACCGTCGCCCAGGACCTCGCGCGCTTCGGGCAGGCCGGCCCGAAGCACGGCTCGGCGCCGGACGGCGGCTCGACCGACTTCCTGCCGCTCTTCGTGGGCATCGAGCGCGCGATGGAGAGCGCGACCCTGTGCGATCACTGGAGCGCGCACAAGTCGCTGCGGCTCGGCCTCATCAGCGAGGTCGTCCCGGCGCTGCGCGTGAACGGGGAGCTGGTCCCGAACCCGCTGGTCGTGACCGACCGCTGGGTGGACCTGGGCACGGGGCGCATCGTCTACGGCGAGAGCAAGACCGGCGAGGACCTCGCCCAGGCCAAGCAGCTCCTCAAGAGCGGCGAGGTCGACCTCGGCCCGCTCGACGAGGCCGTCGAGGCGATGGTCACGCGGCTCGCCGGCACCATGCCGGACTGCCTCACCAAGACGGTCGAGAGCGTGCGCAAGCACAAGCTCGAGCACTGGGACCGGAACCGGGAGACGAACCGCGCCTGGCTCGCCCTCAACATGATGACCGAGGCGAAGGTCGGGTTCCGTACGTTCCACTTCAAGCCCAAGGGTGAGCGCGAGCCCGACTTCTTCGCGATCCGCCGCGCGCTCGCGTCGGGCCGCACCTGGGACGAGCCCATGCTCCGCGAGCTGGGGGTCGACGACGAGTCCCTCGGGCTCGGAGGCGATCGATGAGCGAAGCCGGTCCCGTGCGCGTCGAGCCGATCGCGGACGGCCGCATCGCCCGCGTCACGCTCGACGCGGGCAAGGGCAACGTCGTCGACCGCCGCGCCATCGAGGCCCTCGCCGAGGCGTTCCGCCGGGTGGGCGAGGACGGTGGCGTGCGGGCCGTCGTCCTCGCCGCCGAGGGGTCCGACTTCTCGTTCGGCGCGAGCGTCCCCGAGCACGCGCCCGGCGAGGTCGAGACCATGCTGCCGGCGTTCCACGCCCTGTTCCGGACGATGGACGAGGCCGCCGTTCCGATCTGCGCCGCCGTGCGCGGACGGTGCCTGGGCGGCGGGTTCGAGCTGGCCGTCGCGGCGCACCACCTGGTCGTCGCCGAGGACGCGAAGCTCGGCGTGCCGGAGGTGACGCTCGGCGTCTTCCCGCCGCCCTCCTCGCCGTCGTAGACCTCCAGTCCCTACAGGCCGGCGCCGGCGTCAGCGAACCCTGGCTTGTCCGACCGGCGTCCACCCTCGCCCCCCAGCCAAGCGCCGCCGAC
>JBDIVX010000083.1:0-32330 GCA_039794305.1 Candidatus Neutrinellum sp.
CCATGGGGCTCGCGCGCTACGTGGCCGCTTGACTGGCCCGCGCCGCGCTCACCGTGCTGGGCGTCGTCACGCTCGTGTTCCTGCTGGTGCGCCTCATCCCGGGCGACCCGGTCGACGCGATCCTCGGTGACCAGGCGGCGCCCGAGGACCGCGCGGCGCTGCGCCACGCCCTGCGCCTCGACCGCCCCGGCGGCGAGCAGTACCTGGCGTTCCTCGGCGACGTCGCCGACGGCAGCCTGGGGGCGTCCTTCCGGCAGCGCGATCGCACCGTGGCATCGCTCGTCGTCGAGGTGCTGCCGCCGACGGTCGCCCTCGCCCTGAGCGCGCTCCTCGTCGCCTGGCTGGTGGCCATCCCCCTCGGATCGGTCGCCGCCACGCGGCGCGGATCGGGCTGGGACAGGGGCGCCTCCACCGTGGCCATGTTGGGCCTCGCGATCCCGACGATCTGGCTCGGGCCGCTCCTGATCCTGCTCTTCGGGGTGCAGCTCCGCTGGCTGCCCCTGCCGGGCGACGACGCCGGCGGGGTCGCCGCCCTGGTGCTGCCGGCCGTCACCATCGGGACGGCGCTGGCCGCGATCCTCACCCGGCAGACGCGCGCCGCCATGATCGAGGTGCTCGGCGAGCAGTACGTGACCGCCGCGCGGGCGCGGGGGCTCGCGCCACGGGTGGTGGTGCTGAAGCACGCGCTCCGAAACGCCCTGCTCCCGGTCATGACCGTCGGCGCCGCGCAGCTCGGGGCGCTGCTCTCGGGCACGGTCATCGCGGAGAAGATCTTCGAGCGCCGCGGGCTCGGGACGCTCTTTCTCGACGCGTTCTTCGCGCGCGACATCCCCGTCGTCCAGGGCTGCGTGCTGGTGATCGCCGTCGTCTACGTGCTCGTGAACCTGGCCGTGGACCTGCTCTACGGGGTCGTCGACCCGCGGGTGAGGCTGGCGTGACGCGACGGCTCCGCCGGCGGCTCGCGAGGACGCCGGTCGGCGTCGTGATCGTCTGCGTCTTCGCCGTCGTCGCGGTCGTGGGCCCCCTCGTCGCGCCCCACGATCCGACGCAGATCGACCTGCGGCACCAGTACGAGCCCCCGTCGGCCGAGCACCTCCTCGGCACGGCCGACAACGGCGTCGACATCCTGAGCGTGCTCCTGCACGGCGCTCGGCTCGCCGGGATCGTCGGCGTGCTCGTGGTGGGGATCTCGCTCGCGGCGGGCGCGCTGCTCGGCGTGATCGCCGGGTACCGCGGGGGTGCGGGCGACCACGCGGTGACGGGGGTCGCCGACCTCGTGCAGGCGTTTCCGGCGATCGTCCTGAACATCGCCATCCTGGCGCTCGTCGCCGAGCCGGGCCTGTCGCACCTGGTGCTCGCGCTCGCCGTCAACGGCTGGGTGCTTTACGCCCGGATCGCGCGCGCCCAGACGCTGTCGATCCGCGAGATGGAGTACGTGCAGGCTGCCCGCGCGCTCGGGCTGAGCGACGGCCGGATCCTCGCCCGTCACGTGCTCCCGAACCTCCTCGGGCCGCTGGTCGTGCAGGCCACGGCCGGGCTCGGCGGCGCGATCCTGGCGGAGTCCACGCTGTCGTTCCTCGGCCTCGGCCCGGGCAAGAGCGCCTCCTGGGGCGCCTTGCTCGACCAGGGCAGCGCCGTGCTCCTGCGCTTCCCCCACGTCGCCCTGTTCGCGGGCGGCGCCATCGCGGTCACGGTGCTCGGCTTCAACCTCGCCGGGGACTGGCTCCGCGATCGACTGGACCCAAAGGCGAGGTAGCGAGATCCGATGGCCGATCGGCCGGCACAGCGCAGCGCGTGGAAGGCGCTCCTCGACGTCCGCCCCGGCGAGTGGCCGCTCGCTCTGCTGATGTCCGGTTACTTCTTCCTCGTCATCACGACGTTCTGGATCCTCAAGCCGATCAAGAACGCGACCTTCCTCGAGCTCTACGACGAGCTCGGCGTGAGCCTCGGGGGCTGGCACCTGCGCGCGGCCCAGGCCGAGCTGATCGCCAAGGTGCTGAACATGGCCGTGGCGTTCGTGGCCGTGGCGGTGTTCTCGGCGCTGTCGCGGTCGCTGAAGCGGCAGCAGCTCTCGCTCGTCTTCTCCGGCTTCTTCGCCGTGACGCTGGCCGTCTACGCGCTCCTGATCGCGTCGCCGGACGACGGCGTCGTCTGGACCTTCTACCTCTACGGCGACCTGTACAGCACGGTCATGGTCGCGACCTTCTTCGCCTTCCTGAACGACAGCGTGGAGCCCGGGGCCGCCAAGCGGCTCTACGGACTGATCGTGCTCGGAGGCGTCTCGGGCGGAGCGTTCGGGACGATGTTCCTCCGGGCCTGGATCGAGGACCTCGCCCGGCCCACGTGGCTCTGGATCTGCCTCGGCGTCACGGTGGCGATCGCGGGGCTCGCGCTCGCGGCGGGGCGCGTCGTCGAGCGCGGTGTCTCGCCGGCGGTGCGCCGCGAGCCGGACACGGAGCGCACGGAGCGTCCGCGGGAGCCGCAGGGCAGCCCCGCGTTCGAGGGGGCACGGCTGGTCTTCCGGTCGCGGTACCTGCTCGCGATCGTCGCGATCGTGGGTCTGTACGAGGTCGTGTCCACGGTGCTCGACTTCCAGTTCAAGGCGACCGTGTCGCACTACCTGGACGGAAGGGACATCGGCACGCACCTCGCCACGGTCTACGCCGCGACCAACGTCACGGCGCTCCTCGTTCAGCTCTTCGCGACGACCGTCGTCCTGAACAACTTCCGCCTGTCGGTGGCGCTCCTCGTGACGCCGGCGGTCATCCTCGGCGGCTCGGCGGGGTTCCTCGTGATCCCGGCGCTGTGGCTCGGAAGCACGCTGAGCGCATCGGACAACGCGTTCAACTACTCGATCAACCAGTCCGGGCGCGAGGCGCTCTACACGCCGACGACCCACGAGGAGAAGTACAAGGCCAAGGCCTTCATCGACATGTTCGTCCAGCGCTTCGCCAAGGCGCTCGCGGTGGGCGTGAGCCTGATCCTCACGACGATCTTCGCCGACTTCTCCACCGTCCGCTGGCTCTCGCTCTTCACGATCGCCGCCGTCGCGGTCTGGCTCTTCGCCGCCCGCTACGCCGGCGCCCGCTTCCACGAGCTCACGAAGAAGTGAAGGGGCCCGACTCCACCAGCGGCATCTCGCACTCGTCGCGCAGGCGGCAGGCGGCGCACTCGCCGCCGCGCCAGATGTGGTCGTAGAGGGCCTGGCACTCGTCGATGAGCACGTCGTCGTCGGTGACGAGGCCGAGCTCGAAGTTGCGGCGCCCGCTGCCCTTCGCGCCGAGGCCGGCGCCGGTCCAGTTGGCGCTGCCGAGGTAGAGGAGGCGCGCGTCGACGACGACGATCTTCAGGTGGACGCGGGGACAGGAGCGCAGCTCCACACCGCCGGCCACGAGGCCCGGCAGCGAGTCGAAGCGGTCGCGGAAGGCACGGGACGGCAGGCTCGCGTGCAGGATGCGCAGCTCGACGCCGCGTGACGACAGCTCGTCGAACGCTTCGAGCACCGACCGGTAGCGGGCGCGGCCGCGCCGCCGGCCGGGGACCACGCCGTGGTGCTCCACCATGAGTTCCTTCAGGTTCGCCGTGGCGATCCAGACGCTCTGCTCCGCCGACAGCACCGCGTCGATCACGGTCTCGTAGTGGCCTCGGCCCGAAACCAGCCCGATCCGCGCGGGCGCCATGGGGCGCGTGAAGTCCACGGCGCGATCGTAGAGGGACACGGGGCGAGGGCGCAGTTTCCGTCGCTCGACCCGCTCTCACCGGCCGTCCGGGGCCGGTAGAGTCCCGGCTTCGAATCGTGGTAGTCCCTGGGACGCGATGACGCTCGATACGGCGCGAGTCCTGGACGTGGGAGACGGCTTGGTTCTGGGCGGCTTCGGGCAGTTCTTCGTCGTCGTCTACACGGGGGCCGTGTGCGACGCGAGCGTCCGGCGGATCGAGGCGGCTTTCGACGCATTCCGCGCGCGGGCGCGACGGCCGTTCGGGCTCTACACGGTCGTGGAAGAGCAAGCTCCGTTGCCGCCCGCGTCCGTGCGCGACGGCCTGGCCCGGTTCCTCGCCAACGCCGGGACGGATGTCGAGGCGTCGGCCCTGGTTCAGGAGGGCTCCGGGTTCCGTGCGGCCGCGGTCCGCAGCGTGGCCGTCGGGCTGAGCCTGGTCGCGCGGCAGCCCTATCCGCACAAGGTCTTCTCGACGGTGGCCGAAGCGAGCCAGTGGCTCGTCCGCTCGTTCGCGGGCGTCCGCCCCGACGAGCTTTCCGACGCGGTCGCGGCCATCCGGCGGGCGGACCGCGACGGGTGATCCTCCCTCCGCGCGGGCTTCATCCCTCGGCCGGAACGGAGCCGGCGCGGAGGGTGACGACCGCGACGCCGCCGGTGGAGCGGACGGCCACCCGGATCTGATCGGTCGCGCCGTCGGGCGTCCACAAGACCTCGCGGCCCTCGCCCTCGATCGCGCCCCGCGACCTCCACCGAGTGCTGACGGCCGCGGGCCCGCCCACGAGCGAGACGCGGATCCGCTCGCCGCTCCGCTCCGAGCGAAGACTCACGCGCGGCGGGTCGAACAGCGGCAGGTCTCGGGAGCGCAGGGCGGCGCGCGGTGCGGTGTCGCGCCACTGGGCGCCGAGGTCGGCCCGGGCGGTCCGGACCGAGGCGTCGTCGGCGAGGCCCATGTCGGACGGCGCTGCCTCCCAGATCATCCCGGAATCGACCCCGGCGTCCACCGGCGCGGGATCGGCGATCACCCCCGCGTCCATGCCCGCGTCCGGCGGCAGGGGGTCGGCGATCACCCCCGCGTCCATGCCCGCGTCGATCGGGACCGGATCGGCGATGCAGCAGTCGGGCGGAACGGCGTCGACCACCATCCCGCCGTCGACGGGGGCGTCCACGCGGGCATCGGTCGGCGGCGTGTGCGACCTCCCGCAGTCGCACGCGGTCGACGTCAGCGCCAGCGTCGCTCCGAACGCCACTCTCTGCGCCAGCGAGAGCAGCCGCGCCGACGGCCGTTGAAGCGCAGGCAAGGGAGCGCGGCCCTCGGCGAAGGCGCCCATCTCGGCGTAGAGCGCGTCCATCGCGACCTGCCATCGCGCGTCGGCCGCGGCGATGCGCATCCCGAGCAGCGCCGTCTCCCGCGCGATCCGGTCGTGGTGCGACAGGTCGACGCGCTCGACGAAGTCGACGGCCTGCTCGAGGAAGTCCGCGGTGCACCGGCAGATGTCTCGCGTGAGCGACTCGGCGCGGCGCGTGAGGACCGGAACGCGTCCGTTCGGGTCGTCGTAGAACTGCTCGAGCACCTTGGCCGAGTAGCCGAGACCCATCGACCGGTTGGCCACGCCGTCGCACGCGAAGTTCCGCTCCCGGAAGACGGCCGCGCACAGGCGGAACAGCAGCTCGCTGCGGTCGTCCTCGATGCGATAGTCCCAGCCGAGGTAGCTTCCCCCGAGTCGACCCTCGCGCGCGAGCCGATGCCACAGCGGAGTGCCGGAGTAGGGCTCGGCGCGGCAGAAGTTCACCGGAATCCCGGCGTTGCGCCGGATGAACTCCACGTTCCGGCGGACGTCGTCGAGCTTCGAGTCGGGCTCGAAGACGAGCAGGTTGTAGCAGGCGAAGATCTCCGCTTCGCGCGCGGCATCGAGCGCCTGCTGCACGGCCCGGTGCTGCTTGTCGCGGCCGAGGTGCGCGGCGCCCGGCTCGGAGACGTTCTCGACCCCCACGTACAGGCGGATCAGCCCGAGCTCCCTGAGCTCTCGGGCGAGCTCGGCGTCCACGGTCTCGGGGCGGCACTTGCCGATCAGCCCGACGCGGTCGACGCCGTACTCGGCGAGGGCTTCGCGGACGGCCCGCCAGCGCGCGATCGAGTCGCTCTTGCGCGGCAGAAGGAAGTTGTCGTCGTGGAAACAGAAGATCCCACCGCCGCCCGCCCTGTGGCTGAGCAGGGCCATCTCCGCTGCGATGTTCTCCGGGCTGCGCATCCGGAGCGTGAGCCCGCCGCCGAGGCTGCGGGCGTCGCGGTAGAACGACGTGATCGAGCAGTACGAGCAGCTGCCCCAGCAGCCGCGCCCGCCCATGACGGGGATGAACGGCACGCCCAGGTGCAGCGAGTGCGCGCGGTAGCGGGTGGGGAAGGGCAGCTCGTCCAAGTCCGGGACGAGCGGCCGGCCCGTCCGGACCACCGCCCCGTCGTCGGACAGCGTGGCCACCCCCGCGACCTCACCCGGGCGCCCGCCGCGCGCGAGGACCGCGAGCAGCTCGACGAAGGAGCCCTCGCCCTCGTGCAGGACCACGGTGTCGACGCCGTGGCCGCCCGTGAGCACCTCCTCGCAGCAGAGCGTCGGGAACTGCCCGCCGCACGTGATGTGCCCCCGCCACCCGCTCGCCCGGAGCAGTCGCGCGAGCTCCAGAAACTCGTGAGCCCGGTGCTGGAACTGGATGCTCAGGCCGACCACGTCGGGCGCGTCGGCGCGGATGTCCCGAGCGAGGGCCGGCACCTCGGCCCGTTCGTTGAAGGGCCAGACCCGGACGTGGTGCCCCGCCGCCTCGCTGGCGGCGGCGATCATCCCGACCCCCAGGTTCTCCTCGAAGTCCGCTCCGACCAGCGCGACGTGCATGAGTCACCTCCCTCCGGAGAGGTTACCCGAGTCCGCTGGGGTCTGGCTCGCCGCCCTCGCCTTTCTGGTCGGCGGCGCTCGGTCGCGGGCTCTTCGATCGGCTCCTATGCTCCGGGGCATGCCCGAGCTGCCGGACGTCGAGGTGTACGTGGACGCCCTCCGACGGCACGTCGGAGGCGAGGTGCTCGAGCGTGTCCGGGTCGCGAGCCCGTTCCTCGTCCGCTCGGTCGAGCCTCCGCTGTCGGCCGCCCACGGCCGCCGCGTCACCGGCTTCCGGCGGCTCGGAAAGCGCATCGTCTGGGAGCTCGAGGGCGACCTCTTCCTGGTGCTGCACCCGATGATCGCCGGCCGCCTCCGGTGGAAGCCGCCCGGGGCCGCCTTGCCGCGTAAGGTGGGCCTCGCCGGGTTCGACTTCGCGAAGGGGACGGTCCTCCTCACCGAGGCGAGCAAGAAGAAGCGCGCGTCGCTCTACGTGGTGCGAGGCGAGGACGCGCTCGCCGAGCACGATCCGGGCGGCGTCGAGCCGCTCGAGGTGGACCTCGCCGGGTTCCGCGAGGCGCTCTGCCGCGAGAGCCACACGCTCAAGCGAACGCTCACCGATCCACGGGTCTTCAGCGGTATCGGCAACGCCTACAGCGACGAGATCCTCCACCGCGCGCGCCTGTCGCCGGTGAAATGGACGACCAAGCTCACCGAGGCCGAGGTCGCGCGCCTCTTCGAGGCGACGCAGCGGACGCTCGCGGAGTGGACCGAGCGCCTCCGGGCCGAGGTCGGCGCCGGCTTCCCCGACAAGGTCACGGCCTTCCGGCCAGAGATGGCGGTCCACGGTCGATACGGCGAGCCGTGCCCGGTGTGCGGGAGCCCGGTCCAGCGGATCGTGCGGGCGGACAACGAGGTCGACTACTGCGCCACCTGCCAGACGGGCGGCAAGCTCCTCGCCGACCGCGCCCTGTCGCGCCTGCTCAAGGGCGACTGGCCGAAGACCCTCGAGGAGCTCGAGGAGCACAAGCGGGCCCGCCGCCGCTGACCACGACAGGCCACGGGCCGACGTGGCGCGCCGCCCGCGGATGGATCAACCTCGATCCGTCGCGCCACCGGCTTGACACTGCACGTCCGTGCAGTAGTATCGACGCATGGTGGCCAGGCAAGGGGTCATCGACCTGTTCGGACGAGAGGCCCCGGCGCCCGCGGAGAGGGCGCCCCTGCCGGCGTCCATCCCGCCGGGCCGTCTGGTCGAGCTGTCGGGCGACGTCGCGTCCGCCCGGACCACGACGGCCGTCTCGATCGTGATCCGAGCGCAGGCCCAGGGCGAGCCCGTGGCCTGGATCCAGCCCGAAGGTGGACCGGTCTACCCGCCGGACCTCCAGGCGAACGGTGTCGATCTCGACACACTGGTGGTCGTCCACGTGCCCCGGCGCGCCGGACCGCACGCGCTGGCGCGCGCGGCCGAGCTCCTCTTGCGGTCGGGGGGCTTCGGCCTCGTGGTGGCCGACCTGACCGACGGCGTCCCCGACGGCACGGCCTGGCAGGGCCGGCTCGCCTCGCTCGCACAGAAGCACGCGAGTGGCGTCGCCCTGCTCACGGCGTCGGCCGAGTCGGCGCCGTCGCTCGGGCCGATGATCGCCGTTCGGGTCGCTCCCGTGCGCGAGCGTCGCGCGCCGGGGCGGTACGCGGTCGAGCACCGGGTCCTCAAGGACAAGCTCGGGCAGAGCCTGCATCCGGCGCCCGACCGGCGCAGGGCTCCGTCGGGTCTTCCCTGAGGAGGTCGCCGTGAAGCGCCGCGTCGCGTGCATCGATCTCCCCGAGCTTCCTCTCCAGCTCCTCCTGCGCGACCGGCCGGCCATGCGGCGGGGACCGGCGGCCGTCGTCGCCGACGATCGCCCCGAGGCACCGCTGGTGCACTTGAACGCCGACGCGCGGCGGGCGCGCTTGCGCACGGGCATGCGGTACGGCGCGGCTCGCGACCTCGTCCCCACCCTGCGCGCGGGGGTCGTCCCCGAGGAGCGCTTGCAAGAGGCGATGGCCGAGCTCGTCTCGGCGCTCCAGACGTTCTCGCCGCGGGTCGAGCCCGACGCGGAGCGGCCGGGGGTGCTGTGGGCGGACCCCTCGGGCCTCGAGCGCATCTACGGCGGCGTCCGGACCTGGGCGCGGTCGGTGCGGGCCTACCTCCGCGCGCGCGACCTCCGGAGCACGGTGGCGGTCGGATTCGGCCGGTTCTCGAGCTTCTGCCTCGCGCGCGGCGCCGCGGGCGCCGGCGTCCTCGTGGTCCGCGACGAGGCAGAGGAACGCGCGCTCCTCGAGGCCGTCCGCCTCGACGCAATCGGCGTCTCCCCGGGCCTGCGGGACGAGCTCGGCCTCCTCGGGGTGCACCGCGTCGGCGACCTCGTCGGGCTGCCCTCCTCGGCCCTGCGCGCCCGCTTCGGCGCGGAGGCGAGCCGGCTCTCCGAGCTCGCGTCCGACGAGCAGCTCCCCGTACAGCCGAGCCCCTTCGGCGAACCGACGAAGGTCGCGCTCGAGATCGACCCGCCCGACGCGGATCACGCGCGGCTCCTGTTCGGGATCAAGGGCGCGCTGCACGAGCTCCTCCGGCAGGTCTCGGCCGAGGCCCGGAGCGTCCTGGCGCTGCGCCTCGAGCTCGCGCTCGAGTCGGGCCAGGTCCACACCGAACGCATCGAGCCGGCCGCGCCCACGCGCGATGCCATGCTGCTCCTCGATCTCGTCCGGCTCCGTCTCGGGGACGTGGCGCTCGGCGCGCCCGTCTCGGCCGTCTCGCTCGAGGCCGAGACGACCGCTCCCTCGGGCGAGCAGCTCGCGCTGTTCCCCTCCGAGCAGCGTCGCGACCGCCCCGCGGCGGGCCGCGCCCTCGCCCGCGTACGCGCGGCCTTCGGGCCACGCTCGGTGACCCGCGCGAGGCTCCGCGACGCGCACCTCCCGGAGGCGGGCTTCGCCTGGGAGCCGCTGGCCGAGCTGCCGCGCCCGAGGCGGGCGCCCGTGCCGGCTCCCGAGGCGCCTCCCCTCGTCCGCCGCGTCCTCCCACGCCCGCGGCCGCTCCCCGCACGGGACGCGGCCCGCCCGGACGCCGGTCCCTTCGTGGGCGACGGGGACCGGGCGCTCGTCCGGCTGTACGGCCCCTACCGCGTGAGCGGCGGCTGGTGGGTGCGCACGGTGGAGCGCGACTACTACTACGCCGAGACGGGCCGCGGCGATCTGCTCTGGCTCTTCTACGACCGCCCTCGCCACAAGTGGTTCCTGCACGGGGTCGTCGACTGACGTGGCCTCGCACGACGCCGTCCCTCTGTGGGTGAAGAGCAACTACTCGTTCCTCGAGGGTGCGAGCCACCCGGAGGAGCTCGTGGACCGCGCGGCCGAGCTCGGCCTCGGCGCGATGGCCCTGACCGACCGGGACGGCGTCTACGGCGTCGTGCGCGCGCACGTCCGTGCAAGGGAGCGTCGAGTCCGGCTCCTGCTCGGGGCCGAGCTCGGCGTGTCGCTCGGGGGCGAGCGTCGCCCGCTCGTACTGCTCGCGCGGGCACGCGGTGGCTGGGCCTCGCTCTGCCGACTGATCAGCGCGGGGCAGCGGCGCGGAGACAAGGGCGAGGCCTGCGTCAGCGCCGAGGAGGTGGCCGGCGCCGCGAGCGAGCTCGTCGCCCTGAGCCCGCACCCCGAGCTCCTCGCGCCTCTCCGCGACGCGTACGGCCCGGACCTCTTCGCGCTGCCGGTGCGCCACCTCGAGGCCGGAGACGTGGTGCGCGAGGCGTCGCTCCGGGCCGAGGCCCGCCGGCTCGACGTCCCGGTCGTGGCCGGGCTCGAGGTGCTGTATCACGAGCGCTCCCGGCGCCCGCTCGCCGACGTGCTCGCCTGCATCCGCCACGGCTGCACGCTGGCGGAGGCGGGTACTCGCATCCGCGCGAACGATCAGCACGCGCTGCCGAGCGGCGCTCTGCTGTCCGAGCGGTTCCGGGACGATCCCGACGCGGTCCGGCGCACCGTCGAGGTCGCCGAGCGTTGCCGCTTCTCGCTCGACGACCTCGACTACCGCTACCCGGCCGAGTCGATCCCGGACGGGCACACCGAGCAGGGCTGGCTCGAGCGGCTCACGATGGAGGGCGCGCGCACGCGGTATGGCGACGACGTCCCGGACGACGTCCGCGCCCAGCTCGAACGCGAGCTCGCGCTCATCCGGGAGCTCGGCTACGGCGGCTACTTCCTCACGATGCACGAGATCGTCCGGTACTGCCGCGAGCACGACATCCTCTGCCAGGGCCGCGGGAGCGCCGCGAACAGCGCGGTCTGCTACTGCCTCGGCATCACGGCCATCGACCCGGTGCGGATGGAGCTGCTCTTCGAGCGGTTCCTCAGCCGGGAGCGCGCCGAGCCGCCGGACATCGACCTCGACATCGAGCACGAGCGCCGCGAGGAGGTGATCCAGCACGTCTACGCCAAGTACGGCCGGCGGCACGCGGCGATGGTGGCGAACGTGATCCGCTACCGGGCCCGCTCGGCGGTGCGCGACGTTGGCAAGGCGCTCGGGATCCCGCAGACGGACCTGGACGGAGTCGCGCGCCTGCTCGGGCACTGGGCGTCGCGGATCGACCTGGAGGCCATGGCCTCGGCAGGCCTCGACCCGGAGGCGCCGGCGACGGGGCACCTGCTCCGGCTCACCGTCGAGATCCTCGACTTCCCCCGGCACCTGTCGATCCACCCCGGCGGGTTCCTGCTCGGCCGCGAGCCGGTCGACACGATCGTCCCCATCGAGCCCGCCACGATGGAGGGACGCACGGTCATCCAGTGGGACAAGCAGGACGTGGAGGACATGGGCCTCTTCAAGGTCGACCTCCTCGGCCTCGGCTGTCTCACGGCCGTGCACCGCTGCTTCGATCTCCTGCGCGAGCACGAGGGCCTGGACCTCGAGGTCGCCACCGTCCCTCCGGAGGACGCGGCCACCTAC
The DNA here is from genome assembly GCA_039794305.1 of Candidatus Neutrinellum sp. Taxonomy (GTDB): domain Bacteria; phylum Myxococcota_A; class Polyangia; order Polyangiales; family JBDIVX01; genus JBDIVX01. The sequence goes on from JBDIVX010000083.1 coordinate 11,553, forward strand.
GAGATGGTCTCGCGCGGCGACACCGTCGGCGTCTTCCAGATCGAGAGCCGCGCGCAGATGGCCATGCTCCCGCGGCTCCGGCCGCGGACCTTCTACGACCTCGTGATCGAGGTGGCGATCGTCCGGCCGGGGCCCATCCAGGGCGACATGGTGCACCCGTACCTCCGCCGCCGGCAGGGCAAGGAGGCGGTCTCCTACCCGCACCCGGCGCTCGCCCGCGTCCTCGACAAGACCCTCGGGGTCCCGATCTTCCAGGAGCAGGTCATGAAGCTCGCGGTGCTCGTCGCGGACTACACGCCGGGCGAGGCGGACCAGCTCCGGCGCGACATGGGCGCCTGGCGTGCGCGCGGCGACCTCGAGCGCCACCGCGACAAGCTCGTCTCCCGCATGGGGGCGCGCGGCATCCCGGCCGAGTTCGCCGAGCGCGTGGTGTCGCAGATCCAGGGCTTCGGCGAGTACGGCTTCCCCGAGAGCCACGCGGCGTCGTTCGCCCTGCTCGCCTACGTGACGGCGTGGCTCAAGCGACACCACCCGGCGGCGTTCGCCTGCGCCATGCTCGACTCGCAGCCGCTGGGGTTCTACGCGCCCTCCACGCTCGTCGAGGACGCCAAGCGGCACGGGGTGCGCGTCTTGCCGATCGACGTGCAGCGCTCGCGCTGGGACTGCACGCTCGAGGACGGCGCGCTCCGGATGGGCCTCCGCTACGTGAAGGGGCTCGGCGAGCGCGAGCGCGAGCGGCTCCTCGCGAGCCCACCGCCGTACGGAGGGCTCGAGGCCTTCGTCCGCGCGACCCGCCTGTCGCGGCGGGCGCTCGTCTCTCTCGCCGAGGCGGGGGCCTTCGAGAGCTTCGGGCTCGATCGGCGCCGGGCCCTCTGGACGGTGCGCGGGCTCGCGGGCCACGCCGCCGATCCGCTGCCGAGCGCGCCCGGACCACGGCCCGTCGCGTTCGCCGGCCTCGGGCACGACGAGTCGGTGGTGTGGGACTACCGGTCGAGCCAGCACAGCGCCCGCGGCCACCCCATGAGCCGCTTCCGCGAGGCGCTCCGGGCGCGCGGCGTGCCCGACGCGGCCACGGTCGATCGCCTGCCCGACGGGCGGCGCACCGACTACGTGGGCATGGTGATCTGCCGCCAGCGGCCGGGGACCGCCACGGGCGTGACCTTCTTCACGCTCGAAGACGAGACCGGCTTCGTGAACCTCGTGGTCTGGCGAGACGTCTTCGAACGCCACGCGCTCCTCGCGAAGACCGCATCGCCGCTCGGTGTATCAGGCACGATTCAGCGGGCCGACGGGGTGACGCACCTGATCGCCGCCTCCCTCTGGGCACCCGACCTCGGTGGGCCGGCCGAGGCGCAGCCCCCGTCGAGGGACTTCCATTGAGCGAGGCCCGGCGACTCCGGTGCCGCCCGGGCCGCCGCCGGGGCGTCGGCCGCGAGGTCGAGCTCACCGGCCGAGCCGGACCGGGTTCGGCGGCTCGGCGCCCCGGAGGACGGCGGCGGCGTTCCCGAGCGCGATCTCGGCCATCCGCCGGCGCGCCCGCTCGGTCGCGCTCCCGAGGTGCGGGAGCAGCACGACGTCGTCTCGTACGACGAGGGCTGGATGCACCTTCGGCTCCCGCTCGTACACGTCGAGCCCGGCGCCGCGGAGGCGACCGGACGCGAGCGCGCGCACCAGCGCGGCCTCGTCCACGATGGGACCCCGGGCGGTGTTGATCAGGATGGCGCCCTGCTTCGCCCGCCCGAAGGCGGCGTCGTCGAACGCGTGGCGCGTCTCGTCGGTGAGGGGGCAGTGGATCGACACGACGTCGGAGCGGGCGAGGAGCTCCTCCTTCGAGACCCCCGAGCCGCGCGAGCAGTGCAAGACCTCCATCCCGAAGGCCTCGGCGCGGCGCGCGACGGCGTGGCCTATCCGGCCCATGCCGAAGATCCCGAGCGTCGCGCCGGACAGCTCGAGGCCGAGGAGCATCGTCGGGGACCAGCCCTCGAACCGACCGGCCCGGACGAGCTGCTCCCCCTCGCGGAGCCGGCGCGCGACCGCGAGGATCAGCGCCAGGGTGAGGTCGGCGGTGGCGTCCGTGAGGACGTCGGGCGTGTTGGTGACCCACACGCCTCGCGCGCTGCACTCCGCGACGTCGATGTTGTCGTAGCCGACCGCGTAGTTGGCGACGACGCGCACGGTCGGCAGCGCATCGAGCAGCGACGCGTCGACGCGATCCGACAGCAGCGTGACCAGCGCCTCGGCGCCTCGCGCGCCCTCGACGAGCTCGTCGCGGGTCGGGGGCCGATCGGCGGCGAACACGCGCACGTCCACGTCGTCGCCCACGATCTCGCGCGGATCGACCGGGAGCGGGCGGCACACGAACAGGCGAGCCATCGACGGCATCGTGGGGCATTCCGCCGGCGCGCGCATCTCGCTCGCCGCCCGTCCGTGGTGCGGTAGGGTTCGGGCATGTCCGCGCGCCTGCTGGCCGCCCTGCTCCTGCTCTCGGCCTGCGAGGACGAGCGGGCCGAGCCCACGCCCGCCGTCCGCGGCGCCCCGCCCCCGGCCGAGCCCGCACCACCCGCTGCCGAGCCCGACGGCGACGCGCCGCCCCCCGACGACGCGCCTCCATTGGCCCGCGACGGCCGGTTCCTCGGCGAGCCCGACTGGCCGCTGCGCCGGGCGCTCGCGACCGAGCCGATCGCCGAGGTCGAGCGGGGCCGCGGCGGGCGCTCGCTCGCGTTCAAGATCACGCTCGCCGACGGGACCCAGGGCTACTACAAGCCCGAGCAGAGCTTCAGCGCGGCGCACTGGTACGCCGAGGTGGCGAGCTACTACCTCGACCGCGAGCTCGGGCTCGGGCGCGTAATCCCGACGATCGGCCGCAAGCTCGAGTGGGCGCCGCTCCGGGCGGTGGCGGGCGGCGATCGACGCGTCGCGGAGGTCACGGTGCAGGAGGACGGCACCGTGCGCGGCGCGTTCGTGTGGTGGGTGCCGGGAGGGCTCGAGCCGATCGCGCCGGGCACGGGATGGGAGCGCTGGGTGCGGGGGAGCGGCGCGCTCGGCGTGACGCCCTACCAGCGGCCGAGCGAGTGGAGCGCGGGGCGGCCTTCCGACGACGGTCCGCCCGCCACGGAGCCCGACCGGCCCGATCGGCCCGCCGAGCTGTCGGACCTGATCCTGTTCGACTACCTGACGACGAACGTCGACCGCTGGGGCGGGCGGTTCACCAACGTCCGCACGCGTGGCCCGGGCGGACCGCTCGTGTACCTCGACAACGGCGCGGGCTTCACGGCGGGCCCGTCGCCGCGCATCCCGCTCATGGACGCACGGCTCCACGCGCTCCAGCGCTTCCGCCGCAGCACGGTCGAGCGCATCCGGGCGCTCGACCTCGAGCGGTTGAGGCAGCGGATGGCCGAGGACCCCCTCGCGCCCATCCTGAGCGAGCGGCAGATCGAGCAGCTCGACGAGCGCCGCCGCCATCTGCTCGAGCACGTCGACGCGATGGAGGCGCGCTTCGGCGATCGCGCCTTCCCCTGGCAGTAGCCGTGTCCGGCGGCCTGTCGGGTGGCCACGTGCGAGCTCGAAAAGGAACGTGATTTCGGGATCGCAGGTCTGGCACGGCCGCTGCTTCCTTCGCGGGCATGACGTCCTCCCCCGAGCTGCCCGACTTCGACGACGAGCCCACGATCATCCAGGTCCGCTCGGACGACGTCGCCGAGCCCCCGCCGCTGCCCTTCCCCCTGCGCCGGGCCAGGGACGGGGACAAGGGCTGGCTCGACGAGCTGCCCGACGAGGCGCGGGCCATCCTCGAGGCGGCGCGGTGGCCTGCCGAGAGCTGGCCGCGCGGACCGCGGCTCGCGGGCGCCGTCGCCGTGCCGCGCTCGCCCATTCCGTCGCTCCTCCGCCAGACGCCCTGACGCCGTCCACTCTCCTCCAGAGGTCGAGCCGACCGGGTCGGATGCCGTTTGGGGATCGCGCGGCGGCCCCAATGGCCCTATGTTTGCGGCCCTCGCCTGCACGGGAGGAGCCCGAAGTGAGCACGACACCGTACGAGGCCGGCTACCGACAACCCGCCGAGTGGGAGCCGCACGAGGCCGTGTGGGTCGGCTGGCCGCACCTCGCAGAGGAGTGGCGAGAGGATCTCGAGCCCGCCCGGGCCGAAGTGCGCGAGCTGCTGCGCGCCATCGGTGACCCCGATCCCCGCACGGGCGTCCGCCGGGGCGAGACGGTGCGCCTGCTCGTGCCGGACGAGGCGGCCGAGCGAGACGCCTACGAGGCGCTTCGCGGCATCCCGGTCGCGTTCCACCGGGTGCCTTTCGGCGACATCTGGCTCCGGGACATCGCGCCGATCTTCGTGACCGACGGCCGCGGCCGCGTGGGGGCGGCGCGCTTCGAGTTCAACGGGTGGGGCGGCAAGTACCTCTTCGAGCACGACCCCGAGGTGGCGGCCCGCATCGCCGAGATCACCGCGCTGCCGGCCTTCGCGTTCCCCTTCGTGCTCGAGGGCGGCGCGGTGGAGGTGGACGGCGCGGGGACCTGCCTCACGACGCGCCAGTGCCTGCTCAACCCGAACCGCAACCCTTCGATGGACGAGGCCGCGGTCGAGTCCGCCCTGCGGGACGCGCTCGGCGCCGAGCGGGTGCTCTGGCTCGACCAAGGTCTCGACAACGATCACACCGACGGGCACGTCGACACGCTCGCGCGCTTCGTGGCGCCGGGGGTCGTCGTGTGCATGGAGCCGCGTGACGGAGACGATCCCAACCGCGACGTTCTGCACGCGATCGGGCGCGCGCTCGACGCGATGACCGACGCGGAGGGCCGCCGGCTCGAGGTGGTCCGCATCCCGTCGCCCGGGCGCGTGGTCGACGCGCGAGGCCGGGTCATGCCGGCGAGCTACGTCAACTTCTACATCGGCAACCGGACCGTGGCGGTGCCGACCTATGGATCGCGCTGGGACGACGAGGCGGTGGAGCGGCTGCGCGCGCTGTTTCCCGGCCGGCGCACGGTCGGGCTCTCGTCGAAGGCGATCCTGACCGGCGGCGGCGCCTTCCACTGCATCACTCAGCAGCAGCCGAGCGGCTTCCAGGCGAGGGAACGATGACGGAGGAGCGGACGGTGCGCGTGGGCGTGGTGCAGTGCGCGCTCGGGGCAGAGCGCGAGCAGAACGTGCAGCGCGTGGAGGGCCTCGTGCGCGAGGCCGCGGCGGAGGGAGCGCAGGTGATCCTCCCGCCCGAGCTCTTCGAGGGGCCCTACTTCCCTCGCGAGGAGGACGAGCGCTGGTTCGACGAGGCGCGGCCGGCCGAGGGCAACGCCACGATCGGACGCTTCGCCGCCCTCGCGAAGGAGCTCGGCGCCGTGATCCCGGTGTCCTTCTTCGAGCGCGCGGGCCAGGCGCACTACAACAGCGTGGCGATGATCGACGCGGACGGACGCGTGATGGGAGTGTATCGAAAGAGCCACATCCCCGACGGGCCGGGCTACTCGGAGAAGTTCTACTTCCGGCCCGGCGACACCGGCTTCCGCGTGTGGGACACGCGCTTCGGCCGCATCGGCGTGGGCGTGTGCTGGGACCAGTGGTACCCGGAGTGCGCGCGGGCCATGGCGCTGCTCGGCGCGGAGCTGCTCCTGTACCCGACCTGCATCGGGTCGGAGCCTCACGACCCGACGATGGACACGAAGGACCCCTGGCAGCGGGCCATGATCGGCCATGCCGTATCGAACGCGATGCCGGTGGCCGCGGCGAACCGCGTCGGAGCCGAGGCCGACATGGTGTTCTACGGCTCGTCGTTCGTCGCGGACGCGCGCGGAGACAAGCTCGTCGAGCTCGGCCGGGACGAGGAGGGCGTCGGCGTGGCCGCGATCGATCTCGAGGCGACTCGCCGCGCGCGCAACGGCTGGGGCTTCTTCCGCGACCGGCGCCCGGATCTCTACGACCTCCTGTGCACCGCAGACGGCGCCCGCCGCTAGAGCACCTGCACGTCGATCGCCACGGGGTCGGCGTGCTCGGGGCGGGCGCCGCTCGAGCGGAGGGCGCCGATCCGCAGGCCCAGGCGCTCGATGCGGGCGCGCTCGGCCGGAGTGAGCGCGTGCGTCGAACGGACGCGGTCGCCCCGGCGCAGGAGCTCGGGCGAGAGCACACCGTCGAAGAGGAGGTCGACCCGGCGCGGGCGTGGCTCGTCCGCCGCTCCGATGCGCAGCGCGATGTCGCGCGGGCACGCGCCGCAGGCGACGAAGTCGAGGACGAGACCCGACGCGTCGACGCGAGCTTCGAGGAGCGCGAGGCAGGCGGCGAGCCGTCGGCCGTCCGACGGGTCGGCCTCCCCCGTCAGGTATCGCGACACCGGAGCACCGCGCGGCTCGGCCCCGCGGACGAGCACGAGGAACGGCGGCTCGGCCGCGACCAGGCCGTAGTCCGCCCGGGCGAGCCACGTCCGGACCTCCGGCTCCTCGGCGGTCCGCAAGAGGTCCTCGTCGTGGGCGTATCGTGCGCGATGCCACACGTCGAGGACGACGACGTCGTAGTCGCGGTCGGGCGGGGGCGGGGGCCCGAGGAGCTGCCGCTCGACGAGGTGGGGCATGAGGCCGTACGGCGCCTGGACCGGCACGTCCTCGGGGATCGCCGCGAGCGCCGCGGCCGCGGCGGCGCTGCGGGCATCCGGCGCGAAGGGGCGGGCGTCGAAGTCGCGCGCGATCGGCGTGCCGCCGGCGAGGAGGTGGGCTCCGGCCGCGCAGCCGACGAGCCCCAAGGCGACGACCTGCGGTCGCAGGCCGCGGGCGACGACGCCGGCCCCGTCGATGGCCCCGGCCACGAGCATGGGCAGGGCCGTGGTCTGGTAGTGCGAGTCGAGCTCGACCGCCGTCGGCCACTCCGACAGGAGGTTCATGGCGAGCACCGGAGAGGCGATGGCGAGCCACCGGGGCCGGAGGAGCGGCAGGACGGCGAGCGGGAAGAGGAGCTTCGGCAGGTACGCGAGCCGGCGGGGGTCCGAGAGGTGCTCGGCCACCAGGCCGGGGCTCGTCAAGATCGTCGAGAGCACCTCGGCGCCGCCGTCGCCCCACTTGCCGAAGTGGAGCTGCATCGATCCGTGCGCGGGGCCGAGGAGCGGGTGGAGCACGAGGACGAAGAGGAGCGCGTAGGCGAAGGAGCCGATCGCGAGCCCCCGGCCGGCCGCGCGCAGGCCGGGGACGAGCCGCCAGCCGACGAGCCCCGCCAGCATGGTGACGAGCGCCAGGTCCTCGCGGCACAGGAGCACGCCGAGCGCGCCGAGGAGCAGGCCGCGCGCGCTGCCGCGGTCGAGCGCCTCGAGCATCCACGCCATCGGCAACACGGCCAGGGTCCCCGGGTGGAACTCGTAGGACCCCACGTGCGCGAGGTTCGGAAACAGGAGCCAGGCCGCGGCACCGGCGAGCGCGCCGGCGTCGCCGAGACTGCGCTGTCCCATGCGGGCGAGCGGCCACGCGGTCGCGGCGAGGGCGAGGGCCTGGCTCACGATCAGGACCGGGATCGTGCCGTCGACGAGCCATCCGACGAGGCCGAGCGGGAGCAGGACGGGCGAGACGTGGAGGCCGAGCGCGTGGGCGCCGACGATGGGCTCCCAGAGCTCTGCGTGCACGAACCCCCACGACATCCGCCCATAGAACGCGAGGTCGAACGTCTCGTTGTGGAAGGTCGCCCACCGCAGCCAACCGAGGACGGCGAGGAGGACCGCCATGGCGGCGGCACCTGCGAGGATGCCGAGGCGCGCGGGGCGGGACATGGGGCGCGGAGCATACCCGCTCGCCCGCGGAGAATCAGGAGCGCCGTGCCGGCGTCGCGGAGTGCGCGCCGATATCGGCGAGCCACGACGGTGCCAGAGGACTATGATCCGCCGCACGCATGGGCATCGAGTGGCGCGGGCTGTATGCCATCGTGGACCCGGCCGCGTGCGGCGGCCGGCCGGTGGAGGAGGTCGCCGACCGTATCCTGGCCGGTGGGTGCGGTGCTCTGCAGCTCCGCGTCAAGGAGGGCCTGGGCGACCGCGACCTGTTGGCGATGGCGCGCGAGGTCCGCTCGCGATGCAGCCGGGCGGCCGTGCCCTTCGTGATGAACGACCGCGCCGATCTGGCCCGCGTCGTCGACGCGGACGGGCTCCACCTCGGCCAGGAGGACCTCTCGGTGGCCGACGCCCGCCGCGTGGTCGGCGCGATGCCCATCGGCGTCTCGACGCACGACGAGGCGCAGGCGGATCGTGCCGTCGAAGCAGGGGCAGACCTCATCGGGTTCGGGCCGGTCTTCGAGACGACGACCAAGAACGACCCCGATCCGGTCGTCGGGCTCGAGGCGCTCTCGCGGGTCTGCGCACGCGTTCGGGTGCCGGTCGTCGCCATCGGAGGCATGGACGTCGAGCGCGCCCGGGGCGCGGCGCGCGCGGGGGCCCGGCTGGTCGCCGCCGTCTCCGCCGTCTGTGCGGCCGCCGACCCGACGGCGGCGGCTCGGGCCATGCACCGCGCCGCGGGAGGCTCGGCGTGATCGTCGAGCTCCTCATCGGGGCGGGCCTGGTCACGCTCGGCGTCGTCGCGACCCGAGCGGCCCGACGGCGCGGTCGGGACGCCGCCGAGCCGGGCGACGGGGGTCGGCGACCCGAGGCAGGGCCGGCGCCGGCCCGCGGCGCAGAGCCCCGGCCTTCGGGACCCCGGGGCCTCCGCGTCGACGACGTGCTGCTCTACGCGAACGACGAGCTGTGGCTCGCCGGTGAGATCCACCTTGACGAGGAGGGGTTCGCGCTCAGCCTCTTCCGCACGCCGGGCTCGCCGCGGTTCGGGTGGGTCGTCCAGCTCGATCCGGAGGCGCGAGAGGTGGCGCTGCTCGAGCCGACCGCCGAAGTTCCCGGGGGAGCGGTTCCGACCGAGCTGCCCATCGGCGGCATCCGCCTCTCGCTCCGCCGACGGGGCCACGCCGGCGTCCGCACGGCGGGCGAGCACCTGCCGCAGACGACGGAGCGCGCACGCTACGCCGTGCTCGGGGGCCCGGGTGGCCGCACGCTCGTCGTGATCGACTTCGAGGGTGGCGAGCGGCTCGCGCTCGCGGGCGAGCGGATCGGCCGTGAGCTCCTCGACCTGCTACCCGGCGGCGAGGCTCGATGAGGGCAGCCCGAGCTGCTCTTCGAAGTAGCGGATCGTGCTCTCCACCGACGCGGCGAGGGCCTCGGTCACCAGCTTCGAGCACGCGTTCGGCGACGTCTTGAGCGCATCGTAGTAGCGCTGACGCTCCGTCGCGTGGATGATCGCCGGCGGGTACCCCTGCCGCAGCAGGATGAGGTTCATCAGCAGCCGCGCCACCTTCCCGCTGTGCTTCGGGTAGGGGTAGATGTGCAGGAGCTTGTAGTGCGCCTTGGCGGCGAGGCGGACCGTGTGGGTCGAGCGCTTGGTCTCGGGCGCCTTCATCCAGGTGACGAGCTGGCGCATCTGGTAGCTGATCTTCTCGGGCGGTGCGATCTCGTGGAAGTACTGCCGGTGGAGCGGCATGTCCTTCCGGTACTTCGGCGCGCCCTTGCCCTCGCCCTCCTCGGGGACCAGCGTCACGTAGATTTTCTTGATCAGGTCGAGCGAGAGCGTGACACGCTTCTTGTTGCAGAGGTCACGGACGAGGTCGACGGCGGCCTTGTGCTGGCGGATCTCGTCGTAGACCGGGATCAGCGAGGTATCGCTCACGATTTGGTCGCTGATGGCGGCGTGCAGCTCCTCCTGGGTGTAGACCAGGCCCTCGAGCGCGCTGTCGTGGTAGATCCACGACATGTCGAGGCGGTCCTGGAAATCCTGGAGCAGATCCGCCGGAGCCTTGCTGACGAGGAGTTGGAGGCGCGTCACACGCTCCTCGAGGCTCCCACCTTTCAAACTCTGAACCAAAGCGCGCGCCTCCGTCGGGGCGCGCAGGATAACCTCCTGCCTCGACGGGGTCAACCAATCCGGCCGTAACTACTCCAAAAGACTGTCGATTCGTTCTTGTAGCTCCTGCTCGTCGGGGACCCCGCTCTCCACGTGGCGAACCACCCCGTCCGGCCCCACGAGGACGAGGGTGGGGAGGGAATCCACGCTGTACGCGCGCTGCACCTCGTTCGCGCGGGTGTCCTGGACGGACGGGAAGGTCGCGCCGAAGGTGCGGTGGGCGGACATCAGGACCGGCAGGCTCAGTTGGGGCTCGACGTTGATACCGACGACGCTCACGCCGCGCGACTCGTTCTGCTCGTGGATGCGGTTGAGGATGGGGATCGACTGCCTGCACGGAGGGCACCAGGTCGCCCAGAAGTCCAGCAGCACGACACGGCCGCGCAGGCCCTCGAGCGCGATCCGGTCGCCTTCGCTCGCACCGGGCCCGGCTGCGACCGGGAGCGCGAAGCCCGGGGCGGCCACGTCGACCAGCTGCGAGGTCTCCACCACGATGAGCCGCGACCCGACGAGCGCGATCCCCACGACCACGAGCGGCAGAGCCACCGCCGGCCAGTTCCGTCGCACGCTGCCGAAGAAACCTTCGCTCATGCGGCCTCGCCCTGTTCCCTGGCACGTGGATCCGGCGTGTCCAGCGGAATGCGGATCCGGAAGACCGCCCCGCCTTCGTCGGCCTCGCCGCACTCGATCTCTCCGCCATGCTCGAGGACGACCTTCTTCACGATGGCGAGCCCGAGCCCGGTACCGTCGGCGCGCGTGGTGTAGTACGGGTCGAAGACGCGCTGCCGCGACTCCGGCGGCACGCCCGGTCCGTCGTCGCGCACCTCGAGCACGGCGTGACCCAGGTCGCGGGCGGCCGAGACGACGACCAGGCCGCCGCCGTCCGAATGCGAGCGTCGCACCGCCTGGACCGCGTTGCGGACCAGGTTGTCGACGCAGCTCTTCAGCATCATCGAGTCGATGCGGACGGGGAGCGGCTCGGACGGCAGCTCGGTCCGGACCTCGACCTTCGGCACGTCGTCCGTGTCGGCGAGGTGCGCCTCGCCCTCCGGGATCGCGGCGATGGATCGCTCGAGATCGTTGAGGAAGTCTCCGAGGTCGGCGGGGGCGAGCTCGACCTGGGGCAGCTTGGCGAAGGAGCTGAAGTCGCCCACGAGGCGGCGCAGCGTCGCGACCTCCTCCTCCACGATCGCCCGGGCGTCCTCGAGCTTGCGGCGGTAGGCCTCGTCCTCGCCGCGGTAGGCCTGGTGGACCTCCTGCACCGCGAGCTGGATCGGGGTCAGGGGGTTCTTGATCTCGTGCGCGAGCCGGCGCGCGAACTCCTGCCAGGCGCCGATCCGCTGCAGATACTCGATGCGGCCGCGCGACTCTCGGATGTCGCGCACCATCGCGTTGAACGCACGCGTCAGCTCGCCCACCTCGTCCTTCGCGTCGGTCGGGACCTCGACGGTCAGGTCGCCCGCGCCGACGCGCTCGGTCGCCTCGGCGAGGTCCGCGACGCGCCGAGTGACGCGCCGCGAGAGCACCATCCCCACGGCCATGGCCACGACGATGACGCCGATCAGGAGACCGATGTAACCGGCCACGAAGAAGCCCGAGACGAACCCGGCCCCCTGCTCGAGCCGCGAGTAGACCTCCTGCACCTCGCCGGCACGCTGGTAGTCGCGGAAGGGCGCCGCCGGGGTCGCGATGGTGACCTCGACCTCGCAGAGCCCCGGCAGCTCGCGCGTCTGGTCGAGGTGACGCATCCGGCGCTCGTCGAGCCGCTCCGCGATCTCCGCCTGGGCCAAGACGACGCCGGCCGGGTCGCGCACGACCGCTCGGGCGACGTTGGGGTAGCGGCCGACGGCGTCGCGGAGCACGCGCTCGGCGGCTGCCCGATCGCCCGCCGAGACGGCGTCCCGGAGCCGGAAGTCGAACGCGACCGCGTCGCTCGTCCGCTCCGCGTCGTCCCGCAGGGCCACCAGGTGCGCGCGGTAGATCTCGAGCCCCTGCTCGAGCTGCTCGGCGACGCGAGGGTTGACGCCGATCTCGTACGCCTCGCGGAGCACCGTCCGACCGAGGAGGAGCGCCGCGATCAGCGGCACGACCGCGACCGCCGCGATCGCCGCGAGGATCTTCTTCTCGAAGCGACCGAGCTTCACGGCGGCACCTCGACCGCCTGCGAGCGGAAGCGCACCGTCCGTTCCGCATCGCCGATGCGGCGGTTGACGAACAAGCTCACGAACGACCCGAAGAAGGCGTCGCCCTCGACCCGCCCGCCGGCCGGTCGCGCGAGCCAGCGGCGTATGCGCTGCACGGTGTCGGGCGAGAGGGGGTTGAGCTCGACGAGCACGGCGAAGTACACGCGCTCCCTCCCCCGTCGTGCCCAGTCCTCCTCACCGCCGACGGCGACCCGGCGCGACACCAGGCACCGGCGCAGGACCTCGTCGATGGACGAGGCGGTGACGGAGCGATCCCGAGCTTCGGTCTGCACCTGGACGCGGTAGACCTCCTCCCAGAGGTCGTAGACGACGCGACAGGACCGAGCGGAGACGGCGATCGGCCTGCGGCCCCGCTCGCGGTAGGCGTACGTGCGCATGACGATCGTCTGCGGCAGTCCGCTGTCGATCTTGCGCCTCACGTCCGCGTTGACGAGGTCGCGGGCCGAGAAGGTCAGCTCGGGCACGCGCCCGTTCCAGCGCACCCCCATCCTGCGGGAGGACACCGATTGCTGCGCGGCTGCGGGCGACGGCGCGAGGGCCGCGACGACTGCCACGAGGAGCGATGCGACGAGCAGCCTCACGGATCCCCGAAACCGAGCAGGTCGGGCGCGACGAAGCCGAGAAGCGTCGAGAAGCCGAGCTGGAAGACGCCCACGCTCGTGTCGGCTCGGACGCCGAGATCGAACGTGAAGTCGATCGGGATCCGCGACAGCCCCTCGTACCCGGGGATGGCCACCCGCAGGTCGTTCCGATCGGCGAGCGCGTAGAGTCCGACGCCGAGGTAGGCGTTGATGGCGCGGATGCCTCCGTCGCTCCGGTAGAGCGGCAGCCCGTACTCGACGTCGAGCCTGCCGGCCACCTCCTCGGCGCGCATCTCCGCGACCGCGTTCCCGAAGAAGTCGGGCGGAGCGCGGTTGTCGATGTTCATCTCGAGGATCCGCGACGGGATGAGGTCGCTCAGGTCCGACGCGTAGAACTTGTAGAAGAACGGGGCGTCTCCGAAGATCGCTCCCGCGAACAGGCCGAACCGCAGGTGGTGACCGCCCCAGGGCAGCGGGACCCAATGCTGCGCGTGCGCCTGCAGCCGCAGGAACGAGTAGTCGCTGCCGAACAGGCGCGTCGCGGCGTCACCGCGGAAGCGCACCAGGGTGCCGCGGGACGGCAGCGCGGGGTCGTCCCGGCGGTCGTAGATCACGCCGAGCTGCACGGTCGAGACGAAGCTCGGGCCGTCGAAGATCGAGAAGTCGATCGGGTCCACCTCGCTGCCGCGCGTCTCGCTCGCCGCGTCCGGCCGGACCCGCACGTCGACGAAGTCGCCGTGCCAGTCGAGCGTGTACCGCGCCGAGGCGCCGAGGTCGTGGCCCGTGCCGAGGCTCAGCCCGACCCGCCGATAGAGGACCACCGCGTTGCGCGCCATGACCTCCGGAGGGCAGGGATCGGGGTCGGGGTCCTCCGGGTCGGGCTCGGGACAGGTGATCGAGACGATCGGGTCCTCCCCGAAGAACTCCATCCCGTTGGCGAAGAGCCCCGAGACGCTCAGGAGGTAGCTCGAGCCGAGGAAGACCGGATCGGTGAAGCGCGCGCGGACGCCCTGCTGTCGCTTCGACGCGAGCGCCGTCACCGACAGCTCCATGCCGAGCCCGAGGAGGTTCGTCTCGGCGACGCTGATCGCTCCGTACGGCAGGGGATCGGTGGAGCGGTCCCCGGTGCTCGCGACGCCCTGCGACACGCCGAGCGCGAGCTGCTGGATGATGAGCGTGTTCCGCTCTTCCACCTCGATCACGAGCACGACCCAGCCGCGCCGCGATCCCCGCCGCAGGCGCAGGCGGACGTCGTCGAACCAGCCCGTCCCGAGCAGCCGCCAGCGGATGGTCTCGATGGCGGGGTCGTCGACGTCGAGCGTCTCGCCGGGCTCGATCGGCACGAAGCGGCGGACCACGTAGTCCCGCGTGACCTCGTTGCCGCGCACTTCGACGTGCTCGAGGAAGTAGCTGATCTGATACGGCTCGTCGGAACCGGGCTCCTGCTCCGCCCCGCCGGCGCTCTCCTCCTCGGCGGGCTGGTGCTCGGCGCGCTCCTCGTCGGCCGGCTCGTCCTCGGAGGACGGGGCCGGCTCGTCCTCGGAGGACGGGGCCGGCTCGTCCTCCGGCAGCTCGTCGGGCGCGGCGGGCGCCTGGTCGGGCTCGACCGGCCCTCCGTCCTCGGGAGCCGCGGCCGGAGGCTGGGCCGCCGCGGTCGGGACCATCAGGACCGCAGCGACGGCCGCCACCGCCGTCCAGGGAGCCGCCCGCCACCCGTGCCCAGGCACGACGCGAGCCTACTCGATGGGGGGGAGCCAGGCGAGCAGGCCGAGCGCGGCGACCACGAGCGCGAACACGACGAGCACCCACCCCAGCGTCCCGGCGAGGGTGGTCTGCGCCGGGGCGTCGGGGTCGCCGGGGGGCGGGTCCGAGCCGGGAGCGCCACGACGGCGCTCGGGCGCCGCGTCGGTCAACGCGACCTCCCCGGCCACGTCCTTGCGCACGTGGCGCAGCCCCTCGCCCGCGTCGACGTCCTTCCGCACGTTCAGGTAGATGACGCGTACCGTCGGGTCGCGGCGCTGCGGCGACGCGACGGGCTCCGGGGCCGGCTCGATCCCCGGGAACGAGTCGCTCGAGCGAGCCTTGGGCGGCGGCGGCAGGGGCGGGCTGGTCCGCGTCGGCGAGCGACGCTTCTCGCGTTCCTCGACGATCCGGGTGAGCGCGACCTCGACGCTCCGCAGGAACATCTGGCCGGTCTCGTCCCGCCGCCGGGGAGCGGCGGGGTCGGGCTCGGGCGTGGCCTCCGGCTGCGCGGAGGCGGCCTCCGCCGGCTCGTCGACGGGCGGTCGCCTCGACAGAGCCTGGATCCGAAAGGTGCCCTCTTCCCAGCCGAAGACCTCGTGCAGATCCTCCTCGTCCGTTCCCTCGACCCGGATCGCGACGAGCTCACCGGCGTCGTAGACGACCTCCGCCGAGCGCCCGTCGTTCTCGAAGAGGAGCGTACCGGTCATGCCGGCGTGCTCGCAGTACCGCATCAGGTCGGCCGGGACGTGGACGGCCAGAGAGCCCGTCCGGCTCATGTCGTCTCCCTTGGAGACGGGCAGCGTGGGCAGCCTCTGGTACATCCGGTAGCTGCCCTCGCGGAGCGAGAGCAGGACCTCCACCGGATCGGCGCCGTCGGCCATCTCCTTCTGATCGAGGGCGATCTGGCCCGCGATGAGCTGCACCTCGCCGCGTACGTCCCCGTGCTCGAACTCGAGCACGCCCGTCGTCCGGAGCCGCTCGATCTCCTGGATGACCGAGAGCATCCCCTCGGTCGTGATCTCGCCGGACAGGACGGGGTCGCGCATCGCAGTCATTGGTCGCAGGGTCGAGACGGTCGGCAGCCGGCCCGCGCACCTGCCGCTTCACGGCAGGCGCTCACGGGAAGATGCCGCGTTCCTCGTACGCCGTCATCAGGGCGGAGAGGGCCAGGGCGTAGGCGGCGGTCCGTGCGTCGATGTTGCGCTCACGCGCGTAGTACATGACGCGATGATAGGCGCGGGTCATGGCGCGCTCGAGGCGACGGTCGACCTCGGTGAGGTCCCACTGCTCGCTGCGCTTGTTCTGGACCCATTCGTAGTAGCTGACGGTGACGCCACCCGAGTTCGCGAGGATGTCCGGGATGATCGGGATGCCCCGCTCCAGGAGGATCCGCTCACCCTCGGGGCTCACGGGGCCGTTGGCGCCCTCGGCCACGAGCTTGACCTTCAGCGCGCGCGCCTCGGCCTCGCCCACCTGGTTCTCGAGGGCGGCCGGTATGAAGATGTCCGCGTCGGTCGAGAAGAACTCCTCGCGGCTGCACTGCTCGCCGTGTCCGTACCCGGCGATCGAGCCCTGCCGCTTGACGTGCTCGGCGAGCTTGTGGGGGAAGAAGCCTTCGGGGCTGCGGAGGTAGCCCGAGTGATCGCCGACGGCCACGGTGGACACGCCCAGCTTGTTGAGCAGGAGCGCGGCGTGTGAGCCCACGTTGCCAAAGCCCTGGATGATGGCCGTCTTGCCCTCGAGGTCGAAGCGGTTCTCCTTGGCCCACTCGATCAGGCAGTAGACGAGCCCCTGCGAGGTCGCCTTCTCGCGGCCGTGCGAGCCCCCGCACGTGACGGTCTTGCCGGTCACGATCCGCCGCTGCGCGTTCTTGTCGAAGTGCCCGACGGTGTTCATGTACGTGTCCATCATCCAGACCATCGTCCGGGCATTGGTGCCGACGTCGGGAGCCGGGATGTCGTAGTCGGGCCCGATGTTCGCGCCGAGCGCATGCGTGAACCGACGGGTGAGCCTCCGGAGCTCGTTCGTCGACAGCTCGCGCGGGTTGCACTTGATGCCGCCCTTCGCACCGCCGAAGGGGATCTCCATCAGCGCACCCTTCCACGTCATCATCGACGCGAGCGCCTTGCAGTCGTCGAGCGTGACGTCCTGGTGGTAGCGGAGGCCGCCCTTGTACGGGCCGAGCAGGTTGTTGTGCTGGATGCGGTAGCCCTTGAACATGCGGTGGCTGCCGTCGTCCATGAGCACCGGGAAGTGGACGATGAGCTCGTTCTTGGGCTGCGCGAGGATGTCCGACACGTGGCCGGGCAGCTCGACGACCCGGGCTGCCCTGTCCAGGTAGCCCTGGATGACCCGGAAGAAGTCGTAGTGATGGGTTCGCTTGGTCTCTGCGATGTCGTTCTTCGTCGCCTTCGCGACCTGGTTCGTCTTGGTCATGTGGGAGCGGCCTCCTCGATAGCCTACTCAGGCTCGCCAACGGAGCGAGATGTCGCACCACTCCTATCGGGCGTCAACGATGCGGTGCGTCAGGAAAGGCCCCCGTCCAGGTACCAGGCCGCGAAGGCCCATGTGGCCGCCGAGGTCATCACCAGGGCGTCGACGCGATCGAGCAGCCCACCGTGTCCCGGCACGATCCAGCCGCTGTCCTTGGCGCCGCAGCTACGCTTCACGAGGGACTCGACGAGGTCGCCCGCCTGACCGAGCGCGCCCGCAACGACGGCCAGGGCGACGCCGGGCAGCAGAGGGAGCTCCGGCAGGTACCAGAAGTGGGCGAGGAGCGCCCCGCCGATGCTCCCGATCAACCCACCGACGGAACCTTCGATGGTCTTCTTCGGCGAGACGCGCTCGTACAGCTTGTGCTTGCCGAACGCGCGTCCGGCGAAGTAGGCGCCGGTGTCGCCGAACCAGGCCAGCATCATCGCGAGCACGACCCAGGAGCCGCCGTGGTCACGTTGGTGCAGCAACGCGATGGTCGCGAGGAGGCCACCGACGTAGAGGGGGCCCGCGACGAGCCACGCCATGCGGGAGCCCGCCGTCTCGATGGGCTCGGGCGCGGCGAGCCCACCGAGCAACCCGACGACCAGGACCCCGAGGACGGTCGAGACGATCGCCAGGGCGGACGGGTGGAAGACGACGACCGAGAACACGGCCAGGCTGAGCGCGGCG
The DNA here is from genome assembly GCA_039794305.1 of Candidatus Neutrinellum sp. Taxonomy (GTDB): domain Bacteria; phylum Myxococcota_A; class Polyangia; order Polyangiales; family JBDIVX01; genus JBDIVX01. Next base: position 29,152 of record JBDIVX010000083.1, read on the forward strand.
CCGAGTCCCTGCAGGAAGCGCCGCTTCGGGAGCGTCATACCGAAGAGCTCGACCGCACCGACGGCGGTCGCGAGGTAGACGAGCCCGAGGAAGCCCCACTTCGGGGCCAGGAAGAGGAGCCACAGCAGGAGCGGGACCCCGACGGCCGCGGTGAGCAGCCGCGCTCCGAGGTCCGAGAGCCCCTTTCTCGGCGGCTTCCCCTGCTCAGGCATGGGCGCGGGCCGCGGCCGCCGCCGCACGGGAGTCGGTCGCGCCGACCGAGGACACCCGACCGAAGCGGCGGTCACGCGCCTGGTAGGCCGCGATGGCCTCGTACAGATCGCGCTCGTCGTAGTCGGGCCACAGGGCAGGGCTGAAGTAGAGCTCCGCGTAGGCGGCGCCCCAGAGCAGGAAGTTGCTGATGCGCTGCTCACCCCCCGTGCGGATCAGCAGATCGACCGGTCCGACGCGCATCGACGGCATCTCGGCGGCGAGCGTCGTCTCGTCCACCGTGGCGGCGTCGAGATCCCCGGCCGCGGCTCGCTGCGCGAGCGCGCGCGCGGCGTCCGCGATCTCCTCGCGGCCGCCGTACGACAGCGCGAGCGTCAGCGTCATGCCGCGGTTCGACGCGCTCTCCTCCATCAGAGGATCGAGCACGCCGCGCACCGACGGCGGGAGACGCTCGATGCGGCCGACGGCTCGCAGGCGGATGGCGTTGTCCAGGATCTCGGCGCGCTCGCTCTCCAGGAACTCGCGGAGCAGACCCATCAACGCGTCGACCTCCTCGCGAGGCCGATCCCAGTTCTGCTCGCTGAACGCGTAGAGCGTGAGCGCGTCGATGCCGAGGCGCCGGCACGCGCGGACGGTGCGGCGGACCGCGTCGCTGCCTCGCCGGTGCCCCTCGGGGCGGGGCCGCCCGAGCTGCTGCGCCCAGCGCCCATTCCCGTCCATGATGATGGCGACGTGCGAAGGGAGACGGCGAGCTTCGACGAGCGGCACGGGCGCCGAGTACCACGCGAGGCAAGGGGCAGCAAGACAAGCGGACTTCACTGCGGCCACTTTCGTCTACGCGGAAGCCATACATGAGACTTATCTGTCTCGTATTTGAAATCTGCAGCGGTTCTCCTTACTGAGTCGAGACGGGGGAGCCGACGGGTGGCAGACGGAACGACGGAGCCGGATCCGTACGAGGTCCTGGGTGTCGCGCGCGCGGCGTCCCCAGCGGAGATCAAGCGCGTGTACCGCCAGCTCGCGCGCGAGCTCCACCCGGACCGGCGGCCGAACGACCCGGCCGCCGAGGAGCGGTTCAAGCAGGTTGCGCGCGCCTATCAGGTGCTCAACGACCCGAGGCGACGGAAGCTGTACGACGAGTTCGGGGCCATCGGGTTGAAGGATGGGTTCGACGCGGACGCCTACCGCACCTGGCAGGAGCGGGCGAGGGCGGCCGGGTACGGAGGCAGGCTCGAGGATCTCTTTCGGGGCGGCCGCTCGGCGAGGATCGACGCGGACGTCGACGATCTCTTCGGCGGGCGCGTGGACGACTTGCTCGGACGCCGCCGCGGGCGGAGGGTGCGCCGAGGCCGCGATCTCTCGTGCGAGATCCGTCTGGGCTTCGTCGAGGCCCTGCGCGGGATGGAGCGCAAGGTCGTGCGGAGCGCGCCGGGGGTCGCCGGTCGGACCCTGACGGCGCGGATCCCGGCCGGGGTGCGCGACGGTGAGAGGGTACGTCTGCGCGGGCAGGGCGCGCCCGGGACCGGCGGCGGCGGACCGGGAGATCTGGTTCTCACGGTACGCGTCGAGCCGCATCCGGTGCTGCACCGCGAAGGAGACGATCTGCACCTCGACCTGCCGGTCACGGTACGCGAGGCCTACCGGGGCGCGCGCGTCGTCGTCCCGACGCTGGCCGGACCGGTCTCGCTGACGATCCCGGCGGGGACCCGCGGGGGCTGCAGGCTGCGTCTGCGAGGCAAGGGGGCCCCTGGCCGGAGCGGGCAACCGGCCGGCGACCTGATCGTCCACCTGCAGATCGTTCTCCCCCCTCCGGGCTCCGCGGTCGTCGGCGGGCTGCTCGACCGGGTGGCCGAGCTCTACGATGGCGATCCCCGCGGCCGCATCGAGCTGTAGACGTTTCACGTGAAACCACGTCGGGTGGTCACGACGGATCCGTGTCTCACGACGGATCCGCGGCTCACGGCGGATCCGCGGCTCACGACGGATCCGCGGCTCACGACGGATCACTCCGCGTCGTCGCGCGTGACCTCGACCTTCCGGATCACATCGCCGGCCTGGAGGGCGTCGAGGACGTCCAGGCCCGTCAGCACCTTCCCGAACGCCGTGTACCTGCCGTCGAGGTGCGGCTGAGCCGAGTGGGCGATGAAGAACTGACTCCCCCCCGTGTCGCGGCCCGCGAGCGCCATGCCGACGGTTCCGCGCACGTAGGGCAGCCGATTGTCCTCACACCGCTGGGTCCAACCCGGCCCGCCGTAGCCGTCGCCGCGGGGGTCGCCCCCCTGGACGACGAACGCGGGGACGACTCGATGAAAGGACAGGCCGTCGAAGAAGCCTCCCTCTGCGAGCCGGACGAAACGCGCCACGGTCGAGGGCGCGTCCTCCGGCCGGAGCTCGATCTCGATGTCTCCGCGCTCCGTCCGCAACACCGCGCGAAGGGACCGGTCCGCGGGCGGCACTTCGCCGGGCGCGAGAGGGTTCGGGACCGACCGCGCCTCGCCGGCCGGTGGCTCGACGCGCAGCGTCTCGAGCGCCTCGCGTGCGGCGTCGCGGACGGCCTGGACGGGGTGGAGCACGAGCGATCCGACCTCGTCTGCGAGGGACCGCTCTTCGGTCGCCGCGATCGCCCGGACGAAAGACTGGAGCCCCTCGGTCTCGTCCTCCGCCCGGAGATGCGTCCACGCGGCGCCGAGGGCCTGCGCCAGCTCGGCAGGGCTGGGTCCGGACCGGGTAGGTTCCGGCGGCTCCGGCAGAGGCGCGCCGGCGGGGCGGACCGAAAGCACGGGTTGCGCCGCGGGCTCCGAACGCAACCGCGGCGCGAGGGTGACGACCGCGTCGAGGGCCGCTCGCACGAGCGGCCGAAGGCCGAGCCCAGCCGCGCGACCGTGTCGGGCACCGCGGCCACCATGCCCGGGCACGCGGTCGCGCCGACGCCGAGCCGCGCGCAGGGCCGGAGCGGCGGCAAGAGGGTC
>JBDIVX010000084.1:0-32196 GCA_039794305.1 Candidatus Neutrinellum sp.
GGCCAGGTTCCGCTCGTCGCTCCGCGGGACGAGCCGGAGCACACCGCCGATGCCGCCCGCTCCGAGCCACACCGGCGCTCCGCCGCGGTAGACCTCGACGCGCTCGAGGAGCGTCGCCGGGACCGTGGACAGATCGAACGCCTCGCCTTCGCCCGCGAGCGGCAGGTCGCCGAGCACCACCGTCGTGTGATCGCCGTCGGCGCCCCGGAGCGACAGCGAACGGAAGGCTCCGTAGGCGCCGGTGGCCCAGGCCTGGGCGCCCGGCACCTCGCGCGCGAGCTCGTCGAGGGTGTCGAACGCGTGCGGCCGCGAGGCGACGTCGACGCGCGTCGCGGCGGCCGTGGGGTCGTCGCCCGCGCCCGCCGGCACCGGCGCCTCGACGCGCGCGGTCGCGCCGAAGCCCGCCTCGTCCTCCGCCGTCTGGGCGGAGGCCGGTCCTGCCGAGAGCGCCGCCGCGAGGGCGGCCGTGACGAACGAACCGAGCCGCAAGGCTCCTCCCCGCGCCATCCCCGAGGCGCACCAAAGACCGAGAGAGGAACCGTTCCGGGCAGGTCTACGGGCTCGCGGCCGTGGCCCCCGTCACCTTCCCGGCCCGCCGGACCAGTGGTTGCCGCGCTCGGCGCGACGGAGGTTTTTGACCGCTCACCGTGGCGGGTCCGCGCCGGACTCTCACCGGCTTCCCTTCTGACGCCCCGATGTGTCGCGCGGCGCCTTTCGACCCGGACGGTGATCGCTCCATGACACGCGGCGCGGCGCCGCGTCAAGCCAACCGCGCGACTCCACGCTACTCGGCGAGGATGTCGTCGACCGTGATCTCCCCGCCCGCGCCGTCGCCGCTCTCCTCTTCGGGCAGCTCCTCGTCCGGCGCTTCGTCCGCCGGGTCTTCGTCGGGGGCCGGGCTCGCTTCCGGCTCCGGCTCGGGCTCGGGGCAGGAGTAGCCCCGGCCGCGGCCGATCCAGTAGGGCCGCTCGGTCTCGGCGTCCCGCTGCTCGCTCATGTCGACGATGACGACGTCGCCGCCCGAGTCGCCGACCTTGTTGCGCATGAGCATCACGAGCTCGTCCTCGGTGCGCGGCCGCGCCGCGTCGGGCGGCACGCCGATGGCGACGTCGCCGAGGAGCTGGCAGCCCGCGGGCCGGTCGGCGTCGCTGACGCGCTCCACGCTGCGGCCCGCCTCGGTCAGGGCGATGCCCGAGGCGCATCCGGCGAGGGCGGTCACGGTGAGGAGCACGAACGCGCGCAGCAGCATGGGGGCCATGGTCACCTCCGCCGGTGGTCCGGCGCCGCCACTGTACCCGCGAAGGCCGACCCCTCGAAACCCCAGCTTCGCCCGAGTCCTGTCCGTATTCCGGACACGACCCCCTCGAAACGCGACCTTCGCCCGAGTCCTGTCCGTATTCCGGACAGGAATCCCTCGAAACGCGACCTTCGCCCGAGTCCTGTCCGTATTCCGGACAGGAATCCCTCGAAACGCGACCTTCGCCCGAGTCCTGTCCGCCCTCGCGTCCCTCCGCGTGGCAGAGCGCCGCAACGCGCCAGCGCGCGTCGGGGTTCAGCTCCCCGAGTCACGCGCGCGCCCCGCGCCGGCACGCTCGGTGCAGACGGGCCGGACATGCGGTGGATCGCGGTGGCGGCCGTGGCCGGAGCGCTCGCGTGCTCCCCGCCGGAGGTCGACCTCGAGCCGTCGGACGCCGGCCCGAACGTCCGAATCCCGGCCCTGCCCGACGGATGCCGGCCGCGGGTGGTCTACGAGGACCAGGACGGCGACGGCCTCGGCGAGCGCTTCGTCTCGCGGATCACCTGCGACGAGGTGCCGGCCGGCACCTCTCCGGTCGCCGGCGACTGTGACGACCTCGATCTCGGCGCCCGCACCGACGGCCGCGGCGGCGGCGGCCGCACCCTCGGTGTCATCACGACCGACGCTACCGAGGGCCCGTGAGGAGGTCGCGGACCGCCGCGTACTCGCCCGGGTTCGCGCGCACGAAGCCCTCGACCTCGAGCGCGAGGCACAGGCCCGCCGGGGCCCTGTGGTCGGAGGCGGGCAAGAGCCGGCTCGCCAGCCGTTCGGTCTTGTGCGGGTCGAGCGCCTCGGTCACGACCAGCGCGTCGCTCGGAACGGCGCGCGTGACGGCGACGTGGGCGAGGCGATCGGCGTGCACGGCGCCTCCGAAGCGCGAGATCGCCTCGTCGATGTGGGCGGGGTCGTCGCTGTGCACGCCCACCGCGGTGATGTCGGCCTTGTCGTACACGACCTCGCGGATCGCGTCGGGATAGGACCCGAGGAACTTCTGCTGCGCGAGGAACGTCTCGACCTCGAGCCCCTCGCGCACCAGGTGGTCCATGGCGAGGAGGTAGCCGCCCATCGACAGCGGGTCGACCCACGCCGCGCGCAGCCCCTCGCCGCTCGTGAACGCCGTGTGCTCGCCGCGTCGCATCACCAGCGCCGAGCGGTAGCTGCTGTGCCCGCTGCGCACGCACTTGAAGATGGCGCGCGCGAGCGGCTCGATGCGCGCCACGACCGCCGGCGGCGCCCACACGAGCTCGGCGCCCGCGCTGCGCGCGTCGTCCTCGAGCTCCTCGTAGCTGTCGCTGATCCGGATCTCGACGGGCTCGCCCAGCTCCGCGCCGAGCGACGACTCGAGCAGCTCCGCGCGGGCCCGGGCGCGGGCGGTTCCGATCGAGGGAGCGAGCCGCAGGCGGATCGTCACGGGCGGATGGTACCGCATCGGGGGCGACGTTGACTCCCGCCCCCGCCTCGGCTACCAGGGGAGGCGCTACGGAGGGCGATCGAGCGGTAGCAGGGCACATACGCAAACGAAGCGCGCGCGGTCACGACGGGTGCGAGCCCGAGAGAGGGAAGCCGGTGGGAATCCGGCGCGGCCCCCGCCACTGTGACCGGGGACGAAGGCGAGCGCAGGACCACTGGCCTGATGTCGGCTGGGAAGGTGCTCGCCCGAGGACGATCCGGGAGCCAGGAGACCTGCCGCACGCGCCCGAGACTGCGACCGTCCCCTCGGGGTGAGGGGGATCGGGGTCGCCGGCGCGTCCTCCACGTAACGGCCTCCATCCTCCACCGCACCCTCTTCGGACGGGCGCAGGTGCGCGGGCAGGCGCACCGGAGGATCGCGATGAGAGACGACAACGTGTGGTGGTGGATCGTGGCCGTGGCGCTGTGCGGCGCGGGGTGCGGCGACGACGGGCGCGGTGGGATGTCCGGTACGGACGCGGGGCCGGCGCCGTCCGACGGCGGCGGGACCGACGCCGGGCCCGACGGCGGCGGCTCGACCGACGCCGGTGCGCCCGACGGGGGGCCCGAGGAGTGCACGCTCGGCCGGCTGCTCGTGACGACCAGCGACTTCGCGAGCGGCGGGCTCGGCGTGCTCGACCTCGCGACGGATGGCGCCGAGAGCGACGACACCGACGATCAGGACACCGTCCCGGCGACGCTCGGCTGCGGGGCCGCCCTGCTCGAGCGGAGCGCGGGCAACCTCCGCGTCCAGTCGGGCGACGACCCGCTCGCGACGGAGCACACCATCGACCTCGACCCCGAGGGGACCACGACCCCCTGGGCCACCAACCCGACCGCCGTCGTCTCGATCGACGAGACGAAGGCCTACGTGACGGTCTCGATGCGCAACGAGGTGGTCGTGGTCGACCCGTCGGCCGGGGAGATCACGGGCAGCATCGACCTCTCGGGCTTCCTCGACGCGGACGACACCGACGGCAGCGTCGACGCGGCCGGCGCGATCCGCGTCGACGATCGCGTCTACGTCGCGCTCGCCAACTACTGGTTCGACGAGGGCTACGCGATCCACTTCGAGGGGAGCGTGCTCGCCGTCGTGGACGCGGCGACCGACGCGCTCGTGGACATGGACGACTCGATCGAAGGCGTGCAGGGCATCCCGCTCGCCGGCAACAACCCCTGGCGCGGGCTGTGGGCGGACGAGGCGGGCGAGCGGCTGTGGGTCGGGAGCGGCGGCGACAGCTTCGCGATCGACGGGATGATCGAGGAGGTGGACCTCACCACGGGCGAGTCGGCCGGCGTGGTGGTCGAGGAGTCGACGGTCGGCGCGGAGATCAACGGCTTCGCCGTGGTCGGTGCGTCGCGCCTCCTCGTGCTCGCGGGCGCCGACGTCATCGCGTTCGATCCGGGCGCCGACTTCCCGGCCGAGCCCGAGGTGATCGCGTCGGGGATCGACGGCATGCTCCTCACGGCCGGCGCGCTCTTCACCTGGGCGCGCATGGGCGATCAGGCGGGGCTCCGGCGGTTCGACCCGGCGGACGGGACCGAGACGACGCCCGGCGCGGGGCCGTGGACCTTCGGCGCGCTGCCGATCTACGGCGTGGCGGCGGCGCCGTGACGCGCGCGCTCCCCCTCGCCTTCGCGGCGGCGCTCCTCGGCTGCGGCGGCGGCGACGAGGCGCTCGGGTCGGGCGCGCCCTACGCGATCGCCGTCGCGTCCTTCGAGCCGGGCGAGCAGGCCGGCTTCGGCGAGGACGCGCTCCCCGACGTCGTGCTCGGCCCGCCGCGGGGCGGGGGCGACGCGATGGGCTCGCTCGACGTGCTGTCGCTCGGCGTCGGCGGGTCCATCGTGCTCGAGCTCGGCGTCGAGGCCGTGGACGGACCGGGGCCCGACCTCCTCGTGTTCGAGAACGCCTTTCGGGCGGGCGGCACGGGGCCCCTCTTCGCCGAGCCCGGCCACGTCGCGGTGAGCGCCGACGGCGCGCACTTCACCGAGTGGCCCTGCGCGCCGGAGGCCGACGGCTTCCCGGGGTGCGCCGGCGTCTCGGCCGTCTACGCGAACGCGGAGACGAACGAGATCGACCCGCTCGATCCGGCGGCGGCCGGCGGCGACGCCTTCGACCTCGCGGACCTCGGGGTCGCGCGCGCGCGCTTCGTGCGGATCCGCGACTCGGGGATCGACCGCGGCTTCGGCTCGCCGAGCGGCGGGTTCGACCTCGACGCGATCGCGGTGGTGAACGCGGAGTAGCGATCAGGCCGGCGCGCCGGCGACCGGGAGGCCGGGGAGCCTCGGGGCCGCCGCGCGCAGCGGCTCCCAGTCGTCGAACGAGCCCTCGTCGCGGCGCTCGGCCCGGGCGATCCGGCCGAGCACCGCGTCGACCCGGAGGTCGCGCATCGCGCACGCCTCCTCGAGGGGGCGGTCGTGCTCGAGCCCGAGGTCGATGCCGAGGGCCTGGAGCACGCGGACGGCGCCGGGGTGCAGGATGCACACGAGGCCGACGGGAAGCTCTGCGTCGATGGTCGTCATGGCACCCGCGCCCGAGAGCAATCGCCGGGCCAGCCATCCCGACCGCGAAACCACGAGCCCTTTCGGCCGAGGACGGCCGCCGATCGGCGCCGGGCCTCGCCACCCGCCGGCCAGGCGAGCGGCCAGCGGCCGGGGGCTCGGCGCACGGGACGTCACCCCCAGGGGTACGCCTCGGTTTTCAAGGCTGCGGCAATCGTCCACGCCGTGGTAGACGTCGTGCATCGCAGGGGTGGCCTTCGTGGCGCAGACGCAGCCCACGACACGATCGGTTCTCGGAATTCTCACCAAGGCGCGGCTCGCGGATGTGGGGCGCCGGCACGGCGTCGCGCTCGATCCCGCGTCGACGAAGGACGCGCTGCTCGACTCGCTGCTCGACACGCGCCTCGTCCGGTTCCAGCAGCTCCTCACCTGGATGGGGCGCGACGAGCTCAAGGCCGCGTGCCGCGCCCACGGCATCGACGACTCCGGACGCGCGCGCCCCGCTCTGATGGCGCGCCTCCTCGAAGCGCACGGCCTCGCCGACAGCGTCCCGCCCAAGCCGCTCTTCGCCGCGCGCGAGATCCCCCGTCACGCGCCGCGCCCCGGCGACATCGTGCAGGTGCGCCACCGTCAGTACCTGGTCGAGGAGGTCGTCGCGCCACCCGGCGGCGGCCACGCGACGCTCGTCCGCCTGGTGTGCCTCGACGACGACGACCAGGGACGCCCCCTCGACGTGCTCTGGGAGCTCGAGCTCGGCGCCCGCGTGCTCCAGCCGGAGACCCACGGCCTCGGCGAGCTGACCTCGCTCGACCCGCCGCGCCACTTCGCCGCCTACCTGCACGCGCTGAAGTGGAGCAGCGTGACGGCGAGCGACGCGAAGCTCTTCCAGGCCCCCTTCCGCGCGGGCATCCGGCTGATGAACCATCAGCTCACCCCGCTCGAGAAGGCGCTCTCGCTCCCGCGCGCGAACCTGTTCATCGCGGACGACGTCGGCCTCGGCAAGACCATCGAGGCCGGGCTCGTGCTCCAGGAGCTCCTCCTTCGCCAGCGCGTCGACTTCACGCTCATCGTCGCGCCGGCCTCGGTGTGCCTCCAGTGGCGGGACGAGATGGAGAAGAAGTTCGGCCTCCGCTTCGAGGTGATGAACCGCCACTTCATCATGCGCCGCCGCCAGGAGCGCGGCTTCGGCGTGAACCCGTGGACGACCCACAACCGGTTCATCGTCAGCTACCCGACCATCCGCCGCCCCGAGTACCGCGACCCGCTCCTCCAGCACGTCGGCGCCCGCATCAAGAAGAGCCTCCTCATCCTCGACGAGGCGCACACCGCCGCCCCGGCGTCGGCGAGCAAGTACGCCGTCGACTCCCGCATCACCCGCGTCGTCCGCGACATCGCCCCGCGCTTCGAGAACCGCCTGTTCCTGAGCGCCACCCCCCACAACGGCCACTCGAACAGCTTCAGCGCCCTCCTCGAGATCCTCGACCCGCAGCGCTTCACCCGCGGCGTGAAGGTCCGGAGCGCCGACGAGCTCGCCCCCGTCATGGTCCGCCGCCTCAAGGCCGACCTCGGCGAGCTCGGCCAGGCGCAGTTCCCGCGCCGGAAGGTCGTCCAGATCGACGTGGGCACCGAGGGCGACGCGCCCGAGCTCGAGCTCTCCCGCGAGCTCGCCCGGTACACGGACCTCATGCGCCCCGACAAGGGCAAGGGCCAGCTCGTCTTCATCAACCTCCAGAAGCGCCTGCTCTCGAGCGTCGAGGCCTTCCACCGCACGCTCGAGCTCCACGCCCGCTCGGTGGGCGAGGGGAGGGCGGCGACCGCGCTCCAGCTCCACCTCGGCGAGGTCGACGACGACGAGTACGGCGCCGACGACGACACGCTCGAGGCCGCCCAGGGCGCCGAGGCCGAGACCCTCTCCCGCCTCCTCGAGTCCCCCGAGGGCCAGGCCCGCCGGCTCCTCGACTCCATGCTCCGCCGGAGCGAGCAGGCCCGCCACGCGCCGGACGCGAAGGTGCACGCGCTCCTCGACTGGATCCGCCGCCACCAGTGCCCCGCCGTGCGCGCCGGCGGCGCCGACAAGAAGCAGGACACCGCCTGGACCGGCCGCCGCGTCCTCGTCTTCACCGAGTACGGCGACACCAAGCGCTACCTCACCCAGCTCCTCGGCGCCGCGGTCGACGGAACCGACGACGGCGGCCAGCGCATCATGCAGCTCCACGGCGGCATGAGCGACGAGCAGCGCGAGGAGGTGCAGCGCGCCTTCAACAGCCCGCCCGAGGACCACCCGGTCCGCATCCTCGTCGCCACCGACGCCGCGCGCGAGGGCGTGAACCTCCAGGGCCACTGCGCCGACCTCTTCCACTTCGACATCCCCTGGAACCCGGCGCGCATGGAGCAGCGGAACGGCCGCATCGACCGCACGCTCCAGCCGGCCGACGAGGTGCGCTGCCACTACTTCTTCTATCCGAAGCGCGAAGAGGATCTGGTCCTCCGGAAGCTCGTCGAGAAGGTCGACACCATCCAGCGCGAGCTCGGCTCCCTCGGCACCGTCGTCATGGACCGGATGACCGCCGCCCTCGACCGCGGCATCGACCCGGCCACCGCCGCCGCGCTCGACGAGGCCGAGCAGCTCGGCGGCCGCCGCGAGATCACCGCCGCCGAGCTCGAGTCCCAGCGCAAGGACCGGGCGCGCCTGCGCGAGGAGATCGACGAGGCCGGCCGCATCCTCGACGCCTCCCGCACCATCACCGACTTCGAGTCCACGCTCCTCCGCGACGCCATCGACGTCGGCCTCGAGCTCGCGGGCGCGAGCCCGCTCACCCCGAAGAAGACCGGCGACGCCGAGGCCTACCTCGTCCCCGACCTACCGGCCTCCTGGCAGCCCACCGTCGACACCCTCCGCCCGCCGCGCGACCGCGCCGAGCCCTTCTGGGAGTGGCGCAAGAAGCCCGCCCAGCCCGTCGTCTTCGACCCGCCCCCGCGCATGAACAGCGCGCTCGTCCAGCTCCACCTCTCGCACCCCTTCGTCCAGCGGATCCTCTCCCGCTTCCTCGCCCAGGGCTACAGCGCCAACGACCTCTCCCGCGTCACCGTCGTCCGCAACCCGCACGACTCGCTCGTCCGCGTCATCGCCTTCGGCCGCCTGTCCCTCTTCGGCGCCGGCGCCGCGCGCCTGCACGACCAGCTCGTCTCCGTCGCCGCCCCCTGGCTCGAGTCGAGGGGTGACCGCCACCTCGCGCCCTTCGCCGACGAGGCCGACAAGAAGGCCATCGACCGCCTCGAAGCGCTCCTCTCGAAGAGCCCGAGCCTCGATCCCGTCGCCCCCGCCGTCCGCGAGCGCCTCCTCGCCTCCGCCCCCACCGACTTCGCCACGCTCTGGCCCCACATCCGCGACGAGTCGTCTCACGGTTTGGCGAATGTGAACAATCGCGATCTTCCGCGAGCGCAGCGCGGCCTCGCGCGGGCCGTCACTCGTCTTCGACGGCTTTCGCCGCGTCAATCATGCGTTCAGTCAGCCCACGAGCCGCGCCAGCACGACCTTCAGGTAGTCGCCCTCGGGGAAGGCAGCCAGGCGGGGGTGGTCGGCCGGGGCGCCGGTGCGTTCGAGGATCTGCAGGACCCCCCGCGCCTCGCGCGCGCCCTCGCGGAGCGTCGCTTCGAACGCGTCTGCGCGCACGTGGCTCGAGCAGCTCGCCGCGAGCAGCAGGCCGCCCGGCGACAGGAGGCGCAAGCACGCCGCGTGCAGCTTCCGGTAGCTGTCGATGGCCTTGTCCACCGCGCTCTCGCGCGGCGCGAAGCTGGGCGGGTCGCTCACGATCAGATCCCACCGCCGCCCGCTCGCCAGCACCTCGGCCAGGTACTCGGGGACGTCCCGGACGTGACCGTGATGAGCATCCGCGGAAAGCCCGTTACGCGCCCACGCGTCCCGCGCGAGCTCGATCGCGGCCGGCGCGACGTCGACGGTGTCCACGTGCGCGGCGCCGCCCAGCCCCGCGGCGACGCTGAAGCCGCCCGTGTACCCGTACAGGTTCAGGACGCGCGCGCCCCCGGCGAGGTTGCGTACGCGCCGGCGCGACTCGCGGTGATCGAGGAACATGCCGGTCTTCTGCCCCGTCGCGAGGTCCACCGGCATGCGCATCCCGTGCTCGCGAACCTCGACGGCCGAACCGGGCGCCTCGCCGAACACGGCCGCGACGTGCCGCTCCTTCTGGCGCCCGCTCCGCTCGAGCAGCGCGCGCGCCCCCCGCCGCCGGAGCGGCTCCTCGAGCGCGGCCACGACCGCCTCGCGGATCGCGGCGACCCCCTCGCCGTCGAACCTCAGCACCGCGTGCTCGCCGTAGACGTCGCACACCACGCCCGGCATCCGGTCGCCCTCGCCGTGCACCAGGCGATAGCAGTCGGTGTCGGGGGGTACGACCCGGTCGCGCAGAGCGGCGGCCTGACTCACCCGCCGGCCGATCAGCGCCGCGTCCACCGGCTCGTCGCGCGTCGTCCACACCCTGACGCCGATGGGCCCGCCGTCTGCGACGCCGCGGGCTACGAAGCGCCCGCGCCGGTCCTGCACCGTGACGACCTCGCCCGGACGGGCGGCGAGCCCGTCGAGGGCGTCACGCCAGATCCACGGGTGCCCCTGCCCGATCACTCGCTCGAGCCGCTTCCTGAGCGTCGCCTTGCGCACTTCGGGGCGGGCATGCTACATCGCCGCCCGCCTCGCAAGGGGCCGGGAGCGGGCGATGTTCGTAGACGCTCCCGAAATCACACACGCTTTTCGGCTCGAACGGCCGATCCGGTGCCCGCGCCCGCGGGTCTTCGGCCGCGAGAAGCGGAGGAACCAACCGGAGGAAACGAGCCATGGCAGAGGAACAGACCGAGATCCAGCAGGAGACCCAGGCCACGCCGCCCGTCGAGGAGGCCCCCGCGCTCGCGCAGCTCGGCGAGCCGTCGGCGGTCGCGAGCGGCGACCTGCCGATCGGGCTGCGCGCCCTGATCGACGCCGGCGTCCACTTCGGCCACCAGACCAAGCGCTGGAACCCGAGGATGCGCCCGTACATCTACGGCGCGCGCAACGGCATCCACATCATCGACCTCGACCAGACGGCGCAGCTCTTCAAGCGCGCGTTCCACTTCGTGGCGGAGCAGGTCGCGCGCGGCGGACACGTCCTGTTCGTCGGCACCAAGCGCCAGGCGGCCGACGTCATCGCGGAGGAGGCGGCGCGCGTCGGGCAGTTCTTCGTGACCGGCCGCTGGCTGGGCGGCACGCTCACCAACTTCCGCACCGTCAAGGGCGGCATCGAGCGCCTGCGCGAGCTCGAGCGGATGGAGGAGGAGGGCGAGCTCCTCTACCTCCCGAAGAAGGAGGCCATCCGCCTGCAGCGCGAGCGTCAGAAGCTCGACAAGTACATCGGCGGCATCAAGATGATGAACGCGCTCCCTTCGGCGATCTTCGTCATCGACCCGCACCACGAGCACATCGCCGTCCGCGAGGGCCGCAAGCTCCACATCCCCATCGTGGCGCTGACGGACACGAACTGCGACCCGGACCTCATCGACTTCGTCATCCCGGGCAACGACGACGCGATCCGCTCGATCAAGCTCGTCACCTCGCGCATCGCGGACGCCTGCGTCGAGGGCTCGCAGCGTCGCAAGGACATGATGACGCAGGGCTACGGCGCACAGCAGGGGGGAGGCGGCGTGCAGGTGGAGTTCCAGCGCGGGCGTCGTGGTGGCCGCCGGCCTTCGGTGCCGCCCCCGCAGCCCGGCCCCGGCCGGCAGGGTAGCTGACCCCTTCCACCCCACAGGAGAGAACGGTCATGGCTGAAGTCACCGCACAGATGGTCAAGGCGCTTCGCGACCGTACCGGCGCCGGCATGATGGACTGCAAGAACGCGCTCGTGGAGGCCGCCGGGAACGAGGACGCGGCCGTCGACATCATCCAGAAGAAGGGCCTCGCCAAGGCCGCGAAGAAGGCGGGCGCCATCGCGGCCGAGGGCAAGGTCCACGCGTACATGCACCCGGGTGACCGCCTGGGCGTGCTGGTCGAGGTCAACTGCCAGACGGACTTCGTGGCCCGCAACGAGGACTTCAAGGCGTTCGTCGATCTCGTCGGGATGCAGATCGCGTCGATGTCCCCCGAGTACGTCCGCCGCGAGGACATCTCCGCAGAGGTCATCGCGAAGCAGAAGGAGCTCTACCGCGGTCAGATCGCCGAGGAGGAGGAGCGCACCGGGAAGAAGCGCCCGGAGCAGGCCGTCGAGAAGATCATCGAGGGCAAGCTCAACAAGTGGATGACCGAGGTCTGCCTCCTCGAGCAGCCGTCCATCGAGGAAGAGAGCGCCAAGCCCGTCGGCGACATCCAGAACGACCTCTCCGCCAAGCTCGGCGAGAAGATCGCCGTGCGCCGCTTCGTCCGGTTCGAGCTCGGCGAGGGCATCGAGAAGAAGAAGAGCGACCTCGCGGCCGACGTCGCCGAGACCCTCAAGAGCGCCGGTAATTGATCGACCCGCCACGGTCGGATTGCGGTACGGTCCCGCCCGGCGTAAGGCTCCGGGTGGGGTAACGCGATGGCGGACGAGAAACCGGCCCAACCACATCACAAGCGGGTGCTCCTGAAGCTGTCGGGCGAGGCGCTGTGCGGCGTCCCCGGCGGCTTCGGGGTGAACCCCGACACGCTTCGCACCATCAGCGCCGAGCTGGCCGAGGTGGCCGCGCTCGGCGTGCAGCTCGGGCTCGTGATCGGCGGCGGCAACATCTTCCGCGGCCTCAAGGGCAGCGCGCAGGGGATGGAGCGCGCGAGCGCCGACTACATGGGCATGCTCGCGACCATCATCAACGGCGTCGCCCTGCAGGACGCGCTCGAGAAGCTGGGGCTCTCGACGCGCCTGATGAGCGCCCTCGAGGTCCGTCAGGTCGCCGAGCCCTACATCCGCCGCCGCGCGGTCCGCCACCTCGAGAAGAGACGGGTGGTGCTCTTCGCCGCGGGGACCGGCAACCCCTACTTCTCGACCGACACCGCGGCGGCCCTCCGGGCGATGGAGATCCAGGCCGAGGTGCTGCTCAAGGCGACGAAGGTGGACGCGATCTACTCGCGGGATCCGGTCGAATACCCGGATGCGAAGCGCTTCCGGCGCATCAGCTACGACCGCTTCCTGGCCGACCGCATCGGCGTGATGGACTCGACGGCCGTGACGCTCTGCCGGGAGAACCGCCTGCCCATCCGCGTCTTCGAGCTCGGAAAGCGGGGCAACATCAAGCGGGTGGTGATGGGCGAGGACGTGGGCACGCTGGTCAGCGAGTCCGAGGAAGAGTAGAACACCCCCGAAATCGGTGGAGGCAGCCATGATCGACGAGGCGCTCGAAGAGCTGAAGACGTCCATCGACAAGGCCCACGAGGCGCTCCGGCGTGAGCTCGCGCGGCTCCGGACCGGTCGCGCCAACCCCGACCTGCTCGACGCGATCCGGGTCGACTATTACGGCACGCCGACGCCCATCGCCCAGATGGCGAACGTGGGCGTCCCCGAGCCGCGTATGTTGACCGTCAAGCCGTGGGACAAGTCGGTGGTGAAGGCGGTCGAGAAGGCCATCATGGAGTCGGACCTCGGCCTCAACCCGCAGACCGACGGCGACCTCATCCGCATCCCGATGCCCGCCCTCACCGAGGACCGGCGCAAGGAGCTGGTGAAGATCGCCCGCAAGTACGGCGAGGAGGCCAAGGTGGCGATCCGCCACGCCCGCAACGACACGCGCGGCATGCTCGACGAGCTCCAGAAGGAGGGTGAGGCGTCGCAGGACGACTGCGACCGCGCCCGAAAGAAGGTCGAAGAGGTGGTGCAGGCCGGGCAGGCCAAGGTGGACGAGATCGTCGCCAAGAAGGAGAAGGACATCCTCGAGGTCTGACCGACTCGACCGGGGGGGTTGACCGAGCGCGGACCGGGGGACACCTGACCGCTCGTGAGCTGGGAACGAGTCGGATCGGACGTGGAGCTGCACGCGGCCCTCGACGCGGGGCGCGGGCGGGTGGTGGCCGAGGGCGTGCTCGAGGAGGTGGGCGGCGCGCTCCTCGACGAGGACCGGCCCGAGATGGCTCGGCTCCTGCCCGAATGGCTGGGCTCGGTCGTCGCGCGGGGAGCCTTCCGCGGCGACATCGGGGCCGACGGGCTCTACCGCAGGGTCGCCGCCCGGTTCGGGGTCGACGTGGGCCGGGCGGTCGAGGTGACGAAGCTCGCCTGCGCCGCGGTGGCCCATGGGGTCGACGAGGATCTCGTGGCGGCGCTGCGCCGGCACCTGCCGGCCTCGATCGGCGAGCTCTTCGTGGACCGGCCGCACGAGGCCGACAGGCCGCTCCCGGAGCACCGCGAGCGGCCGCTGCCCGGAGGCGAGGGACGGACGCTCGCGACGGGCAAGGCCGGGAGCCATCACCCGGTCAGCGAGAGCGCGCCGGGGCACCGCGACTCGGTCGCACGCTCCAGCGACCCGCACGGGGACAGCAAGCTCTCGAGCAGCCGCGGGCTCTTGCAGGAGCGCAACCGGGAGACGCTCGCGACCGGCCGCTCCGGGAGCAAACACCCGGTCAGCGAAGACGACTGACGCAGACGGAGCCTCGGTCTGCTTGACCGAGGGGGATCGCTCCGGGATCATGCCGGGGTGCTTCGACCCGTAGTTTGGGTTCTCCTCGCAGCTCCGAGCTTCGTCGCCTGCGCCGAGCCGCCCCTCGAGCCGCGAGCTCCGACGGAGGGCGTGCCCCACTTCCGCGTCATGACCTACAACGTGCTCCTCACCGCGGCGCACGACGGGGACACGGTGCGAGCGGTGGGCGCGGCCGACGCCGAGATCGTGGCGCTGCAGGAGGTCACGCCCGCCTGGAAGGACGTCCTGTCGGCGCGCTACGCCGAGCGCTACCCGCACATGCTCTTCCGCACCGAAGGCGGCGCCGGAGGGCTCGCCGTGCTCTCCGAGTACCCCGTCGAGGATCGCGGGTTCCGCGTCGGCCCGGGCGAGTGGCATCCCGCCTGGCACGTCGTCGTCCACACGCCGATGGGCCCGGTGCAGCTACTGAACGTTCACTTGCGGCCGCTCTTCAGCGGCGGCGGCGACCCCGTGCGCTCCTACCTGACGTCCGACGAGGATCACCGCGAGCAGATCGAGCACTACGCCGACGACTGCAACGAGGCGCTGCCCACGATCGTGCTCGGGGACTTCAACGAAGGTCCCGAGGGCGGCGCCGTGCGCTGGCTCGAGGCGCGCGACTACCGAAACGCGCTGCCGCTCTTCCACCCCGGCCAGGAGACCTACTTCTTCGCCGGCATCGGGGGCCAGCTCGCCGAGACCGTCGACCACGTGATGTTCGGCCCGACGTTCGAGCCCCTGAACGCGTGGGTCGAGCGGCGCGGCGGCTCCGACCACATCCCCGTGGTCGCCCACCTCGAAGCCGCTCACCACTGATTGGCGACGGCGAGCCCGAGGTGGAAGCGGCGCTCGAAGGCTTCGAAGGCCGCCCAGCTCGCCTGTCCCTCGAGCCGCACGATCAGCCCCTCGTACAGGCGCACGCTGAAGCCCACGGGGATGCCCGGCGTGATCTCGTCACCGAGGGTTCCGATGCGGGGCGACGCGTAGAGCCAAGTCTCGTCGAAGAGCCGGACCGCCATCGGCAGGACGAAGGCTCCCCAGGCCCAGCCGAGCTCCACCTCGACGCCACCCGCGAAGCGATCGAGGTCGACCAGATCGAGCCGCGCGGCGCCTCCGCCGGCCAGCTCGTCGTCGTCGAAGGCGAGGATCCCGCTCACGACGAGCCAGTCGGTCGCCCGACCCGTCACCCACGCATGGCCCATCCCGTGCCAGTCCTCCTGGACGAAGGGGCGTGGGCTCACCGCGACCGCACCCACGCCGCCTTCGACGGAGCGGCCCTCCATCAGCCCGGAGGCGGGCCGGAAGCTCGCCAGCGGCGCGCAGCCGGCGAGCGCCGCCACGAGCGCGACAGTGGCCCTCAGAACGACAGGCCGAGGCTCGCGGTCCACCGCCGGTCCCATCGGGTCTCCCTCACGGCGCCCATGTCGCTCCACCGGACGATCTCCTCCCAACCGAGCCGGGCGTGCAACACCCCACCGGGCGGGCCCAGCGCGAGCGCCACGCGGTAGTCGAGCACGCGGTCCTCCATCGAGACGTCGCGCGTCACGTCCTCCTGCTCGCGGTCGAGCCCTTCGATGGAGTCGTAGGCGCCGTAGAAGGCGCGCACCCCGAGCGCGACCGCGTCCCACTCGAGCGCGACCTCGACCTCGGCCGAGAAGCCGAAGCCGTAGTAGTAGCCGCGGTCCGTGAGGATGCTCTTGAGGCCGGCGATGCCGTTGTCGACGCTCCACGCCGGATAGGCGAGCGATCGCACGCCGGCGAAGTCGACGTGGGCGGTGCCGCGCAGCCGCAGCGACGGGCCGCCGAAGAGCAACCGGAGATCGCCCGCGGGACCCGCCACGTGCACGGCCGACAGCTCGTCCTGGCGTCCGAGCAGCCAGCGTGTCTGGTACCGGTAGGCGACGTCGAACCCCACGGCACCCGCGTGCCCGTGCAGGTCGCCGCCTGCGTCGCGCTCGATCTGCTGGCGGAACCAGCCGGCGAGCACGGTCTCGGTGACGAGGTCGATCTCTTCGAACCCATTCTCGTCGAAGAGCGTACGCAGGCGGCCCCGGGTGAAGTTGCCGTGGGCGAACCCGAGCTCGATGTCCCCTGGACGGAGGTAGCCGGGGACGGCCACGAGCTCCGCTTCGACCACCGGTCCCTGGCTGATGGCCGAGTCGCCGAGATCGTTGGTCACCTGATCGATCTCCCAGGCGAGGTGGAACCGGTGCCAGTAGGCGGAGCTGAACCCGAGCGCGTCCGGCGGCAGGGGGGGCGGAGGCGGCGGATCGTCGAGCGCGTCGTGGAGGAAGCGCGGGAACCCGAGGGTCGCGGCCGCCGTCCGCTGCGGCCAGCCCCCGCCTCCGGGCGCGCTGTTCAGGTACTCGCCGATGTGGAAGAAGAGCTCGCCGAGCGACACGCCTGCGCCCGGCGTGAAGACGCTGTCGTTGATGCTCACCTTCTCCCGCCACTCCATCGCGTACTCCCAGAACGCCGAGGCGGCGAAGGCGTAGAGGAACGACTCGACCGGGGACAGACCGTTCACGCGCGAGAGGCCGTAGTAGCCCGCGCCCGCCAAGCTGTGGAGCAGGTTGTTGGTCGAGAAGCGGTTGTTGTCGAAGCGCACTGCTTCGAAGGTCAGTCGTTCCCCGAGGGCCGGGAAGTCCCAGTCGACTTCGTTCAGGTCGGCACGGACCCAGTACCAGGTCGTGCCGAACGCGAGGAGCAGCCCGCCCCAGGCGGCGGCGCGGACGTAGTGCGGCTCGCGGCTCCGCTCGCCGAACCACGACTCGTACGCGGGCTCGAAGGGGATGAGGCCGCCGTGGAGGTCGAGGTAGTAGCCGCGCTCGACGAAGTCCTCGGGCTCCGGCGCCTGCGCGCCGGCCACGCCCGGCGCCACGAGCAGCGCCGCGCACGCGACCGCGAGGGAACCCCTACACCACATCCATCTATGTAGACGCGAGCCCCGAACGTACAAGCCTGGCCGGGGAAAACGACGCTAGCGGACTAGAATGGTCTGCCCAGGTGGAAGTACGTGTGCGTGCCCCCGCCCTCGCTCAGGCCTCGCGCGACGCCGATGCGCATCGTGTAGGGGATGATGTAACCGAGCAGAAAGTCGACGAAGAGCTCGGCCCCGACACCGACGCGGAAGGTGCTGAGGTCGAGCTCGCCGAAGAAGGCGTCCCCGTAGTCCATGAACACGCTCCCCCACACCCGTGACAGATACGCCGGGAGAGTCTCGATGCCCTGCATGATGCGGTAGATCGGGAAGCGGTACTCGAGCTGCAGGAGCTGGAGCTGGGTGCCCCGCCGGTCGCCCGGTGGGTAGCCGCGCAGCGCGATGCCCCCGAGGGCCTGGGCCTCCTGGAGGAGCTGCTGCACGACGTCGGTCTCGCCGAAGCCCCCGAGGAAGAAGACGCCGCGGCGCCCGAGATCGCCGCCGCTCAGGCCGCCCCCGTAGCGCATCGCGAGGACGTGGTGCTCGACGAAGGGGTTCTCGATGTACTGCGAGAAGGACCACGTGGCGCTCACCGTCTCGAACCGGCTTCCGAGGTACGGGTGGGCCAGGCTCACGCCGAACGAGAGCGAGCGGCCGTAGCTCGGGCTGATGTCGAACACCGTCGCGGCCCGGTCGCTCCAGAACCATCCCGCGCTCAGGCTCGCGAGGAGCCCGGTCTCGGGAACCGTCGGTGGCGGGTCGTTGGGGTCGAGTCGGCCCCCGAAGGGCTCGGCCTTGCTCAGGTGGGTGATCCCGTAGCTGGCACGAATGGACTCGGTGTGGAAGGACCGAGGCATGGAGTAGTCGAACCCGACCGAGCCCCCAATCGCCTGCTCGATCCACGTGCGCGGCTCGCCCCCGACCACGAGGCCGCCCGCCGGCCGCACCGTCCGGAACAGATGGAGCCGGAGGGGGGCGGGGATGGCGTTGTAGGAGTAGTCGAGCGCCGCGGCGATGTCGCCCCGCTCGAGACCGACACCCACCCGCCCCGCGTACGTGTGGAACCCGACGACGTCGCCGCCCTCGAACGTCAGCGCGAGCTGTGTGCCGAAGGCGTCCTCGCCGAGCTCGAGCAGGTAGGCCTGCGGCAGGATCAGATTGTCGACGGGATCGTACTCCTCGCTCTCGAGCAGCGTCGCAGCCTCGGTGTCGACGGGCTCGGGCCGGGTGTCCACGTAGGGCGCCGCCGGCCGGAACCGCGCCGGGTCGAGCGGCATGCTCCACAGATCCCAGCCGTAGCTCGTGTATCCGAGGTAGACCATCCGCCGGCCGTCGGGCGAAACCGCGGGCTGGAACGCGCCGCTCCGCACGTTCGTCACCATGAGCGTGCGCCCGGCCACCGTGTCGTAGGCGTAGACGTTCGAGATGCCCGTGCGGTCGCTCGCGAAGTAGAGCCACCGGCCGTCCGGTGACCACTCCGGCCCCGTGTCGAGCGCCCGGTCGCGGGTCACCTCCGTGACGCGGCCCGTCTCCACGTCCACGAGGTGGATGTCGCGGTAACCGCCGCGCCCCCACGCGCTGTACGCCACCGTCCGCCCGTCGGGAGACCAGCGGGGGGTGTACACCTGGCCGTAGCGCCGGCTCCGGACGAGGATGCGGTGAGTCGCCTCGACGTCCGCCGCATCGGCGATGGCGAGGTGGGTCGTCGCGGCTCCGTTCACCGTGAAGACGAGCCGCCTGCCGTCGGGTGACACGTCGGGCTCCTGTGCGCGCAGCCCGCGGGTGAGCCGCTCGCGCACCCCGGTCACCCGGTCGTAGCGGAACAGGTCGTAGAAAAAGTAGATGTCCCGGTGCGAGTCGAGGCTGCTGTGGTAGACGTAGCGACCGTCGGGGCTCGTCGACAGGCACGTGAGGCCGGCCGCGCGCACGAGCTCCTCGGGCTCTCCGCCGGTCCGGGCGTCGATCTCGCGGATGTGGCTCGGCTCCTCCGCCCCTACGAAGTAAGCGACACGGCCCTGGCCGACGAACCGTGGGCACCGCGCCGTCTCGCCGTGGAACGTGATCCGCTCGCCTTCGACGAGACCGCGGGCCCGGACCTCGGCCACGAGCTCCTCGGCCTCCCGGCGCGTGTGCGCGAGGAAGTCGTCGTAGAGCTCGACGAAGCTGCGCCCCGTCGCGCGGCGGGCCATGCGGTTCAGGCCGTAGGGGACGAGCTGCCGGCCATACTCGTGCGAGATCCGTGTGAGCGCTTCACGGCCGTGCTGCTCGGACACGTACTCCACGAACCGGGAGCCGTAGAGGTAGTACACGTTGCCGTGCGGCCACCGGTCGACCTCGTTCGAGATCTGCGCCAGCGTGAGCAGCCGGTCCTCGAGCGCGTCCATGCGCAGGAACATGTCGAACATGGTCGAGCGCAGCCGTCCGCCCGAGGTGTGCGCCGACTCCTCGTGGACCGCGAAGCCCTCGACGAACCACCGCGGCTGCACCGAGTTGGGCGGGTACACCTTGCCGAAGATGGCGTTGATCACCGCGGGGATCCCGCCGATCGTGTCGAGGTGGAGCACGTGCGTGTGCTCGTGCGTGACCAGCTCGGTGAGCCAGTCGTCGTAGTCGTTGAGCGGCGTCAGATCCTCCGGGCCGGATGCGAACAGCCGAATGTGGTTGTACGGGGTCGCGCCGGCCGAGCCGTTCGCGCTGTCGGTGTCGTCGGTGAGGACGACCTGGGTGCGCTCGGTGGGGTAGTGGTCGAGCAGGGGGGCGAGCACCGAGTGCGCACGCTCGGCCACCGTCGCCACCCGGCGCGCGATCAGGCCGAGCGGCTCGTGGTAGTGGATCTCGAAGTGCGGAGTCCGGACGGTCCGCCAGGTGAGGTGCGTGTCGCGCACGGCCTGGGCGCCGGCGCCGGCCGGAACCGCGGCCCCGAGCATGAACGCCAGCGCCGCGAGACGTCTCCGCATGGGGGGTTTTCGTAGCAGCTTCGCGCCCGCTCCCGCCCGGCCGTGCTCAACCTTGACCGCCGGGGCGATCGCCCTCTAACCTGATGAAACCGTTTCGGTTGTACCACACCGATGGAGCCCCCCGTCCCCAAGATGACTCCCCCGCCACCGGCGCGGCCGGCGAAGGCCTTCGCCCTCCGCTTCATCTCGGGCAAGTACCAGGGGGGCGAGTTTCCCCTACCTCCGCAGGGCGAGATCGTGATCGGACGATCGAGCGAGCTCGACATGGTCCTCGTGGAGGACATGGTCTCGCGGCGTCACTCGAAGATCACGGTCGCGACCGACCAGATCTTCATCCAGGACCTGGGCTCGACCAACGGCACGTTCGTCAACGGCGAGAAGATCAAGCGCGCCCGGCTCCACGAGGGCGACCGCATCCTCATTGGAACGAGCATCATCAAGCTCGTCGCCACCGAGAGCGCGCAGGACCTCGGCGCGGCCCGGGCTCAGATGGAGGACGTGGCCGCGGGCAAGCGCACCTCGCAGGTACGCACGATGACCGGCTCCATCGCCGAGGTCCCACTGCCGGACCTCCTGCAGCTCTTCAACGCCTCGAAGAAGAGCGGCGTCCTGGTCGTGCGCACGGATGCAGACGTCGGGAAGATTTATCTGGACAAGGGCAACGTCGTCTACGCCGCGATCAACGACAACTACGACGTCAGCCCGCAGAAGAGCTTCATCCGCG
Organism: Candidatus Neutrinellum sp.; assembly: GCA_039794305.1. GTDB lineage: Bacteria > Myxococcota_A > Polyangia > Polyangiales > JBDIVX01 > JBDIVX01. The sequence continues at coordinate 20,469 of JBDIVX010000084.1, forward strand.
TCATGACCTGGGAGCAGGGCACCTTCGACATGGATCCCCCCGAGGACCGCGAGTTCCTCGAGCCGCTCCAGATGGGCACCGAGGCCATCCTCATGGAGGCGATGCGGCAGATCGACGAGGTGCGGCGGCTCGGCCCCGACATGCCCCCGATGCACTCCACGCTGTCGCTGGCCATGCCGCTGATCCCGCCGCTCAGGGACCTCTCGCCCGAGGAGCTCGACGTCCTGCAGCTCTCGTTCAACTACGGTCACGTCGAGACGGTCCTGAACAAGAGCCTCGCGAGCGACCTCCAGACGAGCGAGATCCTCGTCAAGCTCCTGAAGTCCGGCTACTTGAAGACCGAGTAGCCGGTCGGCTTCGGCCCGGCCGCCACGCGGCGGCGGCTGAACCGGCCGGGGCGCTCGACGCGTATGGGGCGGAACTCGATGGTGGCCGCACCGCGGATGAGCATCCGGCGACGCGCGTAGAGCGGCCGCCCCCGGCAGTCGTCCATCCGCAGGTCCCAGCGGCCGGCGGGCACGGGCACCGTGTAGGCGGAGCCGGGATCGATGACCGCCGACCGGAGGAGGTTCTCGCTCCAGTCGGGTGAGTCGAGGGACTCGAACGCCTCCGGCGCGCGGCGCCCGCGCGGGACACTCGGCGAGGCCACCTGGACCGAGCAGATGGCCCAGTGGCTGTGGTTCGCCACGGTCAGCGACGCGCGTCGGTCGGACGCGTTCCCGAGCAACCCGCATCCCGTCGCCGAGAGCGACAGCGAGATCACGAGGAGCGACGACCGGAGCTGCATCGTCTCCCTCACCATGACGGCAAAACGCCCCACGTGCAATTGTCCGGGCCCGGGCCCCCTGTCGCGTGGTGGCTTCGCGGCTATGGACCGGGCGTATGGACGTGGCGGACGAGATCGCGCACTGCGCGATGATGATCGATCAGGCCCGCGACCTCATGGAGCGTGGCATGCTGGTCGAGTCGCGTGCGCGGGCCGAGAGGGCTCGCGATCACGCGCGCACGGCCCAGCGCTGGTCCGACCCCGGTCACCAGCGCCAGGTTCGGGAGTGCATCGACGCCGCCGAGGCCATCCTCCGCAAGCTCGACGGCCTTCAGAGCCGCGAGACGATGGGCTCGTAGCCCTGCTTGAAGGTGGGGTACCGGAAGGCGTACCCGGACTCGACGAGGCGCTCGCTCATGGCCCGGATGTCGGCGGGAGCCCCCGATCGGGGCGCGAGCGGCGGCGCGGGCCGCCCGAGCCGGGTGGCCAGCCACTCCACGACCGTGACCCGGGGGATGGGCTCCCGGTCCACTACCAGGTAGGTGCTCGCGGGCGCGCGCAGGCCGAGCAGGTGCGCGAGCGCCCCGGCCGCGTCGTCCCGGTGCACGAGGTTGACGTGCTCGGTCGGTCGGGCCACCCGAACGGCGCTCTGTGCCAGCACCGGCTCGAGCATGCCCAGCCGCCCCGGCCCGTACACCTCGCCGAGCCGGACGACGGTGGTCGGGACCGGTGCGTCCGCGCCGCGGCCCCGCGCGTCGTACAGGGAGCGTCCCGCGGCGGGGGTCGGTGTCAGCTCGGAGTCCTCGTCCACCCACGCTCCCTCCCTGTCCCCGTAGACGTCGAGGCACGACGCGAGGAAGAGGCGCTTCACCCGCTGCCGGCCGAAGGCGAGCGCCGCCAAGAGGTACCGCAGCCCTTCGACGCGCGCCGCCTGCGCGGCGTCCTCGTCCGGCCGCTCGGGCGAGACGAGATGGAACACGTAGTCGACGCGCGGCAGGTTCCGAAGCGTGTTCGGAACCCGCAGGTCTGCCTCCACCGCTCGAATCACCGACGGCAGGGCGCGCGGGTCGCGGCGGAGCCCCCAGACCACGTGGCCCTCGGCCGCGAGGCGCGTCCCGAGCGCCGTCCCGACGTACCCGCACCCCGCGATGAGCACGTGCGCCACGGCGGCCCCCCGGCTACTTCTGCTCGAGGTGCGCCGTGAGCTTCCGGAACGCTTCGGTGAGCGACTGCGCGAGCTCGGTGGCGGCGCGGTGCTTCTGTGGATCGTCGAGGTACTTGTCCGGGTGGTACTTCCGCATGAGCTCCCGGTACGACTTCTTCACGGCGTCGAGGGACGCGCCGGGCCTGAGCTCCAGGTTCGCGTAGTACTGCTCGAGCTGTTTGTCCTCCGGCGACTGGGCTTCCCGGCTCGGGGAGGCCCCTCGCGCGCGGCCGCGGGCGCGCTCGCGGCGCCGGCGCAGGAGCTCCTCCTCGAGCTCCTCGTCGCTCAGCTCGCCGAGCGGCCTGTCGTCGCGGCCCCCGGCCCGCTTGCGGAGATCCCCGAGGCTCGCCCGGGTGACGTCGCCGAGTCGCCGGAAGACGCCCATCGCCGCCGCTACTCCGGCTCCTCGGGTGGACCGCCGGGCTGGGCCGTGAGGAGCAGGTCGATGAGGTGCTTCGAGTACTGCGAGAGCGTCGTGAACACCACGCCCATGCCCGGTGGGTCGTTCTCGACGCGGACGACCTCGCCGACGCCTTCGATGGTCTCGATGTCGTCCATGATGACGGTGAAGCGCAGGTTGACGCGGGTGCCCACCGGGAGCGGCTGCTTCGACTTCACGAAGACGCCCGTGCGGGAGATGTTCGTCACGTATTCGTGGATGAACGCATCGAAGGACTCGAACTCCTTGTTGATGGTCACCCGCTCGTCTTGACGCTTGTCGCCCGATGCCTCGTCGTCGCCCATCCCTAGACCCCCTGCAGGTCGAACTGTTCGAGATGATAGTCCTTCCGGGGTTGTAACACGATCCGTCGCTGGAAGCGCTTGGCCGCCTCGTCGAGGCTCGCGCGCTCCTCGCGTTGCAGCATGTCGCACACCGCGGGGTGGGCGTTCACCTGGATCTTGTACCCGGGCAGGCTGTCCTTCTCCCGCCGCATCTGCCGCAGGATCTCGAGGCAGATGGTCTTCTTGGACTGGAGATGGCCCGTTCCGTCGCAGTAGAAGCACGGCTCGTACAGCGTCCGGCCCAGCGACTCGCGCGTCCGCTTGCGGGTCATTTCGACCAGCCCGAGCTCGCTGATGCGCACGGCCGTGGTCTTGGCCTTGTCCTCGCGGAGCACCTGCAAGAGGGCCTTGTAGACCTTGTCCCGGTGGGACGGCCGTTCCATGTCGATGAAGTCGAGGACGATGAGCCCGCCGATGTTCCGGAACCGGAGCTGGTAGGCGATCTCCTTCACCGCCTCGAGGTTCGTCTGGAAGATCGTGTCCTCGACGTCCTTGCCCTTGCCCGTGAAGCGGCCGGTGTTCACGTCGATCGCCGTGAGCGCCTCCGCCTGGTCGATGACGAGGCAGCCGCCCGAGGGCAGCGGCACCTTCCGCGACAGCGCCCGAGCGATCTCGTCCTCGACGCCGAACTCGTCGAACAGTGGCTCGCTGCCCTCGTACAGCTCCACGTCGTCCACCCGCTCCGGGAGGAACGCATCGAGGAACTCCCGTAGGCGCTGGTACTCGTGCGGATCGTCGATGATGATCTTGTCCACGTCCTCGTTGAAGAGGTCACGCGCCGCCCGCAGGATGATGTCCAGGTCGTTGTACAGCGTGGCAGGCGCCTTCTGGGCCTCCTGACGCTTCTGCATGACGTCGTTCCAGACCTTCACCAGGTAGCCGATGTCGGCCTTGAGCTGCTTCTTGGTGAGCCCTTGCCCGAGCGTCCGGACGATCACCCCGCCCTGCGGCGGCTTGATGGAGTCGATGACCTCCTTGAGCCGCCGCCGTTCCTTGTCGCTCCCGATCCGCTTCGAGATGCCGACGCTCTCGACGGTCGGCATGTAGACGACGTAGCGGCCGGGGAGGGCGATGTGGCTCGTGACGCGGGCGCCCTTCGTGCTGATGGGTCCCTTGCTCACCTGCACGAGGAGCGGCTGGCCCTCCTTGAGCACGTCGCGGATCGGGGTCTTGCGGGTCACGCGCTTGGCCTTGGCGTCGCGGCCATGGCGCCTCGTCGGCCCGGCGCGGTCGCTCTCGCTCTCGCCCTCGCCCTCGCCGCTCGCCTCCTCGTCCTCTTCGCCGCCGTTCTGGGCCGCCTCCTCCGCCATGCGGTCGAAGTCGGCCGACGGGATCACGTCCTCGACGTGGAGGAAGGCCGCGCGGTCGAGGCCGATGTCGATGAAGGCCGCTTGCATGCCCGGGAGCACGCGCGTGACCTTGCCGAGGTAGATGTTGCCGACGGGGCTGCGCTCGGTCGTCCGCTCGACGTAGAGCTCCGAGAGGATGCCCTTGTCGATGAGCCCGACGCGTGTCTCGCCGATGTCTACGTTGATGAGAAGTGTGTTGCCTGCCATCCGAGTCGTTGGAAGGTGAAACCCGGATCGAATTCGGGTGGTGAATCGATGATTGGACGGACCGGTGCGCCGCGCAGTCGAGAAGTCGCCTGCGAGCGGCTAGCGGTTCCGTCCGCCGTGAACGTGTTACTCACGCGGTGGCTGCCGTCGAGGATCCGGTCCAGGTCAGTTCGCGTCGAAGATCTTCTCGATCTCCGCCTGGACCTTCGCCTCGGTCTTTCGGCGGGCCACCGCGATCTCCTTGACGATGAGGGCGCGTGCCGTCTCGAGCATGCGCCGCTCGCCGAAGGAGAGCGACTTCTCCGCCTTGAGTCGGTAGAGGTCTCGCATGACCTCGGCAACGTCGAAGACGCTGCCGGTCTTGATCTTGTCCATGAATCCGCGGTAGCGGCGGTTCCAGGTCTGGTTGTCGAACGCGATCGTCCGCTTCTTGAGGATCGCGAAGATCGCGCGGATCTCGGTCTCGGAGATCGGCGGGCGTAGCCCCACGTTCCCGGCGTTGGCGACCGGGACCATGATCTTGCGCTCCGTGTCCAGGATCCGAAGCACGTAGAACTTCTGGCGGTTCCCCGCGATGTCCTTCTCTTCGATGGACACCACTTCGGCGACGCCCTGCGCTGGATAGACGGCCTTGTCCCCCACCTTGAACTGGTGCTTGCTGGCCTGCATCAGGGACTCCTTTGTTTCACGATGTGGGATCCCTCTGTCGGTCGCCGCGCGCGAAAGGGGGTACGGTTGGGGTACTGAACGCTCCTACATCCACGGCACATTCCCCAATCCCGTCCCGCGATCGACGATGGTGTGGCGATCGAGGCCGGATCCCGAGTCGCGCGAATCTTACTCCCTCGCCCCGCCCCCCGGCAAGGGCGCTGAACGTCGGAGCAGGTGGGCTCAGCGGTCGGCGGTGAACGGGGTGCGGCGCAGGGCCAGCTCGCCCATGCCCCCGACGCTCAGGATGCGACCGTTCGCCGCGTCGTAGGTGACGGCGTAGGCGTTGCGGCCGTGGGCGCGGTAGCGGCCGCGCGGGAGCCCGGCTGCGCCGTAGAGGGTGATCCGGCCATCGCGGTCGCCTACGGCGAGCTCGGTCCCGTCGGGGCTCGCGGCCACACTCAGCGCCCCTTCGCTGAGCCGCAGCGGACGGGGCTCGCCCGAGGCCGGGCGCACCAAGGCCCGGTCGCCGTCGACCCACACGCGAGACGCCGGCGTGGGGGGGAGCTCGCCGAGCGCCGACGGGCGGGAGCGCCCGGCCGACAGGTCGCAGGTGCGCACGGTGCCGTCCGGGCGCGCGTAGTCGACCCGGCCGTCGTCCCGCAGTCGCAGTCGCCGCGCCCCGAAGCGGTCGCGGCAGCGGACCTCGGCGGCCAGCGTGCACGCGTCGACCGCGAGCACGCCCTTCGAATGGGCGACGACGTAGCGGCCGTCGAAATGGACGAGCACGTCGAAACCCTGGCCGTCCAAAAGGATCCGGTGCGTGCGGTGCTCGTTGAGCGTGTCGGAGCAGACGGCGGCCGAGCCGCCGCTCGGTGGGCCGCCGAGTCCCACCGCCGCCAGCGCCACGAGACCGACGCGCCCCGCGAGACGCAGCCGCGCGCTCATCGACGCCACCTCAGGGTGTACCGCCAGGTCTGCGTGCCCGAGCCACCCCCGGAGCCGCTGAGGATCATGTGGACGCCCCAACGCGCCGGATCGCCCGGGCGACGTCCCTCGCTCACCGAGAGGCTGTGACCGGGGAACAGGGACAGGGACGGATGCTCGCCGGTCGCGACGTTGACGAGCTCCGACGACACGATCGTCGCCTCGTCGTCCGGCGGCATGGGGTGATAGATGCCGAAGTCGCGCGTGAGGGTCACCGGCGCGACCGCCACGTCGGCGATGTACTCGGCGTAGGCGGGCTCGAACCGGGCGATGAAGATGCTAAGCGGATTTCCGTAGGCGTCCCGCAGGCGTGGGTCGGGATCGTCCCGCGCCACGACCAGCAGCATCCGCGCCGGCGTGATGAAGGGGTCGAGCACGTCCTCCTCGACGGCGCAACCGACGGGGATGGAGAATCGCAGGCGCGTGCTGTTGGTCCTGCCGTCCTCGGAGGTGAGCCAGCCGTTCGGGCTCGCGCCGTCCTCGGCCACCGGCTCGAGGCCGCCCATGCCGTCTACGCCGCCCTCGAACCGGAGCAGCTCACCCTCGGTGCCGACGCCCGCCACGAGAGCGTAGACCGGCTCGTCCATCATCGAGATGGGGAACTCGAGCTCGAAGATGCCGGGCAGGTCGCCGTTGTCGGTCACCTCGACGCACCACTGCTCGGCCACCGCAGGGTCGGTATCGCGGAAGATGAACTCGGGCACGGTGGTCTTCACGGGCGCGATCCAGACCGGGTTCGTCCAGGCGTCGTAGATGGCCGGACAGGTGTCCCCGATCTGCACGTGCGCCAGCATTGCCCGCGGCGTGGAGATGTTGCCGAGATCGACCACACGGTCGTGGACGGTGAAGTCGCAGGAGGGATGCTCCTCGCCCGTCAGCAGGTCGATCTGCGATGGCGGATCCTCCGTGCCCGCCTCTCCCGTCACCCAGAGCTCGTAGCGTGTGGGAACCGTCCCCCCGAAGTCCGGGATGTTGCGACACCGCGTCTGGATCATGATCCGCTGTCCATCCTCGTCGTCGGGCGGCGCGTTGACGAGGTAGGGGACGAGGGCCGTCCGCTCGCCGTCGAGGTTGCCGCCACCCCCGACCCGCCCGTCGTAGTCCTCGAACTCGTCACGGTCGTCGTGCCAGGCGATGCGCCCGCCCCGCCACCGGCCGCGGGCCTCGCCGTCCACGGCGAGGTCGACGACGGGCCCGTCGGTCATGACGGCCCGCCCGTGGATCAGGTCCTCGAGCGGGTCGTAGTCGACGGGCGGCTCGTCGCCGTCGTGGAACACGTAGGTCCGGGGCCGCGCGAAGGCGCTGTCCGAGTAGGTCGTCTGGCCGAGCAGCGTGGCCAGGTTCTGGATGCGGGTCGACAAGAAGTCGGCCGCCCAGTTGAAGTCGCCGTGCCCGTCGCTTCCCGCGACCGCGAAGATCTTCCGGAAGAAGCGGTTCTCGGGCGGGTCGTCCTCCTGGAGGTGGATGCCCAGGCCGTCGCGCACGAGGTTCAGGTAGCGTGCGACGTGCTCGGCGTTGTCGGCCCGGTAACCTTCCACGCTTCCGTCGAGCGTCCCGCAGCTCGGCTCGAAGGGGCCGATCGACCAGATCCCGCCGATGAAGGGGTTCTGGCGTCGCAGGTTGCCGGCCCCGTAGTCGACCCAGTTGCTCGGCGCGGTCTGGGCGCCGCGCGCGTTCCAGAACTGCAGCCCGCGGAACACGAAGTGACGCTGGACCTCCGACGAACCGGGGACCATCGAGCGCCGCATGAACCTCGTGTTGTTGTAGGGTGGCAGCGCGCTGGCCTCGTGCAGGGCGCGATCGCTCCACGAGTACATCCGGCCCAGGAACGGGTGCGCGGCGAACAGTGAGCCGCCGATGACGCGCTGGTTGCGCCCGCTGACCGCGTCGGGGATCCCTCCGACGCTCGAACAGTCGCCCTGGGCCCCCATGCCGTCGAAGCCGCCGCCGAGACGGACGAGGACGTTGTCGAGATCGGGCGTGCAGTGCCCGCTGCCGCTGCCGCCGAAGCTGTCGATGGTTCCCCACGATCCGTTGACGTGGACGTCCGCGTCGTACAGGAGGGAATGGCGACCCATGATCGCGGTGAGCTGGCCCTCCAGCGACACCTCTTCCCCGACGGTGCGGCCCAGCAGGCCGCGGTAGACGTCCATCTCCCGGCTCCCGGTGGTGGTGGTGCCCACGGGTCCCCACTGGGACGAGTGCGTGGGGCCCCACGGCGCGTAGACATCGTCGAAGAAGGTGTTGTGATCGGTCGTGGTGATCCGCTCGTAGGCCCCCTCGAAGTCACGCGACCCGGTGATGCCGAGCGCCCATGCCGAGGCCGAGAGCATCGCGAGCGGCCCGCCATACTTCTGCGCCGGCCCGAGCGCGTAGGTCCCCGGGAAGTACTCGGCGATCGTGTGGTAGTGCGGATCGAAGTAGTGGCTGAAGGTGTGCATCGCCGGCAGCTCGTGTTCGCTGATGGCCACGAACATCATCCGGCTCGACCTGTCCCAGCGAACGAAGTCGTTTCGGTTCTCGAAGACCCGGTACTCGAAGGTCACCTCGATCCAGGCGCCGCTCGTGTTGGGGTCGGGGCGGTGGTCGTCGCACGGCGCCGTGCACGGCCCGACGGTCCGGAGCACGCGAGTGTCGATGTAGGCGATCCGGTGCTGCCCCTGCTCGGGAGAATTGAGCACCAGCTTGCCGCTCGGCACCTGCACGTGGCTCTCGTCCACCACGAAGAGGCGAGGAGGCGTGACCGAGGGCCTCGAGTGGCGCGTGCTGTCGAGGCTCCCCCAGCGGCGCACGGTGAAGGTCCGGTAGTCGTCGTAGATCACCTGCCCGGAGGAGTCCGGGCTCGTCGGGTTGGCGATGGTGATGCGGTTGACCTGGACGCCGCCCGGCGGCCCCTTGGCGATCAGCTCGAGCACGTCCGTGCTGTCCGGGTGCTGGCCCGACAGCCAGCGGGTGCGTGGGTAGAAGACCATCACCGGGACCTGGCCCCGCACCGTGCGCCAGGGCGCGTCGGCGACCAGGCGGTGTCCCTTGAGCTGCATGTACGCGAGCTCCGCCAGCTCGTTGCCCTCGTCCGCCCAGCGGTAGTCGAGCCAGGCCGAGGCGCCACCGAGGTCGGACTGCCCCGGCGCCGGGCGCTGGTAGAAGACCACCTGGTGGCGCCCCTCCGGAGCGCCGGCGACCGGGTCGACCGTGACCTCGAGGTCGAACCGCTCGCCGCTCTCGAGGGCGGGCACGTCGAAGGTCCGTACCTCTCGCTGCGGGTGCAGGACGACCCAGAGCTCGCTCGCGGCCTCGGGGACGTTGCCGTTGTTCTCCACCGTCAAGGTGACGGTGCGCTCGGAGGCGCCGGCCGCGGGCGGGTGCATGACGGTGCGTCCCACCTCGAGGCGGTGGTGGATGGCCGGACCGACCGGGACGCGGGTCGAGCGCCGGTCGTTGCCGGCGTCCGTGTCCGCGTCCGCGTCGACCTCGACGCTCAGGTCCACCTCGTCGGCGCTCCCGTCGGGGACGACCTCGAAGACGACCTCCTCGGACGCACCCACGTCCAGGTCGGGCAGGTCCACCGAGTCACTGACCAGGGTCCCGCCGGTGACGGTCGCTCGAACGCCGATCCCGGTCGCGCGCACGGTGCCCCGGTTCTCGACGCGGACGCGCGCCCGCGCCGGCTCACCCGGGAGCGCGCCCGGCGCGACGAACGCGGCGCGCGCGACGGCCACCTCCGGGACGTCGGCTCCCGACGCGACAGCGGCGACGGCCGCCCCGACGTCGACTCGCCGCACCTCGAAGACCGTCTCGAAGTCCTCGATCGGAATCGACGCGGCGCGCGCGTGCAGGAGGGAGCGCACCTGGCCGGCGTCGAGATCCGGCGCGGCGCTGCGGACCAAGGCGGCCGCGCCGGCCACGAGGGCGGCGGCCAGGCTCGACCCGTCGGCGACGCCGCGCGTGCCGTCCGGATGCCAGCCGATGATGTTCGCGCCGGGCGCAGCGAGAAGTGTGACGGGGCTCAAGTCCGAGCCGTAGCTCCGGAAGTCCCAGCCATCCGTCCCGGCCACCGCGATGACGTCGGCGTACGCGGCGGGGAAGGCGTCGAGGTGCCCGCCCCCCGCCGAGCCGGCCGGCGCGACCACGACGACGTCGGCGGCCACGGCGCCCGCCACGGCGCGCTCGAGCTCGGGGGTCGAGGCGGTCGCGGTCAGGCCCACGAGGACGACCCGCGCCCCCTGGGCCACCGCCCAGTCGATGCCCGCGGCGATGTCGCTCTGCTCCGCGCGCGCGTCGGCGCTCTCTCCCCGGATGACTCGCGCGCAGGCGAGCCGGCTCTCGGGCGCGACGCCGATCATGCCGGCGCCGTCGGCCCGCGACGCGACGATGCTGGCGAGGTACGTCCCGTGATCGGTGTCCGACTCGGACACCGGCTCGCCGCCGACGATGTCCGTCTGCGCCGCGATCTGGCCCATCAGGTCCGGGACGTCCTCGGCGCATCCGCTGTCCACCACGCCGACCGTGACGCCGCCGCCGCGGGTGTGCTGCCACGCCTCGGATACGTTGATGCGCCGGAGCGACCACTGCCGCTCGAATTCCGGCTCGGCCGGCTCGTCGCCGACCCACGGGGCGTCCTCGACGCGCTCGGGCTCCTCGAAGACCTCCGGCTCGGGCCCCGGGTCCTCGGCGAAGATGCCGTCGGGCGGCAAGCAGCGGCAGTGAGGGTGCTCGTGCCGGCAGTGCCCGGCGATGCAGATCTCGATGCCGTTGCCGACGTCGCCGTCGTCGCAGCGCGTGCCGTCGGGGGCCTCGCGGCACACCGCGTCGCCGGCCTCGAACCGGGGCCCTTCGTCGGGCACGCACTGGCTCGGATCGCAGCAGTCGGAGGGGCAGACGCCGAGGGACTCCGTCCACTCGCACGTCCCGTTTCCGCACGAGCCGCAGATCGCCTCGTCGAAGCAGGTGATGCCGCACTCGTCGAGGGGGCAGTCGGGATCGGAGGCCGGCGCGTCGGAGCCGCAGCTCCCGAGGAGCCACAGCAGGCAAGCCAGACATGCGTATCGCGTCATCGAGCTCCTACAGGAATCGGAAGCCGACCCCGGTGTCCACGATCACCTCGCGCCGCCGGAAGTCGAGGCTCGCCTCGCGCCCGTCGCCGAGCGGCACCGAGTGGTGCGTCCAGCGCCAGGCGTACCCCGCCTCGAGGAACCACCCGACGTGCGCGCCCCAGACGCGAACGCCCAGGGCGGGTGCCAGGTGGAAGCCGGCGGCGGTGCCGGCGTGCGCGCCGAGGACGTCGGGCAGCCAGTCGAGCGTGAGCCCGACCGGCACCGCCGCGTACAGCTCGGTCGAGCCCAGCGCGAGGACGCCGCGCGGCACCACCGAGACGTCGAGGGAGCGCGCGCGGTCCTCGAGGTAGCTGCCCTCGCTCGGCTTGTACGAGGAGAAGCGAGCGGAGAGGCCGGCCGCGAAGAAGCGGTGCACCAGGAATTCACCGCCGAGCCCGCCGCCGAAGCTCGGCCAGAGGGAGAAGTCGCGGGGCTGGGTGTCGCTCGCGTTGGCGAGATCGCCGGCGAAGCCGCCGGAGAGGAACGCGAAGAGGCGGATGCGGCGGGGTGACGGCGGGGGCGCCACGTCCGGCGGCGTGGTGACGGCGGGCGGTTGCGGTTGCGGTGGCGGTTGCGGTTGCGGTTGCGGTTGCGGTTGCGGTTGCGGTTGCGGTTGCGGTTGCGGTTGCGGTTGCGGTTGCGGGTCCGTGTCCGTGTCCGTGTCGGTGTCCGTGTCTGTGTCCTTGTCCGT
>JBDIVX010000085.1:0-32066 GCA_039794305.1 Candidatus Neutrinellum sp.
TGGACCTCCTGTCGATCGCGGGCCACAAGCTGCACGCTCCGAAGGGCGTCGGCGCGCTCTACGTCCGCGGGGGCACCCGGCTCTTGCCGCTCCTGCGCGGCGCCGGACACGAGCGAGGGCTGCGCCCGGGCACGGAGAACGTCGCGGCGATCGTCGGTCTCGGAGTGGCGTGCGCGCTGGCGAGCGCCTCTCTCGCGCAAGACGCCCGCCGCACGCGCGCCCTGCGGGATCTCTTGTGGGAGCAGCTCACGGGAGCGATCGCCGGCGTCGTCCTGAACGGCCACCCGGACGAGCGTCTGCCGAACACGCTCAACGTCCGTTTCCCGAACGTGCGCGGCAGCGAGCTGCTCGCGCTCGCTCCGGAGGTCGCGGCGTCGACTGGGTCCGCGTGCCACGAGGGGGGCGGGCATCCCTCCGCGGTCCTCGCGGCCATGGGCATCGACGCCCAGGCCGCGCTCGGCTCGGTGCGGCTCTCGCTCGGGCGCTACACGACCCGCGAGGACATCGTCACCGCCGGGCGCGCCCTGGTCCGAGCGTACCGGCACGCGTCCGGAAGCGAGACCACGAGCTGAGCGGTGCGCACCGCTGAAGACGAGCGAAGCCGCGGCCAGGTCACGGTGGTCCTCTGCACAGGCGAGGACGCGGGCGGACCAGGAGCGGGGTCCCGGCCGGCTGACCTCCGGCTTCGAAAGCAATCGGGGGGACCAGCACCGTGGTCCCCCCACGAGCTTTCGATTCGCGCGGCTCCTCGCGGGCGGAGACACGAGGGCCGTTCATCCAGGAGGACCGGCCGGCGGAACGCGAAACGCCGAGCGTGGGGCTCGGCGTTCGGTGGGTCATCCAGGACTCGAACCTGGAGCCAATGGATTAAGAATCCACTGCTCTACCAATTGAGCTAATGACCCTGGGCGCGCCCGGCAGGATTCGAACCTGCAACCTGCGGATCCGAAGTCCGACGCTCTATCCAGCTGAGCTACGGGCGCTCGCTTGATACTGCATTCTGACCTGGTGTCAATGGGCTCCGGCATGCGCCGGGGACCCGCTGGGGGTGACTGACGGGGATTGAACCCGCGACAACCGGAGCCACAATCCGGTGCTCTACCAACTGAGCTACAGCCACCAGAAAGAGGGTGCGGAGCATAGCGCCGCGAACGGGGAAGGCAAGAGCCCCCGGCGCGGGTAGGATGGCCGGCATGCGGTGGCTCCCGGTGGTGGTGCTCGTGCTCGGGTGCGGCGGCGAGGAGGGTCCCGCCGAGGTGCCCCTGTCGGCGTTCTGCGAGCGGTGGGCGGCCGCGCTCTGCGAGTCCGCGACCCGCTGCCGGTGCGGCGAGGCGATCGCCGGGCTCGACGACGCGTGCCCCGAGGCCGCGGCCGCCGCCTGCCCGCTCGCCGAGGGAACGGGCCTCTCGGTGCTCGTGGACGAGGGGAGCGTCCCCTACGACGGCGCGGCCGCCGGGCGGCTCGTCGCGGCGATCGAGGACGTGTCGTGCGGGGACGCGCCGGCCTGCGCGAGCTCGGAGGCGTGCATCGGGCTCTCGGGCGAGGGCGGGCCCTGCGGGACGAACCACGGGTGCGCCCCGGGCCTCTCGTGCGCGAGCGGCCGGTGCGTGGCGGCGGGTGGGCTCGGCGACCGCTGCCGCGAGGGCGCCGAGTGCGCGAGCAGCCGCTGCGAGGACGGCGCGTGCGTGGAGAAGGCCGCGGACGGAACCGCGTGCACCGAGGACCCCGAGTGCGCGAGCGGCCGGTGCGACTTCTCGACGGGGCGCTGCCGCGCGCCCGAGCCGCTCGAGGGGCTCTGCACCGAGCACACCGACTGCGAGACCGGGTACTGCGACCGCGACCGGGACATCGCGGCGGGCAACTGCCGGGCGAGGCTCGCCGACGGCGAGGCGTGCGACGAGGACCGCCAGTGCCTCGGCGGCGCCTGCATCGACGCGCGGTGCGCGGCGGCGATCTGCGCCCCGCTGGGGTGAGCCGATCCCGCGCTCGCGGAGCACCACGCGCTCCGCGACCGCCGAAGGGGCGCCCGCGGCGCCGAAAAGCCGCACGAATTCGGCGCCGGGATGCGTGGCACCCGCCTTGCTCGGCGTCGGGGCATGGGAAAGCTCGCCGGGTGGTTGGTCGTTGTCGTCGTCGTCGGCGTCGCCGCGCTCGTCCTCGTGGGCGGGTGCGGCAACGAGGTCTCCTGCGGACCGGGCACGGTCAAGATCGGCAGCAGCTGCGTCGCCGAGGACGGACCGGGCCCGGGGACGACCTCCTTCGGCGACGGCGGCGCCTCGGGCGGTGACGACGGCACGACGACGGGCGGCGGGGGCGGAGGCGGCACGACGACCGGCGGCGGGGGCGGAGGCGGCGGTGGAGCCGACGGCGACGCCGGCCCGGCGTTCGGCACCGAGCCGCCAGTGGATGGCGGCAGCTTCGGGGGACCGCCCGGCTGCGACGAGGCGGGCGGCGAGTGCGACGAGTGGGAGGACGGGATCGCCGAGGCGTTCCGCGCGCGCCAAGAGGCGGCAGGGTGCAGCGCGGAGCTCGTGCTCGACGAGCGGGTCGACCGGGTCGCCGAGCGGCACGCCCAGCACCAGGCCGACGTGGACCGGCTCGACTCCTCGAGCCCCGACGGCAACCTCTTCGAGCAGATCGTGGACGAGGGCGTGCGCTTCATGAACGCCGGCGCGCTCTTCTCGGTCACGCGCCTCGGCGCCGAGGACGTGGTCGACCGGTGGGCGACCGACCCCGAGAAGGTGGGGATCATGGACCGCTGCGGGTACATGACCGGGATCGGCGTGCGGACGAGCGAGACCGGCGCGAGCTACGTGACGATCCTCATCGTGAAGCTGTGATGAGCCGCCCGCGCTCGTAGCGTCGCCGGGCCCACTCGGCCATGGCGATGCCGGCGGCGACCGTGACGGGGTAGCTGTGATTGATCCCGAACATCGGAATCGCGACCACCTCGCTCGACGCGGCGAGGATCGCCGGGTGGACGCCGTCGTCCTCGTTGCCGAACACGAGCGTGGCGTCCTCCGGGAGGTCGGCCTGCCACAGGCCGACGGTCGCGTGGTCCTTCTCGAAGGCGACGAGCTTCCACGCGCCCCCGCGGGCGCGCTCGAGCAGCGCGTCGACGTCGGGGAGCTCGACGAGGTTCTCGAAGCGGTGCATGCCCATGGCGGCTCGCTCGTACCAGGGCTCGGTCCCGACCAGGACGATCTCGCGGGCGAGGAAGCTGTGGGCCGTACGGATGATGGCCCCGATGTTGAACGGGTTCTTCGCCCGGTCGACGACGATGCGCAGCGGATGCCGGAGCCGCTCGAGCTCGCGGCGCGCTTCGTCGCGGGGCATGCGGAGCGGAGGGACCTTCACGACGGCGAGAGCGTAATACGGTCGTGTCAGCGGAGCACGGCGGAAGGCCGTGGCTTCGGGCGGCCCCGGCGTCTATCCTGCGCGCCGCCTACTCCCATGCTCGAGGCGACACGGAGCGGAACGTACGGGGAGCGTCCGGCCGGCGCGCGTCGGGTGTCGCGCACGGGCCGCGCTCGCGTGCTCGACGGGCTTCGGGCGGTGATCGTCGCGGGCGAGCCCGGGCCGACCCGCGGCCTAGCCGCGGAGCTCGGGGCGTGCGGCGCGGTGGTGAGGGTCGTCGACGCGCGGGGGCGCGGGCTCGAGGCGGCGCGGCAGATCGATCCCGAGGTCGCGCTCATCGACCCGGCGGCGCTCGCGGGGGCCGGCGCGGAGCTCTCGCGGCGCCTCGCGGACGACCCGCGCCTGCGCTGGGCGGCGGTCGCGCGGGTGCGCTACGGGACGGTGTGGCCCGGCCGGCTCGGCGAGCTCGAGCAGGTCGTCGCGCCGCTCGTGCTGAACGATCGGCTGCTCCGGGAGCACGCGGCCGCGGGTCGCGCGTTCGAATGCGACGTGGCGCGGCTCGGCCCGAACCGCACGCTTCGGGCGGTGGAGCCCGTGACGGCGCCGCTCCGCGTGACCGGTACGAGCGCGGGCGCCGTGGCGGAGGTGGTGCTCGCGGGCGAGCTCGTGGTGAGCGCGTCGTGGTGGGAAGCGGGGCCGGCGTCGGCCCGGCTCTCCGGCATCGACGCGCTCGCGGCGTTCCTGACGATGCGGCGCGGCCGGATCGAGGTGCGCCCCTGCGTCGCCATGACGGGCGCGAACGTGCTCGCTCCGGTGGGCGAGGCGCTCTCGCGCGCGAGCCGCCAGATGATCGGCGTCACCGCGGGCGCGGCCACGGTCCGCGCCCCCCGGGCCACCGCCGCCCCTCCTCCGGACTTCGACGACGAGCTGACGACGAAGCGCTTCGCGCGCCACGCCGCGAGTTGCCCTCGACCCGCTCTCGAGACGGAGGACGACGACGACATCGCCACGGGCCGCCGCGTCGCGGTGCGTCCCCAGTTGCATTCGGGCGTGTCCCCGATGCAAGTGCGGTCCAGCTTGGGGTGGGTGGCGCTGGCGGCGGGGGTGCTCGTGGCGGCGGTGGGGGTGGCGGTCGCGATTCAGCCGGGGCGGGGGGGCGTGGCCGAGGCCGAGACCGAGAACGTGACCGTGACCGCTGCCGAGACCGAGGCCGAGACCGGGGCGGCGGCCGAGACCGGGGCCGAGGCCGAGGCCGAGACCGAGACCGAGACCGAGACCGTGGCCGGGGCCGAGACCGTGGCCGAGACCGAGACCGGGGCCGGGGCCGAGACCGAGGGGGTGGCCGGGGCGGGGCTCGACCTTCCTGCGGGCGGCCGGCGGGCGGCGCGGGTGCTGGTCGAGCGGGCGCGCGAGCTCGGCACGACTCGGGAGGCCGAGCGGCTGTTCCGGCTCGCGCTCGAGCGCCACCCGAGCTCGCCGCGCGCGATGGCCGGGATCGCCGAGATCGAGCTGCGGCGCGGCCAGGCCGCCGAGGCGGTCGAGTGGGCGCGGGACGCCATCGCCCTGAGCCCGCGCCGCGCGAGCTACCACGTGCTGCTCGGCGACGCCCTCGACGCGGCCGGCGACCCCGAGGGCGCCCTCGAGGCCTGGGAGCGTGCGGATCGGCTCGCGCCCGGCCGGCCGTTCATCGAACGCCGCCTCGGGCGCTGAGACCGCTGCGCGTCGGGCGGGGGAGGCGGCCGGCCCCCCGTGCAGGGGCGCTCCCGGCCTGCACCGAGGCCATGGTTTCCGGCCAACTCCGTGTCAAACCGTTCACTTGGCGCCTCACGGGCGTGACCTCGGGGGCCGCTGCCTGTACGATCCCCAGGGCAATCGGGTGTCGATGGGTGAGCCGGAGAAGGACGATCGGCCGAGCGAGGGGCGCAAGGCGTTCGCCACGACCGAGCTGGAATCGGGCGTGGAGGAGGCCTCGGCCCGCCGGCTCCCGACGCCGGTGCTCCTGCAGGACGACGAGGACGAGGGCCCGGACCACCTGCTCGGCCGGGTGCTGAGCGGCCTCTACAAGGTCGAAGAGCGTATCGGCGAGGGCGGCATGGGCACGGTCTACGCCGCGCGCCACATCCACCTGAACAAGCGGTTCGCCGTCAAGGTGCTGTCGAAGAAGATCGCGCAGCACAAGCAGGCCGTGGAGCGGCTCCGGCAGGAGGCGGTCGCCGCGAGCAGCATCGACCACGACAACATCGTCGACGTGGTCAGCTTCGACACCACCGAAGAGGGGGACGTCTTCATCGTGATGGAGCTCCTGCGGGGCAAGAGCCTCGCCGATCTCCTCGAGCGCGGCGCGCTGCCGCTTCCGCAGGTGCTGCTCATCGTCTACCAGATGTGCCGGGCGCTCCACGCGGCCCACGAGCGCGGCATCGTCCACCGGGACCTCAAGCCCGAGAACGTGTTCATCGTGCGCAAGGGCGAAGCCGACTTCGTCAAGGTGCTCGACTTCGGCATCTCCAAGGTCAAGACCGCCGAGACCGAAGAGGTCCGGATGACGAAGACCGGGCAGCTCGTCGGCACGCCCCTCTACATGTCGCCCGAGCAGGCGAAGGGCGAGCAGGACGTGGACCGCCGCGCCGACGTCTACGCGCTCGGCGTCATCCTGTACGAGATGCTCACCGGGGAGCCGCCGTTCGACGGGGGCAACTACTTCCAGCTCCTGTGGAAGCACGGCAACGAGCCGCCCGCGCCGCTGCGGGAGCGCAACCCGGAGATCCCGCCCGCGCTCGAGGCCGTGACGCTCAAGGCGCTCGCCAAGGAGCCGGCCGATCGGTTCCAGACGATGGCCGAGCTCGAGGCGGCGCTCGCCGCGGCCACGCCCGACGTGCCCACCGTCACACCGCACTTCCTCAGCACCCCGTCGTTGACACCGGTCCCCGTCCACACGGCGGTCCCGAAGCGTTCCGGGGGGCGGGCCCCCCTCGTGATCGGTGGCCTCGTCGCGGCCGTGGCCCTGGCGGCCGGGGTCGCCATCGTCGCGGGCCGCGGCACGCCGCAAGAGCCCGGCACGGTCGACACGCCGAGCGAGCCTCCGACGAACGCCACGGCCGCCGAGGATCTGCGGCCCGAGACCGAGGACGTAGAGCAGGGGGAGGAGGAGCTCCCCGTGGGAGCCGAGACGCCCGGGGAGGGCGACGTCGCGAGGGTCCCGGTCCACTTCTCGTCCGTCCCGTCCGGGGCGACGGTGAGCGCCGGGGGCGAGGAGCTCGGCGTGACGCCGCTCGTCGCGCCGCTGCCGGCGTCCGACGAGCCCGTGGAGGTCACCTTCTCGATGCCCCGGCACCGCGACCACGTGGTCCAGGTCGTCCCCGTGGCGGGGGCGCGCGTCGAGGGGCACCTTCGGCCCGTTCGCAGGCGGGAGCCCGGCGGCGGCCCCCCGTTGCCGTTCAAGACCCAATTCTGATTGGCTTCCGATCGATGACTTGGCTTCGTTCGACACATTGGGTGGCTGCGCTCCTCCTGGGCTGCATCGTGACGGCCGCCGCACCCGCCGCGGCACAGCCCAACCGCAACGCCGAGGCGCGTGTCTACTTCGAGCAGGGCAACCGGCACCTCGCGCGGGCCATGCGCTCGAGGGGAGCGCGCCGGCAGGCGCTGCTGGAGCAGGCGCTCGACAGCTACGTCGAGAGCCTCGCGATCGTGCGCAGCCGCAACGTCGTGTTCAACGCGGGGCTCACGCTGCAGGAGCTCGGCCGCTACGACGAGGCCCACGCGTACTACACGGAGTACCTCGGCATGCCGGGCCTGTCCGCGGAGGAGCGGGCCGAGGGCACGCGCAGGCTGACCGAGCTCGCGGAGCGGGTGGCGGTGGTCGCCATCGAGAGCGAGCCCGCGGGCGCGGAGGTGCGGATCGACCGGCGCGACCTCGCCTCGCGCGGGACCACGCCCATCGAGGTCGCGCTGCCGCCCGGCGAGCACAGCGTCTTCCTCACGCTCGACGGCTACGAGGACGCGCGGGCGACGACCACCGCGACGACCGGCGAGCGGGTGCTCGTGCGCGCCACCCTCGAGCCGCGTCCGGTCCCGCTGCTCGTCCGCGCGCCCGCAGGCGGCGGGCAGCTCACCATCGACGGGCGCCCGGTCCAGCCGGGACAGGAGATCCAGGTCCTGCCGGGACGGCACACGATTCGGTTCGAGCCCGCCATCGAGCGCGTCATCGAGATCGAGCCCGGATCCGATCCGCAGGTCATCGATCTCGACATGCCGGAGACCCCGCGGAGTCGGGGCTCGGTCGCCGTGTTGGCCGACACGCCGGTGCGCGTGACCGTGGACGGGGCGGTGGTCGGCGAGGGGCTCGAGGTGCGCGCGACCCTCGCGGCGGGCAGGCACATGGTGGAGGTGCGCGCCGAGGGCTACGCCACGACGCGCTCGGAGGTGGACGTCCAGCCGGGTGAGCCGATCCGCCTCGAGGTGCACATGGAGCCGTCCACCGAGGGAGAGAGCTCGCTCGGGGACCTGCCGATCCTCGGGTGGGCGCTGACCGGTGTGGTCGCGGCGACCGCCGTCGCGTTGTCGGTGAACGCGGTCGTCACGAAGAACGACTTCGAAGACGCCTACGAGGCGGGGACGCCGAACGCCGATCTCTTCCAGGAGACCGAGGACGCGAACCTCGTCGCGGACGTCTTCTGGATCGCAACGGCGGCCGTGGGGCTCGGGGCGATCCTGATGACGCTCTTCGATGAGCCGGTGGAGCAGCGGCCCTCGACCATCGAGCTCGGGGCGACGCCGTTGCCCGGCGGCGCCATGGTGCGGGCCGAGCTGCCGTGGGGGATGCCGTGACCCGGGGATCATCGCTCGTCGCGCTGCTCTGCCTCTCGATGGGCTGCAGCATCCTGAACAAGCCCGACGAGGACCACGTCATCGAGGAGGCCACCGACGCCGGCCTCGACAGCAGCACGATGTCGGACGGGGGCGACTCGGGCACCGACTCCGGAGACGGCGGCACGGACGCCGGCTGCACGGTGGAGATCTGCGGCAACGACGTGGACGACGACTGCGACGGCCTCGAGGACTGCAGCGACTTCGACTGCGCCGGGCTCAGCCAGTGCTGCCGCGAGGCGGCCGGCGAGACCGTGCTCACCGAGGAGTGGACGGCCGCCGACCCCAGCATCCGCTGGAACATCACCCCGCCGGGCGCCGCGTTCCCGATGGTGTCGGTCGTCGGGAGCGAGCGGCGGCTCTCGCGCTTCACGCCGGACGAGGCGATCATCCTGCGCACGTGCACGCCGCTCGCCCTCGGCCTCGACGTCGACATCCGCTTCGTGCCGCGCGCGAGCGGTAGCTGCTCCGAGGACTGCCACGCGCAGCTCTACCTCACGCTCACCCAGTACCTGGCGCCCGGCGGCGGGCGGCCGCTCGAGGACCTCGGCCTTCGCATGGACGACGAGGGCGTCCTGTCGCTCCGGCGCGCGGGCGTGGAGCTCGCGCGCGCGCCGACGGCCTTCCCCGCCGACACGCCCGTGGACGTCACGCTCCAGATCCGCCCGGGCCTCGCCGAGGACGGGACCCCGATGCTCTTCGCGACGGCCTACGCCGGCGGCGCCGCGCCCGTCATCGCCGAGACCGCGTTCAAGAACCAGGACGACCTCGAGACCGTCTTGTCGGCCTGCGACGAGGTGCCGGGCCTGTTCCTCGCGCTCGCGGGCAACGGCGACAAGGTCCAGGTGGGCCGGCTCGAGGCGCGCCTGCAGGAGTGCGTGAACCCGAACCAGTTCTCCGTGCCCGACGACGAGGACTCGGTCCTCGACGCCGAGAGCCTGAGCATCGACGGATGGGCGGGCGGCGGCGTCGGCGCGCCGAGCCTGCTGAGCACGACGTACGCCGGATCGGACACGCGCTGGGACGTGCTCGTCGACGGCACGAACATCGACCGCGGCACCATGTTCGGGCTCGTGGGGATGGCGATCGGGCACGCGACGTCGACGGACTGGGACACGCTGCCGTGGACGGAGAGCTCCGGGACGCCGAAGGGCGGCGACGATCCCCCCGGCTGCACGGACGGCACCTGTGACGACAACCGGAGCCTCCGCGAGCCGGGCGCCTACCCGGTGACGAACGCGGGCGGCGAGCTGACGGCGGTGATCGTCGCGTACGCGCACGAGCACGAAGAAGCCGTCAGCATGGGCTCGCGGGACGTGTACGAGCTACGCGCGCAGATGGTCGGGGCGGCCGCGACCTCACCGATCGTGCCGGGCGCCGCCATCGCCACGGTCACGCCGGTCGACGACGTCCCCTGCGCCTCGCTCCGCGATCCGGCGCTGGTGCCCGACTCGGGCAGCCCGACTCACGGCTGGTGGCTCTTCTTCACGTGCGAGCAGACCGGCGCCCGCGACTCCATCGGGGCCGTGCGGCTGAACAGCGGGCTCGGGTTCGTGAGCGACAGCTACACGCAGGTCCTCGCGCCCGGCGAGCTCGGCGAGTGGGGCCAGGGCGGCGTGCGCGATCCCGCGGTCGTCGCGGAGTACGAGGACGCGGGCACCGGCGGCGCCGTCTACCGGCTCTGGTTCCTCGCGCGCAACCGCGTCGGCTCGGCGGTGACCGTGGCCATGGCGCAGGCCCAGGCGTCCGAGACGCCGGCCGACGGCCCCTTGCCCGCCTTCGAGCCCTACCCCTCGAACCCGCTCCTCGGGTCGCGAGACATGCCGGGTTGTGCCACCGCCGAGTGCTACCTGACCGGGATCGCGGTGACACGCCGGGCACAGGAGCGGAATACACTGCGTTTTCTGGTGGCACGGCACGTGAATGGCTCGGCCCCGCGGTACGAGCTGGTGCCGCTCGAGCAGTTCTGGAGGTCCCCCTGGTGAACCGAGCCCCCGCCGTCGTGTCCGTGCTCCTCTGGCTGGCTGCCGGGTGCGGCGGGCTCGAGGCGGACGGGACCGCGTGCATCGACGACGGGCCGTGCGGGCGCGACATCGACGCCGGCACGGTGCCTCCGTTCGAGGATGGCGCCGTCTCGACCGATGCCGGTGCGGGGGCGGGCGACATCGGGCGGGGCATCCCGGCTTCGCCCGAGGACGGCGCCTTTGCCGGCGAGTCCCCCACGCGCGACGACTACGACCCGGCGAGCTGCTACGACGGGATCGACAACGACGCGACGGGCGGGCTCGACTGCGCCGATCCCGGCTGCACGGGTCTCGGCGCCTGCTGCGTCGGCAGCGGCGACTGCTGCGCCGCGGTCGCGGGCCCGCCCCTGCCCTCCCTCGTCACGCTGCCCGCTTCGTGCCCCGGAGACCCCACCGCGAGCTGTCTCGCCGGGCTCGACGTCACGGCCTTCGGAGACCCCGGTCCGCGCGTCGTCGACGGGGTGCTCTACCCGGGCGGCGACGCGAGCTACGACAGCGGCCTCGTGATCGGAGCTCCGGTCGATCTGTCGGCCATGCGCGTGAGTTTGCAGACGTCGTTCCACGCGCCCACCGACTGCGGCGCGACCTGCCTCGAGGGCGCGGGCATCGCCTTCACCGAGCAGGAGACCTTCGGCGACTCGACCTTCGTGCGCCCGCTGGTCGGGCTCTTGACCAGCGGCTCGCGGCGCGACGTGCGGCTCGTCGTCGCGGACGCGGCGGTCGCGAGCTGGCCGCTCGCCGACGGTGAGGGTCCGTTCGAGCTGGTGCTCTCGCCGGACGGCACGGTGGAGGTCCTCCGGGACGGCGCATCGCTACACTCCACCTCGTTCCCGACCACGGCGTCGGCGCGCCTGGTCGTCTACGGCCGCAACCGCAACCCCTCCGCGGCCGACCCGAACGGCTCCGGCGTCGGCACGCTCACGACGAACGTCGAGCTCTGCGACATGCCCGCCGCCTGGCGCGTGCGCGAGCAGCTCTTCGTCGCCCAGCCCCCCACGATGGCGGAGCTCGACACGGGGCGGATGCGCGCGCCGAGCGTGGCCGAGGACGGCGCCGGGCGCTTGACCCTCGTCTTCGAGGACGGCGCCGTCATGCGCGCAGCGCGGCGCGGCAGCGAGCCGCATCGGTTCACGATGCTGGGCGACGTGGCCTTCGAGCCGGGCGGCGAGCCGTGGATCGAGGGCGGCGTCTCGGATCCCGAGCTCCTCTGGGACGGCAGCGGCTTCGAGCTGTTCTTCACCGCGACCGACGTCGACGGCAAGACGAGCATCGGCCGCGCCAGCGCCGCCGACCCGGCCGCGGGCTTCACCGGCGCCGCTCCGCTGCTCACGCCCGAGGAGGGCGTCGATGGGTACTCGATGCCCACCGTGATCCGGCTCTGGTACGAGCCCACGACCTGGATCCTGATCGTGCGCGCCGACCTCGCCGACGGTACGCACGAGCTGCGCACGTTCGTCTCGGGTGACGACGGCGCCAGCTTCGAGCGCTTCGAGGAGGATCGGTTGCCGAGCCTCACCTCGCGCGGCGGTCCGGAGAGCCGCGGGGGGTTCGACGCCGACGAGATCGCGGCGCCGTCGATCCTCGTCCACAACGGCGCGTACCACCTCTACTACGCGGGGCGTCGCGGGACGAGGTGGCGGATCGGGATGCTCGCCTCCGACGAGCTCGTGTACTGGCGCGCGGTGAACGGCGGCGCGGCCATCATGGAGGGCGACGGCAACGGCCTCGACCGGCTCGGCGTCTCCGATCCGGACGTCGTCGTGCAGGGCATCACGGTGGAGCTGTTCTACACCGGCACCGACGGCGCCCGGGACACGCTGTTCCGCGGGGTCCGGAGCGCGGCCGAGGAGGCGTCCCGATGAGGTGGGCGCTCGCGGCGTTGCTCCTCGCGTCGGGCTGCAGCCTCGCCGACAGCGAGCGCGGCGCCGGCGGCGGGGACCCCCCCGGCCCGGACGACGACGGCGGCGGGGTCGACCGCGGCGAGGCCACCGGCGCGCTCCCGGCCACCGGCGAGACGCCGGCCTACCGGGAGGCCGATCCCTCCGATCTCTCCGCGGGCGGCGGGACGCCGGGTTGCTTCGAGCCGGACGTGCAGCCGGCCTTCTACGAGTGCGACGCGACGATGCTCGCGTCGTGTGGGGACTTGCGGAGCTGCTGCGTCGGCGACGCCGATTGCTGCAGCGACGTGCTCGGCGGCGCGCTTCCGGACGGCGAGCTCTCCTTCGACTGCGCGCCCGGTCGGGCCGAGCCGTGCCTCGCCGCGGCCGGCGTCGCCGTCTCGGCCTTCGGCTTCCCGGAGCCGCGGATCGAGGACGGCGCCCTGTTGCCGAACGGCGAGGGGCGCGACAGCGGGCTCGTCCTCGGCCAGCCGGTCGACCTCACGGCCCACCGCGTGACGCTCTCGGCGACGTTCGGCGCCCCGAGCGACTGCGGCGCCACGTGCCTCGAGGGTGTGGCCGTCGGCTTCACGCGCGCGGAGGACCTCGACGGCACCTCGAACGTCCGCATGCTCGTCGGCCTGCTCTACAGCGGCTCGCGCAACGACGTGAGCCTGATGGTCGGCGGCGAGGCCGTGGCGCGCTGGCAGCTCGCGGGCACCGAGGAGCGGTGGTCGATGGTCGTGCGGCCCGACGGGCGCGTCGTCGTGGACGGGGACGGTTCGGTGGCCGGGGACGAGACCCACCACGGCGAGGCGGAGATCGGGCCGGCCGACGGCGCGCGACTCGTCGTCTACGGGCGGAACATGAACCGGCCCGCGGACGCGCCGCTCGGAGCGCGGCTGACCTCGCTCTCGGTGTCGACCGCGCTGTGCGACATGCCCGCGGCGTGGCCCGAGCGCGCGGAGGTGTCGCTCGTCGCGAGCGGCTCCCCCTGGGAGCCCGGTGCGGTCCGCGCGCCGACCATCGCCTACGACGACGGCGAGCGAGCGCTGGTCGCGTTCGAGCACGACGGGAACATCGTGGTCGCGCGGCGGCAGGACGAGGGCGCCACCGGCACGCTGGAGGTCCAGGGGTCGCCCGACGTCTCGGTGGTGACCGCCCCCGCGGGCGCCACGCTCCGAGACCCGGAGCTCGTGTGGAGGGCCGGCGGCTGGACGCTCTTTTACACGGTCGACTTCGGGGCCGAGGCCGCCATCGGCCGCGCGGACGCGGATGCCACCGGGACGACCTTCACGACGGTCTCCGACGCGGTGGTCGACTTTGACGACCTCTCGCGGGTGGAGCAGCCCACCGTCGAGCTCCACTACACCGGCGTATGGATCATGGTCGCTCGCACGACCGATCTGTCGGGGGTGTCGCGGCTCTCGATCTTCCGTTCGGTAGACGGGAGCTCCTGGGCCCGCGACTCGCGGGGGCACCTCGAGGCCCTGACGGCGCGCTCCGGCGAGGCCGGGACGGGGCTCGACGCCGACGAGATCGCGCACCCGTCGCTCGTGATCCACGACGGCGCGTGGCACGTCTACTACGCCGGCCGCCGCGGGACTCGCTGGGGGATCGGGCTGATCGTCTCGGACGAGCTGTTGCGGTGGCGCTCGCTCGGACAGGTGCTCGGGCCGGACGGCAACGGCTTCGATCGGATCGGCGTGGGCGCCCCGGACGCGTTCTCGTCGGGCGACTCCGTCGAGCTCCTCTACGAGGGCGGGGACGGCGCCGGCACGAGCATCGGCCGGGCGTGGCGCCGCGCGACGCCGCTCGGCTACCGGTGAGAGGCCGACCGCGCTCGTGCTAGCGTCCGAGGCATGTCCGAGGACGAGCGGATGGGGGAGCGCCGTGACGAGCCGACGGCGGGCGCAACCATCGCGCGGCTCGAGGGGGAGCGCGTCGTGCTGCCCGGGCTCGCCACGGCCCACTCGCACGCGTTCCAGCGCGCCCTGCGCGGGCGCACGCAGCGGCGCGCCTCGGGCGGGGCGTCCTTCTGGTCGTGGCGCGGGCTGATGTACCAGCTCGCGGCCGGGCTCGATCCCGAGCGCATCTACCACCTGTCGCGCTTCGCCTACGCCGAGCTGGCGATGGCCGGCGTCACGGCCGTGGGCGAGTTCCACTACGTGCACCACCAGCCGGACGGTACGCCCTACGACGACCGCATCGCGCTCGCGGACGCGGTCGTCCGAGCCGCCAGGGACGTGGGCCTCCGGATCACGCTCCTGCGCGTGCTCTACCACCGCGCGGGGCCGGGCCTCGCGGCCGCGCCCGCCCAGGAGCGGTTCTGCGACGCGCGGGTCGAGGACGCCCTCGAGGACGCGGACCGGGTCCGCGGGCGGTTCGCCACCGACCCGTGCGTCGAGGTCGGCGTGGCTCCCCACAGCGTCCGCGCGGTGCCGCGCGAGTGGATCCGCGAGGCCGCCTCGTTCGCGCGTTCACGCGGCATGCCGCTGCACATGCACGTGGCCGAGCAGCGCCGCGAGGTGGTCGAGTGCCAGGGCGAGCACGGCCTCAGACCGGTGCAGCTCCTCGCCGAGGACGGGATCCTCGACGAGCGGTTCGCCGCCGTGCACGCGACGCATCTCCTCGCCGACGAGGCGCAGGCGCTCGGCGCCGCGCGCTCGTTCGCGTGCATCTGTCGCACGACCGAGCGCGATCTCGGCGACGGCCTGTGCGACGCCGCGGCCCTGGTCGCGGCTGGGGCGCGCCTGTGCACCGGAGTCGACAGTCACTCGGTCACCGATCCGTTCGAAGAGGCGCGGGCCATCGAGCTCGACGACCGGTCGCGCGCCGAGGCACGGCACGTCGCGGCAGAGGCGCCGTCGCTCCTGCACGCCGCGACCGAAGGGGGCTACGCGGCGATCGGGATGGAGGGCAGGTCCGACGCGGACCGCGTCACCCTGGACGCGCGCGATCCGGCGCTGTCGGGGCTCGACCCGTCGCTCGTCGACGACGCGGTCGTGTTCGCCGCCGGGCCGCGGGCCGTCCGGGACGTGGTGGTCGGGGGCGAGGCCGTCGTGCGGGACGGCGTGCACCGCGACTACGAAGAGATTCGGGAAGCGTGGGAGAAGACACTCTCGGAGCTGAGCTGATCAGCCCTTCGAGATCTTCTGCTCCTTGTGCATCGTGTGCTTGCGGCACGCGTTGCAGTACTTCTTGATCCGGAACTTCTCCGGCATGGTGCGCTTGTTCTTGTCCGCGACGTAGTTGTCGCGGCCGCAGTCCTCGCACCGGAGATGGAAGAGGTCTCGCATGGCTGTCTCCCGAGGGACGCGCAGTGTAGCGATGCCGGGGCCGGGGTCAAGCGGGGCCTTCCGGGTTGGCCCGGGAGGCTCCCCCGAGCTAGCTGGCGGCCTGCAGCATGGCCTCGAAGGCGGCCTGATCGGGGCCGACGAAGGGCTCGACCCCGCGCGCCGAGCGGAGGCATTCGGCGAGTCGATCGGCGAGGTTCTCGGCGGGGGGCAGGTGGGCGCTGAGCACGTGCTGCGGTCCGAGGCTCGTGACCGAGGCGATGGCGGCGTCGAACGCGCCCGGGTCGATGTGCTCGAGCCAGGGGGCGTCCACGCTGGCCCAGGTCACCATGCCCTCCCGGAGGTCCTCGGGCTCGAGGTCGGCGGCGGTCTCGGCCGGTGCGTGCATGAGGGTGCCGAAGCAGTCTGCGGCGAAGAACGCGCGCGTCTTCGGGTCGAACAGGGCCGTGGTCTCGGGTGCGTCGTAGACCGGCGGGCGCGCGGCCCGGAGCTTCCGATCGCCCAGGTCGAGCTCCTGGCCGGGGTTCAGGAAGTAGGCTCGGTCCTGGGGCAAAGGTCGGTGCAGGCCCATCTTCCCCATGCCGAGATACGTCGTGACGACGCGGGCGTTCGGCGCCGCCGCGAGCACGTCGTCGATGGCCCCCACATGGTCCGGATCGGCGTGCGTGAGGTACACCCACCGAAGCTCTTCCGGCTCGACGAGCCCCTCGAGACGAGCGACGAAGTCCGCGCGCGTCGCCATCAGCCCCGTGTCGATCAGGATCGGCTGCCGGGCGCGGATCAGGAACGCGTTGACCGGGAGGATCCCCAGCCCCGGCAGCGGGACATAGGACGGGAAGACGAACGTCTCGGGCGCGACGCGAACCGGGTCCGATGCGGTTATCGTGTCCACCCCCGGCCCGTAGTCCCGGCCGGCGGAAGGGCCACCCTCGCGCGCCCGAGCCCTCCGGACGTGGTAGGGTGCGGGCCACCGGAGCCCGGAGCCGATGCGGGACGACCGCCCGATGCTGGTCCTCGTGAGCGACATCCACCTGACGGATGCGCTGCACGGCACGGCGGTGTCGCGGGCGGACACCTTCGAGCGGTTCTGGGTGCGGATCCAGGCGTCCCGTGGCGCTCGCCCCGCCCACCTGTGCTTCGTGGGGGATCTCTTCGACCTCGTCCGCTCGCCCCGCTGGCTCGAGGGCGCCTACCGGCCGTACCACGCGCCGGACGAGGGCCTGGTCGCGGTGGTCGAAACGATCGTCGACGCGATCCTGGAGCGCGAGGCGCCCTTCTTCGACGCGATCCGCCGGCGCGTCGAAGCGGGCGAGCTCGAGGTGACGTACGTCCTCGGCAACCACGACCGGTTGCTCGGGCACGCGCCGAGGGCGCGCCGCCGTATCTCCGTCGCCCTCACCGGCCGCGACGAAGCCGTCGACTTCCCCTCGGAGGCGATCTTCCCGGAGCACGGCGTCCTGGCCTTCCACGGGCACGTGAGCGACGTCGTCAACCACGACCCCGACGGCGGGGCGACGATCGGTGACGCCATCGGCAGCGAGCTCATCACGCGCTTCCCGCGCTCGGTCTCGATGTTGCTCGGCGAGCGCCACGAGGCGCTCGAGGACATCGACGACGTGCGCCCCGTGTACGCCGTGCCGGCCTGGGTCCGTCAGCTCGGCGTGCTCCATCCGCGCCTGCTCCGCCCGGTCAACCAGACCTGGGCGCAGCTCGTCGAGTCGTTCCTCTCGCGCCCGTTCGTGCGGGACTGGATGCGCCAACGGCACCGCGCGCTGGGCCTCGACACCGGCAAGAAGCTCCGTCTCCTGCTCGAGCTGTCGACCAAGCGGGTGGTCGCCCGCGGGAGCGACCGGAGGCTCACCGAGCTCTACAAGGTCATGCAGCACGCCTTCGACGGGCGCATGGCGCGCCACGCGGCCGCGGAGCTCGAGCGGCGGCGGGCGCTGCGCTACGTCGTCAACGGCCACTCCCACTTCGCCAGCATGACGCCGCTCGGCAACGTGAACGGCCGGCCGGCCGCGTACTTCAACACCGGCACCTGGCGGACCGTCCACCAGATCGGGCACGACCTCGGCGGCCGCCCGACGTTCCTTCCGTACGACGCCATGAGCTACCTGGTCTTCTTCCCGGGCGGCGACGCGCTCGGCCGCGACTACGAGTGGTGGACCGGCGCCCTGGTCGCCCGCCAAGGCTGACGACCGGTCAGCGCACCCTTCGGATCACCTGGTTCCCGCTGTCGACGACGAACAGCGATCCGCTCGGGTAGTGGAAGGTGATGCCGAAGGGTTGGTCGAAGCGCGTGGCCGTTCCGAAGCCCTCGGTGTAGCCGGTCGTGCCCATCATGCCGAGCATCGTGCTGACCTCGCCGGTCCCGAGGACGCCCTGCCGCACGGTGTGCATGTTGAACTCGACGAAGTAGATGCTCGTGCCGTCGGAGGTCATGCCGCGCGGGCGGTGGATCTGAACGGCGGTCCCGACCCCGTCCGCATAGCCGGCGGTGCCGGTGCCCGCGAAGGTGGTGACCGCGCCCGTCACCGTGTTGTAGGCGCGGATGGTCGCGCCGTTGGTGTCGGCGATGTAGAGCATGCCGGAGTTGTCCGACGCGATGTAGCGGGGGCTGATGAACCGGGCGGCCGAGCCCACGCCGTCGGCCGTGCCGGTCATGCCCGGCGACCCGGCGACCGTCATCACCTCGCCGCTCGTGGGATCGACGCGGCGCACGGTCGCGCAGTTGGCGTCGACGACCCACACGTACCCGCCGTAGTACGTCGCGCCGCGGGCATCGCTGAAACGGGCGGCCGCTCCGGTGCCGTCGGCGCAGCCCGTGGCGTTGCTTCCTGCGATCGTCGTGACCCCGTGGGGGGCAGCCGCCTCGATGGCGCGGATCCGGCGCGTGTCGGTGACCCACACGGTGGTCCCGTCGGTGGTGATCGACTCCACGCCGTTGAAGCTCGCCATCGAGCCTGTGGCGTGGTCCACGACCGCCGCGACGCCGTTCCCGGCGACGGTCACCACGTTCCGAGTGGCGACCTCGATGCGCCGGACCTTGCGGTTGGCCCCGTCGGCGAACCACAGGTAGGTGTCGTCCGCGGCCAGCACGCCGTATCCGCCGATGCTCGCGGCCATCCCGGTCCCGTCGAGCGAGCCCGCCACGCCCGGCATGCCGACGAACAGGGTCGTCTGGTTGCGGAAGTTGCACGTCGGGTTGCACATGTCGCCCGCGGCCGTGTTGCCGTCGTCGCAGACCTCGCCGACGTCCATGGTGCCGTCGCCGCAGAAGGCGCCGACGGGCTCGAACTGGCACGTCGGGCTGCACCCGTCGCCTGCCGTGGTGTTGCCGTCGTCGCACTGCTCTCCGTCCGCGATGTCGAGGGTGCCGTCGCCGCAGGACGAGCCGACCTCGCGGCGGCAGGCGGAGTCGCAGCCGTCGCCGTCGGCGGAGTTCATGTCGTCGCACTCTTCGCCCATGGCGTAGTCGACGACGCCGTCGCCGCAGCTAGCGGACGGCTCGCGCAGGCAGCTCCCGTCGCAGCCGTCTCCTGCTGCCGTGTTGCCGTCGTCGCACTCCTCGCCCGGGTCGATCACGCGGTTGCCGCAGCCCGCCCCCGCGTCGGCGCCGCCCCCACCGTCGAGCGAGCCGGCGTCGACGCTTGCGGCGTCGGCCGGTGCTCCACCGTCGGTGCCGCCGCCGCCGTCCGTGACGCCGCCGCCGTCCGCGACCCCGCCGCCGTCGCTCGCGGGACCGTCGTCGTCGCCGCACCCCCACCCCGCCATCACCGCGAGCGCGCACCCGAGCCCGAGCATTCTCCGCATGTCCACCCTCCGCGCGGAGTCGTCATTACAACACCCGTACCACACGAATCCGCCCCAACGGCGGGCGGCAAACGCAGTGATTCCACGAGCGCGGCCCGTCATGATCGCTACTTCTTGCGTAGCGGGTGTCGCCCCGTGTCGGTCGACTGGCACGAGCGCCGATGCGACCTCAGGGCGCGACGAAGATCGCCTCGGCGCTTCCGTCCGAGCCGGCCGTCCCCGGCTCGCCCGGGGAGAAGCCGCCACGGCCGCCGGCGCCGGCGACGCCGGCGAGGTCGAGGGTCGTGCCGGCACCGATCGCGCCGAGGTACGCGTCGGACGGGGTACCGGCGAGGTAGATCGCGTGGCTGCCGCCGCCGCAGCCCCCGCCGCCGCCGCCGCCCGCGCCGCCGCGGCCGCCGTCGCCGCCGCGGCCGCCGTTGCGCGCGCACCAGTAGAGCGCCGTGCCGCCGAGCCCACCGACGCCGGGCGTGCCGCCGCCCGCGCCGATGCCGCCGTCGCCGCCGCTCCCGCCGCTCGCGGTCACCACGCGCACCGAGTCGAGCGTCGGGCCGGCCGACGAGCCGAGGCGGATCGCGATGCCCACCGAAGCGCCGCCGCCCGTCGCGCCGTCGGCGGCCGGCGCACCGCAGCCGCCGCTCCCGCCGCCGCCACCGGCGCCCCCCGCGCGGTCGGCGCAGTCGCCCGAGGTGCCGCCGATGACGTCGTATCCGGCGCCGGCGGTCCCGCCGCCGCCGCCCGAGCCGTTCCCGCCGGAGGTGCCGCCCGCGCCGTCGCCTCCGCGCACGCGGCCGCTCGCCGGATCGAGCAGCGGCACGCCGCCGCAGCCGCCGCCGCCGGCGCCGTCCCCGCCGGGGGCGCCGTCGCCGCCGTTGCCGCCGTTGCGCGGCAGCGTCGGGTTGTCGTCGCAGAAGTTGCAGACGCCGCGGTTCGTCGGCGCGTTGTAGGTGAGCTCACCCGCCGCGCCGCCCGCCGGGCCGCGGCCCGCCCCCGCGGCCGGGTTCGGCACCGCGTCGCGCAGGACGGCGTCGAAGTCGCACACGCCGCCCACCGTGTAGTCGGTGCAGCCCGCGTTGCCGCACGGGCTTCCGTTGACGCACCCGCTCTCCGGGCAGCCGCCCCCGCCGCCGTCGCCGCCGCTCACGTTCGCCGCGCGGCAGCTCTTGCGGCCCCCACGTCCCGCCGAAACGGGCACGCAAAGGCCCACCGTGCCCGCGTCCGCGCCGGTCGTGCCGCTCGCGCCGTCGAGCTGGTCGAGCGAGCGCAGCCCCCAATCGGCCAGGTTGTCGCTCGAGTCGTCGCCACGCGCCCCGTCGCTCCCGCGCCCGGCGAGCACGGTGACCTGCCGCAGCTCCACAGTGGGGCCGCACCGGTCGAGCCAGACGGCCGTCGACCCCTCGCCGGGCGCCGTCGCGTCGCTCCCGGCGAGCACGAACCCCTCGACGCGGGTCGGCGCGGTGACGGTCCGGCACGTCAACACGGGCGAGCCCGGCGGCGCCGAGGTCCGCTCGACGAGCACCGGGTACAGCTCGAGGTCGCGATCGCGGAAGTCGGGGCGGTAGCCGCCGAAGACGCTCACCCCTCCGACGAGATCGAACGGCCCGTCGTAGATCCCGCGCGCGACGAGCACGTCCTTGCCCTCGGCCCGGCCCCGCGCGAGCGCGGCCTGGATCGTCCGCATGGGCCTCGCGAGGGTCCCCGGGTTGGTGTCGCTCCCGGTCGAGGTGACGTACACGAAGTCGGCGGTGTCGTCGGGGACGCCGTCGCAGTCGACGTCGCCTCCGACGTCGGGCGGCGGCCCGGTCCCGTCCCAGCGCTCGCACTCGCAGCCGTTGGCGGCGATGCCGTCCACTTCGACGAAGCCTTCCTCGCACCGGATGTCGCAGCGCACGCCCGCCCCGTCCGGGAGGCACTCGGCGACCATGTTCGGGCCCGGCTCGACGCACGGGATCGCGCAGCCCCCGCAGTGCAGGCGCGCGACGTACCGCCCGGCCTCGTCACGGAAGTCCTCGTCGACGGCGCCGTCGCAGTCGTCGTCCTGGTCGTTGCAGGCCTCGTCGACCGCGGGCTCGCACGCGCCGAAGCCACCCTCGGCGCAGATCGACACACCGACGCACTGGTGGCCGTCGCCGCGGTCCACGAGACAGCCCACCTCGAGGCCGAGCGTCGCCTCGTTGCACGCGCAGTCGCCGCCGACCGGCACGCAGTGTCCGGCGGGCGCGCACTCGGTGCCCTCGGGGCAGCCCCCGGCGCAGAGCGGCGCACACCGCAGGCCGCCGTCGCCGATCTCCACGCAGACCGCGTCCGGATCGCGGAGCGCGCAGTCGCCGTCCTCGGTGCAGGGGAGGCACGCGACGGGCACGTCCGGCACGCACGCGCCGTCGCCCGCGAGGTGGAAGCCCTCGGGGCAGGACACGATGCGGCAGAAGGCGAAGCCCTCTTCGGCGTCCACGGCACACTCGGTCTCGAGCGCCGTCGGGAACACGTCGGCGCACGCGACGCCGCACCCTCCGCAGTGCTCGGCGGTGACGTACACGCCGGCCTCGTCGACGAAGTCCTCGTCCACGAGGTCGTCGCAGTCGTTGTCCGCGTAGTCACAGCTCTCGGGCTCACCGCAGAGGTGGTGCTCGTAGCAGCCCGCGAGGAGCGCGAAGCTCGCCGCCGTCACCGGCGCTCTAACGAACCACGACATCGAGCGCTCCTCCGGCCGCGCCGGCCTCCGCAGCGGCGCCGCCGCCGCCTCCCCTTCCCGCCACGCCGCCTCGGCCGAGACGGAACGTGTTGCCCGAGCGCAGCGCGCCCACACCCGGGGGCTCCGCCAATCCCGCGCCCGTGATCCAGACGCCGATCGATCCGCCGCCGCACCCGCCGCCCGCGCCGCCGCCCGGGCCGCCGTTGCCCCCCTTGCCGCCCCGCCCGCCGGGGAACGGGCCCGCGAGCGTCGGCGTGGAACGCAGGTCGCGCGACAGCTCGCCCCCGAAGGCGCCCGTGCCTCCGAGGCCCCCGCCGCCGCCGGCGCCGCCGTCGCCGCCGCGCCCGCCGTCGCCGGGCGCGATCGTCACCCCGGTGACGCGCGGCAGCGTCGCGCGCCCGGCCGTGTACCGGAGCAGGATGGCGACCGACGGCGCGCCGCTCGTGCCCGGCCGGCCGCCTCGCCCGCCGCACCCGCCGCCGCCGCCGCCGCCGCCGCCGCCGAGGCCGTCGGCGAACTCGCAGGCGCCGTCGAACCACTCCATCACCGCGCCACCGCCCGCGCCGCCGCCGCCGCCGCCGCTGCCCGGCGTCCCCTCCGTGCCGGCCGTCGGGCGCTCGCCCACCCAGCGATCGCCCTCGAAGCGACCGAGCGGCTCGCGGCAGGCGACACCGGGCATCCCGGCCGAGCCGTCGCGCCCGGGCTCGCCCGCCTCGGGCCCGCTGAACTCCGACGGGACCTGGAAGTCCGCGAGGCCGCAGCACACGGGCAGCGTGCAGCTCGAGCCGGTGATCGGCCCCTGCGAGTCCTGGCCGCCCGTGCCGCCCGCGCCCCCGGGCAGCGCACCGGCGCTCCTGCCGCGGTCGCCGGCGGGCTCGAACGCGGCGAACTCCGGGCAGCGCGGCGAGCCGCCCGTACCGCCGCCGACGTCCACCCCGTCGCAGGTGTTCCTTCCGCCCGCGCCGCCCGCGACGACGTTCGAGGGCCCGGGCAGGCACAGGTGCATCGGGTCCTCCACCGCGCCGCGCGGCGGGTCGCCGGGCCGCGCCTCGCCGCTCGGGGGCGTGCCGGCCTCGCCGTCGCTCCCGTTCATCCCGGCGCCGGCGACGCCCGAGCGCACGTCCATGTCGCGGAACACGAGGTTCGGTCCGGGGTCCTGCACGTACGCGCCGAAGGCCGCGGCGGAGGGCGACGACGCGTCGAGGCCGCGGACCGAGATCCACTCCACCACCGTCTCGCGCGCGCCCGCGCCGCGGATCTCCATGGCCGCGCCACCCGGCGCGGTCGTGTCCGACGGGGCGCGCACCTCGACGCGGAAGCCGTCCGGGTCGAGCGCCAGGAAGTCGCGCCGGTAGCCGCCGTGCAGCTTCACGCCGTCCGGGACGTGGATGGTCTCGGTGTAGCTGCCCGAGGCGACGAACACGTGTGGCCGCGGCGCGTCCGCGTCGAGCGAGGCTCCCGCGCGCGCGAGCGCGGCGTCGATCGTACGCATGGGGCGGGTCGGCGAGCCCGGGCCGCCGTCGTCCCCGTCCGGCGCGACGTAGATGCTCTCGACCACGACGCCGTCGGCGCCGTCGCAGTTCACGTCGAGCTCCTCGCCCGAGGCACGGACAGGCCCCGGCTCGTCCGAGAGCGCCGTCACCGTGCACTCGCAGCCGGTCGCGATGTCCCGGTCGGCGTCCACGCGGTCGCCCGGCATGACGCCGTCGCGGGCGTCCGGACAGTCGAGGACGCAGGTCGGCGCGAACGGATCGCCCCCACAGATCAGATCACCCTCGGGCACGGCGCTCTCCGTGCAGTCGACACCGCACTCACCGCAGTTGTGGATGTCCACGTACGCGCCGCGGTCGTCCCTGTAGGGCCCGTCGACGACGCCGTCGCAGTCGTTGTCGATCTCGTCGCAGACGTCCTCGGGCGCGGCGCACTCGGACAGCAGGCCGTCGTCGCACATCGCCGAGCCCACGCACAGGAGGCCCTCGGGATCGGTGAGGCCGCAGGCCACGGTGAAGGACTCGCCCCGGTCGCACGAGCAGCTCCCACCCTCCGGGACGCACTCGCCCTCCTCGGAGCAGACGTACCCAATCGGGCAGCCGTGCTCGCAGCCCACGCTGCACCGTGGCTCGCCGCCGACCTCGGCGCACCGCGCGCCGACCACGTCGCCGCAGTCCCCGTCGGTCACGCAGGGCAGGCACAGATGGTCCCAGGCCGAAACGCAGCGCCCGGCCGACGACGGCGCGAACCCCTCGGTGCAGGCCAGCGCGACGCAGGCGGGCGACTCGTCCACGAGCCCGCAGGCGACCTCGAGCTCGTTCGGATCGCGCGGGCGGCAGGGGCTCCCGCAGACGCCGCAGTGGTCGTCGTGGACGTAGCGCCCGAGCGCGTCCCTGTACTCCTCGTCGACCTCCCCGTCGAGATCGTCGTCGAGGCCGTTGCAGGACTCGGGCAGCGGCGTCGGGCCCGGGGTGGCGTCCCACTCGTCGTCCTCGAGTGCCGTCCGCGAGCCGCAAGCCGCGAGCGCCGCGACGAGTCCGAGCACCCCCAGGCGAAGCATCCCGCCAAGGATACCGGAACGGGCCTCGCGCGCACCCCTCGTTGGTCAGAGCCCGGGGGGGCGCGGTCAGAGGCCGAACAGCGTCTCCACGTCCGCCGCCTTCTCCACGACGGGGGCGAGGTCGTCGGTCGGCCCCGGGTGGTAGGCCAGGTACACGCTGCCGGCAGGGTCCTCGTAGATCACGATCTCGTGCGGACGCTCGAGCAGGCGCATCGGGTCGTCGCCGGCCTCGCGGAGCTCGACCGTGCGCGTGAAGAAGACGATCTCCCCTCGCCCGGCGGGGCCTTCGCCGGCGCCGCCCTTCTCCACGTCGGGCTCGGCGCCGGGCCCGACCTGCGGCTCGCCGGGCGGCGGCTCACCGTAGGTCGCGAAGGCGACGCGGGCTGCGACCTGCATCCCCGCGCGCGAGAGCTGCTCGCGGAGCGCCGCCGAGGTCTCCTCGAACGAGCGCCGGCTGCTGATGACGCGCGTCCGGGTGCCCTGATAGACGGCGCCCGCCTCGCCCGAACGCACCGGCGGCTCGTCGTCCTGCGCGCTCGCCGAAGCGCCGACGATCGTCGCGACCAGCGCGGCGGCCGCGATGGGGGTCCTCCGGAACATGGGCACCTCCGTGACTCTCGGAGCTCGCAATCAGCGTGCCGGGAGCCAACAGCCCGTGGCGATCAGGCCACCGTCCACGACCCACCCGCCCTCGATCGTCGTGCCACGGCCCATGGGCCCGGCGTCGACCGCGAGCGTCGCGGTCCAGCGCCGCACGTCCACCGAGAGCGACAGCTCCGCCTCGTGGAAGCCGAGATACGTCGAGGTGACGAGGTACTGGCACTTGTAGAAGGCCTCCTTCGCGCTGAACACGAGGCGCACCCACCGGCCCTGCTCGTGGACGTCCCGGCCCGCGATCCATGCCAGCTCCCTCTCGGTGCAGATCCGGTCCCACAGACGCTCCTTCACCGGGGCGTCCCGCTCCACGTCGAGGCCCACGGCCCGGACCGCCTCGCGGCGCGCCACCACGGCGGCGCAGTAGTCGCCCGTGTGGGAGATCGATCCCACGACCCCGGGCGGCCAGATCGGGGCGCGTCGATCGTCGTGCGGCACGGCCACGGGCTCGTGCCCGAGCCGGACGAGGGCCCGCCGGACGCACA
Source organism: Candidatus Neutrinellum sp. (assembly GCA_039794305.1). Classification (GTDB taxonomy): domain Bacteria; phylum Myxococcota_A; class Polyangia; order Polyangiales; family JBDIVX01; genus JBDIVX01. Next base: position 25,616 of record JBDIVX010000085.1, read on the forward strand.
GCCGTCCGGCGGCGAGCTCACGCCGGCGCCGCTCGACCGCGCGCGCGACGATCGGCGCCTCCTCCGGCAGGAGCTCGGCCTCCGTCGTGGACGGGACCGCGTCCTCCACGGCCGCCTCCGGCGGGAAGAGCTGGGCGATGGTCTCGGCGCGCGGGCTCACGGGACCCCGTGGTGTCTACTTAGCAGACCGGCGCTGGGGTAGCATGGGGTCGATGCGCTTCGCCTGGATCCTGCTCGCACCAGCCGTCGCCTTCGGCTGCTCTCCCGAGTCCGAGGGAGGCGGGGCCGGGCGGTGCGTCGCCGTGGCCGACTGCGACCCCGGCGAGCGGTGCGTCGACGGGCGGTGCGTCGGCCTCGACGCGGGCACGGCCGGCGACGCGGGCGGCTGCCCGGCAGGACGGTCGCTCTGCGGGGACGCATGCGTCGACACGCAGACCGACGAGGCCAACTGCGGCAGGTGTGACGCCGCGTGCGCCGTGGGTGAGAGCTGCGTCGCGGGCGCGTGCCTTGTCGACTGCGCCGAAGGAGAGAGCCGCTGTGCGGGCACGTGCGTCGACACACAGACCGACGAGGCCAACTGCGGAGGGTGCGCCACGGCCTGCGCAGAGGGCGAGGAGTGCCGGGAGGGGGACTGCGTCGTGACCTGCGAGCCGACCGACCCGCCGGCCGAGGTGTGCGACGGCGTGGACAACGACTGCGACGGGGCGGTCGACCCGGAGTGCGCCGAGGGGCTGGTGGCCTGGTACCGTTTCGAAGAAGCCGAGGGGAGCGTTGCCGACGCGAGCGGAAACGGCCTCACCGGCGAGGCGGCCGGCGGCGTCGCGCGCGGTATCGGCGGGCGTCGCGGGAACGCGATCAACTTCGACGGCCTCGACGGGACGCGCGTTGCCGTGGCCGATCACGCCCTGTTCAGCTTCGGAGCGGCGTTCACGGCCGAGGCTTGGATCTACGCCGTCGACTGCTCGCACGGCGGCTCCGGGCACAACACCGTGCTCGCCAAGGAGGGGGAGCTCCTGCTCGCCTTCGACAACACGTGCCGGGTCGCCAACTACGTCAACACCGCCGGGACGTGGACGGGCGATTTCCCGGGGACGCTGATCCCGCCCGGCCGCTGGACGCACCTGGCGATGACCTACGACGGGGCCGCGATTCGGTCGTACGTCGACGGCAATCCGGTCGGCGAGGGTACGGCGCTGACGGGCGACATGACGGACAGCGCCGCGGTGCTGTACGTCGGCGAGCGCCCCGACTGCTGCAGCCAGACGTTCCACGGCCGCATCGACGAGGTGAAGCTCTGGAACGTGGTCCGCAGCGCCCGGCAGATCTGCGAGGACGCCGGCAGCACCTGGCTCGCCGACAGCGGCTCGTGCCGGAGGTGAGCTCGGAGTGCGGCTCGATCGGTCCACACTGTTCCCGCTCCTGGTTCCGCGGGGGTATCTCTCGGGAGCGCCCCGCGCGCTCTGCTGGCGGCTGCTCGACGGCCTCGAGGTCGCCCTCGTGTCGTACCAGAGGACGGCGGTGGACCCGGCCCAGGAAGCGAGAGGCGTCGCCCAGTACGTGCGAGGCGAGGATCTCGGTGGACCGGTGTTGACGGCGGAGGAGGCGCGCGCGATCGCGCTCGAGAACCTCGTCTCGCTCGTGGAGCGCAAGGCGCTCTCACCCACCGTGACGGGCGACGGCGATCACGGGATGCTGATGTTCGTCGACCACTGGCTCGCGGCCACCTGCGTCCTCTTGCCGGGCCTGTGGGGCCTCGCGCGCGAGGCCCTCGGCACCGGCGAGCTCGTCGCGTCGGTGCCCCACCGCGACGCCCTCCTCGTGTTCCCGATGGGCACGGCCGAGTCACGGGCGGCGGTCACCTCGGCCATCACGATCGCCGAGCGTGGCGTCCGAAAACCGATCACCGACCGCCTCCTGCGCGTCCTGCCGCGCGCGGTGGAGCCCTGGTGGGAGCGCGCACCCGTGGAATGGCTGGAGTGAGCGACGCCCCCTGCCGCGATCAGTCGGCCGACACGCAGCGGTTGCGGCCTTCGCGCTTCGCTCGGTAGAGCGCCTCGTCCGCCGCTCCGACGAGGGCGGCCGGGTCGCGCAGCGGGCGGTCGGGGCGAGAGGTCGCGACTCCGATGCTCACCGTCACCCGGACCGGACGCTCCCACGGGATCGTGAGCCCCTCGACCGCGCTGCGGATGCGTTCGGCGAAGATGGCGGCGTTGCGTTCGTCGGTGCCGCGGGCGACGACGATGAGCTCTTCGCCGCCCCAGCGCGCGACCACGTCCTCGGTCCGCACCATCCGCAGCAGGGTCCCACCGATGACCCGCAGGACGGCGTCACCTGCCAGGTGCCCGAGCGAGTCGTTGATCGCCTTGAAGCGGTCCACGTCGAGCAGCAGGACCGAGAGCGCCGTCCCGTGGCGGAGCGCGTAGGCGAGCTCGGAGGCCAGCCGCTCCTCCACGTACCGGCGGTTGAACGTGCACGTGAGCGGATCGCGCACCGCGGACTCGTACAGCCTGCGCGCCGCCTCCTGCTCGTCGGCGGCCTGGAACGTCACCTGCAGGAGGACCGAGCGGCCGATCTGGATGCGGTCCCCCTCGTGGAGCTGCCTCGCCGAGTGGATCTGCCGGCCGGCGACGAACGTACCGTTCGTGCTGCCGAGATCCTCGATGAACCAGGCGTCCTGACGGCGGAAGACGCGGGCGTGCTCCCGCGAGAGCCCGGTGTCTTCGAAGCACCCTTCCCCCGTGCCGCGCCCGAGGACGAGGCCGTCCTCGCCGACCGGCACGACCGCTCCTGCCTGGACACCCGAGAGGACGATGAGGGTCAAGCGGTCGCGCGCCGGCGTCGCGGACGAGGGTGGGAGCGTGTGGACGATCCGGCCGGTGGGCTCGTCGTTTCGGGAGCGCCTGGTCATTCGCAGTAGGTGGGCTCGCCGTACGAGCGGTGGCTCGCCACGAGCTCCGAAGGGACCCTCCCCGCTTCGATGATCTGCCTGTAGACCGCGGCTCCCTCGGTGGCGGTCCGCGGCCTCTCGGCGTCCTCGTAGCTCACCCGGTACAGGCCGAACCGCGGGCAGTAGCCTTCGGCCCACTCGAAGTTGTCCATCATCGACCAGTGGAAGTAGCCGCGAACGTCGACGCCGTCGGCGACGGCCTGCGCGAGGACCCAGAGGTGGTCGACCAGGAACGGCGCCCGGAGCACGTCGCCCTGGTCGGCGGTCCCGTTCTCGGTCACGTAGATGGGCAGACCGTACTCTGCGGCCTCCTCGAGCACCGTGCGGAAGCCGCCCGGGTAGATCGCCCAGCGCAGGTCGTTCTTGGGCAGGTCGGTCCGGTTGTCCGTGATGGAGGGGATCCCGGGGATGAGGTCGCTGATCGGGACGCGGCCGTTGACGGTGGAGAGGCCGTAGTAGTTGATGCCGAGGAAGTCGGCGCGGCCGGCGAGCGTCGGGTCGGCGCGCGCGTCCTCCGGGTCGTCGAGATCACCGTCCCCGTTGCCGTCGAGATCTCCGCGCACGATGGCCTCGAGGAACAGCACGTTCATCAGGTAGTGGATGTGCGCGGCGGCCTCGGCATCGGCGGTGCTGCACGGCGCCTCGGGGATCATCACCCGCTGGTGCTTGGCGACCGAGACGAGCGCCGCCTCGCCGTCGCCGTCGGCGTCCGACGTGTCGTGCTCGTGGAGCGCGTCGTAGGCCGCCGCGTGCGCGAAGATCTGCCCCCGGACGACGCGGAGCAGGAGGTCGTCGGCCGGATCGTAGGTGAGCCCTGGCGGGAACGCGCCCACGAGGTACCCGCCCAGCACGAGCGCGAGCGGCTCGTTGATCGTGATCCACAGGTCTACCTCGCCGCCGTACTCCTGCGCGGCCCACGTGGCGAAGCGCTCGAAGTCGTCGACGATGCCCTCGCTCGCGAAGCCCATCATCCTGCGCTCGGCGGCGGAGGCGGTCGGATCGACGAGCCACGCCGGCGAGACGAAGTGGTGCAGCGTCACCATCGGCTGAATGCCGCGCGACGCCATCGCGGCGAACACGTCGTGGTAGTGCTGGACCGCAGCCTCGTCCGGCGTGAGCGAGTCGAACGCCTCCCGGGTCGGGAAGAGCTTCGCCCACTCGATGCCCATGCGGTAGCCGTTCATCCCGTCGGCCTGCATGAGGTCGAGGTCGTCGGCGTACTTGTCCCAGTGGTTGGGGCCGTCGTCCGAGCGGCCCCCGCCTGCGACCTTCCCGTCCATCTGCTCCCAGAGGTACCAGTCGCTGGCCTCGTTGCCGCCCTCGACCTGGTGGGGTGCCGTGGCGGTGCCCCAGAGGAAGCCCTCCGGGAAGACCGGCGAATCACCCTCGACGACGGGCCGCTCGAGCGGGTATTCCGTCATCCCCGTAGGACAGGACGTCCCCGCGTCGGGGTCGTCCGTTCCGGCGTCGGGGTCGGGGGCCGGCGAGCCGCCGTCGTCACCGCACGCCGTGAGGCCGAAACAGAAGAGAAGCAGAGCACTGGCGGTCGATCTCATGGGCCGCACAGTGTAGTCGAGAAACACGTGCCGTTCCCGTCTCCCGTGCACATCGAGACCGAGCGCCTGGTCCTGACGATGCCGGCCGCGACCGAGGCGCGGCGTCTCGTCGACTACTTCCTGCGGAACCAGGATCACCTGGCCCCCTGGGAGCCGGTTCGCAGCCGCGACTTCTACACCGAAGGGTTCTGGGCGGTGCAGCTCGAGGAGTCGCGCCGAGAGCTGGCGGACGACCGCGCGCTCCGGCTCGTGCTGTTCCCGAAGGGCGATCCGAGCTGGCCGGCCATCGGCGTGGCCAACTTCACCGGTATCATCCGCGGAGCATTCCACGCATGTCTGCTCGGCTACAGCCTGGACCAGGCCCATCAGGGCAAGGGCCTGATGTACGAAGCGCTCGAGGCGGCCATCCGCTTCGCCTTCGACGACCTCCGGCTGCACCGGATCATGGCGAACTATCAGCCGACCAACCTGCGGAGCGCCCGGCTCCTGCGCCGCCTGGGCTTCGTCACCGAAGGCTACGCCCAGGAGTACCTCTTCATCGACGGAGCCTGGCGCGACCACGTGCTCACCTCGCTCACCAACCGCCGCTGGCGGCCGCCACGGTGACCTCCCGGCGCCTCGCCGCCGCCCTCCTCCTCCCCACGCTCCTCCTCCTCGCCTCGACCGCCCAAGCCCAGGAGTGGGGCGGCCGCCTCTCGGTCCCCCGCCCCCGCGGCCACGCCGTCCTCGAAACCGCCGCCGGCCTCTCCCGCCCAGTTGCATCGGGGACAGGTCCCAATGCAAGTGGTGCGCGCCGGCCCGAGCCCGAGTTGCATTCGGACCTGTCCCCGATGCAACTGGCGGGGGTGGAGGTGCGGGTGGGGGGGGAGCTCGGGGCGGCGCTCCGGAGCCTGATCAGCACGGATCTGGCGTACGTGCGGGAGGTGCGGGTCGAGGACTCGGGGGAGCTGTCGCTCGAGGGGAGCGGGGTGCGGGAGGGGGATGGGGCGTCGGTGGAGCTGACGCTGCGCCAGCCGGGCGGGGGGATGCTGCGGCGCTCTTACCGCGGACCCGAGGCCGGGGTCGCGCGCTTCGTGCACGCGTTCGTCGACGAGGCGGTGGGCGCGCTGACCGGCCGGCGGAGCGCCTTCGACTCGCGCATCGCGTTCGCGCGCCGCATCGGCGCAGGGCGCAAGGACGTGTTCACCGCGGACGCGGACGGCTCCGAGGTCCGGCGCGTCTCTGCCGGAGACGGCGTGGCCATGCTCCCGAGCCTCGAAGGTGACTCGGTCTGGTACACGGTCGTCACCCCGACCGGCACCTTCATCACCCGCAGCGGGCTCGACGAGCGTCCCGTCATCCACGGCCCGGGGGTGCACATGGGCCCGGCGGTCTGCGAGGGCCGCCTGTACTTCAGCTCCTCGCGCGAGGGCAACAGCGACATCTGGAGCTCGGCCCGCGATGGGACCGACCTTCGGCGCCTGACCACGTCGCAGGCGATCGAGGTGAGCCCGACCTGCACTCCGGAGGGCCGCATCGCGTTCGTGTCGGACCGGACGGGCTCGCCACAGATCTGGATCATGGACGCCGACGGGACCGGCACCGAGCGGCTCACCGACACGCCGTTCGGTGCGCAGACCCCCGCGCTGTGCGGCGACCTCCTCGCGTTCACCGGCGTCGGAGGAGGCATGCCCATGCGCGTGGTCGTGATGGACCGCCGGACGGGCGCGCTCCGCCGAATCAGCCCGCAGGCAGGATCGCACAAGGACCCGGCCTTCTCGCCCGATTGCCGCATGCTCGCCTGGATCTCTCCGCGTGGGATCGAGGTCGCGACCGTGGACGGCCGCCTCCGGCGCGTCGTCGTCGAAGGCCCGGCCGAGACGGTGCGCTGGGGCCGGAACGCTCAGGCGACGAGCAGGTAGATCGCGGTGGCGACGAAGCCCGCGGCCAGGAGCAGGATGGAAAGCAC
>JBDIVX010000086.1:0-31553 GCA_039794305.1 Candidatus Neutrinellum sp.
ACTTCCGCCACTTCTCCGTCGCCGGCGTGGATCCCGCGATCATGGGCATCGGGCCGATCCCGGCGGTGCGGAAGCTGCTCGCGCGCACCGGCCTGTCGATCGGGGACATCGACCTGTTCGAGCTCAACGAGGCCTTCGCGAGCCAGTCGCTCGCGGTCGTGCGCGAGCTCGGGATCCCGATGGACCGGCTCAACGTGAACGGCGGTGCGATCGCGCTCGGCCATCCGCTCGGATGCACGGGCGCCAAGCTGACCGCGACGGCGCTCCACGAGCTCAGGCGCCGCGGCGGCCGGTACGCCGTAGTGACCATGTGCATCGGCGGCGGCATGGGCGCCGCCGGCCTGTTCGAGCGCGCGGGCTGAGGCGCCGGCACCGGAGCACGGCGCGCCGTTGCCTTGCGCGAAGGCTTCGCCCTCGGTCGGACCGTCGCCGACCACGAGTCGCGCATCTCCGCCCTCGAGAAGCGGCTCGGCTGAACAACGGAATAGCCGGGCGCGCGGCGCGGTTGTGGCTCGGTGCCCCTCTGGCTGCGCTTCGCGGTGTTCTTCGGCGTGCTGGCCGTCCTGCTCGTCGGCGCGAGCTTCTACGTGCACCGCAGGGCCGCGGGGGCCCTCGGGCTCGAGCGCAGAGGCCGGTGGATCCTCGGGCTCGTGCTCGGGGGCGGGATCCTCGCCGCGGCCCTCGGGCGCGTCGGCGGCCGAGGTCTACCGGCCGACCTGGCGGAAGCCGTCGCCGTGTTCGGCTCGACCGTCCTGCTCGCGGTCGTGATCTCGGTCGCCCTGCTCCTGTTGGTCGACGTCGCGCGGGCTACGGCCGCGCTCGTCCGGCGCCTGCGCCGGGGACGCGCCGAGGCCGAGGCTCTGGAGGTGCGCGAGGCGGCGGACGGGCTCACGCGGCGCGCGTTCCTCTCGCAGAGCGCCACGGGCGCGGCGCTCGTGATCGGCACCGGGACGTCGACCTACGGGGCGCTGTTCGGCCGGCACGACTACCGGATCGACGAGGTCGCGGTCTCGATCCCCGGGCTCCCGCGCACGCTCGACGGCTTCACGATCGTGCAGCTCTCCGACATCCACTTCGGCACCTTCGTCGGCGAGCCCGAGCTGCACACCGCCGTCGAGCTCGTCCGCGAGGCGAAGCCCGACCTGGTCGTCCTCACCGGAGACCTGCTCGACCACGACGCCGCCTACGCACCGATGCTGGGGAGGCTCGTGCGGCGGCTCGAGCCGCTCGCGCGGCACGGAGTCGTGGCGGTCCCCGGCAACCACGACTACTACGCCGGCGTGGACGTGGTCCTGCACACGCTCGCGGACGCGGGCGCGACGGCGCTCCGCAACCAGGGCCGCGTCATCGGCGACCGCGCCGGGGCCTTCGCCCTGCTCGGCGTGGACGACGTGTGGGCGACCCGGAACGGCTTCGGCACCGGCCCGGACCTGTCGCGCGCCCTGTCGATGGTGCCCCGTGACCTGCCGCGGATCCTGCTCTGCCACAACCCGGTGTTCTTCCCCGAGGCGGCGGCCGAGGTTCAGCTCCAGCTCAGCGGACACACCCACGGGGGTCAGGTCAACGTGGCCGTGAGGCTCGCCGACCACGTGCTCCCCTACGGCTACGTCGCGGGCAGGTACGATCGCGACGGCGCCGTCCTCTACGTGAACCGCGGTTTCGGCACCGCCGGTCCGCCCGCCCGCATCGGCGCCCCGCCCGAGGTGACCAAGCTGGTCCTGACCGCGGCGTGACGAGCTCGCAGCGGGGCGGCTCTACGGCTCCTCGTCGGCCACGGAGGGTAGCTCGAGCGCGACGCGCCAGCGGTCGCCCTCGCGGACCATGGGGACCTCGGCGCGCTCGCCGTCCCGCGCGCCGGCGACCACGACCACGGCGCCGTCGTCTTCGATGCGCTCGATCATCCCGCCCTGGCGGCGCGGCGCGAAGCGAAGCCGGAAGCGACCTTGCGAGAGCATCTCCCACGGCTCGTGGCTCCGGCCGGACAACGTGTTGGCCATCCGGGCCCGTTCGGTGAGCGACTCGCGCGCCGCCGGCGAGAGGAGCTCGTACGCATCGCGCAGGGCATCCCGATCCCACTCGCTGCGCGACATCGCCTCGAGGAACAGGGTGAGCGCGCCGGACGGAGTCTCGTCGGTGGGCGTCGAGCTGCAGCCCGAGGCCGCTCCGAGCAGCGCCAGCGCGAATACGAGACGAACCACCGTGCGCGAAGATAGCTCCCCTGGCCCTCTCCGCCAGCGGTTGATTCCTCCCCTGCTGAGGATAAGATGCGGCGCCCATGGAGCCCGCCCCCGACGACCCCGCGCTCGGCCTCATCCAGGTGATCCGCGAGGACGGCACGGCCGTCCCGGAGGCCGATCCGTTCCTCGATCGCGATCTCCTCCTCCGGATGTTCCGCGAGATGCTGCGGATCCGGCTGATCGACGAGCGGATGCTGATGCGGCAGAGGCAGGGCCGCATCGGGTTCTACGGCACGATCACCGGGCAGGAGGCGACCCCGATCGCGACGGCCTTCGCCACGCGGCCGACGGACTGGGTCTTCCCGGCGCTCCGGGAGTCCGCGATCATGCTGGCCCGCGGTTTCCCGCTCGAGACCTGGCTCGCGCAGGTGTACGGGAACGAGGCCGACGTGCTCAAGGGGCGCCAGATGCCGAGCCACATGTCGGGCCGCGCCGTGAACCAGGTCTCCTGGTCGTCGGTCATCGGCCCGCAGGTGCCTCAGGCGGTCGGGGTGGCCTGGGCGGCCAAGCTGCGCAAGGACGACGTGGTCACGGTCGGGTTCGTCGGCGACGGCGCGACGAGCGAGGCGGAGTTCCACTCGGCGATGAACTTCGCCGGCGTCTTCCAGGTCCCCTGCGTCGTGGTGTGCCAGAACAACCACTGGTCGATCAGCGTGCCCACGGCCCGCCAGACCGCCTCGGCCACCATCGCGATCAAGGCTCACGCTTACGGCGTCCCCGCCGCGCGCGTGGACGGCAACGACGTCCTCGCGGTCTACTCGACTCTGAAGCAGGCGGTCGACCGCGCGCGCCAGGGCGGCGGCCCGACCTTCGTCGAGTGCGTCACCTACCGCATCGGGCCGCACAGCTCGAGCGACGACCCCACCCGGTACCGGAGCGACGAAGAGGTCGAGATGTGGCGCCGGCGCGACCCCGTCGATCGCTTCGACAAGTACCTCCGAAAGGCCGAGCTGCTCGACCAGGCCGGACGCGAGGCGCTCGAGAAGGAGATCAACGCGGAGATCCTCGAGGCAATCGGACGGGTGGAGGGGCTGCCCGCGCCGGACCGCGCCACGTTGTTCGAAGACGTCTACGGGGAGCAGCCGTGGCACCTGCGGGAGCAGGAGGCCGAGCTGTCGAAGCTGCCTCCCGCCCCCTCCCACGGACACTGACCCTACGACCCCACGGGGTGGACATGGCAGACAAGACTTACGACTGCATCGTGATCGGCGCGGGCCCGGGCGGGTACGTGGCCGCCATCCGCGCCGCACAGCTCGGCCTGAAGACGGTGTGCATCGACAAGGAGTACATCGGGGGCGTGTGCCTCAACTGGGGCTGCATCCCGTCGAAGGCCCTCATCGCCGCGAGCACCCTGGTCGACAAGATCAAGCGAGCCGAGGTCATGGGCATCACCGTCGAGGGCGTGAAGGTCGACGTCCCGAAGATGCAGCAGTGGAAGGCCGGCATCGTCAAGAAGCTCACGAGCGGCGTGGGAACCCTGCTCAAGGGCAACGGCTCCGACGTCATCATGGGGACCGCGCGCCTGACCGGGAAGAACACGGTCGAGGTCGAGACCCAGGACGGCAAGAAGCAGACCCTCGAGGCGACCAAGGGGATCGTCCTCGCGACCGGCGCCTCCATGATCGTCCTGCCGGGGTTCGAGCCGGACGGCGAGACGGTCATCACGGCCCGCCAGGCGGTGAGCCTGCAGGCGGCGCCGAAGACCATGGTGCTCATCGGCGGCGGAGTGATCGGCCTCGAGCTGGGGATGGTCTACCAGAAGCTCGGCACGAAGATCATCGTGGTCGAGCTAATGGACCAGCTCCTGCCAGGGGTCGATCCGGATCTCGTCCGAGTCGTGGAGAAGCACCTGAAGAAGGGCGGCGCCGACGTCTTCCTTCGGTCCAAGGCGACCAAGTGCGAGAAGACGAGCACCGGCGCGAAGGTCACGATCGAGGACGAGCAGGGCAAGTCGCACACCGTCGAGTGCGACAAGGTGCTCGTGGCGGTCGGCTTCCGCGCGAGCTCGAAGGGCATCGGGCTCGAGGCGGCCGGCGTGAAGACGGACGAGCGCGGCAACGTGATCGTCGACGAGCAGCTCCGGACGAACGTCCCCGGCATCTGGTCCATCGGTGACCTGAACGGCCCTCCGTTCCTCGCCCACAAGGCCTCGAAGGAGGCCGAGATCGCCGCGGAGGTGATCGCCGGCCACAAGGCCGCCGCGGACTACCTCGGCATGCCTGCCGCCATCTTCACCGATCCCGAGGTCGCCACCGTCGGCATGACCGAGACGCAGGCGAAGAAGCAGGGCAAGAAGATCAAGCTCGGCAAGTTCCCCTTCTCCGTCTCCGGCCGCGCGATGAGCGTCCTCGAGCCCGACGGCTTCGTGAAGGTCATCGTCGACGCGGAGGACAACCGGCTGCTCGGTGTCGGCATCGTCGGTCCGGAGGCGAGCGACCTCATCAGCGAAGCCGCGCTCGCGATCGAGATGTGCGCCTTCGCCGAAGACGTGGCGTTGACGATCCACCCTCATCCGACGCTGGGCGAGTCGATGATGGAGGCCTTCAAGCACTCCTTGAAGGAAGCCATCCACATCATGAACAGGTAGCGCCACGACCGGGAGATTCGTCACGGTCGTTTTCGCGCTCCTGTCGGCGGCCTGCGACGACGGGCCCGAGACGGTGGATCTCGCGGGCTACGCGGTCACCGTCCCGGAGGGTTGGTCGGCGGACAGGAAGTCCGACGGACCGCGCCGCATCGTCGTCCTCCGCCCGCCGGAGCGCGACGCATTCTGCCAGATCGTCGTGTTCCGCGACGGTCGGATGTTCAGAGAGGACGACGCGCGCGCGCTCCTCGGCGACGGGCGTGCCGTGTTCCGCGGAAGGGACGATCGCGCGCTCACCCTCTCGACCCCCGAGGGCCCCATGGAAGGCTTCGCGCTTCGCGATCCGGCGCCGCAGCCCGAGTGGGGAGTGCTCCCGCCGGGAGATCGACGGCTCGAGATGTACGCGGCCGACCGCGGACTGCGACTCGTCACGGCGGTCGTTGCGACGTCTGCGGGCTCGGCAGAGGGCGCGTCTCCGAGGGAGCGCTGCCTCGAAGCAGTGCGCACCATGCGCATGCGTTAGACGCGCAGTCCGTCGCGCGTGAGGCGTGCCGCCGCGGGGTGTGCCCATCCGCCTCGGCGGGATCCGCGTCGACAACGGAAAAGAAGCATGGCCCGACGGTTGCAGTCTCGGGCTCCGTGACGCGCACTTCGCTGCTGCGGGTGATCCTACTGGCCATCCTGTTGCTGAACGGCGCCGACGCGCTGATGACCCTCGCCGTCGTCCGGCGCGGCCATGCGGTGGAGGCGAACCCGATCATGGCGGCTCTGTTGGACCACGGGGACGTGCCGTTCTTGCTCGCGAAGGCGGGGCTGGTCACCGTCGGGGTCGCGGTGCTGTGGGCGTTCCGCCAGCGGCCCCTGTCCCTGGTGGGCGCGGGGGTCGCGTGCGGGACCTACGTGCTGGTGCTCGTACAGCACCTCCGGGTCGCGCACGCGGTCTCCGAGCAGCTCGTGCGTTGATCCGGGCCGGCTTCGTGTAGACTCGGCGCCGTGGGGGCCGAACCGCGCGTTTCCGGAGCCGTGATGCTCGACCAGATCCGGATCATGGAGGATCTGGCGGGGAAGGACGCCATGTGCGCAGCGCTCGAGGCGCTCCCCGAGGAACACCGCGCGGAGCTATCGAACGTGATGCCGGTCTCGTGGCTCTCGACGGACGCGTGCAACGGCTACATCTCGGCGGTCGCGCACCGGATCGGACGGCAGCCGGAGGACCTGCTGGTGGAGATCGTGCAGCGCGGGGTCGAACGCACGATGACCGGGCTCTGGCGCATCATCCTCAAGTTCACGAGCGACGCCGCGCTCGTGAAGCGAACGCCTCTCATCTACTCCAAGACCTACGACGTCGGCGCGATGACCTCCCGGATCGAGGTCCCGGGCCGCGCCGAAATCGACCTCGACGGCTGGCCCGGCGTGCCGAGGATGGAGCTGATCGGGCTGGCCAAGGGGATCGAGACGGTGCTGCGCTGCGCGGGTCGCAGGGACGTGAGCGTGCGCTGGGAGCGGCGCCCCCGCGGCGCCTTCTTCCAGGCGACGTGGACCGTGTGAAGCGTCGATCGGAGGCGAGGCACCACCGAGGCGGCCCCTGCACCATGTCGCTCGCGGGGCGGCGGCCCGGCCGCTAAGCTCCGAGCGTGCGAACGCTCCACGTCAGGCGCCTCGGCCGCGTCCCCTATGGACCGACCCACGAGCTGCAGAAGGAGCTCCAGGGGGCCCGCCAGCGTGGCGAGATCGCAGACACGCTGCTCCTGCTCGAGCACGAGCCCGTGATCACGCTGGGTCGCGCCGCCAAGGCGGAGCACGTCCTCCTGTCGGCGGACTCGCTGCGCGCCCGCGGCTTCGAGGTCCACGAGACCGGGCGCGGAGGGGACGTCACCTACCACGGCCCCGGCCAGCTCGTCGTCTACCCCATCATCGACCTCGGCCCGGACCGCCGGGACGTGAGGAAGTACGTGAGGAACCTCGAGGAGACGATGATCCGGATGTGCGCCGACTGGGGCCTCGTCGCCGGCCGGGTCGAGGGCATGAACGGTACGTGGATCGAGGACCGGAAGATCGGCGCCGTCGGCGTCCGCATCAGCCGCTGGGTCACGATGCACGGGTTCGCGTTCAACGTGACGACCAACCTGAGCCACTTCGACGTGATCGTCCCGTGCGGCATCCGCGGCAAGGGCGTTACCTCGCTCGTCCACGAGACGGGCACCGACGTGACCCTCGCGGAGGCGGAAGAAGCCGCCGTCCGCCGGTTCGCCGAGGTCTTCGAGGCAGACCCGGTCCGGGTGAACGGCTGAGGGCGGACGGGCTCAGCCCCGTGGCGCGCCTTCGGTCAGCAGGCGCGGGTCCTTGCGCAAGAAGTAGGCGATGGCGCTCTGGCCGATGGTCACCGTCCCCGCGCCGGCGACCCCGGCGGACACCACCGTCCCGGCGCCCGGCACGAGCTTGAGGAGCTGCCGCGCCGTCCAGCGCAGGCCCATACCCGCGCTGCCGACCACGCCGATGCTCGCCATCCACTCGAGCACGGCCCTCTTGTCCCAGGGGCGGCCCGAGAGGTGCGCGACCGCGCTCACCATCGTGACCTGGAGCGGCGCGATCACCAGCACGTCGGAGAAGGGAACGGGCGCGAGCCCCACGGTCAGCGCCAGCGTCGACGCGCTGTGGACGATGCGGTTGGCGACGACGCGCCGCCCACGCGCCGCCCGGGGGAACGCGCGTGCGGCCTCGAGGCGCGCGGCGTCCGGGAGGACCTCGACGAGCAGCTCCGACAGCGGCCGGATCCCGTGCCCGTCGCGGCTCGACACGCCCAACACCTCTCGCACCGAGACGGCGCAGTCCGAGAGCACGCGCCGCAGGCGGCTCGTACCGACGTCGACGGCGTGGAGCTTCTCCTCCGGGTAAGGCGGCTCGGCGTCTCGGGGGGGCAGCGTGTCTGCGTGCGTGAGGACCGCGACCGCCTCCTTCGCCCCGACGATCCCGAGGAGCTCCCCGAGCTCCGAGGTCGCCTCGGAAAACGACCCGTCGACCTGGTCGGCCGAACAGACGAGGAGCACGCAATCGGCGGGGCTCTCGTCGAGCGCTCTCCGAACGAGCGCCCGTGTCTCCTCACCTCCGCCGAGGGAGATCTCCAGCACGTCGACGAGCGCGCCCTCGGCGTCGACGCGCACCCAGCCGGGCTCGGCGACGGCGGGCAGGGCGTCCTTGCCGAGCAAGGCGTTGACGAGCGCTGTGCGCCCGCTGCCGGGCAGACCGAGCAACGCGACGCGCGGGGCTCGTCGCTGGTAGAGCAGCTCGCGGAGGCTCTGCACGTCGCGTTTGACGCTGGACACGAACGGAAGCCGGTCGAGGACCCTCACGAGCTCGGCGAGCGCACCTTCGGTCCGTTCTTCCTCGAGCGCGGTCACGAACCCCAAAATGGGTGCATTCGCGGTGGTTGCAAGCGCCTTCCGGGTGGCGGGACGCCGGCGGGAGATGGCGGACGCCGATCTCCGGCCACCGCTCGCGCTCCCCATTGGCGGAAATGCTTGGGAAAATCCGACCGCGAAGCTCGGCACGGCGCTCGCTATGGGGCTCGGCCATGCGTGCGCTTCCCCTCCCCCTCGCCCTGAGCCTCGGCCTCATCGCCTGCGCGGCGGAGCCCACGCCGCTCGACCTCGCCGCCGGGGAGACGGGCCTCGGCGGCCCGTTCGACCCTGTCCCCGACGAGCGCAAGCTCGACCGCGGCGGCGCGCGCGGCCCGCGCGTCCGGAGCGCCGACACCGAGGTGTGGGCGGTCGGCAGGAGCTGGACCGACGTGGAGGGCGAGCCCGGGATCGCCTGGGAGGCCGGCTCCGGCCTCACGTGGGAGCAGAAGCACGACGCGTGGGTCGCGAGCTTCGAGCGGACTCGGCGCGAGACGGGATGGGGCGAGACGTTCATCGTGCGGACCCCTCACGGCACCCGCGAGCTGCCCGCGCCCACCCTCGAGTGCGCCGAGGTGGCGCTCCTCCTGCGCGCGACCTTCGCGAGCTGGTACGGCCTGCCCTTCTTCCTCCAGGGCTGGGACTCGCACACCCGGCAGACGATCTACGCCGGCCACTTCGGCTTCGTGGACGCCGACGGGGAGCGCGTCGCGCGCTTCCCGCGCTTCCGGAGCGCCTACCGTGATCACACCGGCGCATGGAGCGACGGGGACGAGTGGCCGACCGACGAGCGGCTCCGCGGCTACCGGCTGGGCGACGACGACGCCGTCCCGTTCCTCGGCCCGAAGGCGGGCGCGGGCGCCTACTTCGACGAGCTCTTCCTGAACAAGCGCGTCGGCTACTTCCTACGCCTCCTGCTCCTCTACTTCGGGAGCGCCAACCTCGCCGACGGCGCGAACATGTTCCACGTCGTCCCCGAGCGCGTGACGGCGGGCGACGTGCTGCTCGAGCGGTGGCAGCGAAGGGGCATCGGGCACACCATCCCCGTGATGCGGGTCGACGAGCCCGTCGCGGGCCGCTTCGCGGTCGAGGTGGCGACCGGGAGCATGCCGCGCAGGCAGCCGATCTGGGAGGAGCCGGCGAGCGCCCGCCACTACTTCACGCTGGCGGCGACCGGTGGCGTGGGCGAGAGCGGCGACGGCACGGCCTACGCGAAGCTCGGCGGCGGGCTTCGGCGCTGGCGCACCGCGGTGGTCCGCGACGGCCGCTGGCGGAACGTGGTGCTCGACGTGGACGCCGAGGCGTACGTGGACGACGCGGACGAGGACGCCATCGCCGCCCGCCCCGAGCGCTTCGCCGAGATCCTCGCGGACGTGTCCCCCGAGGAGCGCCGGGACGCTGCGCTCGAGCGGATCGAGTCGGCGCGGATGCACCTCAGGACCTACCCGGCGAGCTGCGCCGCGCGGACGCGCCGCGAGGACGCGTTCGCGGACCTCTACGACGTCATGGAGGCGGACTTCGGGACGCCCCGGGCCGAGGTGGACGCCACCTACCGGACCCTCGAGGACTTCGTGCTGGCCGAGCTCGAGTACGAGCAGTCGAAGACGTGCTGCTGGAGCTCCACTACGCCGGCGATGTTCGAGATCGTGATGAGCTACGCGGAGGACGAGCAGGCCCGCGCCGAGGCCGACGGCGTGTGCGCCGCTCCCACGGTGTTCCGAGCCGAGGCCGCCGGTGACGGATACGACCGCTGGAGGGCGCACGCCGAAAGCCTCGGCCGCGCCGCCGAGTGGGTGGCCTGGAGCGAGGACGAGACGTGCGGCTGGCGCGACGTCCCCGAGGACGCACCCACCGGGCGTGGGGCCGACCGGTGCACGCTCGACGAGCCCCCGGCGGATCCGCCGGCCGGACCGGCCGACGGTTGCGACCCGGCGGGCGGCGATGACGACCGGAGCCGGGCGACCCCGCTCGACGCACCGCTCGAGGCGCGCATCTGCGAGGGCGACGACGACTGGTACCGCGTGGACGCCGCCGGCACCCGACGCGTCCGCATCGCCTTCCGGCACACCGACGGCGACCTCGACATGGAAGCGGTCGCCGAGGACGGCACCCGCGTCGCGATCAGCCAGTCGGTGACCGACGAGGAGGCCGTCGAGGCCGAAGGGCCGTTCTGGGTGAGGGTGTACGGCTACGGCGGGGCCACGAACGCGTACGTCATCTCCGTACACTGACCGCCGCGGACGCGAAGCGGCGGCCGAGGTCGGCGCAGAGCCGCTCGAGGTGCTCCTGGTCGACCTCGCCGAACGCCCCCGGCTCGTTCGAGTCGACGTCGAGCACGGCGAGCAGGCGGTCCTCCGGGGTCACGACGGGCACGACGATCTCGCTCCGGGTGGTGCTCGCGCAGGCGATGTGCCCGGGGAACGCGCTCACGTCCGGGACGAGCTGCGTCCGCCGGGTCCTCGCCGCCGCGCCGCACACGCCCCGGTCGAAGTCGATGCGCAGGCAGCCGTGGGTGCCCTGGTACGGCCCGACGATCAGGAGCCGGTCGCTCACCGCCCGGTAGAAGCCCGTCCAGTGGAAGTACGCGAAGGCCTGGTGCAGCTCGCACGCGACGGTCGCCATCGCCGCGGTCCAGTCGTCCTCCCCCTCGAGGAGCGAGGCGACGGCGGCGGCGACCTCGTCGTAGCGCGCTGCGCGCTCGGCGGCAGACGCCGTCTGGGCGACGGGAAGGTGCGACACGCCCGGAGCTTACACCGGGATCCCCGCGGCGACCGTGCACGTCGAGGACCAGGCCTTAAGGTCCGGTCGGCGGCGATGAGACACCTCCCGCGCAGACTCGGCCGCGGCCTTCGGCTCGTTCGCGAGAGCGGCCGCTCGTTCCGGCGCGACCGAGGCGGGCTCGTCGCAGCCGCCATCGCCTTCTACGTGCTGCTCGCCGTGGCGCCGCTCACGTTCCTCGGCCTCGCCCTGCTCGCCACGCAGGTGCCGAGCCGCGCGACCCGACAGGAAGCGGCGAACGCGCTCGCCGACGTGCTCGGCTACGAGCCGGCGGACGTCATCAACGGCTGGATCGTCCAGGCCAGCCGGACGCCCGGGCTGCTCTCGGCGGTCGGGATCGGCGTCGCCCTGTTGATGTCGACGCGCCTCTTCGCGCAGGTCCAGGCTGCGCTGAACGAGATCTGGGGAACCACGCGCTGCCGTCCGAACGGGCTCGGCCGCCGGGTACGGCGGATGGTCGGCGAGCGGCTCCTCGCGTTCGGCATGATGCTCGGCGCCGGGCTCGTGCTCCTGTTGCTGGTCGTCGCGCGCAGCGCGACCGGCGCGCTCCACGACGAGATCTTCGGCGGGACGTCGTGGACGCGGGCGTCGGTCGAGGTCGTGCAGACCCTGCTCGCGGTCGGCGCGGTCGCCCTCATCGCCGCGATCACGTACCGCGTGCTGCCGGACGCGGGCGTGCCGTGGCGCAGCGCCTGGATGGGTGCGCTCCTGGCCTCCGCCTTGTTCAACCTGGGGACGCTCCTGTTCGGCTCGTACGTCGGCTGGATCGTCCGGACGCAGTCCCTCGGCGCCGCCGGCGCCTTCGTCTTCCTCCTGATCTGGCTCTACTACTCTGCGCAGGCGTTCCTGCTCGGGGCCGAGCTCACGCACGTGCACGCCCGGGCCATCCCCCCTGGGGAGCGCGGCGCGCGCGCTGCGCCGCGTGGAGGGGTTGCCGGGCATGGCCGCGCCCCCGGCTGAAGCTCCGGGCGCGCTCCTGCCTCGGAGCTCGCCACCTCACTCGGGCGCGCTCTCGACCGCCTGCTGCAGGAGGCCCTCGAGCCGCTCGCGCGCGACGTCCGCGCCGGTGGTGGTCCGGCCGTCGAGCGAGCCGAGGTCGGCCGACGAGAGCGTCACGGGCGCCGCGAAGACGCGCGCGTGGAAGAGCTCCGCCAGCCGTTCGGCGGGATCGGGCGCCTCGGGCTCGCCCTCGAGCAGGCCCTCGAGCGCCTCTCGGCCCTCCGCGCCGGCCTCCCGCGCCTCGGCGACCTTCTCTTCCCACTCCGCGTGCGCAGCCGCAAAGCCTTCGGCGAGCGCGCTCGGATCCACCTGGGCGCAGCCGAGCCGCGCGCCGTGCGCGCTCAGGAGGCACGCCTCGACCGCCTCGCCCGCACCGCTCACCACGACCTCGAAGCCGCGCCCGGCGTGGAAGCGAGGCGACGCCTCGAGCGCGTCGGCCGCCCTCCGGCCGACCTCGCCCCCGCCGCGGAGCGACACCCTCGCCGGGATCGAGATCCCGAGCCGCCGAACCACCCCGGCGTCCTGCTGCATCGCCTCTTCGTAGAGGGCGAGCGCGTCCGAGGCGCGCCCCGCGTCGCGCGCCGCCTCGGCGCCGACGGCGGCGATGCGCGCGCGCACGAGCGTCTGGCTCGGCGGCAGCCGCTCGAGCGCCGATCGCGCGAGCTCGTAGGCGCGGGTCGGGCGCCCCTTCGCGAGCGCGACCTCGGCGTCGAGCCCGTCGTAGAACGGGGCGAGCGGCGTGTCCGGCGCCTCGGTGGCGCGCGCCCGGCGGAGCGCGACGCCCGCGATGCCGGGCCCGAGCACCTCCACCAGATCGCCGACCAGCCACACCGGCACCGGCTCGATGCCGCCGCGCACGTACAGGCGCAGCGTCGCGACGAGGCGCGCGTCGTCGGACAGCGTGCTCCGGATCCGCTCGTCGTCGGGCCAGCTCTCGAGGCGCGCGTAGGGCGCCGTGAACACACCGCCGATCCGCGCGAGGGTCCCGGCCGAGCTCGCCTCCTCGGCGACCTGCTCGGCGTGCGCGCGCGAGAGGGCACGGCGCAAGAGCGCGTGCGCGCCGAGCGCCTGCTCCGGGTCGGAGGACACGAGGCCGCGCCGGTCCGGCTGGGCGATGGCCCGATCGATCGCGCGAAGCCCGACCTCCGTCTCGCCCGCCACGAGCATCAGCTCCGCGAGGGCGGCGTCGGTCTCCGCCCGGTCCTGGTCGCGCAGGTGGGCAGGCTGCCGCGCGCGCCAGCGCTGCATCTCCCGGAGCGCCTCGACCGCCTCGGTCAACCGGCCCTGCTCGAGGTGCTGGCGCACCAGCAGGCGCCAGGGGTTGGCGGGGGTGAATTCGAGCCGGCGCGCGCCCTCGAGCGCGAGGTGCTCGGCTCGCTCGAAGTCCACGATGGCCCGCGCCGCCTGCGCCGCGTTGTAGGCGTGGACGGCGACGGCGCCCTCGCCCTCCGCGTCGGCGCCGCGGTCGCGCGCGTTCTCGAACGCGGCGAGGCACGCGTCGAAGAACGGCTGCCGCCGGCCGGCCTCGCCCTCGATGGCGCAGAGCGCGTTCAGGCCCGAGGACTTCTGCCACTCGTCGCGCGACTGGGCGGCGCGCTCGGCGAAGTCGCGGGCCTCGTCGAACCGCCCGAGGCGGATGAGCGGCCAGGCGTGCTGCGCGAGCAGGTCCGGATCGTACAGGTAGTCGTGGTAGCCGAGGACGTGCAGGCGGTAGTCGTGCAGCTCCATCTCGCCCGCGAGCGACTGGATGCGGTAGAGGAGATCGCGGTGCAGCTCCCAGGGCGCTCCGGCGGGGCGGGTCGATGCCGCCCAGGTAGTCTCGTAGATCTCCCGCGCCCGGCCGAGGTGATACATGGCGCGCGCGAGCGACCCTTCCGCTTGGTGGAGCACGACACCGAGGACGTAGTGCCCCACGAAGGAGCCCGGGTCGCGGGCGAGGACCTCCTCGGCCTTCGTCCGCGCCGTGACCATCTGCTCCCGAGACAGGAGGTCGAGCGCCTCCTGCTCCTCCGCCGTCTGCGCGGCCGGCGCCAGCGTCCCCTGCGCCCCCGCGTCGTGCACGGCCGCGACGGCGGCGCCGCCGAGGGCGAGGCACGCGAGGAGCAGCAGGGCCGTTCGGGAGCGTTTCATCGGATCCTCAGCGGCGCATCGTGAGCCGGGCGAGCTGCTCGAGAGGCCCCGCGCAGCACTCGCGCACGACGGTCTCCGAGGCGTCGGCCCCGGGCGCGAGCTCGAGCCGGTGGCCGAACACGTACTGGGAGAGCGCCTCCACGTCCTCGGCGGTGACGTGGTCCCGGACGCGCGTGAGCGCGCGGGCCTGCAGCGCCGGGATCGACAGGACGAGCGCGCGCGTCGAAGCCCCCTGCAGGATGCGCGAATCGTTCCGCGTGCGCAGCGCGATCTCGACGAGGCACTCCCGGATCTCGGGGGCCACGTGCACCTGCGTCTCGACCACCTCGCGCGCGTCCAGGATCTCCGTCCGAGTGACGCGCGGCAGGTCCGCCCCGGCACCCATCTTCCTCTGCCGGAGGCTCGCGAGGATCTCGAGCTCGGCTTCGCGCGAGATGTGCTGCATCCGGATCTTGAAGAGGAAGCGGTCGAGCTGCGCGCTCGGCAGGGGGAAGGTCCCCGAGAGGTCCAGCGGGTTCTGCGTCGCGATGACGAAGAAGAGCTTGTCGAGCTTGCGCGTGCGGTTGTCGACCGTGACCTGCTTCTCGCCCATCGCCTCGAGCAGCGCCGACTGCACCTTGGGGGACGTGCGGTTGATCTCGTCGGCGAGGACCACGTGCGCGAACACGGGCCCCGGCCGGAAGAAGAACCTGTTGGTGTTCGGATCGAAGATCGTCGTCCCCGTCACGTCCGACGGGAGCAGGTCGGGCGTGAACTGGATGCGCCGGATGGTGACGATGTCGTCGTCGGGGAGGTCGTCGACGATCGAGTCGCCGAGCGCCTTGGCGAGGGTGGTCTTGCCCGAGCCCGGGTAGTCTTCGAGCAGGACGTGCCCGTCGGCGAGCAGCGCCGTGATGACGAGCTCGATGACGTCGTCGCGCCCACGCACGACCGTCTGGAGGCGGTCGCGCAGCCGCTGGACGACGCCGTAGGCGCCGTTCAGGTCCTCGATCCGAGGCGCAGGCTCGTAGGTGATGTGCTCGCTCTGCTGAAAGTCCGACCTGATCGTTTCGGTCACGGGTTTCCCCCTATCGAGAGTCCAAAAACGAGACGGGGTGAAGGAGTCCGAGCAGGCGGCGCCACAAGCGGGTGCCGCCCGCGATCTGCTTTCGTACGTCGCGGCTCACGTCGCGCCAGATCGACGCCGACCACTCCGGCCGCTTGCTCGCGTCGGTCTGCGGATCGCGCAGGCGAGCGGCCACGTGGAGGGACGTCGCCTGCCCGAAGGCCGGAGCCACCGACGCCACGCGGCGCGCGAACTCCTCGCGGGTCTCTCCGTACTCGCGACAGAGGCCGACCTCGGCGAGGCGGTCGAGCAGCGCCCGGTAGCGCACGCGCGCCATCGCGTTCCGGCCGGCGAACAGCGGCGCCATTCTACGCCACAGCTTCACGCCGTAGAGGCAGCCGAGCACGATCGAGCCGAGCACGAGGAGCGCGATCCACGGGTCCACGTCGAGGCCCGAGCCCTCGTCCGGGTCTTCGCGGATCTCGTCCTCCGGGTCCGCGGGCTGGTCGCGGGCCATCTCGCCGAGCATGCGCTGCAGGTCCTCGTCGAGCGGCTGCCCCGGCTCGTCGAGGTTCTGCTCGGCGGAGACGTCCAGCACGACCCAGCCCACGCCGTCGAGGTGGAGCTCGGGCCAGGCGTGCGCGTCGCCGCTCCGCACCAGGATCGACGAGCCGCCGCGGCGGTTCTCCTCGGGGACCATGTAGCCGGTCCCGATCCGCGCCGGGATCTCGACCGAGCGCCACAGGAGCACGGCGGTGTGAGCGAAGTGCACGCAGTAGCCGGTGCGGTTGCCGAAGAGGAAGTCGACCGTCGGATCCTCGACGTTCGCGTGTCGCTCCCGGGTCGAGTAGATGAGCGTACGGTCGAGCCAGAGCTTGATCGCGAGCGCGCGCGCGAAGGGGTCGCGGTGCATCGACGGGGGCAGGTTCTCGTCCAGGATCTGCTGCGCCAGCTCCTCGAAGCGCGGATCGGCGTGCCCCTCGAGGTACATCGCCCGGACCTCCTCGGTCCACGCGGGATCACCGGCCTGTCGGCCGAGCAGCTCGCGGTAGTCGGTCTGTTGGGCGAGGGACTCGAAGCGGTACGAGCGGACGAACCGCTCGGGGTTCGGGTTGGCCACCGGCTCGAACGCCACCGGCGTCTCGAGCGCGAACGGGTGCTGGTGATCGATCAGCATGGCGACCGTCGCCGAGACGCGCGTCCGCTCGCCCGGCGGGGGGCCGGTGACGGGCGTCGGCCGCGTCGGGAACTCCGCGAGCGTGTCGCCGTCGGCGCCGTCGGTGGCCGAGGGGACCATCCGCGTGCCGTTGAACCGGCTCCACGCCTCCTGTCGGAAGTAGTAGCCCTGCGCCGGCGGCGAGTAGTCGTTGTCGAGCACGACCACGGCCATGGGCGCCGGCGAGTTGCTGGGCCCCTGGTCTCCCTCGTCGGTGAGCTGGCTCTGGGTCGGAGGCTGGGGCTGTTGCCCTTGCCCCTCACCTCCGTTCGGAGGCGTGATCGGTGGCACGGCGGCGTCGACCCCACCTCCGCCGCCTCCCGCGTCGGCGACCGACGCGTCGGCGCCGCCACCGCCCCCACCCCCTGCGTCGAGGCCGGCGTCGCCGCCGCCTCCCCCGCCTCCGCCGTCGGCGCGACCCGACGCACCGCCGCCGTCCTGTCCCCGCGCGCCGCCGGCCCCGCCGTCCTCTCCCGTCGCGCCCCCGGCCCCGCCGTCCTCTCCCGTCGCGCCCCCGGCCCCGCCGTCTTCTCCCGTCGCGCCCCCGGCCCCGCCGTCCCGAGCGCCGCTCGATCCGCCGCCGTCGCCGCGGTCCGGTCGGGCGCCGCCGCCGTCCGGGCCGCCTTGCCCGCCGCCCCCGGGATCCCCGTCCTCCTGGAGGTTCGGCGGATCGCCCGGATCGGCGTCGGTGAGCCCGAGACCGTCCGCCGCCTCGGGCGTCGGCCGGCCCACCACGTCGAGGCACGCGATCGCGAGCAGAGCGAGGAGCGGCAGCGACAAGAGCGTCGAGACCGTCCGGCCGCTCCGGCGCTCGAGGACGAGCAGCACGGCGAGGATGACCGCCGCGCCCGCGCCGAGCGCCATGAACACGCTCGCCGGGTCGATCCCCTTCTGCCACGCCCAGTCGCTGATCCACAGCGGCCGCGCGATCACGCCGTCGCGGTGCGACGCGAACATGACCGCGAGCGCGACGACCACGAACGCGAGCTCGAGCGCGAGCGCCGCCGGGCGCCGCACGGCCACCGCGCGCAGGAGCGCGGTCAGGCCGAAGGCGAGCGAGCCGTACCGGAGCGCCCCCGCGAGCTTCAGCGTCGCGCCCGGCCCGACCACGGACGGGACGGCTTCGCCCCCCGTGGCCAGCGACGCGGCGCCCCAGCTCATGAGGACGACCAGGAGCAGGGCCACCGCGGCCGCGGCGAGCCGCAGGCGCGAGCGGCCGGCGAGCTCGCCCGCGACGACGCCGAGCACCGCGCCGATGACCGCGGAGGTCACGCCCGCGGGCATGAGCACGCCCCAGGAGATCGCCACCGCCGCGAGCGCCATCGCGACCGCGCGCAGCGGGTGGCGGATCACGCCGAGCAGCCTCCCGAACGTGCCGTCGTCCGCGTACTGCGGGCGCTCGTTCGGCTCGGGCCGCCTCATGCCGCCTCCCGGGCCCCGAGGTGGTCGGGAGACCAGACGCGGCCGGCGACCCGGTCGATCACCAGGACGCGGCCGCGGACCGACGCGAGCGCCTTGCACACGGCCTGCACGTCCTCGGCGGTGGCGGGTCCGACGCCCTTCGACGGGTCGAGGGGCTCCTGGTCGTCCCAGGCGGCGCGCCGCAGGAGCGATCGCTCGCTCTTGCGATCGATCCCGTCGGTGCAGACCACGAACTCGACGCCGGTGCCGCTCGCGCCGAGGCTCCGCACGCCCGCGAGCACACGGTCGATCCACGGGCCCGGACGCCCGGGCACGAAGACCAGCGCGCGGCCCGGGCCGCCGGGCGTCGCCTCCCTCAGGAACTTCGCGAGCCCCGCCCCGCCGCCCTCGGGCTCGACGCGCGACGAGCGCGCGAGCACCTCGAGGGCCTGCTGCCTGTTGAAGGCATTCTCGTCGTTTCCGTCGGCGCCGAGCACCCAGTCCCCGCCGAGCGCGCCACAGTCCACGGCGACCCGCGCCGCGCCGGCGGCCGGCTCGTCCGAGTCGCCCGCGACCAGGTACGCGACCGTCTGGTGCACGGGGCCGATCGCGCGCTCCGGCGTCCGCACGACGACCTCGCGCGTGCGGGCGAACACCTTCCACAGCACGTACTTGATCGGATCGCCCGCGGCGTAGTGCCGGATGTCCATCCGCTCGCCCTCGGGCGGCCCGTCCGGATGCGAGAGGTCCTCGCCCGCCGACAGGCTTCGGACGACCTGCATCTGCTTGAGCGCCCCCACCGACGGATGGAACCGGACGTCGCGCTCCTCGTGCAGCGGGAACGTGACCCGGGTGAGCCCGAACGAGTCGCTCACCTCCATCCGACGCGCGATCCGGTCGCAGAGGGCGCGCCGGATCGGCGTGACCTCCTCGTGGAGCCGGAGCCCGCGGCGGTGCTGCCGCACGTGCGCCCCGGGCTCGGTCCACGTCCAGCCGATCCGCACGAAGGGGACGAACCAGGGGCTCCCCACCGAGAAGCCGGTGCGGCCCGGGAAGCCGCACTCGAGCTTGAGCGCGTCGCCGGTCCGCCGCCGGCGGAGCCGGATCCACAGGACGAGCGCGGTCGCACAGGTGAGCAGCGTGCACAAGAGGCCGAGGCCCACCCCGACGATGCCGACCACGAGCAGGAGCAGATCGATGCGCGCGAGCCCCCAGTGGAGGAGCGCCCACGCGCTGCCGCCGGTGACGAGGAGGCCCAACGGGGTCAGCGGGAACACGTCCCGCACCCGGCCAGCGAGAGCGGCCAGGCGTTTTCGGAGCCGGCGCATGGGGGCGTCGAGTCTACGCCAGTCCTACGCCCGAAAGCGGCCCGATTCGCCCTCGAGAGCCGCTACAGGCCGCAGCCGCCGCGGTCCATGTCCGGGTAGAACGGCGGGGGCGTGGGGCGGACGTGGGGCGCCGGGTGCGGGTCCTCGAAGCAGGAGATGCGGCGAAAGACCGTCGGATCATTCACGGCGCGGCCGCCGTCGTTGTTCACCGACTGGAACTCGTTCAGCTCGCGGTCGATGACGCCGGTGAAGTTGTCGAGGTTGTAGGCGAAGGGTCCGCGCTCGCAGATGACCTGGTCGAGCCGCCAGCCGCCGACTCCTCCGAAGAAGATGCGACCGTCGGGCGAGACGGTGCCCTGGGCGTCCATCGAGACGACCCACTGCGATCCGGACCCGGCCGCGCAGGGCGGCGGCTCCTCCTGCGCCGGCCCCGCGTCCCAACTGTGGTTGGTGATCGTGCCGACGAGCCGGCTCGGGGCGCCGTCGGCGCGCCGGATGCGGAGCATGAAGACCGTCCAGTCCCCGTACTGGGGATCGTACTGGTGGCTCTTCCACACTCCGGTCACCGGATCGTCTCCGCACTCGGCCGGCGGAGGGAGCCGCGCGCGCTGCTCCTCGATCGTCGCCGGCGCCGCGCAGGGGACGAGCCACATCGCGGCGATCAACGCCGCCGCGAACACCCGGCGCCGCGTGTGCGGGCGCCGCGCGCGCCGCCCCGTCATCGCATCACTGCCCGATCGTGAACTGCGCCACGATCGCGAGCACGACGAGCGCCAGGATCACCGCGACGAACACGAGCCCGCCCTTGCTGGAGACCCGGGGACCGTCGGGCGACGGGATGAGAGGGTCGACGCCGGCGGCGCCGGCGGGCGCGCCACGCGAACGGCCACGCCCCTCGATGCGCGGGCGCTCCTTCTCCTGCGCGACCGCCTCTTGCTGCTCGTCGTCGCTCGCCTGAGCCGCGCCTTCGTCTCCTTCTTCTTCCTCGCCGGCCTCCGCGCTCGTCTCCTCGGTCACCGCTTCTTCGCTCGCGGCTGCGGCGGGCTTCGTCTTGGCCTTCTTCTTCTTCTTCGCCATGTCCTCTCCACGTATAGCATCCGTCCCTCGAGGCCCCTCCTCCGATCGGGTTTCCTGTAAAGGGGACGCGGACAGGGCGCTGGACGTCTGTCAGAGCGATGCTACCTTTGGTAGCACCATGGCCGGGACGGAGAAGCTGAGCGTGTCCATCCAGAGCGAGGAGCTAGCGTGGGCGAGAGCCCATGCGAAGAGGTCCGGTATGAGCCTCTCGGCGGTGCTCACCGAAGCGCTCCGCGAGAAGCGTCGCGCCGAGGCCATGGATCGGCTGTTGAAGAAGCTGCGAGCCGATCGGGTCACAGCTGCGCAGATGGCGGCGATTCGCGCCGAGATCTACGGCAAGTGACCGGCTACACCCTCGACACCGGCGCTCTCATCGCCCTAGAGCGGCGCCGCCAGCGTGCAACGGCGTTCCTGCGCGTTGCGCGTGAGGACGGTGCGAGGGTCACGGCGCCAGCCAACGTGATCGCGGAGTGGTGGCGTCGGCGGTCCGACCTCCGCGAAGCGACACTCGACGCGATCGTCGTCGAGACCATGGACGAGGAGCTCGCGAAGTCCGTGGGCGAGACCCTGGCGGCCGTTCGCGGCTCGACGCTGGTGGACGCGACCGTCATCGTGTCGGCGGCGCGGCGGGGCGACGTCGTGCTCACCGCGGACATCGGTGACCTCGAACGGCTCGCCGCGCGATTTCCGACCGTGCGCCTCCTGTCCGTGTGACGTTCCGCAGGTCGAGCGAAGCCGAGGAGCGAGGGCCATTGCCGAGTCGTGGTCGTCTATCTTAGCGTCTGCGGCCATGGCCAGAGTGGTGAACCCCGACTCGCTCGCGCCGCCACGCGGGTACTCGCACGGCGTCTTGCTCGGCCCCGGGCGCGTGCTCTTCGTCGCCGGCCAGGTCGGTTGGGACTCGAGCGGGCGCATGGTCTCGGACGAATTCGCCGCGCAGTTCGCGCAGGCCCTCCGGAACGTGCTCGACGTCGTCCGCGAGGCCGGCGGCGGGCCCGAGCACGTCGGCCGCCTCACGATCTACGTGACCGATCGCCACGAGTACGTGCGGGTCCGGTCAGAGCTCGGCAGGATCTACCGCGAGCTCATGGGGAGGCACTACCCGGCGATGGCGCTCGTCGAGGTCGCAGGGCTCCTCGCCAAGGGGTGTCTCGTCGAGATCGAGGCCACGGCGGTGATCCCGTGATCCGGCCGCTCCGCGTCGTGGCATGAGCGGCTGGCTCGGTGGGCTGCGGGACCGCGGCGGTCCGCTCGTCGCGGCGGCGGAGCGCTTCGTGGCCGAGCGCTGCGGCAGCGATCCAGCGACCTTCCCGCGAGGCCACGCGGCCCTCGCCCGGCTGGCCGAGGCCGTCGACGCCTGGTGCGAGCTCGAGGAGCCCGCCGAGGAGGAGGACCGGCGCTTCGTGGAAGGGGCGGGCGCGCTGCTCGGTCTCGTGCTCGTCGACCACGTGGGCGACGGATCCCACGCGGAGCGGGACGGGACGCACCGCGTCCGTCTCGGGGCGCACGGCTGGTTCGACCCGTTCGGCGCCGTCGAAGAGGCGCTCGACGCCGACGACCCCCGCGCGGCGCTCGGGGCCGCCGTCCGCCGCGCAGAGGCCGAGGCGCGTGCCCAGGGCCCGCTCTCGCGCGTCCTCGCCGCCTTCGATCGCCTTCTCGGCGAGGAGCTGCCGGGAACGCACGTCGCCGAGCGGTTCGAGCAGTACGTGCGCCTCGCACCGGACGTCGAGGTCGACCTCGGCCGCGTCGTCGCCGCGACCGAGGCGCAGGACGCCCCGGCGGTGGACCGGGCGGTGCGCAAGCTCGTCGGCATGCTCCCCGGGGGCCGCGGAGCGAGGCCGCCGAGCTTCGGCGAAGCGCGCGAGCGGCTCCTGCCGCGGCTCCTGTCGAGGGCCTTCGTCGACGAGCTCGCGAGGGGCCACGGCGAGCGGGGCGGGCTCTTCGTCGAGCCCGTGGCGCACGACGTAGTGTTGGCGCTCCAGCTCGTCTACGACGGCCGCGCGCGTTACGTACGGCGCGACGAGGTCGCGTCGTGGGGGCGGCCGGACGAGGCGCGGACCGCCGCGCTCGCGAACCTCGCCGCGCGATCCGAGCGCGCCCGGTTCGCCAGCGTCGACACGCGCGAGGGGCCGATCGTGATCGCGCACACCGGCGACGGGCTCGACGCCGCGCGGCTCGTCCTGCCCACGCTGCACGACGTGCTCGCCCCGGAGCTCGGCTCCCCCTTCTTCGCCGCCATCCCGCACCGTGACACGCTGCTCGCGTGCAGCCGTGCACCGGACGCGCGGGTCGCCGCGCTGCGCGCGCGAGCACGCGAGGAGGCCGCCCGCGCCCCTCACCGGATCAGCGACGCGCTCTTCGAGGTCGGACCGGCGGGCCTCGGCCCGGCGTGAGCGTGCGCGTGGTCAGCGGTCCGGGTCGTACCAGTCGGGGTCGCCGGGGCGGCGGGACGGCGGGTCCGACGGGCGCGGTCGGACGCCGCTCGGCATGATGCCTCCGAAGTCCGCCGGGTCGAGCGGCGCCGCGCCGATGTCGTACTCGGAGCCCTCGGCCGCGTGGACGAACGCGTCGAGCTCCTGCGCGAGCAGGTCGAGACCGCCGAGCCGCCGCGCGCGCTGGCGCTTGCCGGCGAGGTGCAGCCCGACGAGGAGGGAGACGTCCTTCGGGCCGACGTCCCGGTCGATCTCGCCGAGCGCCTCCTCGACGTCTTCGAGGAGCATGCGCGCGCTCCGGTAGCGCTTGTCGGGGTTGCGGTCGAGCGCGCGGCGCACGATCGCCTCGACGCGCGGAGGGACCGCGCGGTTGAAGGAAGAGACCGGCTCGATCGCCTTGCGCACGACGTTGCGGACGGTCTCGGCGTCGTCCTTGCCCTGGAAGAGCCGGCGGCCGGCCAGCATCTCCCACAGGACGATCCCGGCGGCGAACAGATCGATGCGCTGGTCGGTCGGGCGCTGCAGGATGACCTCGGGCGCGAGGTAGCCGAGCTTGCCGCCCACGAGCTCGCTCGACCGCAGCGTCTGGTGGACCTTCGCGTTGGCCAGGCCGAAGTCGGCGAGCTTCACGCCGCCGTCCTTGCCGAGCAGCACGTTGTGCGGCGACACGTCGCGGTGGATGATGCCGAGGTGCGTGCCCTCGGCGTCGGCCGCGACGTGCGCGTAGTCGAGGCCCTTGGCGATGTCGCGGATCACGTGGAGCGCCGTCGGCACGGGCATGCACGCCTCGCGCGCGTGCGCCGCGTCGAGCATGTCCTTGAGCGACGTGCCATCCACCAGCTCCATGATCATGATGAACGTCCCGGCCACCTCCCGGGCGTCGTAGACGCGCACGATGTTCGGGTGCCTGAGGAGCATGCCGAGCCGGGCCTCGTCCTCGAACATCGAGCGGTACATCGTCTCGTGCGCGAGCGCGGGCAAGACGCGCTTGATCGCGACCGAGTGCGTATCTCCGGCCTCGAAGATCGCCTCGGCCCGGAAGACCTCGGCCATCCCTCCCGAAGCGAGGTGTGCGACCGGACGGTACTGCGTCGGCGCACGCCGGAGCTTCGTGGAGAGCCGGGACTTCCGTGACGGAGGCATGGGCGTCGAGCCAGCCTCGCAGAGGGACCGGGCCCCGTCAATCCAACGCGAGCGAGAGCAGCGCGCTCACCGGGGCGTCGGACGCGCGGACCGCGCGGGCGAGGGCCGTGCACGTCACCCGCACGTGCCCGACCTCCACCTCCTCACCCGAAGCGGGGGCGTCGAAGGCGCGGACGATCGCGCGACCTGCGTCGCGCACCCGGCGGAAGGACTCGGCGTCCGGCGGCTCGGGCAGGCGGGGGTAGTCGTGATGCAGCGCCTCGTCGAACTCCGCGCGGTAGCGCCGAGAGGCGAGGAACGCGATCGCGTACTCGACGAAGGAGAGCGGATCGATCGGCAGACCCAGCCGATCGCTCCAGCCGATGGCCACCTCGGGCGCGAGGTTCGGCTCGCCCTCGGGCGTCCACAGCGGAAACGCCCGCGTCCGGCAGGACGACCGCGTCGACAGCCAGCAGTTGTCCGGCACGTGCCGGGCCACGCCGAAGTGCGTCCAGGGGCGCTGCCCGCGGTCCTTGCGGACGGTGAGCAGGGCGGGCGATCCCGGGCCGAGCGCGCGCAGGAGCGCCGGCCGCGGGCGGTGGCACAGGCGTGGGACGGGGCAGAACCAGCGATCGTCGAAGGGCCGGTAGGCGATCGGCCGGACCAGCTCGCCGAACGCCCCGTCCGGGTCCCGCTCGAGCGCCCGGGCGACGGCCCGCCGGGCCCGGTCGGGGTCGTAGTGCCCGGAGGGCGTCCACGCAGCGCGCAGGTCCTCGCGCCGCTCGCCGCGGGCGAACGCGCGCAGGCGCTCGACGAGCCGGCCTCGGTCGGCGTCCACGGCGATCGCGTCGCGGTTCGTCTGCACACCCTCTCGGTGGAAGGGCATCGCGTCGGCGAGCGACAGGAACCGGCCGAAGGCCGAGGGGAGCGGCGAGCCAGCCGGCCGGAAGTCGAAGCGGGGCGGCGCGCACGCGACCGGCGCGAAGGAGCGCGCTCCGAGCCGCCCGAGCCGCTCGAGCTTGTCGGCTCGCGATCCCCGGAGCGCGACGTACCGGACGCGGGCAGCGCCGTCCTCGGGCGTGCTCCTCCACGCGATCGTCACCGCCACGCCCGGCCGGACCCCGAACACGTTGTCGTCGGCGCTTCCGTCCCGCGCGACGAGCGCGCTGCCGCCGAGGTCGATCACGTCGATGCCGTCGAACCACCGCGCGAGCGCGCCGCGCATGCCGCGGTGCACCGGACCGTCGACGAAGGACGCGTTGGTGACGAGCCCCACCGCGGCTCCGCCGGGGGACCGGCGGGCGACCTCCGCGGCCCAGCGAAAGAAGCGGACGTAGTCGTCGCTCAGCACTCCGATCTTGCGCTCCGCGAGGCGCCGCCCGTCGGGATCGCGCCGGAAGTCCTCGAGCAGGGCGCCGACGAGGGCCGCGTCCCGGTTCGCCGTGCGCCCGGCCCAGGGCGGGTTGCCGACGACGACGACCCGGGCGTCGTCGTCCGGGGCCTCCCCGAAGGGGGACAGGCTCGCGAGCGTGTCGGCGCACCGGAGCCGCGCGGGCCACCCGGCGCGCGCCATCGCGGGGCCCACGATCGCCTCCGCCGACCGGACGGCGTCGGGGTCCACGTCGAGGCCGAGGACCCGGCCGGGCACCGAGCGCCGGCGCCGGGCGACGGCGAGCGCCGCGGCGAGGAACGCGCCGGGACCACACGCGGGATCGACCAGCCACACCCGCCGGTCGGCGAGCCCCGCCGGGCACCCGAGCCCGCGCGAGAGGACCCGGTCGACGCTCCGGGCGACGAAGCGCGCGAGCTCGGGGGGCGTGTGGACGACGCCCCGGGTGCGCCAGCCCGCACCGGCCGATCGAAGCGCGCGATCCCGGCGATCGGCCGCGCGTGCGGCCTCGCGCTCGGCGGCGGTGAGCGACGCCCCCATGCCGCGCGGAGGATATCCTATCCGTCGCCGCCGAATCGCGCCGCGAGCCCGAGCTCGAGCAGCGGGCCGTGGTTTTCGTCGTACTCGTTCGTGTACCCGCCCCAGCCCCCGCCGATGTAGAAGGCGACGGGCGCGACGCGGAATTCGAGCGCGGCGAGGCCGGAGAGCCAGAACGTGAGCGGCACGTTCGTCGCCGAGGCGATCCGCATGCTCCCCCGCACGAAGGGCGCGAACCAGCCGCCGAGCTCGATCGCGAGGCCCGCGGTCAGGTACCCGCCGTGCGCCAGGCGATGGTGCCACTTCTTGCCGTCCGCCTCCGGCGCGCTCCCGTCGCAGTTGTCGGACCCCTCGGGCTGGTTGCCGCACAGCTCGCCGCCGCGGCCGATCCCCAGCCCGAAGGCCACGTCGCCGAGAAGGCGCGCGTCGTCCCCGACCGGCTCCTCGAGCGCCGTCAGCCTGAGGCCCGCCGTGCCGAGGACCCACCCGTCGGCGCCCTCGCCGCCGAGCTCGAGGTGCGTCCGCCCTCCGAGCGGCAGGAGCAGCCCGCCTCCGAGCCCCGCGGGGGCGCCGAGGGAGCCGCGCACCTCGCTCTCGCCCGGGGACGCGTGCCCGGGGGCGCCGCCGTGGGCCGCCCGGACGGGCGGGGCGTACGTGGGAGCGCACGCGGCTGCGCACAGGGCGGTGGCGGCGAGGAGCAGGACGCGCATGGCACGGCTGCCACAGCAACGGGTGTGCCGGGCCCGTTTGCCCGCGATCCAGGGCCGGAAGGGGCCTCGGGCCGTGCCGCTGGGGCACGCCCCGTGTCCGCAGCGCAACGGACGAGACGATCTCCGGGCCGGGGCGTGGGGTAGTGGACGACACCAGAGACTCCAGACTCCACTTTTCTGGCCTTCTCCTTGACGCGCGCGGTGGCGACCGGGCGCCGACATGTGGTACATGGCGGCTCGCTCGCGGGAGGGGAGGAATCCCTGACCGGGGCGTATGAGGCGGTGACACCCGGTGCCGGGGTCACGAGGGACCACCGGCGCGGGTATCGGACAATCACGGCGCGAGCGCCTGGCGGTCGCGTCCTTGATCTTGGAGTGGAGGCTCGAATGAACGTCCGCATCATCAGGACCGGCGTGCTCGCGGCGCTGGCGGTCTTCTCGTTCGGATCGGTCGCCGCGGCCCAGGACTGGGAGTCCGGTGACACGGGCGCCTGGCAGCAGCCGCCGCCGGACCAGCAGCAGCAGCAGCCGCCGCCGGACCAGCAGCAGCAACAGCAGCAGCAGTGGGGCCAGCAGCAACAGCCGCAGCAGCAGGGCTGGCAGCAGCAGCAGCAGCAACAGCAGCAGGGTTGGCAGCAGCAGCAGGAGCAGCCCCCGGGCTGGGGCGAGCAAGGCGCGGCCGAGGAAGAGGACGGCGCGAGCGACCACTCCACGGTGGTCGGCAACTTCGGCGTCGGCTTCTTCGGCGTGACGACCCTGCCCATCGGCACGCTCTTCGACGACGGGATGGGCGGGGCCGCCGTCCGTATCTCGGCGCCGACGGTCGGCATCCGGTACTGGTTCAGCGAGTCGCTCGGCCTCGACGCGACCCTCGGCATCGGCTACCTGAACAACCGCGCCGAGAGCGGCGACACGATCCTCGAGGACCTGTCGGCGTTCGGCTTCGCGGTGCACGCCGGCCTGCCGGTCGTGTTCATGCACGAGCAGCACTACAAGTTCCTGCTCATCCCGGAGGCGACGCTCGGCATCTCGGACGGCAGCTCCGGCGACGTGCTCCTGAAGGGCATGATGTTCGAGATCGGCGCGCGGCTCGGCGCCGAGATCCACTTCGGGTTCATCGACGTCCCGCAGCTCTCGCTGCAGGGCACCATCGGCGCCCACCTGAGCTACGAGTCGACGGTGCTCGACGTGGACCCCGACCTGCCGACCACCGACTCGTCCGCGCTCACCTTCGGGACGAGCGTGCAGGCGGAGCCCTGGGACATCTTCGTCGGCGCCATCACGGCGATCTACTACTTCCGCTGAGCCCTCTTCGAGGGTGAGCGACCGAGGCCGGGCCCCCAGGGTCCGGCCTTTGTTTTCTGCAGACGTGGCCAGCACGCCTTCGGCGGGGCCCGGGGTCTCCGGTTCGGCCCATTTGGGGCGACTGGTTGACATCCGGGGCGGGCGCTACACACAACGGTCCGACATGCCGAGGGAAACCCGAGAGCACCCCTACGCGCCCTTCGTCCACCGGGTGCGAAAGCCCGCGCAGTACCTCGGCGGCGAGGCGGGGGAAGAGCGCAAGCGCTGGGACGGGGCGAGCTGCCGCATCTGCCTCGCGTTCCCGGACCTCTACGAGGTCGGGATGAGCCACCTCGGCTTCAAGATCCTGTACGGGATCGTGAACCGCCAGCCGGACCTCCTCGCCGAGCGCGCGTTCGCGCCCTGGCAGGACATGGAAGAGGAGCTGCGCTCCCGTGGCGAGAAGCTCCGGTCGCTCGAGACCTGGCACGCGCTCGACGAGTTCGACCTGGTGGGCTTCTCGCTTCAGTTCGAGCTCACCTACACGAACGTCCTGCTCATGCTCGACCTCGGCGGGGTGCCGCTCCGGAGCGCCGAGCGCGGCGAGGACCATCCGCTGGTCATCGCGGGCGGCCCGGTCGCCACGCACGCCGAGCCGCTCGCGCCGTTCATCGACGCCTTCCTGATCGGGGACGGCGAAGAGCGCACGGTCGAGATGATGCGCCTGTGGAGCGAGCTCCGGGCTCGGGGGGTCCCGCGGGCCGAGCGGCTCTCGCGGCTCGCGACGCTCGAGGGGCTGTACGTGCCGGCGCTCTACGCGACCGCCGAGGATCCGGAGACCGGGCTGCACGTCGTCGACCGGCCGCTCGCGGCCGACGCCCCCCTGCCCGTGCGCCGTACGTTCGTCGCCGACCTCGACGCCCACCCGTTCCCGGCCGACGGCCCGGTCGCCGCGACCGAGACCGTCTTCGACCGGGTCTCGGTGGAGATCGCGCGCGGGTGCACCGAGGGGTGTCGCTTCTGCCAGGCCGGGATGATCTACCGCCCGGTCCGCGAGCGGGCCCCCGAGAGCATCCTGTCCACCGTCGAGGAGGCCGTCCTCGGGGGCGGCTACGACGAGGCGTCGTTCACCTCGCTCTCGACTGCGGACTACAGCGCCATCTCGCCGCTCGTGCGAGAGGCGATGGGCCGCCTCGAGGGGCGGAACGTGGCGCTGAGCGTCTCGTCGCTCCGCGCCTATGGGCTCGGCGAGGACGTGCTCGACGAGATGAAGAAGATGCGCGCGACCGGTCTGACGTTCGCGCCCGAAGCCGGCACCCAGCGCATGCGCGACGTGGTCAACAAGAACGTGACCGAGGCGCAGCTCATGGAGACGACCGAGCGCGTCTTCTCGCGCGGTTGGACCCGGATGAAGCTGTACTTCATGATCGGGCTGCCGACCGAGGAGGACGGGGACGTCCGCGGGATCGTCCACACCGGCGCGCGCGCCCTCGACGTCGGCCGGCGCATCCAGGGCAACAAGACCCCGCGGGTGACGGTGAGCGTGAGCACGCACGTGCCGAAGCCGCACACGCCGTTCCAGTGGTGCGCCATGGACGACCACGACACGATCGTCCACAAGCAGGAGCTGCTGCGCGAGGAGGCGCGCAAGACCGGCGTCAAGCTCCGCATGCACGACTCCCGCGGCTCGTGGCTCGAGGGCGTGATCGCGCGAGGCGACCGCCGCCTCGCGGACGTCGTCGAGGCGGCCTATCGCGGCGGCGCGCGCTTCGACTCGTGGGAGGAGCGCTTGCGGCTCGACGTGTGGGAGCGGGCGTTCGAGGCGATCGGGATCGACCCGGCGCCGTTCCTCCGCACGATCCCCCTGACCGCGCGGCTGCCGTGGGACCACGTGGACGTCGGGCTCGAGCAAGGCTTCCTCGCGCGCGAGTACCGCAAGGCCCTGCGCAACCGCCTGAGCCCGCCCTGTGGCAAGGCCGTGGGCATGCTCGTCCACCACACGAACGTGGCCGACGCCGAGGCCGAGACCCGGCGGCTCGTCTGCTACGACTGCGGCGTCGCCTGCGATCTGTCGGCCATGCGCGAGGGACGCCTCTCGAAGCTCCGCGGGCTCGGCGCGGAGGTGGCTCCCGCGAGGGTGGCGCCGCGGGTCACCTCGCCCGAGGAGCGGCGGCCGCAGCACCGTGTGGATCAGGGACCGGCCGTCCGTGTCCGGCTCGGGTTCACGCGCGTCGGGCGTGTGGCGTTCCAGTCCCACCTCGACATGGTGCGGCTGCTCCCGCGCGTGTTCCGCAAGGCAGGGCTCCCGCTCTACTACTCGCAGGGCTTCAACCCGAAGCCGGTGATGACCTTCGGCCCGTCGCTGCCCGTCGGCGTCGCGAGCCTGTGCGAGTACCTCGACCTGAAGCTCCGGGCCGACGAGCTCGGCGACGTGGACGCGGCCGAGCTCGTCCACCGGCTCGACCGGGCGGCGTTCGAGGGCGTGCGCTTCGTCGGAGCGCGCGTGCTCGGGCCGCGCGATCCCTCGCTGAGCAAGGTGATCGACGAGCGCGTCTACGTGGCCGGGCTCGCGCGGGACGAGCTCGCCGACCTCGGCGTGGCCGACGTCGCCGGGCTCGCGGCGGCCGTGGCCTCGCGGCGAGGAGGCGACCTCTCGGTCCGGCGCGACGTCAAGGGAATCGGCAAGACGGTCGACGTGGGCCGGTACCTGCTCGACGTGCGCGCCGGCGAAGGCGACGCGCTCCTCCGGCGGGCGGGCATCGCCGGTGCGCTCGTCCCGCTGACGCTTCACCTCCGCCACACGCAGACCGGGACCGCGCGCGCGAGCGAGGCGATCGAGGCGCTCCTCGGCGCCGACGTGTCGGCGCGGCTCGTGCGTGTGGCGGTGTACGGCAGCCCGGGCCGCCGGCGAGCCCAGCCGCTCGAGCTCGAGCGGCTGCGCGAGGGCCCACCGGAGCCCGCGGCCGACGCGGTGGCGACGCCGTGAGCGACCGGATGGACGTCCTCCGGAGCCTCATCCGGAGCGCGGCCGAGCGCGCGGGCGGCACGCTCCGGAGGCTCGGCCCCGTCGCCAAGGCGAGGCAGGCGCTGCGCGAGGTGATGCGCCAGCGGGCGGTCGTCGGCGAAGAGGAGCTGGCGTCGGCGGTGGCGCACGCCCATGGAGTGCGCGCCGCGAGCGTCGCGGCGCGCGACGGCGCGGTCCGGCTGGACGTCACCTTCGACGACGGCGACCGCTTCGCGGCGAGCCTCGTCCCGCTCGGTGCACGCTTCGCTCCTCGCGGCCCGAAGGAGCTCCTGTTCCGCGTCGAGCCCGGCGAGAGCGCGCGCGGCCCACGCGCGGCCGACGTGGCCGCGGCCGTGGCGGGGGCGGTCGCGCGGGGCCTGTGGCGCGGCCTGTTGCCCGAGGACGAGGACGGCGCGCCGCCGACCATCGTGGACCGCGACGACGACGTGCTGCGCATCGACCTCCGGACCCTCCCCGCCGTCCGCAAGCTGCAGGCCAAGGGCGGCCTCGGCGTGATCATCGACGTCATGGAAGTCCGCGGCATCACCGCCGACCACGGTGAGCTGTCCATCCAGCTCGAGCTCCCCAACGTCATCGGGAAGTGAGTTTTGTTTTGTTGTATGCACAGTTCCGGCGCGTGCGCGCCGGAACTGCGCACCCCACCGCCTTCGGCGGCGGGGCCCGCGAGGGAGGACCCTCGCGCTCCCCTCGGCACCTCGCTTCGCTCGGCGCCGGGCGCGCCTTCGGCGCGCAGTTGCGTTCCCAACCTACTTGAGCGTGCGGGTGACGGTGTTGCGGCCGATGCGCAGGCGGCGGGCGGCCTCGGTGCGGTTTCCCCCCGCGGGCTCGACGGTTGCCCCCCCGTAGCGCCCGGGCGCCTCGGC
>JBDIVX010000087.1:0-31299 GCA_039794305.1 Candidatus Neutrinellum sp.
GATGTCCCAGAGCGTCTCGCCCTCGGCCACCACGTGCTCGACCGAGGGGGGCTCGCCCGGCTCCTCGTCCGCCACCGCCTGCTCCGCGGGAGCCGCGTGCGCGGGCTCGGGCGCGTCGGCGCCCTCGGGCTCCTCGCCACCGTCTCCGCACGCGGCCCAGGCCAGTATCGCGAGCGCGGCCACGCCCGCCACCACCTGTGCACTGCGCCTGCTCATCATCCGTCGGGGGACAACGCGCCGAGGGTAGCTCAGCAGAGCCCGGTTGCACGCCCGCTCTCGATGGACAGGATACCGGCCATGGTGCCCATCGCGCTCACCATCGCCGGATCGGATCCCTCCGGAGGCGCCGGAATCCAGGCCGATCTCAAGACGTTCCACCAGCACCGGGTGTACGGGACGAGCGTCGTCACCCTGCTCACGGTGCAGAACACCCGCGAGGTGAGGCGGGTCGAGACCATGCCCGTCGACCTCGTGCTCGATCAGATCGAGGCGGTGCTCGACGACGTGCCGCCGGCGGCGGCCAAGACCGGCGCGCTCGGGAGCGCCGAGCTCGTGGAGGCGATCGCCGACATCGCGGCGGGGTTCGACTTCCCGCTCGTCGTCGACCCGGTGATGATCAGCAAGCACGGCGCCGCGCTCCTGCCGCCCGGGGCGGCCGAGTCGATGCGCAGGCACCTGTTGCCGCGTGCGTTCCTGGTCATGCCCAACCTGCACGAGGCGGCCGCGCTCACCGGGCGCGAGGTGACGGACCTGCCGACGGCCCGCGAGGCGGCGCGCGCGCTCGCCGATCTCGGACCGGAGGCCGTGCTGGTCAAGGGCGGCCACCTGGCGGGGGCGCCGGTCGACGTGCTCTTCCACCGCGGGGAGCTCCTCGAGCTCGGGGGCGAGCGCGTCGAGACCCGCCACACGCACGGCACCGGGTGCACCTACGGCGCGGCCGTCACGGCGCGGCTCGCGCGCGGGGAATCGCTCGCGGACGCGGTCCGGAGCGCCAAGCGCTGGCTCACCGGGGCGCTGCGTGGGGCACCCGGGCTCGGGGGCGGCGTCGGCCCGGTGGACCACCTCTTTCCCGTTTCGGACTGAGCCCTCCGGAACGTCTCGGCGTCGCCGCCGTATGCTAGGATCGAGTGGCATGACGACGGTCACCGAGGCTGCAAAGCGGTTGATCGGAGGAGAGGAAGAGGAGGCGCTCAAGGAGGGGGACCTCGAGCGCATCCTCGCCGACCCGATGCTCGCCCAGCGTCTGGCGCGGCGCCTGGCCGAATCGGCCGGCGAGATCGCCCCGGGCCGCGAGTGGACCATCGAGGACCTGCGGGACGTCCTGGAGGTCGCCTGCCGAGGGCCGCGGACCGACAAGGTCCGGATCCTCGAGGGGCGCTACTTCCGCAAGCGCCTCCGCGAGCACTGCGCCCTCGCAGACCGCTACGGCGACCCGTTCGCGTGCGTCGTCGTGCGCATCGGCAAGCAGCTCGACCCGTCCGTCTACGACAGCGTCCTCGACGCCATGGCCGAGAAGCTCCGGCGCACCGACATGATCTTCCTCTACAAGCGCCGCTTCGCGCTGATCCTCCCGCGGATGCGGGCGGTGTCGCTGGGCCCGCTGATCGAGCGCCTCCGCAAGCTCGTGGCGGTCGGCGCGGGGGAGCAGGCGCTCGGTGACGTCCGCTCGCTGGTGTACCCGGACCCCATCCACCCCGACACCCAGAGCGTGCTCGACTGGGCAGAGGACCAGCTCCGCAAGGACTTCGAGTAGCCGCCGATCTGGTACGCTTCCGCGGTGGCGGCGGACGAGGCGAGGGTAGGGCGGATCGTCGACGGCAAGTACCGTCTCGACCGGATCGTCCGCCGCGACCGGTGGTCGATCACGTACCGCGCCGAGCACACCGGCATCCAGCGCTTCGTCGAGCTCAAGACGGTCCCGGAGCGCATCCCCGCCGAGGGGCCCGACGCCGCCCGGCTCCTTCGGGAGGCGCGGGCCGCCGGCAGCGTCGCGCACCGCAACGTGCAGAGCGTCGTCGACTCGGGCACCGACGACGAGGGCCGGCCCTTCGTCGTGTACGAGGCGCTCGAGGGACGGACCGTCGCCGAGCTGCTCGCCGACCACCCCGAGGGGCTCGAGACGCAGCGCGCGGCGCGCATCGCGCTCCAGATGCTCGAGGGGCTCGACGCCGTCCACAGGGGCGGCGTGGTCCACCGCGCCTTCGGTCCGGACAACGTGCGGGTCGTCGAGGTGCGCGGCGGAGGCGAGCTCGCGAAGCTCACCGGGTTCCACGAGGCCGTGTTCCTCGCCGAGGCCGCCCTGTCGCTGCCGCCCTCGGACCTGCCGCCCGCTCCCTACGTGGCCCCCGAAGCGCGCCGCCCGGGCGCCGTGGCGCCGAGCCTCGACGTGTACTCGGCGGGCGTGCTGCTGCGCGCCCTGCTCACCGGCTCGCCGGCGCCGGGCGGGCCGATGAGCGACACGGCTCGCCGCGCGGTCGAGCGCGCCACGGCGACGACGCCGGAGGAGCGGTTCCCCCGGGCGGAGCTGCTGATGCACGCGGTCGCGCTGCTGGCGCCGACCTCGCAGCGGCCGCCCCGGGAGGAGCTCTCGACGCCGGCCGATCCGCTGCTCGCCGACCTCCACTACCTGAAGCTCCGCCGCACCACGCGGGAGGCCGAGCGGCCGCCCGCCCGCGGCGAGGCGACCCTACAGCTCCTGCCGGTGCTGCTGTCCATCGAGGCGGTCTACAAGAAGCTCGGCAGCGACGGGTGGGATCGTCTCGTCCAGCGGGTCCCCGAGGTCGAAGACCTCTTGCCCGGCGCCGGCCGGACGAGCACGAACGTGGAGCGGGGCGTCCCGGTCGAGCTCCTCGCGCGGGTCCTGGCGACGGCGGACGAGCTCGGCGGGCGCGGAGACCTCGGCCTCGCCGCCGAGGTGGGAGAGCTCATCGCCCGGCGTGGCATCCACCGGCTCGTGCCGTCCCTGCCGCGTCCCGTCACCCCCGAGCGGATCGTCGACCGGTTCTCCGATCTGTGGTCGGCCGTCAGCCGGCAGGGCGACGTCGTGATGCTCGAGCGCGGTCCGGGCACCGCCCGCATCGCCGTCCGGGGACAGGTCGAGCCGAGCCTCGAGCTGTGCGCCCTGGTCGCGGGGCTCTTGCGCGGAACGTTGCGCGAAGGCGGAGACGGCACCGAGGTGTACACCACGGCCTGCCAGGCGCTCGGGGACGTCGCGTGCGTGGTCGGCGTGTCCTGGAAGCGCTAGAGCACAGCTCTAGGCGCGAGAAAAGCAATGGAACGACCCGCGCGGGGAGGTAGCATCTCGGGCTCCTCATGGCGGAGGACCTGACCGGCCGGACGCTGCTCGGGAAGTACCGGATCGTCGAGCTCCTGGGGCAGGGGGGCATGGGCACGGTCTGGCGGGCGACGCACGTCCGCACCGGGCGCAAGCTCGCCATCAAGGTCCTCGACGAGCGCTTCCTGTCGAACGGCAGCATCGTGCAGCGCTTCGGGCGCGAGGCGCGCGCCGCGAGCGCCATCCAGCACCCGGGCATCGTCGAGGTGCTCGACCTCGACCAGACCGAGGAGGGCGTGCCCTTCCTGGTCATGGAGCTGCTCGAAGGCGAGACGCTCGCGACGCGGATCGAGCGCGTGGGCCGCCTCTCGCAGGACGAGGCGGTGCAGGTGATGACCCAGCTCCTCGGCGCGCTCGACGCGGCGCACGCGCGCGGCGTGGTGCACCGCGACCTCAAGCCGGACAACGTGGTGCTCGTGCCGCGCGGGCAGGGCGCCGGCGAGTCGCTCAAGATCCTCGACTTCGGGATCTCCCAGAAGGAGGACGAGCGCGTCGCGCAGCTCACGCTGGCGGGCTCGGTGCTCGGCACGCCCCATTACATGGCCCCCG
Organism: Candidatus Neutrinellum sp.; assembly: GCA_039794305.1. Lineage (GTDB taxonomy): Bacteria > Myxococcota_A > Polyangia > Polyangiales > JBDIVX01 > JBDIVX01. Next base: position 3,884 of record JBDIVX010000087.1, read on the forward strand.
AGCAGGCGCTCGGCGAGGCCACCGTCGACGCCCGCGCCGACGTCTACGCCGCCGCGGTCGTGATGTACGAGTGCGTGGTGGGCGACGTCCCCTTCGACGCGCCGAACTACAACCGGCTCATCCAGGTGATCCTGAACGAGGAGCCCATCCCTCCACGCGAGCGAGGCGCGGCCGTCGATCCCGGCGTCGAGGAGGTGATCGTGCGCGCCATGGCCAAGGATCGGGCCGAACGGCCGGAGACGGCCGGCGCCATGCTGGAGATGCTCGAGGCCGTGACGAGCGAGGCGACGATGCCGTTCGACCGGGAGACGCTCGGGTTCGTGCGAGAGGGGCGGCCGCCCAGCGGGGCGGCGTCGCGTGAGGGGCTCGCCGAGACCCTCGCCGAGCACGCGCCTCGGGAGGCGCCGTCGGGTGCGGAGATCGACCTGCCGGAGCTCGACCTGTCGCCTCCCCCGCGCGCCAAGCCTCCGCCGGCGAGTCCGTCCCACCCGCCCTCGGCGGCGCCTCTCGCCGGGACTTCTCCGCTCGACGACCTCCTCGCGCCGGCACAGGACGGCGCAGCGCTCGAGCTGGACGAAGCAGCGCTCGTGCGCTCGACGCGTCCGCCCCGGCCCCGCTCCTCCGTGCCGCCGGCCGAGCCCGAGCCGGGACGCGTCTCGTCGCCGGGACGGATCTCGTCGCCGGGGCGGGCCTCGACGCCGGGGCCGCATCGGCGGACGCCGTCGTACGGCCGCCTGTCGGCGGCTCCGGCGGCCGCTCCGACGGCCGACCGGCGGCAAGCGAAGCTCCCGCGGGTCCTCCTGTACGTGGTGGGCACGCTCGCGGTGTTCGCCGCGCTCGTTCTCGGTCTGCGCGCGATCGTGCGCCCCTCCGAGCCGCGGGAGGTCGAGGCGCCGCCGCCGGTCGCCGTCGAGCCCGACGAAGAGTCGGGGCCGGCGATCGAGACCGTCTCGCTCGACGTCGGCGGCCTCCCCGCGGGCGCCCGCGTCAAAGTGGACGGGCTGCCTGCCGGGTCGCTGCCGGTGCGAGTACGGCGCGGGACACGTCATCGAATCGAGATCGTCGCGCCCGGTTACGAGCCGCGCAGCATGGAGGTCGAGGCCGACTCCGACGTCCGCGTGCGCGCCGACCTGCGTCCGGTCTCGCCATGACGCGCGGTCGCACGGTCGAGCGGATCTGCGACTGGGCGGCCGGCCTCTCGCTCGACGCAGTTCCCCCCCGAGCGCTCGCGCTCTGCCGCGCGCAGCGCGCCTCGGTGCTCGGGGCCGTCGCGGCCTCGCTGGACGATCCCGCCGCGCGCCGGCTCGTGGACGCCGTGCTCGCGGGGGCACCGGATGGCCCGGCGCCGGTCGCGGGGCGAGAGCGCCGCGTCCGGGCAGAGGAGGCCGTCTACGCGACCGCGGCCCTCAGCATCGCGCTCGACTTCGACGACTACGGGCTCTTCGGCCACTCGGGGCATTCGGCCGTGCTGGTGCCGGCTCTGCTCGCCCACGAGACCGGCGCCGAGCCGGCCCGCGTGATCGAGGCGCAGGCGGTGGCGAACGAAGTCGCGCTCCGCCTCGGCGGGGCGTGCCTGCTCGGGCCGCTCAACGGGCAGCTCTGGTCGTTCATCCATGCGGCCGCGTCGGCGCTCGCCGCCGGGCGGCTCCTCGGCCTCGACGAGCGTCGCCTCGCGCACGCGCTGGCGATCGCGCTCTACCAGGCGCCGCGCCCGACGGTGCCGGGGTTCATGGCGCCGGACTCCAAGCTGCTCACCGCCTCGGACCCGGCGGTGACCGGGCTGCGCGCGGCGCGCCTCGCCCGAGCCGGGGTGACCGGTCCGCTCGACGTGCTCGACCATCCACAGGGCTTCCTCGGCGCGTTCGCGTTCGCGCCCCTCGGGTCGCTCCTCACGCACCAGCTCGGCCGCGGCTGGGCGACCGAGACGCTGTGCGTGAAGCCGTACCCCGGCTGCGCCTACGTCGACACCACGCTCGACGCGGTGCTCTCGATGGAGCTGCCCCCGGCGCAGGACATCGCGTCGATCGACGTGGAGGCGGGGCTCCTGACCTGCGGGATGGACGGCATGTCGCGGCACTACGCGCGGGGCGGTACGCCGACGCCGGTGACCGTGACCTTCTCGGTGCCGTGGAACGTGGCCATCGCCGTGGTGGCCGGGCGGGTGACGCCCGACGAGGTGCGGCCCGCGTGGCTCCGGGCCCACGCGCGCGAGCTCGAGGCGATCGTCTCGCGCGTGCGGGTGCGCCACTCTTGGGAGCTGACGGAGCGCACGCTCGACGCGGTGGCGCCGCTCCTGTCACCGCGCGCCGTCGCCGCGCGCATCGGTCCGGGCCGGTTGCTCTCGGCGCTCGCCGCGATGCGACGCGAGCACCGCTCGGTGCCGCTCTCGGGACGCGACGCGGCCTCGTTCGTGCGCTGGGTCGCGACGGCAGGTCAGGGCGTGCAGGGCTTCTGGGACCCCGAAGCGCTGGCGCGCTTCCGGATGGCGCTCCCCGCGCGCGTCACCGTCCGCACGCGCGCCGGCCGGGAGCTCTGCGCAGAGGTCGACGTCCCCCGCGGCGGCGCCGGCCACCCCGACATCGATCCCGTCGCCGTCGCCATGCACAAGCTCCGCACGCACGGCCCCCGCGCGTGGGGGGAGGCCGGCACCGGAGCGCTCGCGCGCGCCATCGCGGACGACCACTCGCTGGTCGGCGAGCTGGGGTGAGCTCCACGAGGTGATCACTCGGTCCTGTCCCCAATGATCACCGGGGCGGGAGCGCGCGGTCAGCGGATCGCGGAACGGGCGATCCTCCGGATGCGGTGGCGGCGCAGGGTGGCGGTGAGCGCGACGAGCGCGACGAGGCCGGCCGCGGCGAGCAGCGGGCGAGGTCCCGGAGCAGCTCTCCGGTCGATTCGTCCCTCGGGTCCGGACGGGCCGTGCGGTCTCCTTCCATGGCCGGGGGACAAGCAGAACGCGTGCCGCGGGCGGATGGCCCCCCTTTCCCACGGCGCGGAGCCGAGCCGCCCGTCGCGCCCCGCCACACCGAGCGGCATCCGGGGCTCCCTTGCGCGCCTCCGCCGGGGTTGCCACCCTTGCGTCCGGAGCAGAGGACGGGAGTGCGGCGCGGCAAGCTGAGCGAGCGCTTCGGGGCGCGACCGGACGCGGAGGCGATCTTCGACCTCTTCGTCCGAAACGCGAACCTCGAGGGAGAGCAGGCGCGGACGCGCCGCGCCCCGGCGCCGCCCATGGGTCCGTCGATCGAGGCGACCGGCGAGGCGGACGCGATGACTCACCAGTCGGTCGTGTTCGACAGCAACCTCTCGGGCGGCGGAGGGCCGGTGCCGAGCGGGCACGTGGTGCTGCTCACCCGGCGCAAGAAGGTGGCGGTCGACCTCGACGCGGACGACACGCAGGAGACGCCCGCGCTCACCGAGGAGGCGGCCCGACAGGTCGTCGAGACGTTCGAGAGCGGGCGCTCGGTCTCGGTCGGACGCGTGGTGAAGATGGCCGAGCCGGCGCCGGTGAACACGCAGAGCGAGGAGGCCGAGGCCGCGCAGGTCGTGCCGGACGTGGCGAAGGTCACGCCTCCGCCTCCGCCGGTCCCCGAGCGGAGCGAGGACGGGCAGATGCCGGCCGGGGCGCTCGACCGGATCCTCACGGACATGACCACCCTCCTGCGCTACGGACACCGGCCGCAGGTCCGCCTCGGGCTCGAGGAGCTCGTCCGGCGCTACCCGGAGGACCTGCTCCTGCTCCGGCGCATCGCCGAGTTCCACCTGCAGAACGACGAGCGCGAGGGCGCGATCGAGATGCTCTTCCTGCTCGCCGCGCGCCTGTTCGAGCGCCGCAACGTGACGGGGATGCGGCAAGCGCTCGAGCAGGTGCTCGTGCTCGACCCGAAGCACCGACGCGCCTACAAGCTGCTCGGTCTGCTCGAGGTGCGGCCCGACACCGGCACGGGGTAGCCCCGGCTACCCACATCGGGGCACATGAGCCCCTGGATCGGCCTGAATACTCGGGCGACGATGGCGGTCCACCACCTCATCGGAGGAACCGTGATGGCCCGAGCATTCGTTTTTCGTGCTTCTTCCTTGTCCGCCGTCGCCCTGGCCGCCGGGCTCGCGTCCGGGTGCTACGTGAGCGGCGGCTACCGCACGACGGCGGCCCCCTCTTCGCGCGCGGCCGTCGCGACGACGCCCGCGCCGCCGCCGTCCCACGCGGTCGTCGTGCAAGAGGCGCCCCCGGCCCCGCGCGCCGAGGCCCAGCCGCCGAAGCCCACGCCGGACGCGGTCTGGGTCGGTGGCTACTGGAGCTGGAACGGGAGCGCGTGGGGCTGGGTGGACGGCGGCTGGGAGAGCCCGCGCCCGGAGCACGTGTACGTGCGACCGCGCTGGGAAGCGCGCGGTCGGACCTACGTGTTCGTCCCCGGGGGCTGGCAGCGCCGCGCCGAGGCCCACGCCCGCCGCGACGCCCGCCGTGAGGCGAGGGCCGAGCGGCGCGAGGCGCGTCAGGAGGCGCGCGCCGAACGGCGCGAAGCGCGGCAGGAGGTCCGTGAGGCGCGCCGCGAGGCGCGGCAGGACGCGCGCGAGGCGCGCCAGGAGGCGCGGTCGGACCGTCGCGAGGCGCGCCAGGGGGCGCGCGAGGCGCGCGTCGGTGCCCGCGTCGAGGCGCGGGCGGACCGCCGCGAGGAGCGCCAGGAGGCGCGGCAGGACGCGCGCGAGGCGCGTCAGGGGGCGCGGTCGGACCGTCGCGAGGCGCGCCAGGGGGCGCGCGAGGAGCGTCGCGAGGAGCGGGAAGAGGCCCGCGAGGAGCGGCGTGACGAGCGCCGCGAGCGCCGCGGCGATCGTCGCGAAGCGCGCGAGGAGCGCCGCGAAGCGCGGGGGGAGCGCCGCGAGGAGCGGCGGGGCGGCGGCATGAGGTGAGCCCGCCCGGGGCGGCCGTGGGTCGACCCTCGACCCGCGGCCCCTCGCTCCTGTATACACGCCGCCCATGTCGCGGAAGCTCGACGAGATCGCCGCCTCGCTCGCAGACAAGGGGGACGACGCGCAGCGCCTCGAGCTGGTGCAGCGGGCCCGGCGCTTCAAGCGCTCGTGGGTGGAGATGGCCGAGGCGCTCGTGCACGTGCGCGCCACGCGCGCCTACGAGCGGTGGGGGTACGCCGACCTCTACGCGTACTGTCAGGCCGAGCTCCAGATCCGCAAGGGCACGGTCGACAAGCTCACCGGCTCCTTCGTGGCGCTCCGCGCGCACGCGCCCGAGGTGCTCCAGCGGGATGGCGTCGCCCAACCCATCCCCACCGTCGATGCGGTCGACTACTTCGCGCAGGCGCTTCGGGCGACGCGCGACGGGGACGGCGACGCGGAGGCCGAGCCGCAGCACCCGCCCGGGGTGATCGCAGAGCTCCGATCCGCCGTCTTCGACGACAACGAGAACGTCGTCTCGCTCCGCCGGCGCTTCAACCCGGTCCTCCACCCGAAGCCCGAGGGCGCCGGCGAGGTCGAAGCCCTCGACAAGACCCGCGCCGCCGCCCGCCGCCTGGAGAACCTCCTCTCGGAGTGCCCCGGCGTGACGAAGAAGCGCGTCGCCGAGGTCCAGGCCGCGCTCGACCACCTCCAGGAGGACCTCGACGCGCTCGTCTCCCGGGCGCGCGACCGGACGCGCTCCGTCGCGTGACCAGGATCCGTTCGGTGCGCGCCAGGCTGGCGCGGCCCGGCCTGCCGATCCTGCGGCCTCGACTCCGCAACGCGCGCTCCTGCGCGCCCTCTCGGGCCGGCATGGGGCGTGCTGTCGCCGGCCCGGTGGCGACCTCCCTCCTGGCTTGGCCGACCGCGCTGGTCGCGGGATTCGGCGTGCTCCTCGGCTGCAGCGGCGACCCGGCGGCCGGGACCACCGACGCCGGCGCTCCCGCCCGCGACTCGGCGGCGCCCGTCACCGACGGCGGGCCGCCGGTCGATCCGGACGCGGGCGTCGATCCGAGCCTCGTGGACGTCTCGCACGCGCGCGAGCTGCGCGCCGTCTGGGTCGCGAGCGTCTGGAACATCAACTTCCCGAGCCGCGCCGGTCTGTCGGCCGATGCCCAGAAGGCCGAGCTCGTCTCGATGCTCGAGACGATGCGCGCGCTCGGCCTGAACGCGATCGTGTTCCAGGTGCGCGGCGAGGCCGACGCGCTCTACCGCTCGGAGCTCGAGCCGTGGAGCCGCTTCCTCACCGGCGCGCAGGGCGGCGATCCAGGCTACGATCCGCTCGCGTTCCTGATCGACGAGGCGCACGCGCGCGCCATCGAGGTGCACGCCTGGCTCAACCCCTACCGGGCGAAGGTGAGCGCGTCGAGCGCGACCGTCGCTCCCCACGTGACCGTCACCATGCCGGAGCACGTGCGGGCCTACGGCTCCTACCTCTGGATGGACCCGGGGTCGGCCGCGGTGCAGGACCACACGGTCGCGGTCGTCATGGACGTCGTCCGGCGCTACGACGTCGACGGGATCCACTTCGACGACTACTTCTATCCGTACCCCGACGGCGGCGAGTTCCCGGACGACGTCACGTACGACGCCTACGTGAGCGCCGGCGGCACCCTCGACCGCGGCGACTGGCGCCGCGACAACGTCAACCGGCTCGTCGAGCGGCTGTCGGCCGAGATGGCGGCCGAAGCGCCGCACGTCCGGTTCGGCATCAGCCCGTTCGGCATCTACCGGCCGGGAATGCCCGAGGGCATCGTCGGGCTCGATCAGTACGCGACCATCTACGCCGATCCGGTCCGTTGGATCGACGAGGGCTGGCTCGACTACGTCGCGCCCCAGCTCTACTGGCCGACCACCCAGACGGCTCAGGCCTACGGACGGCTGCTCGAGTGGTGGACCGACGTCGTCCGAGACGACGCCTACGTGTTCGCCGGCAACTACCTGAGCAAGCTCGGAAGCGAGCCGAAGTGGTCCGTCGACGAGTTCCGCGCGGAGCTCGACCTGTCGCGTGCGCTCCGGGACGCGGGATCGCTCGGGAACATCTTCTTCCACATCGAGCCGCTCATGGAGAACCGCGAGGGGATCGCCGACGTCTTCCGGGACGAGTACTACCAGGCGCCTGCCCTCTTGCCGCCGGTGCGCGCCATGCGCGACGTCCCGGTGGAGCCGCCGACCCTCTCCCGCGAGGGCACCGGCGTGGTGCCCACCCACGCCGACCGGGGCTCGCTCCGCGCGTGGGTCGTCTATCATGAGCGCGGAGGATCGTTCGTGATCGACCGGATCGTACCGGCCGCGGAGGAGCGCATCGAGCTCGCGCCGGGCCGCTGGGCGGTCAGCGCCGCCGGCGTGCACGGCGTCGAGAGCCGGGGCCGGCTCGTGGAGGTGCCCTGATGGGTCGCACGATCGCTTTCCTGCTCGTCCTGGTCGTGGGGTGCACCGAGGACCTGCGACCGACCGACGGCGACGCCGTCCCCGAGCGGGTGATCGCGGGCGAGGAGATCCCTCGGACGTTCGCCCGCGAGGGCGACTGGTACGTCTCGCCCCCGCTCGAGACGGCGAGCGGCGCGACGCGCGCGGGCTTCCTCCTCACGGTCGCGGACGAGCGCGCCGTGCCCGTCCTCGAGGCGCGCGGGCTCGACGCCGCGGGCGTGGCCGGCCCGTGGGTGCGGGCCGAGCACACCTTCGCCGAGGGCAGCCAGCGCGTCGCCCGGGCCGATCTCGGGCTCGTCGCCTCGTCCGTCGAGATGCGCGTCCACTCCGGCGACGTGGATCGCGTCCTCGACGTGCTCTTCTCGGCGGTGGTGCCCGTGCCCGAGGCCGTCCGGCCGACGGAGACCCCCGAGGTCGCCGGCCGGGCCGAGGCGCTGCGGGGAGAGCTGGCGGACCTCGTGAACGACCGCGCGTCGTGGGGTGCGCGGAGCACGGGCTGCACGAGCTCCGATCCCGACAAGTACCGGATGGCGATCCACCACACGGTCACGCCGTCGTCGGGAGACATCCCGACGCGCCTGCGCGGCATCCAGAGCTTCCACATGGACACGCGCGGGTGGTGCGACATCGGCTACCACTTCCTCGTGTCGCTCGACGGGCAGGTGTGGGAGGGCCGGGAGCTCCGGTTCCTCGGGACCCACGTGGCGAGCAACAACACCGGCAACATCGGCATCTCCTTCATCGGCTGCTTCCACTCGAGCGGCTGCAACGACTGGACGCCGTTCACGCCGCCAGACGCCATGGTGGGCTCCGCCGCCACGCTCGTGGGCCGCCTCGGCGGGCTCTACGGCATCGACGTGAACGCCACGACCGTCAAGGGCCACCGCGACCACTCCGGCGCCAGCACGTCGTGCCCCGGCGATCACCTCCACGCGCGCCTCGACGAGATCCGCTCGGGCGCGGGCACCCCGGTGGACTACGCCGCCGCGTTCGTGAGCCAGAGCTTCCCCCTCGCGCGCGATCCGTACCCGCTCCCGGCGGGGACCGAGGACGAGGGCGTCATCGAGATGCGCAACGTGGGCGCCGCCACGTGGAAGCCGGGCGAGACCTTCCTCGGCACGACCGAGCCGCGCGACGGCGAGAGCCCGATCGCGGCCTCCGGCTGGATCGCTCCGAACCGCCCGGCCACCGTCGAACGGGAGGTCCCGCCCGGCGAGACGGGCCGCTTCGTCTTCTCGGTGCGCGCGCCCGATCTGCCCGGCGACTACCCGCAGTACTTCAACCTCGTCCAGGAGGGCGTGGCCTGGTTCGGCGATCCCGGAGAGGGCGGCCCGCCCGACGACCAGCTCCAGGTGCGCGTCACGTCGACGGCGTGGGACGCGGGCCCGGCCGCCGAGCCGGACGCGGGACCGGCGACGCCCGACGCCGGCGGCGTGCCCGATCGCGCAGAGGCGCACGTCGACGACGGGTGCGGCTGCTCGGCGCCCGGTAGCTCGACGGGGCCCCTCGGGGGGCTCGGGCTCCTCCTGTTCGCGCTCGCGGGGCTCGGGATCGGCCGCCGCCGGGTTATCCTCGGCGCATGGCGACGGTGAGCATCGACGACGAGCTGGTCCAGACGATCACCGAGCTGTCCCCGGTCCCCGTGGACGGGGGCAAGCAGTTCGGGGACGGCCTCGAGTCCGTCGTCCTCGGGGCGCTGATGCGCCGGGGGACCCCGGATCCTCAGACCGGGGCCCTCGCCCGGTCCTACCTGATCGAAGGGCCGCTCCTGCGTGAGACGCTGGAGAGGCCGGAACAGGCCCTCGACGGCGCCTGGCGCGCCGGCGTGGTCGCCGTGGACGTGCGCGGCCTGCGTCACGTGAACGACCGGCTCGGCATGGAGGCGGGCGAGAAGGTCCTCGTGGCGGTGGCCGACGGCCTGCGCGCGTTCTGCCCCGACCGGCCGCTCGTCCGGCTGCACGGGGACGCCTTCGCCACGCTGTACCTCCCGCCGTCGGGCCACGCGCTCACCGACCAGAGCCCCGAGCGGGTCGCCGACGCCCTCGTCGGTCTCGCCGAGGAGCGGATGCCCGAGCTCGCCGAGGCCGGGCTCGAGCCCGCCTTCACGGTCGCCGCCCTCGATCTCGTGATCGAGCAGCCGTTCCACTGGCGGGTCCTCGGCCCGCTGGTCTGGGCGGAGGCCGAGCGGGCCCACGTGGCGGTCCGCAACGCCCAGGCCACCGGGCTTCAGCGCCGGACCATTCCCCTGGACGGCTACGTCGGCTGACGTCCGCGCGCGTGCGCCGGCCGGCCGGCGTGCTACTTCTCACACCCCATGTACGCGCTCACCGACGACGTCCGGATCGAGAGCCTCCGGCCGCTCATCCCGCCGGCGATCCTGATGGAGGAGATCCCGGCGAGCGCCCAGGCCCTCGAGGCCGTGGCCAAGGTGCGCGAGGAGATCGGCGCGGTGCTTGCGGGGGGCGACGACCGGCTGGTGGTCGTCTGCGGCCCGTGCTCCATCCACGATCCGGCCGCGGGGCTCGAGTACGCCGGGCGGCTCGGTGAGCTGACCCCGGCGCTGTCGGCCGAGCTCGTCGTGGTCATGCGGACCTACTTCGAGAAGCCGCGGACCACGGTCGGCTGGAAGGGCCTCATCAACGACCCGAACCTCGACGGGAGCTTCGAGATCAACAAGGGGCTCCGGATCGCGCGCGCGTTCCTCCGGGACGTGATCGAGATGGGCGTCCCGACCGGGACCGAGTTCCTCGATCCGATCTCGCCGCAGTTCATCGCGGACCTCGTGTCGTGGGGCGCGATCGGCGCCCGGACGACCGAGAGCCAGGTGCACCGCGAGCTCGCCTCGGGGCTCTCGATGCCCGTCGGCTTCAAGAACGGGACGGGCGGCAGCGTGCAGCTCGCGATCGACGCGGTCCGCTCCGCCTCGCATCCGCACCGCTTCCTGTCGGTGACGAAGCAGGGCATCGCCGCGATCGTCACGACCAAGGGCAACCGGGACTGCCACGTGATCCTGCGAGGCGGCAGCGATGGGCCGAACTACACGGAGCCGCGGGTGCTCGAGGCCGCCGCGCGCCTCGAGCGAGCCGGGCTGTCGCCGCGCCTGATGGTGGACGCGAGCCACGCCAACAGCGGCAAGGACCCGCGCAAGCAGCCCGAGGTCGCAACGGAGCTCGGGCGCCAGCTCGCCGGCGGGAGTCGGGCGATCTTCGGCGTGATGATGGAGAGCTTCCTCTGCGAGGGCCGCCAGGAGGCGACACCGGGCAAGGAGCTCGTCTTCGGTCAGAGCATCACCGACGGCTGCATGTCCTGGGAGCAGACCGTGCCGGTGCTCGAGCAGCTCGCCGAGGCCGTCGAGCGGCGCCGCCAGCGTCACGCCGCGTAGAGCGGGCGTCGTTCTTGCGCAATTGGGGCCCTTCTTGCTAGATGCCGGGCGGGGCCCCGCCTGAACGGGGGTCCAGTCTCGACGCCATGGCTCGCAAGCGGAAGAAAAAGGAGCAGCTGGAGCTCCCGGTGGAGACGTTCGAGGACGCCTCCCTCGCCTCGGAGACCCAGCGCCGATACCTCAACTACGCGCTCAGCGTCATCACGGCGCGCGCGCTCCCGGACGTGCGTGACGGGTTGAAGCCGGTGCAGCGGCGCATCCTGTACACGATGCTCAACGAGCTCCGGCTCCGGCACGACGTGAAATACAGGAAGTGCGCGGCCATCGTCGGTGACGTCCTCGGCAAGTTCCACCCGCACGGCGATACGGCGGTGTACGACGCGCTCGCCCGCATGGCGCAGTCGTTCACGATGCGGGCGCCGCTGGTCGACGGGCGCGGCAACTTCGGCTCGCCCGACGGCGACTCTCCCGCGGCCATGCGGTACACCGAGGCGCGCCTCACGGCGCTGGCCGAGGAGCTCATGGTCGAGCTCGGCCAGCGCACCGTGGCCTTCCGCCCCAACTACGACGGGACGCGGTTCGAGCCCGTCGTGCTGCCGGCGCGTTTCCCGAACCTGCTCGTGAACGGCTCGCAGGGCATCGCCGTCGGGATGGCGACGAGCATCCCACCGCACAACCCGGGCGAGGTCATCGACGCCTGCATCGACATCATCGACAAGCCGAACGCGACCCTCGAGCGTGTCCTGTGCAGGATCAAGGGGCCCGACTTCCCGACGGGCGGCGAGCTCCTCAGCAGCAAGGAGGAGATCCGAGACGTCTACGCGACGGGGCAGGGCTCGCTCAAGCTGCGCGGGACGTGGAAGCTCGAGGAGCCGCCGCGCAGCAACCCGCAGATCGTGATCACGTCGATCCCCTACGCGGTCGAGCGGCGGGCCGTGGTCGAGAAGACCGCCGAGGTCATCCTGTCGAAGAAGCTCCCGGTCCTGCTCGACGTCCGCGACGAGAGCACCGACGACTGCCGGATCGTGTGCGAGATCCGCAAGGGAGCCGACCCGCAGCTCGTCCTCGCGTACCTGTACAAGCACACGCCGCTGCAGACGAACGTGCAGGTGAACCTGACCTGTCTCGTCCCGACCGAGACCGCCGACGTGGCGTCCCCGCAGCGGCTCGATCTGTTGCAGATCCTCCGGTACTTCCTCGACTTCCGGATGGAGGTGGTGACGGCCCGCCTGCGCTTCGAGCTCGAGAAGCTGCGGGAACGGATCCACATCCTCGAGGGCTTCGTCACGATCTTCGACGCGCTCGACGAGACGATCCGGATCATCCGGCGCTCCAAGGGCAAGAAGGACGCAGCCGACAAGCTCATGAAGCGCTTCGACCTGTCGGACGTGCAGGTCGACGCGATCCTCGAGCTCCGGCTCTACAAGCTCGCCCAGCTCGAGATCCTGATCATCCGCGAGGAGCTCGAGGACAAGCGTAAGGAGGCCCGGCGCATCGAGCGGCTGCTCGGAAGCGAGCCCGAGCGCTGGAAGCTGATCCGCGCCGAGCTCCACGAGCTGAAGGAGCGCTACCCGGACGCGCGGCGCACGAAGATCGTCGGCGAGGTCCAGGAGCCCGAGTTCGACGCCGAGGCGTTCATCGTCGAAGAGGACGTGATGGTGGTCCTGACCCAGCAGGGCTGGGTGAAGCGCCAGCAGCGTGTCAAGGACGTGACCACCACCCGCGTGCGCGACGGGGACTCGGTCTTCGAGGTCGAGGCGGGGTCGACGCGGGCGAGCCTCGCGTTCTTCTCGAGCGCGGGCGCCTGCTACGTCTGCCGATTCGTCGACGTGCCGCAGACGACGGGCTACGGCGTCCCGGTGCAGACACTCTTCAAGATGGGCGACGGCGAGCGCATCGTGGCGATGATGGGCTTCGATCCGCGCTTCTTCGAGGTGCCGGAGCCGACCGAGGGTGCGCCCGAGCCGGAGTGGCCCTACGCGCTCGCGGTGACGCGGGGCGGGATGGCGTTGCGCTTCTCGCTCCGGAGCCACCGGGAGCCGTCGACGCGCGCAGGCCGGAAGTTCGCCAAGCCTCGGAAGGGCGACGAGGTCCTCTTCGTCACGCCGGTCGAGGGCACCGACCGGGTCGCGTGCGCGACCAGGCAGGGGAGGGCGCTCATCTGCGCCGCCGACGAGGTGCCGATCCTCGCGGGCGCGGGCAAGGGGGTCATCCTGATCAAGCTCCAGAAGAACGACGAGGTGATCGGGGCCACCGTCCTCGAGGACGACCACGATATGCTCGTCGTCGAGAACCAGAACGGAAAGCAGCTCGAGATCTCGACCCGGAAGTACGGGGTCGTGTCGCGTGCCGGCAAGGGCTTCCAGCTCTTCAAGCGCGGTACGCTCGATCGCGTGGTCTGGGGTGAGCCCACGCTGCCCGGCTTTCCGGCGCCGGAGGACGAGGGCTGATGGCGCGCGCCGACACGTACAGCGCGAAGGACATCGAGGTCCTCGAGGGCCTCGAGCCGGTCCGCAAGCGGCCGGCCATGTACATCGGGGGCACCGACGGGCGCGGCTACCACCACCTGCTCTGGGAGATCGTCGACAACGCGGTCGACGAGGCGATCAACGGCTACGCCGACCGCATCGAGGTCACGCTCGACGAAGACCGCAAGGGCGCCAGCGTGAGCGACAACGGCCGCGGCATGCCGGTCGACGTGCACCCGAAGTACAAGAAGCCGGCGCTCGAGCTCATCCTCTGCACGCTGCACGCGGGCGGCAAGTTCGAGGGCAAGAGCTACCAGGTCGCCGGCGGCCTGCACGGCGTGGGCTCCTCGGTCGTGAACGCGCTGAGCGAGTCGATGACCGCGACGGTGCGGCGGGAGGGCCAGCAGTACGAGCAGAGCTACTCGCGCGGCACGCCGACGACCAAGCTCCAGAAGCGGGGCAAGGCGCGTGCGCGCGGGACGACGGTCCACTTCCGCCCCGACTCGAAGATCTTCGGCGCGAGCGCGTCCTTCGATCCGAAGGTCGTGCGGGAGCGGCTCGAGGCCCGCAGCTACCTGCACAAGGGGCTCAAGATCGTCTTCAGGGACGGGGCCACGGGCGAGCGCGTCGAGCTCGAGCACCCGGACGGCATCCGCGAGTTTCTCGACGAGCTCGTCCGGCAGGCCGGCAAGCCCGGCGTCCACGCGCAGGCCTTCGGCCTCGAGCGGGAGTCCGATCCGCGGATGGAGCTGGCGCTCCTGTGGACGGAGTCGCCCGACGAGAACATCCGCTCCTACGCGAACGGCATCCCCACGGGCTCCGGCGGCAGCCACGAGAACGGCCTCAGACAGGCTCTCGTGAAGGCCATCCGCAACTACATGGAGCAGCACAAGCTCGAGCCGCGGGGCGTGAAGATAACGGCGGAGGACATCCGCGAGGGCGTCGTGGCGATCCTCAGCGTGTATGTCGAAGAGCCGCAATTCCAGGGCCAGACCAAGGACCGCCTGAACAACCCCGAGGTGGCGGGGCAGGTCGAGGGCACCGTCCGGACGGCCCTCGAGCAGTGGCTGCACGACAACAAGTCGATGGCCGAGTCGATCGTCGCGCGCATCGTGCTGGCCGCCCGCGCGCGCGAGGCGAGCCGCGCGGCGAGCCAGCAGGTCACGCGCAAGACGGCGGTCAGCCACCGGCTGAACCTGCCGGGCAAGCTCGCCGACTGCGCGAGCACCGATCCGAGCGAGTGCGAGATCTTCCTGGTCGAGGGTGACAGCGCCGGCGGCAACGCCAAGCAGGGCCGCGACCGGCGCACGCAGGCGATCCTGCCGCTGCGCGGCAAGGTGCTGAACGCCGAGCGGGCGAGCAAGGCGCAGATCCTCAGCAACAAGGAGCTCCAGGACGTGGTGAGCGCCCTCGGCTGCGGGATCGGCAAGACCTACGACGACAGCAAGCTCCGGTACGGTCGGGTCTTCCTCCTGATGGACGCCGACAGCGACGGGCACCACATCGCCACGCTGCTTCTCACGTTCTTCTACCGGATGCTGCCGGGCCTCCTGAAGAACGGCCACATCTACCTCGCGCAGCCGCCCCTCTACCGGATCGACGCCGCGAAGGAGACCTACTGGGCGCTCGACGACGACGAGCGCGACAGGATCCTGGCCAGCCTGCCGAAGAACGTGAAGCCCGAGATCAGCCGCTTCAAGGGCCTCGGCGAGATGACGGCGGACGAGCTCAAGGGCACGACGCTCGACCCGCGCCGGCGACGCGCGCTCAGGGTGGTCATCGACGGGGAGCTCGAGACCGATCGGATCCTGAACGAGCTCATGGGCAAGGACCCGTCCGCGCGGTTCCGCTTCATCATGGAGCACGCCCCGCAGGCGAGCGCCGAGGAGCTGGACGTCTGACGCGCCGACGCGTCAGCTCGGATCGTCCTCGGTGACGGACGACGACTCCGGCCGCCGGGAGGCCGGCTGGTCGACCACCGTCGCCTGGAGCCCGTCCTGGGTCGAGGTGCCCGAGGTGGGCACGCTCCTCGGGCTCTCGACCCAGGTCCGGGCGTCGGACGGCGCGGCCGCGGCCGCGGGGCGAGACGACCTCGTCACGCCGGCGTCCTGCAGGCGCTCGCCCACCGCGATGAGGGCCGGGTTCTCGGTGAAGCGGAACCAGCGCGTCGCCTCGGCGCAGTGCAGGGCGTAGACCACGCGATCGCCGTCCGCGAGCGCGATCCGGGCGCGCGCCTCGTGCAGGGTCCCGGCCAGCGGGGGACAGTCGACGCTCTCGGCCGCGCGGATCGCGCGCTCGATTCGCTCGATCCCGGCGGCTCTGTCTCCGAGCGCGTGCTCGGCGACGCCGGCGATGCGTGCGCACCGGAGGAACGGGACGAGGACCCGAGCGTCCGGGTCGCGTTCGCCGAGGTCCACGACCCGCCGGGCGGCGTCCCTCGCGCCCTCGAAGTCGCCGGCCGAGAGCGCCGTCTCGGCGACCGTCGACCATCCCCACTGGAAGAAGAGGAGATCGTCCGCCCGGAGGTTCCGCACCACCGTCATCGCCTCCTCGAGGGACGCTTCGAGCTCGCCTCGTTCGCGCAGGAGCTCGGCGCGGGTCAGCCGGACCCGGTCCTGGAAGAGGAAGCCCTCCTCGCAGCGCCGCTCGAGCGCGTCCAGGCAACGCTTGAGGCCCATCACGTCCCGGCAGATGGCGTATGCGGGGTGCGCGAACAGGAGGATCTGCACGTCGGTCGACCACGACGCGAGCTGCAGCGTCGCCGTCTCGATGGAGCGCTCGATGTGCCGCGCCTTGGCCTCCTCGCCGCGGTAGCGGTGGTGGACGACCCGCGTGGTCTGGCCCACGAGCTGGTAGTAGCGGAAGCCGCCCTCGTCGACGACGCGCAGGTCCTCGTGCAGCCGCGGCTCGAGCTGGTTCACGTCGACGAGCGCGCGAAGCCCCCGCAGCCCCACCTCCGCGAACCGTCTCTCCACCTCCGTCGCCGGCGTGAGCGAGTCGCTCTGCACGATCTCGATGGCTCGCGAGAGGCGCTCGCCCGCGTCGCCGAGCCGCCCGAGGAGGATGTCGGGGAACGCGCGGATGCCGAGGTACGCTGCGTAGGGCAGGCGCTTCTTCAGGATCGCGAGCGGCTCGACGAGCTTCACCAGCTCGAGCAGACGGTCGACGTGGTTGGCCGCGTTCGCGAGCCCGCAGGCGAAGCCGAGGGAGATCATGAACGTGACGAGCGCGAGGTCCGGCCGTGGACCCCGACAGCCCGGGCGGCGGAGGGCCCAGCGGAGGAACGCGACCGACAGGCCGATGAAGAAGGCCAGGTGCTTGCCGAGGACGCCCCCGAGCCGCGCGGCCACGTCGAGCCCCGCCTGGGTGCGTAGCGCCGAGACGGCAGGCAGGGCGTGCCGCATGCCGACCTCGTAGTCGGAGACCCAGCCGGCGGCGAGGAGCATGCTCCTCAGATCCAGGTAGCGCGTGGGCGGGTCACCGCGCTGCTCGTGGATCGCGACCGCCGCCTGCAGCGGATCGATGCAGTCGGTGAGCGCCTGCGCCTCGTACAGGCGTCGTCCCGCGCGCTCCAGGTACACGACCGCACGGTCGAGGTCGCCGCCGGCGTGCAGGTGCCAGCCGACCTCGGCCTCCCGGGCCGCTTCCACGTCGTCCGTGCGCGCCAGCGTGTCGCCGACCAGGAGGTGGAGCGCGCGCCGTCGCTCTTCGTCGAGTCCCTCGAGCAAGGCCTCCCTGAGGCCGTCGTGCCGGAACCGGAACGTGTGGCCACGGCCGATGATCACACCCTGGTGGATGAGCTCGTCGAGCGCGGCGAAGACCTCCGACGCGTCCAGATCGGACGCCACCGCCACGCAGAGCTCGAGCGGCACGTCTCCTCCGTGGACGCTCAGCGCTTCGCCGACGCGGCGCGCCGTCGGCGGCAGCCGGCCGACGCGCGCCTGCATCGCCGCGGCGAGCGTCACGGGCTTCGCGTCGAAACGGAAGTCGGCGGGCAGCACCCACACGCCGTCGGCGTACCGGATGACGCCGTGCTCGACGAGGTGGCGCGTGAGCTCCGTGCAGTGCGTCGGGCTTCCGCCCGTCACCTCCCGGAGGTAGCTCGCGAGGCGCGGCGCGTAGGGAACGTCGCCGAAGAGCGAGCGGACCAGCTCCTCGATCTCCTCCGCGTCGAGCCCCGTCAGGAGCAGCCGCGTGGGCGCCTTGCGGAGCGCGTTGACCGCGTGGGGGGCTCGGAGCGCCTCGTTGCTCCGGAGCGCGGTCAGGAGGAAGAGGCGGTGGTGCGCGCACTCCCGGGCGAGGACGGCGAGCACGGCGGCGGACGCCTCGTCGCAGCGTTGCACGTCGTCCACCAGCAACGCGAGCGTGCGCCTCTTCGTCATGCGCAAGAGCCAGTCGGCGATCGACTTCTGCAGGCGCATGCGCTCCTCGGCCGGGTCTGCGGCGACGTCGGCGCTTCCGGTCGGGCCGAGGTGCCCGGCGAGCTCGGGGAACAGGCGCACGAGCCGCGGCGCGTCCGGCCCCGCCGCCTCCGCGGTCTCCTCGGGGACGGCGGCAAGGAGCTCTCGGACGAGGCGCCGGATGACGACGTAGGGCCCGCCGGAGGCCGTCTCGCAGCTCACCGACGCCGTCACGGCTCCCTCGACCTGCGCCTCGAGCGCGACCTCTCGGAGCAGGCGGCTCTTTCCGGTGCCCGACTCGGCCTCGATGAACGCGGCGTTGCCTCGGCCTTCTGCGGCGAGCTCGATGCACCTGCCGAGCGCCTTCATCTCGTGGCGCCGCCCCACCATCGCGGCGCTCGCCAGGTAGCCGCGCTCGACCGCGATCGCGGGCGCGGGATCCAGCTTGCCGACCGCCGAGACCCGCTCGATTACCTCCGCCGCGCTCGACGGGCGTCCCGACGGGTCGAGACACAGCAGCGACATGATCAGGTCGTCGAGCCCCTCGGGCACGGCGGGGACGCGGTGGGACGGTGGGCTGACCGGCCGCCGCCAGGAGCGCTCGAGCTCTTCGAGGCGTCGCGCGTCGTGAGGCGGCGATCCCGTGAGCACCTCGTAGGCGAGCACGCCGAGCGAGTACAGGTCGGCGCGACCGTCGAGCGGCATGCCTCGGAGGCTCTCCGGAGCGATGTACGGGACCGTCCCGGCGACCTCGCCGGATACTCCCACGGTCGCGAGGACGCCGAAGTCGATCAGCTTGGCGTGGCCGTCCGCGGTGCATCGTACGTTCCGCGGGGCGATATCGCGGTGGACGAGGCCGCGGACGTGGAGCATGGCGAGCGCGGCCGCGACGTCGCGCACGATCCGGCAGACCTCCCCCACGTCGCTCTCGCCGACGCGCTCTTTGAGGTCGCGCCCGTCGAGCAGCTCCATCGTGTAGAACGGGCCCGTGGGATCGACCACGTAGTCGTACACGGCGACGATGCGCGGGTGCTCGAGCCGGGCGAGGGTGTGGTACTCGCGCCGGAACCGCAGCTCGGAGCGCGCGTGCGTCCGGGCGGTCCGGTCGTCGCGGAGCTGCTTGACGGCGACCGGCCGTCCGGCGGTCGTGTCGTACGCGCGGTACACCTGCCCCATCCCTCCGCGCCCGAGGGTCTGCTCCACGCGGTAGCGACCGCCGCCGAGCGTGTGGGCCGACACGCGACCATTGTGCGCTACCCTCTCGGTCCCTTTCCACGATCGGGCCCCATGACCGACCTCCACTGGCTCGCCGATCACGCGATCGGCACGCTGATGCGTGCCGGGCGCCTGTATTCGGGCGGTTTCGGCGGGCTCGAGCGGCTGGACGATCTGGTGCGACGGGTGCGCCTCTATCCGGGCGACACCCCGCCGGCGCCGGTCGAGGTCCGCTTCGGCACGAGCCGGCGGCTGCGCGGCGGATCGACCGCCCTCCGCGGGGAGCTCCGGTCGCCCGCCGCCGAGGTCCTCCCGCCCGAGAGCGCCGCGGCCGTCGTGGAGCTCGTCCTGCCCGTCGGGGTCGGCGCGGACGAGCGCCCGCCGGTGTGCCTGTTGCTCGCGGCCACCGCAGAGGAGGGCTTCGGCCGGCGCCGGCGCTTCGCCGCCGGGCTGCTCGACCGTGGGATCGCCGTCCTCAGTCTCGAGAACCCCTACTACGGAGCCCGCCGGCCCCGCGGACAGATCGGGGCGGCGCTCGCCACCGTCGCCGACCAGTTCGCGATGAACCTCGCCACCGTCATCGAGGCCCGCGCCCTGCTCGCGTGGCTGCGCGCGCGCGGCCACCGATGCGTCGGCGCGACCGGCTACAGCCAGGGCGGGATGATGGCCGCCTTCGCCGCGACCATGGTCGACTTCCCGGTGGCCGTCGTGCCGCGGGGAACGGGGCGGTCGGCGACGGCCGTGTTCACGCGCTCGGCGCTCAGCCGCGCGTTCCACTGGCGCCGGCTCGCGGCCGAGATGGGGAGCGTGGAGGAGGCACGCCGGCACTTCGCCCGCTGCCTCGAGCCGGTGGACGTCGGGCTGCACCCGGCGCCGGTGGCACCGGAGTGCGCGATCCTGGTGAGCGCGCGGAGCGACGGCTTCGTCCCTCCGAGCGAGACCGAGGCGCTGCACCGGCACTGGCCGGGCTCGGAGCTGCGCTGGGTGAAGGGAGGGCACCTGACGGCCGCGCTGCTCGCCGGCGAGGCGCACGTGCGCGCCGTCCGGGACGCCTTCTCGCGGCTCGAGCGCGTGGCGGGATGAAGCGCGAACGCCGCGTTGCGGGCCGCCGCCGAGTGCGGGCACAATGCACGGCCGTGAGCCGATGGTGGTTGGTGGCGGCCTTCCTGTTCGCCGGCTGCGGGGACGACGAGGCCGCGCCGGCCGACGCGGCCTCGGACTCGGCGGTGGACGCCGGACCGGTGGTGCCGGCGTCGACCGACCACTGCGCCTACGCGCCCATGCCCGCGACGGCGCGGGCCGGCGGGACCGTCGAGCCCGGGGCCATCTCGGCCGGGGCCGCCGAGGGGATCCTGCCGGTGCCGGTGGGCGCGACGCTCGGGGCGTACGCGGCCCGCGCCGGCTTCCTCGGGAGCGGCAACAAGGTCGATCGGCGCTTCATGGAGATCGCCGGGGCGTTCAACCCTTCCATCGGCGTCGAGACGTGGCCGAAGATGCGCGCGCTGGCGCTGACGGCCGGTGACGAGACCGTCGTCGTCTTGAAGGTCGACCTCGGGATCGCGGACGACGATCTCTCGTTCCGCGTCGCCGCCGCGCTCGGACCGGACTTCGCCGGCAAGGTCCTCCTGGTCGCCAGCCACTCGCACTCCGGGTGGGGCCACTTCAGCACGCACTCGGGCCTGCAGGTCGGCTTCGGGGCGTTCCGCCCCCGGGTGCAGCGCGCGATGGTGGACGCGCTCGTCGAGCTCGCGCGCGACGCGCTCGACGCGCGCGTCCCGGCCCGGATCGGCGTCGCCCACGACCCCGCGTTCGATCCGGAAGACCGCGTGAACCGGGATCGCCGCGGGGAGAACGACGAGCTCGCCGGCGGCCGCCGCGACGACCACGATCTGTTCGTCGTCCGCGTCGACGCGGCCGGCGACGGGCGCCCCATCGCGCTCCTGTCGGTGTTCGGGATGCACGGCACGTTGATGGACGCCGACAACCAGCTCGCCTCGACCGATGCGCCCGGCGGCGTCGAGCGGGCGCTCGAGGAGAGCTTCGACGAGCCCGTGGTCGTCATGCACCTGCAGGGCACCGGCGGGGACGTGTCGCCGGTGGGGACCGGCGGCGTCGAGTGCGAGGGGGGCTGGTGCCACTCCTACGCGCGGGCCGAGAGCGTCGGGCGCTGGGCGCGCGACGCCGTCCTCGAAGCGTGGGCGGAGGCCGAGGGCGCGGCGGTCGACACGGTCGAGCTGGAGATGGTGACGCGGTCGATCCCGCTCGGCCCCGACTGGCGGACCTTCACCGTACGGGGGGGCGCGCTCGAGTACGCGCCCTTCGACGGCGAGACCGACGCGGACGGAATCATCTACGGCGACGACGGCGCGATCGTCTCTCCCGTCGACGAGTTCAACGCGCCCTTCGGTGCAGCGCTCTGCGGTGAGGACCACGACGCCTTCTTCCCGATGGGGCAGCTTCCGGGCACGCGCCGCGCGGGCCCGTACCGCTCGTGCGTCTCGGTGGACGTCGCGGCGACGATCCTCGGCGAGACGCTCGTCCTGCCCTTCGAGGCGCGGCCGGTGTGCGGCTCGACGCGCACCACCCTGAGCGCGATCCGGCTCGGGGAGTGGTTGCTCGTCAGCTTCCCGGGCGAGCCCCTCACGCTCTACGGCGACCACGTGCGCTCGCTGTCGCCGGTGGCGCCCGAGCGGACCATCGTCCTCGGCTACGCCCAGGACCACATGGGCTACTTGTTGACGGCGGACGATTGGCTGCTCGCGGGCTACGAGCCGAGCATCAACTTCTGGGGACCGCTCGAAGGCGAGCACGTGGCGGCGCAGGCCGCCGCGCTGATGCAGCTCGCGGTGACCGACGAGCGCGAGGACGCGACCGAGGGCGCGGCCGATCGGTGGGCCCCGCCGGATCGGCCCGACGAGCTGCCGATCCCGGATCCCTCCCCGATGGCGGGGACCGTGCCGGAGACGGTGCCCGAGCAGGTGTTCGTGCGCGGTGGAGCTCCGATCACCGATCCCCGGCCCCCCGCGTCGGTGCCCCGCCTCGGCGTCGTACGCATGGCGTGGATCGGCGAGGATCCGCTCGCGGGCTCGCCGCGCGTGACCTTGCAGCGCGAGACGGCGCCGGGCGCGAGCGACTTCGAGGACGTCGCCCGCCGGTCGGGGCGGCCGGTGTCCGACCAGGACTTCCTCCTGTTCCACACGCCGGCCCCGCTCCTGCGCGACGGCGACTCCCCGCGCACGCACTACTGGGTCGTCGAGTGGCAGGCGGTCACCCCGTGGGGCACGGCCAGCCTCGACGACGTGGAGGATCGGGCCGGGCTGCCGCTCGGTCGCTACCGCATCCACGTCGAGGGGACCGGCTACACGTTGGACAGCGATCCGATCGAGGTGGTCCCGGGGTCGCTCACCACGGACGTCGAGGTGGTGGGCACGACGGTCGTGCTCCGCGCCGGGTACCTCGCCCGCGACGGCTTCCGGCTGCTCGATCTGACCGAGCCGTCGAACCGGTACGTGCCGCTTCGCCGCGGCCCGGTGCGGGTGGAGGTCGAGCTCGCCGACGCCAGCACGCGCACCTTCGACGACGTCGCGCCCGACGCTCCGGGTGAGCTGAGCGTGGAGCTCGCAGCCTCCGATCCGGCGGTGACGCGCGTGCGCGTCGAGGACCGCTTCGGCAACTCGGGCGAAGTCGTCCCATGAGCCTGGTCGACATCAGCCGAGAGCTCCGGCGGGACGTCGACCGGCTCCGGTTCTCCGCGCCCGTCACGCACGTCTACGACCCGCTCGACTACGCGCGCGAGCCGCACGAGGAGTACCTGACCCGGTATGGTGCGGCGCCCAAGGAGGTCGTCCTGGTGGGGATGAACCCCGGCCCCTTCGGCATGGCGCAGACCGGCGTGCCTTTCGGCGACGTCGCGATGGTGCGCGACTTCCTGGGCATCGACGGGCGAGTCGGGCGGCCGGCCCACGAGCACCCGAAGCGGCCGGTCCTCGGGTTCGACTGCACGCGCTCCGAGGTCAGCGGGTCGCGCCTGTGGGGCTGGGTGCGGGACCGCTTCGGCACGCCCGAGCGCTTCTTCGAGCGCTTCTTCATCCTCAACTACTGCCCTCTCACCTTCATGGAGGAGAGCGGCAGGAACCGCACCCCGGACAAGCTCCCGAAGGACGAGCGCGAGCCGCTCGAGGCGGCGTGCAACCGCGCGCTCCACCGCTCGGTCGAGGAGCTCGGCCCGCGTCTCGTGGTCGGCGTCGGTGTCTTCGCCGAGAAGCGCCTCCGTGCGGTGTGCGGGGACATGGACGTCACCATCGGCTCCATCCTGCACCCGAGCCCCCAGAGCCCGAGAGCCAACCGCGGCTGGGCCGAGGCCGTCGAGCGCCAGCTCCACGACCTCGGCGTCGAGCTCTGACTCGGGCCAGGCCTCCGAGGCGAGGCGGTCAGCGGCGCTCGTAGACGCCGGCGATCAGCGTGTCGAGCTCGGAGAGGACGGCCGGGGCTGGGGCGAGGTCGTGCTCCCACTCGAGGGCGCGCCGGCAGCGCTCGCGTGCATCGGCGGCGCTCCAGCCGAGGCGCATGAGGATCGCGGCGCGGTCTCGGACGTCGCGCCGGTGTGCCTCGAGGGTGCGAGCCGCCTCGCGCCGACGGACCACCTGGCCCACGCGGGGCTCGAGCCAGTCGAAGGGCATGGGCAGGGTATACACTCGGCCGCTCCCTCGGGTCCAGCGGATGCCGCGCCGATTCTTTGACCACGCGCCTCCGGTGTGATCCAACGGAGTCATGGAGACACCGTCGTCGCGCTGCAGCGTGTGTGCTCGGACCTTCGAGGTGCGGTTCCGGTACCAGGTGCGGGAAGAGGCGGGGGAGTTCCAGTACTTCTGCTCGCAGCTCTGCCAGCAGCGCTCGCTCTCGGCCTCCGAGGAGGTCGGCTGCAGCGTGTGTGGGCGGAGGTTCGTCCTCGAGCTTCCCTTCCAGGTCGTCGTCGGCGACGCGGGCAAGCGCTACTACTGCTCGACCGGGTGCAGGTCGGCGGCGCCCGCCCTGACGGGCGAGGGCTGCCGAGGGCCCCGCCGCATCGCCGTCTTCAACCACAAGGGCGGGACCGGCAAGACCACGACGGCGGTCAACCTCGCGGCCGGCCTGGCCGAGACCGGCAAGCGCGTGCTCCTGATCGACGCCGACGGCCAGGGGAACGTGGGCGCGTCGCTCGGCATCCGCGGGGAGAAGACGCTCTACCACGTCCTCGTGAACGGCGTGGACGCCGCCGACGCGGCGGTTCCCGTCCGCCCGAGCCTCGACGTCCTCACGTCGAACGAGATGCTCGCGGCGGCGGAGGTGACCCTCGCGACCAAGCCGAACCGCGACCGGGTGCTGCGCGAGCGCCTCGGGGCCCGCATCCACGGGTGGGACGTCGTGGTCATCGACTGCGCCCCGGCGCTGTCTCTCATGAACCAGAACGTCCTGATGTACGCCGACAGCGTGCTCGTCCCGGTGAGCTGCGACTACCTGTCGCTCGTCGGAGTCCGGCAGGTGCTCCGTACGCTGAAGAACATGCGCGAGCTGCTCGGACACGAGCTCAAGATGCTCGGCGTGGTCCCGACGTTCTACGACGTGCGCAACCGCATCAGCCGAGAGGCGGTCCTCGCGCTGACGGATCACTTCGGCGAGCGCTGCCTGCCGCCGATCCGCGTCAACACGCGGCTGCGCGAGGCGCCGCGCACCAAGCAGACGATCTTCGAGTACGCCGCGGACAGCCACGGCGCCGAGGACTACCTGAGGCTCGTGCGGTACATCCACGAGCTCGGGCAGCGCAACCGGCCGCCGGCGCCCGTCGTGCAGCTCCGGGCGAGCTGAGGAACGGAGAAGTATCGATGAAGGACGTGTTCGAGCGGAGCGAGGTGGACGAGGTCCTGAGGGAGACCTTCTACCGGCCGGAGCGCGGGGCCGGCTCGCGCCCGAGCCGTCGGAGGTCGAAGAAGGCGAAGCCCGACCACTACGAGGTGATCTGCATCTCGATGTACAAGGAGGACCTCGCCCGGCTCGACGAGAGGGTCGCCGCGCTCAAGAAGGCGGGCCACCGCAAGATCAGCCGGAGCGCGCTGATCCGCTTCGCCCTCGACACGATGGACCCCACGAAGCTCCCGCGGAGCTACTGAGTCAGCCCCGTGTCTTGCCGGTGGCGACTTTCGGGTCGCCCATCTCGCCGCTGAACATCGACATCATGTCGGGGGCCTCGATGGCGAGCCAGGCCGCGGCCTCGTGGAACTCCAGCACCACGGCGTCGTTGATCGTCGCGCCCGTGCTGAGCATCTGCTTGCAGGTCGTGTGCAGCTCCAGGTAGTGCCGGAGGCGGGGCTCGAACGGCTCGCGCGCGAGCTTCTGCACCATGTGCCTGTCGAACTTGACGAACGCCCCATCCGGCTTGTCGCCGTGCGTCTCCCGGAAGCGCTGGAGGTAGGCTTCGTAGGCAGCGTCGAGATCCACGTCCATCGCCGCTCAGGTTACCAGACCACGAGCCCCTCGTGGGGCGCCTCGTGGACGACCTCGCCGCCGAGCACGACCGCCCGCGCGCGCACGCCGCCCACGGCGTACGCGACGGTGCGCGGGTCTTCGTGCGGCCACACCGCGAGGTCGGCCCAGGCGCCCACCTCGATCCGCCCGACTCCCGAGAGCCCCGCCGCCCGCGCAGCCTCCGCGGTCACGCCGAGCACCGCCTCTTCGAGCGTGAGCCCCGCGTCGCGCACCGCGAGCGAGGCGCACAGACCGAGGTCCGTGCACGGGCTCGTCCCGGGGTTGCAGTCGGTCGCGACCGCGAGCCGGACGCCCGCGGCCCGGAGCCGCTCGACGTCGGGCGGGCGCTGGCGGAGGGTGCGCCACGCGCCGGGCAGGAGCACCGCCGCGACTCCCGCTTCGGCGAGCGCGCGCGCGCCCGCGTCGCTCACCTGCTCGAGGTGATCGGCGCTGAGCGCCCCGAGCTCGGCGAGCAGCTCCGCGCCGCCGAGATCGGCGAACTGGCCGACGTGGGCGCGAACGCGCAGCCCCGCGTCGCGAGCCGCCCCGAGGACGCGGCGACCCTCGTCGAGGCTGAACGCCCCGTCGTCCACGTACGCGTCGCATGAGTCGGCGAGCCCTTCGGCGACGACGCGGGGCAGCATCTCCTCGACCACCTCGTCCACGTATCGCGCGCGGTCGTCGCGTCGCTCGGGCGGTACCGCGTGTGCCCCGAGGAAGGTGGTCGTCACGCGGACGATCCCCTCGGTCTCGAGCCGGCGCGCGGCGCGCAGCATGCGGAGCTCGTCCCGGGTCGTGAGCCCGTAGCCGCTCTTGATCTCGCAGGCCGTCACCCCGTGGGCTCGCATCGCGCGGGCGCGCGTCGCCGCCAGATCGAACAGCGTCTCGTCGTCCGCCGCGCGGGTGGCGCGCACCGTCGCTGCGATGCCGCCTCCCTCCGCGGCGATGGTGCGGTAGTCCTCGCCGGCCATCCGCCGGGCGAATTCCCCGACGCGGCTCCCCGCGAAGACCAGGTGCGTGTGCGCGTCGACGAGCCCCGGCGTGACCGCCTTGCCCGCCGCGTCGATCACGCGCGCAGCCTCGGCCGGATCGACCTCGGCGCTCCGGCCCACGAACACGATCCGGCCGTCTTTCACGCCGACCGCCCCGTCCGCGATCTCGGCGAGGCGCTCGGACGGCGGGGCGTCCTCGGGCCCGGCGCACGTGACGAGCCTCGCGCGGGTGACGAGCAGATCGAGCCCCACGGCTCACCTCCCGAGGTGGGGAACGTGGACGCCCCGCTCGCGGGCGGTCCGCTCGGCGATGTCGTAGCCCGCGTCGGCGTGGCGGATGACGCCCATCCCAGGGTCGCTCGTCAGCACCCGCTCGAGCCGGCGCGCCGCGTCCTCGGTGCCGTCGGCAACGACGACCATGCCCGCGTGGATCGAGTAGCCGATGCCGACGCCGCCGCCGTGGTGCACGCTCACCCAGGTCGCACCCGCGGCGGTGTTCACGAGGGCGTTCAGGATGGGCCAGTCGGCGATGGCGTCCGAGCCGTCCTTCATGCCCTCGGTCTCGCGGTTCGGGCTCG
This sequence comes from Candidatus Neutrinellum sp., assembly GCA_039794305.1. Classification (GTDB taxonomy): domain Bacteria; phylum Myxococcota_A; class Polyangia; order Polyangiales; family JBDIVX01; genus JBDIVX01. The sequence continues at coordinate 30,794 of JBDIVX010000087.1, forward strand.
CGACCGAGCCGCAGTCGAGGTGATCGCGCCCGATGACGATCGGGGCCTTCACCTCACCGGCGCGGACGAGGTCGTTGAACCGCAGCCCGACGCGGTGGCGGTCGCCGTAGCCGAGCCAGCAGATGCGCGACGGGAGCCCCTGGAACGCGACGCGCTCTCGGGCCATGTCGAGCCATCGGTGCAGCGCCGGATCGTCCGGGACCACCTCCTTGACGGCCCGGTCGGTCGCCGCGATGTCCTCCGGGTCGCCCGAGAGCGCGACCCAGCGGAACGGTCCCTTGCCCTCGCAGAAGAGCGGCCGGATGTAGGCCGGCACGAAGCCCGGGATGTCGAACGCGTCGTCGGCGCCCGCGATCCGCGCCTGCTCGCGGATGTTGTTGCCGTAGTCGCAGGCGAACGCGCCGCGGCGCACCATCTCGAGCATCGCGCGCACCTCGGAAGCCATGCCCTCCCGCGCGCGTCGCACGTACTCGTCGGGATCACGGCGGCGCAGCTCGGCGGCGGCC
>JBDIVX010000088.1:0-31000 GCA_039794305.1 Candidatus Neutrinellum sp.
CTCTCGCGCTCCTCGGCCTCGCCGTCGCATCGGCGACGGGCGGGTCGGTGGCGGCCGTCCGCTGGCTCAAGCGCCGGCGGGCGGAGCGGGACAGGCGCCTGGGGCGGCGGTGATGGCCGAGTTCCACGTCGCGCTCGCGTTGCCACGCTGGCGTCTGTGGTCGGTCCGCTGGCTCGCGTTTCCGTTCGCCTCGGCCCTCGCATCTGTCGGGCTCAAGCGCGCCGCCCTGTGGCTCGCCTACCGCGCGCGCGACTGGGCGATCTCCGGCCTGCGGGTGGTCCAGTGACGAAGCGCCGCGCCGAGCCCCTGCGTCACCTCGTCGACGCCGATCCGCATTGGGTCGACTATGGCGAACGCAGGGGTGTCCTGCTCCAGTTCGAGTGCCCAATCCACGACGGCTGTCATCTGGGCGTGCCCGTGGACCCTGCGCTCGACGGTGGTCCACCGCCGGAAGGGCGCGGGTGGAAGCGCACCGGCGACACCTTCGAGACGCTCACGCTCTCCCCGTCCATCCGGATCCTCGGCGGCGCCAACGGGTGCCGCTGGCATGGGTTCATCCGCGGCGGCCGCTTCGAGACCTGCGGGGACGCGAGGTGACCGACCTCTTCGCCGGCGTCCTGCCGAAGTGCCGGGCGGTTCACTGCACCCGCGACGCGGAGATGTGGGCGCGGGACGCGAACGCACCCGAAGAACCGGAGGTGCCATGCTGCGCCGGACACCTCGCCCTGCTCACCTCGCACATGCAGCCGATCGTGACGCGGATGGCAGAGCGGGACGTGTGAGCCCGACTCAACTGAAGCGCAGCCGGTGGCGAATAGTGGGCTGGGGGGGGCGCCCTAGTCGCCAGCCGCTTCGACGTCTTCCGAACCGGTTGTCGATGTGCGAACTCCTACCACGAAGACCCACCGCACGTCGTCGCCGCCCTCTTGGTCGAAGACGGCCAGCGCGACACGCGGGCCAACGCCGACGCTTATTATGTCTCCGATCGTGAGGACGCCAACCGCATCCAGGAACAAGTGATCGAAGGAGTCATCTGTGTCGTCGTCATTGACCAGCGACACTCGCGCCGTGACGTCGAAGGACAGGAAGGCAGCGGTGCCGATGGCTTCCTCCCACCAACTCGGGTTCCATCGAATGCCGTAGCCGGCCCCGGGCACGACGGACACCTCAAGGTTGCGACTCTCCAGGTCCAGGACGAACAACTCGGTGCCGATTGACGGTGCGAGATACAGTCGGCGCTTCTTCCTGGTCCCGGACTCCGCCGCAGCCTCGCCGCTTGGTGGAATGGCCTCGCGCTCGACATCGAGGTCCAGCGTAAGTAGCTGCGCTTCGGTGATGCCTGGAGCTGCCCAGGATGCGGTCGCCACCACGAGGGCGACGGCCCGGATGATCATCTGCCTTGCCATTGATTTCCTCCCTGCTGGGGACGCGCGACGCTACAACGCCGAAGTCACTCCGAGAATCACCCATGTGGCTGATGCGTGAGTGTTCAGCACCGGATGGTGGCGCCGCCTTGGACGGCTCGGTCACGCGCCCACCCATAGGCGGCTGAGCTCCAGAGAAGCGGCGGGCGCCCCGGCATGCATGCCGAGGTGCGCGAAGTCGAAGCACCGGAGTCATGGTCTGCGGTCGCAAAGGAGACGGAGGAACCCGTGGCGCTGATCCTGAACGGCAAGCCCGTCACGTCGATTCCCGACGGCGACCGCGTGCAGGACGAGATCGTCTTCGAGCCCGGCATGCCGAACACCCGCGGCCAGCTCGAGCCCTGGGCCGGCGTCGGTCTGCACTGGACCGGAGGCGAGCGCGGCTGGGAAGGCGTCGCGCAGACGCTCCTGCGCGCGCGGCTGTCGGTGCAGTTCATCATCGAGACCGACGGCCCCATCGTCCAGACGGCCGATCTCGTCACGCGCTGCGCCCACATCGGCGGGCCCGGCAACGGCCGTTTCATCGGCGTCGAGATCGTGTGCCGCGGCTACGCGACGCAGGAGGACCTCGCCGCCGCGCGCGCGGCCGACCCGACGCTCCGCGAGCGCGACGAGCTCGACTGGCAGACCCCGCGCGACACGTACCGCGACGTGATCGGGGGCAGGGCAGTCCACATGGCCGGCTTCACCGTCGAGCAGCTCCGGAGCGCGATCTGGCTCTGCGAGACGCTCGCCGGCGTCCTCGACTTCCCCCGGCAGATCCCCGCCCGCCGAGTCGACCGTGCGACGTGGCTCGACGAGTCGCACCCGGTCCCGAACCCCAAGGCCTTCCTCGTCGAGCACGACGGCGCGACCTGGGCACCGTCGTTCGAGCGCGACCCGCGGAAGACGCCGGACAGCCTCGCGGCCACCTGGCGCGGCGCGATCGGGCACCTGCACGTGCACCCGCAGCGGCACGACCCAGGGACGCAGGTCCTCTATGCGCTCTGGGCCGAGGGATGGAACCCCGCCGGCCGCCCGCTCTACGGCGCCGCGCCGATCGGAGGCCCGCTGTGAGTCGCCGCGACGTCGAGGACGACCCCGTCATCACGGAGCGGGAGCAGCGCTGGGGCCCGGTCGTGCTCGCCGTGCTCGCCCTCGCCGCGGCCGCCATCCCGATGCTCCCGCGCTGCGATGGAGGTCGGCCACCGCCCGCCCTCGAGCCCCCGGCCGAGACGGCTCCGCGCGTGGTCCTCGTGCCCGCCGCTCCCGCCGCGCCTGCGCCCGCCTCGCCGCCGAGCTCGCCAGCGGACGCGCCGATGGCCGGACGGGAAGGGGAGCGCCCGAGAGGGGCGCCTGCGGCCCGGGAGTGACGACCGGCGGCGACGAGACGCCGCCCCCTATCGGAAGGAGAGAGACGATGATCCGACGACTGCTGCTCATCCTGGCAGCCGCGGCGGCGCTCTGCGCGCTGGCCCCGGCCCCCGATGCGACCGCCGACGACGAGACCACCCTGCAGGCCGACGAGGGCGCGGCCACGGTGCCGGCTCCCGACGACCAGGTCGACGCCCGCGAGCAGCTCGCGCTCGCCCGCGTGTGTGTCAGCGAGGTCGGCTGGGATCCGACCCCCGAGTGCGCGGCGATCCACCAGGTCCTCGAGGACCGCGCGGAGCGCATCGGCCTGAGCTATCTCGCCACCGTCTGCGCCTACTCGAGCCGGACGTGCGACCGACAGCGGGCCGATGCTCGACGTTGGATCTCCCACCTCACCGCGCGCGGGGCCCGGCCCGACGGCTGGCCCTCGACCGCATCCTGGGCACGGACGCGGCCGCGCTGGCTCGAGCTCCACGAGCACGCGGGCGAGGTCCTGCGCGGCCGCGTCGCGAGCTCGTGCGATGGCGAGGTGCACCACTGGGGCATGCCCGCCGGCGTCGACCTCGAGCGCGCCCTCTCGGCCGGCTGGACACGCGTCGACTGCCCAGGGGCGCGCAACGCGTTCTGGCGTGTGTCGAGTAGAGCCTCGAGCTGACCGGCACGACCTTCCGACCGCACCGACGGCCCCCGCCCACCGTGGCGGGGGCTCTCGTCGTTCCGTCCTCCGCGTCGAAGGCCATCGCACGGGAGCGCCCCGCCGCTCCGGCACCGGTCGGAGCGGCAAGGCGGTGGAGCTGCAGGCCCCAGCACACCGTCGGGCGGCTGCGCCCGGGGGCGCGGTAGCGCATGCGTGGCTCCACGCTACCGCCAGCCAGCTGGCGTCAGTCGTCGATGCGTCGCGACGGCGGCATGATGTCGGGGTCGAAGTCGTTCGCCAGCGTCATGAGGTGGTAGGCGATGCGCTTCGCGTCACGGCTGTTGATGCCCTCCGCGGGGAGATCGAAGCGGAACACCCGCCCGTCTCCCAGCGGGAACCTGAAGGAGCTCGAGGGCGAGCTCTGCGGCTGTGCCTCCGGCGTCGAGGGCGCCTTGCGCTTCCTCTTGGGCCGGGCGCTTTCACCGGATGCAGCCGCAGCGGCGCCCTTCTTACCCTGAGGCTCGAATCCCATGGGATCCCGCTGGTAGTCGAAGAAGCTGTTCAGCAGCGTGCGCGCGCGGCCGATGTACGTTCGCGTGGTCTCGGGGTTCGCGCTGTTCTTGATCGCCCAGCGCTTCCCGAGGTGGTCGACGTTGTTCACGATGGTCGTCAGGTCCATGTGCTCATCCGCGTCGAGAACGCTGACGAGCTGCCGAAGGGCATTCGTCTTGAGCTGGACCGTCTTGGCGTCGAGCGTGCCGCGGTCGGCCATCTTCTGGGCCCACGCGATGACCTCGTCGACGCTGGCATCGTTGACACAGTTGGGAATCGTGGCTACTTTGCTGTCGTTCATCTTTGCGCACCTCGTCGTTGACCCCTGGGGAGGGGCCGTTCGGTTTCAGTAACGTGGCCCGAACGTAGCCATCCGCCCCAGGTGGTCAACGGCGAGGGCTCAATCTTTTTGGGGAGAGCAGCGCTCCGGTGTGAGATTCGCTGAATCTCAGCTAAGAGAGGCGCTCTCCTGCTGGCGGTGACGGATCTCCTCCCGCGTATCCGCGCCTGCGCCTGCGGTGGCGGTGAGCTGGCCCAGGACCGGCCGTGCCGGCGGGGCACGGAGTCGCCGTGGGCACGCCAGACGCCGAGCGGCCGAGCTGAGAAGGGGGCGCCCCCGGTCGTGGGCGTTCATGGTCGAGGGGGGGCGCCACGTGCACCTGCGACCGGGGGGCACCACCCGCGATGCTCCCGAACGCGGATGCTGAGCGCAAGGAAAATTCCGCTGCGGGACCAAAGGAAATTCCGCCAAACCTCACCTCTGGGGGTGAAGCGGCGGCAGCCCTGTCCGTGCCAGAGTCGTGGCATGGGGGGAACAGTCGAGGCGCGTCGCGCCCTAGTCCTTGTTGTGGATGACCAGGCGCGCCTGCGCCGCACGGCCCGGGTGCTGCTCGAGCAGCACGGCTTCGAGGTAGTCGAGGCTCGCCACGGCGGAGAGGCCCTGCTGGCCTGCCGGAGGTACAACCCGGCGCTCGTCCTGCTCGACCTCGAGATGCCTGCGATCGACGGCTGGACGTTCCTGCGCATCGTGGAGAATGCCGGGTTCGACACGCCGGTCATCATCGTTGCGGCGACGGAGCACGGATCCCCAGCGGAGTCCTCGTGCGTCGTGGACGTCATCCCCAAGCCCTACGACGCCGACGTGCTCATCGAGGCCATCCGGAGGGCGCTCCGTGAGTGAGCCGCTGGTCGTCCCGTGCCGGCGCGAGCTCGCGTCATCGTGGGCCTACCGCGGGGGAGGGCGGCCTCCGGGACTGGCGCGGGCGGTTTGGGGCCTTAGGGGGGCAGGACTCCGGTCGCCGTGTGATGTCGCGTGAGGCGCGCGCGAGCCGGCGACCGGAGTCCATCGTCTCCGCGGTCGTGCGTTCGCGGGGTTTCATCGACCTCGAGGAGCGACTCGATGAGACGGTCGAGGTGTCGCAAGCGTGGGGCGCACACGACGCACTCCTCGGGATCCAAGAAGGGGTCGTGGCGATCGGGGTCAGGCATCAGGCCGTGCCCGAACCAGCACGTGCATCGCTGCCAATCCACGTCCGACGATAGCACTCGCACCAACGACGGCACGAAGGAGCGGCGCCTCGTTCGCAGCCGACGAAGGGGGCAACCTGCCGTCCCGAACGAGGCGCCGCACGTTCATGGTCTCGAATGCGCAGCGTTCGTACAAGCCGCGCGGGAACCTGGATCGCGGCGCATCGGCGCGTACGGTTCGGGCCGAAGAGGTGGCCAGCGTGCGTTTCTCACACCCATGGTTCGAATGCGCGGTTCGCCCGCACGCTGGCCACCTCGCCTCCGCTCGGCGCACTTCTCATCCCACAGGCTCTCCACATCCTGTGGACGTGCTGATAGGCGCGATCGATGAACAGGGCGGGCGCGATCCAGCGCCCCTCATCTGCGCAGCCCCGAGAGGGGACAGCATCCGCCGAAGGGTGTACGCGCGCCTGATCGACCTGGACCCCAACCACCGTCGTCGCGCGCAGCTCGTGGTTGTCGTCGCCGTCGCGCTCGCGTTCTGGCTCCTGTAGGCCGGGAGGGGAAACCGGCGCCGCCCCAGCCCGATAACCGGGCCATGCTCCAGCCCATCCCAGGCACACCGTGGAAGCTCTACGAGCGGGACGACCACAGCATCTACCTCGAGCTTGAGGCCCGGGTCACCGGCGGCGTCGGCCTCGAGCTCGAGGTCTTCATGCTGCGCGGTCGCACGATCGCGGCGTGGCTCGTGTCGGACACGGGCGAGGCGCTGAGCGTGGTGAAGGGGGCGCGGTGCTGACAACGCGCGACTAGGCGGCCGTCCGCGGCGCGAGTTTGTACCGTTCCCCTTCGGCCACCAAGTATCCTAGAGCCGCGAGGCCCTCGAGGATCGCCTTCACCTCGGCGCGGCGCGCGCGCCTGAACGACGCTGCCACCTCCTCAACGGACCAGGCCCGGCCATCTGTCTCTCCCAACAGCAAGTCACGGACCCCCTTGATCCGGCCTTCAAGATCCTTCGGCCAAGCCGGCGCCTTCCTTCGCGCACGTGCTTCTCCTCCAACCTCGGCCACCTCGATCGCCGTCTGCTTCGCGGTCTGCGTGCCCTCTGGGCTCTGGAATGCCGGACGTAGCCAACGCACAAGCCCTGACGACTCCTCGGCGCTCCGCTGGATGTTCAGGGCAACAAGCCGCCGAAGCAATTCCCCCTCGGCTTCGCTCTGCTCCGATGACTTGACTGGCATCGGCGCCGTCGCGCCAGGGCGACCGACCAGGGCATCGGCCAGGTCCCTCCACCCATACGCTTCAAGCACGAGGCGGTCGAGGCTGTCGTGAACATCACGGAGAACCGAAACGAGGCCCTGGTTGTACGTCGTCTGCTCTTTCGGCGTGAGGGGTTCTACCCGTCGCAGCTTCTCTATAACGTTGTAGATGCTGGTCAGGTTCAGGTGCTCGTGACTGCGTAGTTGACGCGCACGGTGCGAATCCAACTCCTCGGCGGCGTCACGAATTCGCTGCGCCAGGGTCTCGTTCATTTCTGGAAAGGGAAACGCCTCGAAGCACCGCGTCTTCACATATACAGAGTCGTTGCCCACGCCGAGCCACCCGCCCGCGGCCATGGCCCATGTCGCATGCACGCGAGACGACAGCACGCCAAGGAACACGGCGTCGTCAAGGGCAATGCTGACGAGCTTGTTGTCGGGAAGGATATCGGAACCTAGAAACAGGAAGAGGCGGTGCTTCATTGTCTCAACGGTGGCGATGTAGCGGCGGAGCCCGGCGGACATCTGCCGCCATTCGCGCCGAGGCTCTCCAAACAACCACCAGTTATCCCTGTAGATCGCTCTGTTGTTCTGGTCGCGTTCCGGCTTCACGCGCGCGTGCACCCACTGGTAGACAGCCGGGAACCGACGGCGCACCTCGTCGGATCCGAGCCCGAACAGATCGATTACCAACACACCGCGCGGCCGCTTGGTGAGGTCTCTGCCATTCCGGTACTGCCGGATGTGCTGCTGGAGTTCCGGGGTTGTGCCAAGCCCAAGTTCAGCAGCCTCCTCGGGCGCCACGATGAATCCGGAGCCGTGGAGCTTCACTCCCGGCGAGCTGATCCCGCCGTTGGCGCGCAACTGCCGCGCACCGGTAACGTTGGCGCCAACCGTTAGGTCGGCGTGAATTCGACCCCGGCGAGAGGCCAGGTGAACCAATCGCGCACCTTCGCCCGTATCTCGCTCTTCTTGCACAACCTGCAGCAGTCCATCCTGTTCCCCGGCCTCAGCCACCGTCATTGCTATTCGGACCGCCGCGCCGTCCTCGCTATCGACCCAAGGATGATCGGGAATGGCGAACACGAGCGAAAGAGGCCTCTTGTGGTCCACCTGGGCCGCTACTACGCGCCTATTGAATGTCTGACGCACCGAGTTGGTGGTGATCAGACCGAAGCGGCGCAGCGCCCCGCTGCGGGCCCGCTCTGCAGCCATGTGCCACCAGTACATTACGAAATCCGCCGATTCCGGAACGCTGTCCTGCCATGCCCTGCGCAGGGCCTCCACGTACCCGTCCCCGAGGGCCCGACGCATGTTCGACGCGCCGATGAAGGGTGGATTGCCGACAACGAAGTCGGCCAGTGGCCATTCCGCTCTGCGCGGGTTCCGGTAGTTGTACACCGGGACCCGAGCGGTTTCATCGGGCACCAGCTCGCCGGTTGCGGGATGCTCTTTTCGAGCTTCACCATCCCAACGTGTGACAGGGCGACCATTGTCATCCAACATCGCGGTTGGCTGCCCATCCCATGCCAGGACCGCGTCACGACATTCGATGTTCTCGTAGTCCTGGAGCACCGGTTCCGGCGGAAGCTTGCCCTCGCCCCGCGCCTTGAAGTGCCACCGCAGGTAGCCGATCCAGAGCACGAGCTCCGCAATCTCCTTCGCCCACTCCTTCACTTCGATGCCGAGGAACTGCTCCGGTGTCACGGTGACGTGTTGCAGGTCGAGGAGCTCCTGCGACTCACCAAGCTCTCGCAGAAACGAGAGCACCTCCGCCTCGAGCTGCTTCAGGAGGTCGAGGGCGACGTAGAGGAAGTTGCCGGAGCCGCATGCTGGGTCGAGCACGCGGATGCTGCAGAGCTTCCGGTGGAAGTCGTGAAGGGTTTTCTTCGCCTCCTTCTCGTTGCCAGCCTCGATGTGGTGGCGCACGGCAACCTGAACGACGCCCCATTCGTCCCGCAGCGGCTCCTCGATCGTCGGACGCACGAGCCGCTCGACGTAGGCTCGAGGCGTGAAGTGCGCACCGAGCTGGTGTCGCTCCTTCTTGTCCAGCGCCCTCTCGAGCAGCGTTCCGAAGATGGCCGGCTCGACGTCGGACCAATCGCGCCTGGCCGCGTCGAGAAGCAGCAGCAGCTGCTTCTCGTTCAGCGGGATCGTATTCTGGTCCCGGAACAGGCCGCCGTTGAACCGTAGGAGCTTCCCCGCCACGTAGTTTCCGCCGTCGTTCATCGCGTGCCAGAGGGACTCGACGCCGCTCGCGAAGATGCTCGGATCCTTGATCCAGTACTCCTCGATCGCGCGCGTGAAGATGCGCTCCGGCAGGAGACCGACATCCTCGGCGAACATGGTGAAGATGCAGCGCATCAGGAAGCGGGCAACGAGCTCGGGATCGTGACCTTCCTCCTCGAGCGCCCTGGCCAACTCGGCCAGCTTCGCCGCGATGTCCTTCGTCACCTGCGCCTGGCGCTTCGCCGGGTCGAGCGTCATCGGCTCGGTGAAGACGAGCCGGAGGAGGTCCAGATGGCGAGGGAGGTCCTTCAGGAAGAGACGCGACCTGGGTGGGTCGGGGAACGGACGATAGCGGAAGGTCCCGTCGAAGCACGCGTACAGGTCGAAGGCGTAGCCGACGTCGACCACGATCAGGAACGGAGGCGGGGCCTCCAGCCCGCGAGCGTAGGCCTCCGCCTGCCCGCGCGCGTCTCGCATGAGCTGGGTCCATCGGTAGCTCCCGCGTCGCGGCGCAGTCTGCGTGGCTGGCCCGTCCGCGTGCGAGCCCTGCTTCGCCTCGAGGATGAAGCATCCCTTCTTGTAGAGGTCGATTCGGCCGCGACGAGGACCATCCTCATCGGGGACGTCCGCGCGGTGCTCCAGGACGAAGACGTCATGCTCGGCGTCACCCGTCACGCCCACGGGCCGCTCGACGCCCAGGACATCGCACAACTCGACGAGGAATGGGGCAGCGTTGGAGCGCTCAGAGCCCGCCGTCGGAGCCCACTTGGCCACGAAGTCCGAAACCCGCATCGGCTGCGACGGTACCTGACCCGGGCGCCTGCGTGGCCGACGAGTTGGCCACCACCCGGCGCCGGCGGCCGAACTCACCCCCGCCAAGATGAGGTGCGCCTGTTCAGTCCCAGTCAGGCAGGCTGGTCGGCGGGCACGGCTGGGCTGACGAAGGCGGCGGCCCCGGTCGCGGGCGTCATGGTGGGGGCGAGCTGCCATGGGCTCCGGCGACCGGGAACCTTCAGCGACATTCCCCATTCGGGAGCACGTGGGCAAGGTCTTCGGCGGAGCTGGGTGCCGGGGGATGAAGCGGAACACCGTGCTGGTGGCGTCGGGAGGCGCCAGCCGGGTCAGGGCAAGCCGCAGGGCCCGGGGCGGCCGCATGATCGCCGCGGCGCGGCAGGCGTCGCGGCTGTCGATCAGGTCACGCTCGAGGAGACTCGGAACAGCCGGCCGCTATCCGTTCATCTGGTCCTGAGGTTCCGCAGTGGGCTGCTTGACTCCCGCCCCCGGGAACCCACAATATTCCTTTGGCTTTCCATCGCGAGTGCGCGCCTGACGGTGCCTCGCAGGGAACAAATTTGAGCAGTCACTTGTTGGATCGACGCGGAGTCCTGGTAAAACCCGCCGCGCAACGACATGGCGAAGCAGGAACCCAAGGGTAAGCTCGCGAAGCGGACCTCCATGAAGGGAGGCGAGACAACGGTCTCCATCACCCGCCGGCAGATCAAGAACCCGGACGGGTCCATCACGGTGGAGGCCGGTTTTGATCTCGAGGAGGCCCCCATCCCCAGCCGCCGGTATCACGCCGACACGGCCGCGGTGCTGAGGCGCGGGGATGAGGTGCGCATCCTCTTTGGGCAGACGAAGGTGGTCGGCGAGGGGCTCCGTTCTCTCATCAGCATCGCGATGAGCCCAGAGGCAGTTCGTCGATTCCTTGAAAGCTGCCGAGACTTCTATCCGCGACTGGCGGACTTCATGGCGAGGAACGGACTTCCCGACGTGCCACTCTGCGAGATACGCGAGGAACCCACTCAAACGGTCCAGTTGGTGGCCAACCTCGCCGCGGTTTCTCATGCGGGCCGCGAGGTTTGCGCAGATTTTTACTACGTATCACCGTGGGCAGTCCGCGCGCTCCCGCGGAATCACGACATGGCAATCGATCCTATCGTTCGGATCGATACTTCCGTCGGTGTGATCATGGCTGTGCTTCACGCCTTGTTTGCAATGGAGCACGACTTGCCTGGGGAGGCGAGGTAATGGACGACTTCGAGACGTTCGAGCCGTCACAGTGGCACGAGTCGGGCATGGTTCACACCTTCGTGGTGCGACCGGCTCCCAAGCGCATCCGCCGGCGCGGAGGCTCCTGGTGCGCATCGATGGCGGTCGGTGTTGCCATGACTTTCAGCGTCCTCTCTGTCGACGTTCGGTCACCTGCGACTGCTGCCGCTGTCCCTGGCATCCTGCAGCAGCAGAGGGAAGTGGGGGCTACGGTTTGGGTATCGGAGGAGGACCCGGATCTCGTGCCGAGCGGGTATTGGGCACGGATGCCGGAAATGCTGCGGAAACTCGGCTCCCTCCCCCCGGAGGCAGAGGAATTCGAGGATCCGGAGCCTCCCGACCTGGACGTCTAGGGCGGGCAGGCTGGTATGGACGCCTGGTGGGCCAGTACGCCCGATCCTCGACTGTCGCAGGGCGACATTGTAGCTCCAGTCCCGATTGGGGCCCTCGCCCACCCACCGACTGCCATCAAGAAGGCAACATTCAAGGGGGACGTGAGTGGGTGGGCCTATGATCACGGCGACTCGCCTGAACGGTACGTCTATCGAGGAGATCCAGGGCCAGTTGTGGTCCTATCTCACAGCTGCGAAATCGATAAGAACGAGAAGAAGCGACGGATCCTGGTAGCCCCTATCTTCAGCGCGACCCGACTGGGGGAGCAGTGGGCCACCGTTCAGGACGGGAGACGGTACTCGCTGATGCCTCTAGCCGGGCTGCCCAAGATTGGCGACTCCTATGCCGACCTCAGGCTCATCCAGTCGCTGGATCGCCGGATTCTCGACGGTGCAGAGAAGATCGCCGGCATGACGGCCGAGGGACTGATGGCCGTCCAGAGGCACATCGTGTCGTTCTTCATCCGAGACGACCATGATCCTCTAAGATCTGAGGCCAATAGTTCCAGGCGCTAGCCTTCATCGTGCAAGGCCGCGTGCTCTGTCCCCCGTTGCGCTCGCGGGCGAGTTCCTCAAGAACCACCTCCGCGAGATCGATCCCCCGCAAGATGGTCGGGTCGCGGTCCCCCGCTGCTTCGAGGTACCCGCCAGCCAGCTGGATCAACCGCTGGACCACGCAGACCGACCGGCACGGACTCCTGGGGGGCACACGGCTTACAATCCCCGCGCGCTCCGCGGCGCCTGTCACCGGGTGCGGGCTCTCCCCGCCGGCCCCATGGGCATCACCTCCTCTCGGCTGTTGAGCGATCTCCACGCCCCCGCAGGGGCGGAAGCCGAGGGCGAGGTCCACCTCTGCGAGGACCACCCGCGGGTCGACGCCGAGGGCGGCGCAGTAGCGGCCGATGGTCTCGAGAGACGGGTCGTGCAGCCCGCTCTCGAGACGGCCGACGATCGGGCGGTGCGAGCCCATGCGCCGGGCCACCTCGGCCAGGGTCAGGCCGGCCCGGGCGCGCAGGAGCCGGAGCTTCGCCCCGACGAGCAAGCGGAGCCGGCGCTCAGGCATGGCCCAGGGCCCCCGGGTAGGGGAGGGGGACCCGCATCCTCAGCCCGTTAGACACCGGAGAAACCGCGCCCCGCAACCATTCGTGCATACGCCCGCCCGCGGCCACTGGGCCCGGTCGTGCTCTCTCGAGCGCAGGGCTCCCGCTCAGTCCTTCCGCCCAGCCTTCGACCGCGCGCGCCGGAGGTGGCTCTCCAGGTCGCGCATGCCGGCGGCGGCACGGCCGACGAGCCGCATCCACTCCGACAGCGTCAGGCCCGCGTCCTCGGCCGCGGCCGTGAAGGCCTCCAGCTCATCCTGCGTGAGTCGCACGTTCACCTGCGGTCGCTTCATCGGTCTTCCTCCAGGGCGGGGATGGTACCCGCTCGTCATGCAACGTCCCGCGCCCAGCCGAGCTCCAGCTCGAGTTGCTCGGGCATGGGGACGATCCCGCGCCGTGCACGGCGCGTCAGGCCCTTCTCCCACCGGACCTTCGGCACCGTCGGCGCCCGGTCCTGTCGTCGGCGTCCCGGCCGGTCCCACGAGCCGCCCTTCGAGCGGGCGACGGGGACCCAGCCGGAAGCGCGCAGCGAGTGCCCGCTCTCGCTCACGAGCGTGTACGTGATCAGCTTCTCGTACCCGAGGGCGCGCGCGCGGCGCGCCGCCGTGGCGTACAGCTTCGACGCGGCGTTGCGGCGGAGCTCCCGGTGCCCCCACACGCAGACCCGCGTCACCTCGAGGGCGTCGGGCTGGGCACGCTGGAGGCGCTGCGAGACGGGCCGGCTCACGACCGCGACGCCGACACGCGTCAGGCCGTTGTAGACGGCGATCGAGAACTTGTGCCCGTGGGGCGCACCGTGGTGGGAGTGGTGGCGCTCGATGTCTTCGAACACCGCCTCGCGCCAGCCCGCCGGCGACCGCGCGCGCCTGTGCCCCGCCCCGTCGTCGCCGGCGTCCTCAGCCGGGTCGACGATGCGCAGGCGCGCGACGACGGCGCCGTCGCCGTCTCCCAGGACCTCGAGCACCTCGAGGCCGGGCGCGATCCACGACACGACCTGTTCGAGCTCGACGTCGTACACCGCGGCGAAGCCCTCCACGGCGACGCGCTCGAAGGTCTCCGGGCAGCAGGCCTGCCACGAGAGCCACTGCTCGCCGCCGGCCTCGTCGACGAAGACGTCGCAGCCGTAGACGGCCTCGCCGTCCAGCAGCCAGTCGGTCCCGCAGCCCGGGCAGACGTCGCTCACGCGTCCCTCGGCTCCGGGCGGGGCCCGGGGTGCGGGGCGTTGCCCCAGAAGTACCGGACGAGGGCCTCGAAGTGCCGGCGCTCCTCGCGCGTCACGAACAGATCGCGCCGCGAGAACTCCATGCGCCGGCCGTCGTACCAGCGCGGCGAGGCAGCGAGCACCGTGACGGCGAAGCGGCCGTCACCGAGGTCCTCGTCGATGCGCACGCGGGCGGCGCCCTCCAGAGTGGCCCGGTCGCCCGAGATCGACCGCGAGCGCCGGGCCGGCGCCTCCCGCAGGAACACGAACGCCTCGCCGCAGAGTCGGAACAGGCCGAGCTGGACGCCACTCACGGCTTCTCTCCGCTGGGCAGGCCGAGGGCTTCAGCGTCGTACCACCAGACCCACCGGACGCGGCGGTCGTCCACGCTGTCGGCCCAGTCTTCGACGCCGCCGACCTCCTCGTCGCCGATGCGGAGCGTGGCCTCGCACTTCAGCTTCTTGAGCTTCCGCACTGCCTCCTCCGCATCGCGGAACACCTCAAGGTGTCCGCCTCGCCGGTCGCGCCACGTCAGGCTGATGAGCTTCTCCATCAGGTCACCTCGAGCAGGTCGAGCTGCTCCATCTCGTCGGAGCAGGCGCGACGGATCCGGAAGAGGATCGGCGCGTACGCGGTGTGCTCGACGCGGCACTCGTCGACGAGCCGCCAGAGCGCCTGGTCGGGCGCGTCGTCGAACACCGCATCCGCGCTGACGCCGAAGGCGTCCACCATGATGCGGTGCGCGGTCCGCGGCCGGCCGTCCTCGAGCAGCTCGACGATGCGCGCGGCTAGCTGGTCGACGTCCGCCTTCCGCACCGCGCGCAGGTTGCCGAAGCGGTCGTAGCCCGCCTCGCGCGCGGCGCGGCCGCGCGGCCGGTCGTCGTCGCGCGGGTCGTCCTCGGCGCGGATCAGGTGCACGTACCGCTGCATCCCCTCGCGCTCGACGCAGCCGGTGTACCAGCGCATCACGCAGCCCTCCGCGTCGACTCGTCGGCGACCTCAGTGATCAGGTCCCGGGCCACGGGCGGCGGCACCGCGTTCCCGAAGCCCTTGTAGGCCTCTCCGCGCGTCGCCTCGCCGGGCCAGCGGTACGTCTCGGGGAACCCCTGGGCTCGAGCAACCTCCCGGATCGTCAGCGGCCGGTAGCGGTCACCGTCGATGACAGCCCACTGGTCCTTCGTGGTGATCGTCCGGATCGGCTCCGACAGCGGGACGCCCTTGTGGCCCGTGACGTGCTGCACGAGGAACCGGTCGCCGTGGAGCTCGCGGGCGGCCGCGATGCGCGCGCGCGCGCCGGGGGAGGCCTTCCGGACCGGGCGCCACCGCCCCGCGGCCCAGTCGATGCACGGGCCGAAGGCCGGCTCCTCATGCGGGCGCGCAAGCCGGAGCGGCATCGCGCGGCCGCGCAGCCCGACGATGAACAGCCGGCGCCGGCGCTGCGGCACGCCGTGCGCAGTCGCGTCGACCTCGACCTCCGAGAGGGTGTAGCCGAGCTGGCGCAGCGCCTCGCGCCACGTCTGGTACAGGCGCCACCGCCGGAAGTCGAGCACGTTCTCGACAACGATCGCTCGGGGCTCGGTGACGTCGGCGCAGTCGACGACGGCCCACGCTGTCGCGCGCATCGCGTCGTGGTACAGCCGGCGCTTCGGCTGCGAGGCCGACGAGTGCCCCTGGCACGCCGGTGACGCGAGCAGCAGGTCGTACCGGGGGAGCTTCGTCCAGTCCGCCTGGCGGAGGTCCTGACAGACATGCTCGACGCCCGGGTGGTTCGCGGCGTGCGCGCGCACCGCGAGGGGCCAATGGTTCGCGGCCCACAGGACCTCGACGCCGGCGGCCTGCGCGCCGGCGGTGAAGCCGCCGAAGCCGGCGAACAGGTCGACGGCCTTCATGGCAGCCGCTCCAGCGCCCTCAGGCACCGCGGGCAGGTCACCGCCTCGCCGACGTCTGACCAGCCCGCCGAGAGGCGCCCGGGCTTCGCGCCGCACACGGCCCGCTCGAAGGTCGGCTCCGGACCGGTCGGCACGGCGTGGTAGATGCGACCCCCATCGCGCTCGGCGCCGGTGAGGCACTGCCCGGCGAGGCGGCGGGGCTGCGCGTCGCGCGCCCGGCGGAGGCGCACGACGTCTCGCGCGACGTGGGCCTCGTCCTTCCCGAACAGGTCGGCGAGGAGCAGCACGCTGACGAAGCCGCGCACCTCCTCCGCGTCGAGCTGCCCCGGGTCGTCGTTGAAGGCGACCCACCAGACGCCCTCACGGTAGCTCGCGCGCTTAGCCACGGGTCGCCTCGCGGAGGAACTCAGCGACGGTCACCAGCTCGGCGCGGTCGTTCCGGCAGTGGGGGCACCAGATGCACCGGTCGAGGGGCGGCTCGCTGTCGACCAGCTCGCTCGTGTTGACGTCGATCCAGGCGGTGATCTGGCAGCTCGCGCAGCCGCACTCGCGGCATACCTGGACGCGCTTGCCGAGGCCGTGCTCGACGCCGCAGGTGGTCAGGGGCGCGAGGTACGCGTCGGCATCGTCCGTGGGGGCCACGACGGCGCCGTCCGCGATCCCGCTGTCGTCGAGCAGCCGGAACCGCTCGCCGTCCCGGTCCCACCAGCAGGCGAAGGGCGACACGAACCGGCCGGCGTCCTCGTCCGTCTCGAACGCGCCCAGCTCGTCGTCGCGCTGCACCTCGACCCAGCCCAGGTCGTGGGGCGCGCGGCCGTTCCCCGACATGACGGCGACGGCCCGCGCGGCGGACAGCTCGCCGGGGTCAGCGCAGCGCCAGCAGCGCTCGTCGTCGTCGCCCGTGAGCTCCACGCGCTCGAGCAGGCGGTCGCACTTCACGCACCTCTTCGTCTCAGCCATGGGACAGCTCCTCTCCAACCGCGCGCTCGACGCGCGCGGTCACCTCGCTCTGGAAGGCGGCGGAGTACTCGGCCCCGCCGATGCGGTTCAGCGTGTCTGCCCAGCGGCGCCAGGCCTTGCGCGCCTCCGCGGTCGCGAGGCGCACGAGGCGCCGGCAGCCGGCCGCGGTCCCGAAGGCCTCCGGCGGCAACTCGCGGAGAGCGTAGAACACCGCGCGCGACACCTCGAAGGCCTCGCGCTGCGCGCCGCTCCCGGGGCGCGCCGTCATCGGGGCGCGGCTCCCGAAGGTCGCGAAGACCTGGAAGCTGTTGCACAGGTAGTACGGGCCGGCGTCCTCGGAGGCAGCCTCCCAACGGAGCTTGCCGTGCCGCGCGATGGTGATCTCGGGGTTGCTCATGACTCGACTCCCAGGGCGCGCGCCGCTTCGGCGACATGCCCGCCGTGGAGGCAGAACCTCCGCTCGTTGTGGAACCCGCGCCGCTCGCCGACGGGGACGCAGACGCCCCAGACGTCCGGCGTGAAGCGCAGCACCTGGTAGCGACCGAACGCGGTGCCGATCTCGTACGTGCCGCCCGCGGCCAGCGCCGCGTTGACGCGCGCGAGGCGGGCGGCGAAGGCCTCGCGCTTCGCCGCGAGGCACCGCTTGCAGGAGCCGACCGCCCTCGAGCAGGGGCGGCCGCACGCGCATCGGGCCCGGCTCACGATCGCCCCCGGCGCATGACGGCCAGCTCCGCCTCGAAGGTCCCGGGCGCCGGCCGGGCCGCGCGGGCCTCGCGCTGGAGCCGGGCGATCTCCTCGTTGTTGCGCGCGCTCCGGGCCTGCCGCGCGCGGTCGTGAGCGTCCACCATCGCGCTGCGCAGGTCGGAGGAGACGGCGCTCCAGCGCGTCCGCTCCGCCTCGGGCACCTCGTCGCGACCGGCGAGCCAGCTCCGCAGGTCGTCGACCCGGTCGATCTTCCGCACGACCTTGTCCCAGGTCGTCTCGTCCCGTTCGAGCTTAGCGATCTCCCGCTCGGCAGCCTTGTGGGCCCGGCGGAGCATGCGCCGCGCGTCGTCGAGGTCCCAGGGGGTGCGGCGCGCCGACAT
This sequence comes from Candidatus Neutrinellum sp., assembly GCA_039794305.1. Taxonomy (GTDB): domain Bacteria; phylum Myxococcota_A; class Polyangia; order Polyangiales; family JBDIVX01; genus JBDIVX01. The sequence goes on from JBDIVX010000088.1 coordinate 17,601, forward strand.
CACGCGGCCTCCATGCCGAGGCGAGCCATCGCGGCCGCGGCGATGGAGCCGGGCTGGGGTCGGTCCGGCCGGTCGACGGTCGGGGTCAGGGTGCCCTGCGCCTTGACGGCGCGCAGGTAGCGCCGGGCGTGCGCCTTGGCCTGGCGGAGGTTGCGGAAGCCCTCGCCCCCGTCGACTGCCTCCCAGGGGGTCAGGCCGGTGCGGACGTCGACGCGGTAGGTGCCCTCCCGCCCGTCGATGCGGATCGCGACCGGGAACACCCGCGTCCGGCCCGAAGCGTCGATGTAGCGGGCCTCGACCCGCGCCCCGTAGATGCTGTCCATGATTCGCTCGAAGTCCATCGCGTCCTCCGTGGTGACTGCCTACCCTTATGTCTAGCCTGTGCTAGACGGAAGGGCAACCCCAAACCATCGATACCATTCACTTTTTAGCTCCAATCGGGCAAAGCAGGGGTGCGCGAGGCTCGCCCGTGGGGGCGCCTGCGCGGCCCTCTGAGGGGCCGGCCGCTCCGGCAAGTCCGGGATGGGGCCCGGGCGTGCGGGTCCAGCCCTGGGCGCCATCCTCGCGGCGCCCGGGGGGCGCGCCGGCCGGAGGCGCCGCCTGGGCCCCGGGAGGGGCGCCCCCCTACGCGCGCCCGCTCCGGCCGCCGGGAATCGGCTGAGTCTTCCTGGGGGCTGCCCCCACGGACCGTCCCCGCTACTTCTCGTCGCCGCCCGCGGCCGCGTCGCCGGCCTCGGTGAGCCAGTCTGCGAGTGACAGGTCGGCGCTATCAGCTGCCCGCTTCCACAGCGCCTTTCGGCTGGGGGTGATCCGCACCTCGACCCGCTCGGTACGCCGTTCGACGTCCTTGCGCGGTCGACCACGACCGGTCTGCCGGACAGTATGGCCGTCGCCGAGCGTACGGGCTCGGTTGACGGCGGCGCGCTCGGAGCGGTGCTCGCTCACGACCTCGCCGTCCTCACGGATCACGAGCCAGGGCATCTCCGGGGCGATCGTGCCGGTCTCTGCCGTAGGGGTCGAGTTCTGAGCTGTCATGAGGCCTCCGTGCAGTCGGGCGTCTTCCGCAGGGTCACCCACCGCCGGCCATGCCGGTACATCCAGACCGTGCGGAAGGGACCGCGGGACGGCACGATCCGTCGGCGACGCACTCCGCACCGCCGGCACGTCTGATCGTCGCCGGCAATGGCCGCACGGTCACGGATCACGGGCCGCCACTGGTGTCGCGAGGCGGTCACGCGGCGTTCTCCCGCGTCGGTCCCGTCAGCGCGCGCAGCAGAGAGCGAGAGCGCCGCGACGTGTAGTGCCAGCCGCAGAGCTGGCACGTGCAATCGAGCGCCAGCCGTCGCGGATCGCGGAGCCCAGGACCGGAGCAGATCGGGCAGATGGGGCACCACTGCGGCGTGAGGCGCGACTCAGCCGACTGCATCGTCGCCCTCCGAGTCGTAGACGGTCCCGTCGGCCGCGGGCGCGCCGCACTCGAGGCACCGGTGACACTGGTCGCAGACGGGCTCGGCGCCGCAGAGGTCGCAGCGCACCCCACGCGTGATGCGAAGTCGCGGCCGGTAGCATCCGAGCGCAGCGCCGGCGAAGAGCACGAACAGCAGGAGGGCGGGAGGCGTCAACACGCCCGCGAGGTAGTGGGTCACGATCCCGACCTCCCGCGCTTCGACTGCCGCCGCCGGTAGCTGGGCGGCCGGCCGTAAGGGCGCACGCTGGCCGAGACGACGACCATGCGTCCGCCCTGCGGCACGACGCGCGCGGTGACGTCGACGCCATTGGACCGGCTCCGCGCCCGCCACCGCGCCGGCGTCCCATCGATCGCGGCATGGGTCTGACGGGCGTTGACGAGGAGGGCGGCCAGCCCATGACGGGCGAGATCGAGATCGACGCGGGCGAAGGTCGCGAACGAGCGTGCCGCGGCCGTCGTCACATGGATCGCGCCGACCTCGCCGAGGCGTTTGGTGCAGAGGCTCATCGCGTGCTCCTCTCCGAGAATGCGTCGCACCAGCGCGCGTGCATCGGAGCGGGCTCCGCACACACCGGGCACGCCGCGTGCTTCGTCTCGGTGGTGCCGCACTCAGAACAGGAGACGCGCACGATCCGGCGGCCCGTTTCGTCGGTGGAGACGGTCGCCGAGCTCGTCACGTCGTGGCCGTTGGGGCAGAGGATCTTCACGACTCGCCTCCCTCGATGAGACCCGCCGCCTCGAGCCACCGTCGCCGGCAGACGGCCAGCGCCAGAACGCACAGCTCCGGTGGCGCCCCATTGCCCAGCCCGCGGTGCTGCCGCACCTCGAGCGTGCGCGGGTCGAGTTCCACCGTCGACCGCTGCCCGAGGACACAGAGGCCAACGATCACCGAGTGTCCCGAGCGCACGGCCTCTGCGTACGTCCCAACGCAGTGCCGGAGCGCGCGGCCCTCGCGGACGAGGTCGGACCCGGACAGCAGCAGGCGCGCGCACCGCACCGGTCGCCACCACCGGGGCGCGGCACGGAGCGGCTCCCCCCGCGACTCCAGCGCCCGCTCGAGCTGGCGCGTCAGCCGCTCGGCCGCGCGCCGGAACGTCCCATCGACCGAGTCCACGAGGTCCGACGGGCGGAGCTCGTCGACGCGGTCGAGGTAGCGCCCCTCGATCGCCTGCCCCGCGACCACCTCTCGACGGGGCCGCTCGAGCGCGGCGCGCTGCTCGGCACAGTGCCAACGCGCGACGAGCCACATCGCGACACGCAGGTCGACAACGTCGCTGCCGAGCAGCCGGAGCCCGTTCGGCAGCCTCAGCGCGTGCCGCTGGACGTACCACTGACATACGGAGGGTGCACCGTCCCGGAGCCACTCGTGCGCCTCGCGGCGGGTGAGGCCAGGGGCGAGGTCGACCGGCCGCTCGCCAAGGATCAGCCGGGCGGCGATCAGCTCGTCGACCTTCGGGTACGGGGTGTGCGGGGGTAGATCGACGGCGCGGACGTACTTGCTTCCCACGTGCGCCAGGGCGCACTCCACGACCGCGATCGCCGTGAGCAGCACGCCGCGCCGATGCGCCGGCGCTCTGTCGAGCGTGCGTGCGTAGCCCTCAAGCCGCGTGCGCGCGCGGCGGTCGGACACGAGCCGCGCGATGCGCCGGATCGGCACCGCCTCCGGGCAGGGAGCCGTCGGCAGCGTGATGCGCGCGGTCATCGCACACCTCGCAGCGCCCGGGCGATCGCGCGCCGGTAGGCGTGGTGCCAGGTGCGCAGCAAGCGCCAGGCCCGCTCCCTGCTCGCGTGTGCGGCCGCGATCCGAGCAGCGAGCCAGGCGGCCCGTAGGCTACTCCAGACACGCCCCTGGGTACCGCGCGCGAGCGCATCGAGCACGGGGGCCGGCACGCGCTGGAGCGGGCTCACGACCGCCTCCAGACGAGCCGCCCACCGCGGCCGGTGACGAGGCGCTCGGTGACGAGGTGCGTCCCGCGCCCCCGGCGGACGCGGACGCTTTCGGACAGGTAGACGTAGCCGTCACGTGCATACGGCTCGGCGCCCTCGGGCAGGTGCCAGACGTGCTCCGACTGCGTGACCGTGTGCGCCACGCGGCAGTACGCGCGGCCCATCCCTGCGGCCTCGGAAGAGACCACATCCGACGACGACTCTGCCCGTTCGTGCCCGGGCGCGACGAACACGATGCGATCGCCGTGGCCGTGGGTCGCTGTCCGCAGCCCGGCCTCCCGGCGCGCCGCCTCGATCAGCGGCAGCAGGCGCGCTCGTTCCCGCTTCTGGCGCCGCTCCCGAGCCATCCGGGCGATCCGACCCGGCTTGGCCGGCGCCGGGATCCCCTCGCGATCGGCGGCGCGGGCGGCGCGCAGGCGCCGAATGTCCACCGCGTACCTCGCGGCGAGATACTCCTCGCGGGTCGGGCGCGGCGCGTAGTGCGCCCGCCTCCACACCTCGTTCCTGGCCCAGTTGCGCTCCGGGGCCGGGACGCCGAGACGCTCGCACAGCTTGCCGAGAGCGACGAGGTCGCCGCTGTCAGCCGAGCGGGTCAGCTCCGCGCGGCCGCGGAAGCGGCCCGGCGTGAGCTTGGCCGCAGCGAGCAGCTCGGTCTCGTGGGCGATCACGAGCGCACCTCCCGCCGCTCGCCATCGATCTCGAGGACGTGGACGTAGGTGTCACCGTCCCTGCGAACGCCGACATGTCGGAGCCCGTCAACGTCACGCTCCCAGCGGATCTCCCCCGTGCCGTCCTCGCGGGCGGCCACGACGCCGGCGGCGTAGCTCGGGCGCGACGCCCCCCGGCCGACGCTCCTCTCCACCTCGACGACGATCAGCCCGACGGGCAGCTCGACGCGCGTCGCGCAGTGACGCTCGCTCGCGCGGATGCCACGTGGGCACCAGTCGTCCGAGACGACCAGCGCGTCCGGGTGCTTGTCCGCCCACATGAGCTTCCCGGTCGCCTGGTCGAGGACCATCCGGAAGGCCTCGACGCCACGCCCGCGGGCGTTCAAGTCGCGGTACCGGGACCGGATCTTGACCCGGACCGGAGCGGCGGCCTCCATCACCGCGTCGGGCTCCGTGCCTGCGAGGGCGGCAGTGAGCACCGCCCGCGCCTTCTCGATGTCCTCCGCCTCCAGCGCCGCCAGGGCCTCACGGGCGGCGCACTCCATTGACATGTTCATGGCGAATCTCCTTTCCAGGTTCGTCCGGGCCCTGGGTGTTGCCGCACCGTTGGGCCGTTCGGGTCTTATAATGTACGGACCTTTTGAAAACGCGTCAAGTGTACGGACGAAAAAAACGCGATGACGCGGAGTTTCCTACGAATCCGCCCCCTCCCGCCCGAGAACCTCCGCCGCGACCCGCGCGATCCGGGCGCGGGCTTCCTGGCTGTCGAGGGGTCGCCCGTCGGCAATCGCGTCGAGGAGCCATCGCGCCTGCTCCCGGACCGTCGCCGGCGACACGGGGCGCGTGGCGCGCGCCGCTGCGTGCAGTGCGTCCGGAGCGAGGTGGGCGTACCGCTCGGTCACGCTGATGTGGCGGTGACGGAGGAAGTCGCGGACCTCCATCAGCGACCAGGGGCGGCCCCACGTGCCCATCACGAGGTGCGACGCGCACGTGTGGCGCAGGTCGTGGAAGCGCACGTGCCGCGTGATCCCCGCGCGGTCCGGGTAGCCAGGCTCGACGACGCCACCGCCGCGGTGCCGCCTGCGCCAGCCCGCGCTGTCGGTCCGGCTCCTCATCCGACCATCGCGCGTCGGGAACACGAGTGCCCTCGGGCCGGCATCGGTGGCGAACCCGCGGATCTGGCGTAGCGCCTCGAGCGCCGGCGCGAGAAGCGGGACGCGACCCACGCGGCCGCCCTTCGTCGGGCCGCCGTACGACCGCCCGACGACGAGCTGCGGCCGTTCCCCATCGAGCTCGACGTCGCCCCAGCGCAGGCCCCAGAGCTCCCCCTTGCGCAGCCCTGCGTAGATCGCGACCTGGTAGAGCAGACGTGTCCGCACCGGGATCGCCTCGCACGAGAGCAGCGCCGCGATCTCCTCGGTGGTGAGGTACGTCCAGACGTCATCCGTGCGTGTGACCGGAGGGAGACGGACACCGACCGCGGGATTCGTCTCGATCAGTTCCTCCTCGACTGCGTCGCGGAAGCACGTCCGGAGGATCGTCAGAACGCGGCCGACGGTCGGGCGGCCAATCGTGTGTTCAAGCTCGCGCGCGCCGCCGGTCGAGTGCCCTCGGCGTGCTGGTCGCTCGAGCATCGCCAGCGCCCACTCCTGGACCTCGGCGCGGCGGATCTCGTCGAGACGCAGGTTGTAGAACGGTGCCTCCGCCACGTGGGCGCGCCAGGCGCTCAGATCCCGGTCGATGGAGCGGACGAGCTTCCGGCGCCGGCGGAGCCAGCGCTCGCCCCAGGCACGGAGCGTCGGGACTCGCCTGGGCTTCATGCTCTCCTCGCACGCGCGGCCGGGCGAGCTCCAGCGCGTCTCGCGCGCACCCGCCCGGCCGCTACGCTCTGGTCCACAGATCCTGGTGTAGGGCGTCCCGGCGCGGCGCCTGTCGCCGGGTGCGGGCTCTCCCCGCCGGCCCCATCGGCATCACCTCCTCTCGGCTGTGGAAGGCACGGAAGTCCGCGGCCGAGCTGCTCAGGCATCGCCCACCTCCTGAACCTCGATGCGCCTCAGCCATAGCTGCAGCCGCTCCTCGGCGGCCGCCCGCCCGACCGCAAACTCCCGGGCGGAGGCACGATCCCCCTCGAGCAACGCGGCGATCTGCGCCAGGGCGAAGAGGTTGCGCTCCTCGCGCCAGCGCCGCGCTCGCCGGCGGCACCACCACAGCCAGAGGCTAGGCACCCGGGCCCTCGTCGCCGCCCTCGCTGGCGGTGGTGAGGACCTCTTCGTCGTCCGTCGCGCAGACCTCGCGCGCTGCCTCTCGGACGGCCCCGATCAGGTCGAGCGCTCGGCTCGGAGCGTGCGGGTCACCGTCGCGGATCGCCCTCCCGGCGCGGACGGCCAGCTCGTCCAGCGTGGCCCACAACTGGCCCACGTCGTTGGCGTCCCCGAGAGGATTCGAACCTCTGACCCACGGTTTAGGAAACCGTTGCTCTATCCTGCTGAGCTACGGGGACTCGACGGCGAAGCGCGGCTTGTAGCATGGCGCTCCGGTCCGATCCAAGCCGCCCCCAGCGGCGTCGGCAGCGCGTCGGTGCTCGCGGCGCTCGGCCGGCGGCGTGACGTGTCCACCGGAGCCGGCGCGGACGACGTCAGTACTTCTTCGGGAGCCGCTTCGCGACGGCGTCCATCGCGTTGAGCATCCCGAGGTTGGCCATGATCTTCAGCTTGGGGCCCTCGACGCGGTAGTCGGGGCTCGCGATCGCCTGGACGACGTTCATCTCGCCCCGGTCGAGCTTGCACCACAGGGAGTAGGGCGCCGTCGTGCGCGCGAACGACCGGCTCTTGTCGAAGGGCCGGCTCCGGATCTTGCTCGACGGGGCGTCCTCGCGCTCGCTCTCGAACGTCACCCGACCGTGGTCCACGTGGTAGACGGCCTCGACGTCCTTGCCCTCGGGCGCGTCGAGCGCCCTCATCACCAGCGTCCCGCGGAACTTGCGTGCGGCCTTCTGGAAGGACGGATCGCGGTTGAGCTCGTCGACGAAGACCTCGGTGAACGCCGGGGTCCAGTAGGTGTGGGGCTCGGCCATGCCCGAGCAGTAGGGCGTTCTGCCCCGCTCGGCAAGTGGATCAGGCCGCGCGAGCCCGGCGCCGCTCCGGGTCCCTGAGCGCCTCGCGCAGCCGCCCCTCGAGGGCGCGCACCCGGCGCTTGGTCTCGATGTAGGGCATCGACAGCTCGCGCGCGAGGCGGCTGATCGATGCCGGGTAGGTGGCCAGCAGCCGCCGATCGAGGATCTCCCGGTCGACTCCTTCGAGGTCGGAGGCGAAGAGCACCAGCCGTCGCTGAAGGAGGATCGCGGAGAGCACTTCCTCGAGGTCGTCGTCGAGACCGTCGTTGCGTCGCGTCATGGCGCGCGTACGGAAGCAGCAGCCGTGCCAGGCAGAAACGGGCGCTTTCGACGCCGTCGTCGCGCAACGCGGGCGTCCTGCCCTGTGGCGCCGCGCAGCACCTGCGCGCTTTGGCGACGCCTCCCCGATCGTGCGAACCTCGCGCCATGCGGACGCCGGAGAAGTACCTCGAGAGCCTGCGCGCACGCGACCTCGTCCTCTACGTCGACGGCGAGCGCGTCCGCGACCCGGTGGACCACCCCAAGGTGCGGCCATCCGTCGAGTCGGTGGCGGCCACCTACCGGCTCGCGCACGATCCGGACTACCGCCTGCTCGCGACGGCGCACAGCGACGTCGTCGACGCGCCGGTGAACCGCTTCACGCACCTGTTCCGCACGACCGAGGATCTCGTCAAGAAGGTCGAGCTCCTTCGCGTGCTCGGCCGCACGACCGGCACCTGCTTTCAGCGCTGCGTCGGCCTCGACGGCCTGAACGCGCTCTTCCTCGCGACGTGGGAGGTGGGGCGGGAGCGGCACGGCCGGTTCGTCGAGTGGCTCGCAGGCGTCCAGCGAAGGGACGAGGTGGTCTGTGGCGCGATGACCGATCCGAAGGGCGACCGCAGCAGGCGCCCGTCGGCGCAGCCCGACAGCTACCTGCGCGTCGTCGAGCGCAGAGCCGACGGGCTCGTCCTCCGGGGCGCGAAGCTCCACCAGACCGGCGCGGCCAACTCGCACCAGATCCTCGTCTTGCCGGGCATGGCCCTGCGCGAGGGCGAGGAGAGCTTCGCCGTCGCCGCCGCCATGCCGGTCGACGCGCCGGGCGTCATCATGGTGCTCGGCAAGCAACCCTCGGACGAGCGCAAGGGCGGCCCGGATGCCGGCAACGCGACCTACGGCGGGCAGGAGTGCGTCGTGCTCTTCGAGGACGTGTTCGTCCCGTGGGAGCGCGTGTTCCTCGACGGCGACCTCGCGGCGACGGCCACGCTGGTCGAGGCATTCGCCGGCTACCACCGGGCGAGCTACGGAGGGTGCAAGCCCGGCAACATCGACGTCCTGGTCGGAGCGGTCGCGGCGCTCGCGAAGGAGATGGGCACCGCCCGCGCGTCCCACGTCCGCGACAAGCTGGTCGAGATGGCGCACCTCACCGAGACCATCCACGGGGTCGGGCTCGCCGCGAGCGCCAAGGGCATCCGGCACGAGGCCGGCGTGTGGCAGGTCGACCCGATCCTCGCCAACGTCTGCAAGCAGAACGTGACGCGCATGCCGTACGAGGTGGTGCGGCTCGCGGAGGACCTCGCCGGCGGGCTCATGGCGACGATGCCCTCGCTCGACGATCTCGCGCACCCCGAGATCGGCGAGCCGCTGCGGCGCGCCGTCGGCTCCTCCGAGCGGGCTCGGCTCCTGCGGCTCGTCGAGTACATGACCTACGGCGCGGGGTCGGTCCCGCTCCGGATCGAGTGCATGCACGGCGCCGGCTCGCCGCAGGCGCAGCGGATCCTCATCGAGCGGCAGATCGACTGGGAGCTGCGCATGCGCCAGGCGCGCCGGCTCGCCGGCCTCGACATCGAGCCCGAGCGCGAGACGAAGCCCGCCGAGCCCGACGAGTGATCCCTCACGCGCGCAGCACGCGGCGGGGGCGGCGCACGGCGTCCGCTCCGAGGGCCTCGGCGTGTCGTGCGAGGGCTCGACCGAGCGCATCCTCGTCGAGGTCACGGCCTCGTTCGCGCCAGATCCGATCGATCACGAGCGTCCGTCCCTGGACCCGCCCCTCGAGCCGCCCGACGAGCTCGCCGCGGTGGAGCAGCGGGCAGACATACCAGCCCCACCGCCGCTCGCCCTTCGGCTTGTAGACCTCCCAGACGTAGTCGAAGCCGAACACCTGCCGGACGAGCTTGCGGTCCCACAAGAGCGGGTCGAGCGGCCCGAGGATCCGCATCCGGCCGTCGTCGCGGCCGAAGCGCCGCGCGCCGAAGCCGGCGGGCGCGAGGTACGGGCGCGTCGATCCCTCGACCCAGACCTCTTCGAGCTCACCCTCGCGCGCGAGGGCGTCGACGAGCCCGGACGTGCGGACGCGGTGGAGCATCGACCAGCACGGGCCGCCCGCGCGCGCGAGCAGGCCCGCTGCTTCGACGCGCTCTCGCAGAGCCCAGGTCGCGAACCTCTCGGACGGGGCGGTGTCGTGCACCGCGGGCAACGCGCGGCGGGGCACGTCGTAGAGCTTCCCCCGGGACCTGCGCCCGGAGACGACGATCCGGCACTGGGTCCACAGCACCTCGAGCGCCATGGAGGTCGCCCTTGGCGTCCCCTTCCAGCCGCTCCAGTCGATGGGCTCGACGCGGCCGTGGTCGGTGAGGTCGGAGGGCGCGACCGGCCCGTGCCGGTCGACCTCCGCGAGCACCGCGTCGAGCACGGCGGCGGGGAGCTTCTGCTTTCGCTCCGACAGGCGCCACCAAGGCGTCTCGGCGGCCTGGTCGCGGTAGTACGGGAACGCTGCGGCCGGAAGGAGGCAGCGTTCCTTGGCGAAGTGCTCGAAGGCGTGCTCCGGCAAGAGGTGCCGGTAGACGTCGCCTGCGACGACGCCGTCGACGCGCGCGAGGACGACCAGGTCGGCGTTCGTGCCGATGGCGGAGAGGGGATCGAGCTGGATGCAGCGGAGCGTCCCGAGCGTGTCGCGGATGCCGGCCGCGCCGCGCCGCCTGCTCGGGCGTCGGAGCCCGAGCTGGCCGATCAGGTAGTCGCGGGCCTCCTCACGCGTCAGCCGGTGCCGCATCCGGGACGCCGCCATCGCCCGCGCCGTGTGCGCCGCCGTCCGCGTGCCCCGCGTCCGCGTCGTGCCCGGCGTCCTCGTCGTGCCCGGCATCCTCGTGCCCTGCGTCCGCGTCCGGCCCGCCGTCCGCGTGCCCCGCGTCCATGTGACCGCCGTCGCCGAGCGCGCCGCACGTCTCGTCGCCCCACACCACGTTCACGCGCCGCTCTGCCTCGGCGATCGGCCCGCCCGGGATGTCCTCGGCCACGCGCGCGCGGATGTCGATGTCCCCCGTGAGCACGTCGTCGGGATCGGGGATGACGAGCTGGAGCCCGCGGATCTCGTCCCACTCTTCGCCCTGATCGAAGCGCAGCCGCACCGTGATCGGGATCGACACCATCTCAAGATCGCTCACGCGGACGGCGGCGAGCGTGACGAGCGCGGGCTCGGTCTCGATGTGCTTCGCCCGAAGGGCGATCCAGACGTGCTGGCCTCCCTGGCAGCCGCGGGCGAGCTCCACCGTGTCTCCGTCCGCCACCGGGACGTACCGGTCGAGCCCACCGGTGCCGATCTCGACCTCCGGCGGCGGCAGGCTGGCGTCCGGGCCCCCGCCGGGAGGATCGTCCGGGCACCCCACGAGGAGCGCGGAGAGGAGCGCCGTCGATGCCAGTCTGTGCCGTCTAGTCAACGGCCTCTAGTATCTGCAAGAAGCGCTCCGCGTCCACGAAGCTCGTGACGCGCGCGACCTCGTCGCCGTCGGGGCCGTGCAGGACCACCAGCGGCAGCCCGCGCTGGTTGTAACCCGCGAGCGCTCTACGGCGCTCGGGCGTGTCCTGGCCCGGGCTCAGGTCCACCTTCACCGGGACCACGTTCCGCGCGCGGGCCTCGGCGACCACTCGCGGATCGCTGAAGGTGTGTCGATCGAGCTCTCCGCAGGCGCCGCACCAGGACGCCGTGAAGTCCACCATCAGCGGGCGCCCGGAGTCGAGCGCCATCGTCTTCGCCTCGTCGTAGTCGTGCAGCCACGCGATCCGCGCGTCGGGCGGCAGCGGCGGGAGCGCCTCGGCCCACCAGACGCCGACCGTCACCCCGGCCACCATCGCGCCGATCCCTGCCGTCTTGCGGACGCGCGTGAAAACGTTGGACCCGTGGTAGCTCAGGTGCACCGCGCCCAGGGCGATCCCCGCGACGAGCAGGCCCACCGCGACCGGGATCATCCAGCCCTCCTGCATGCGGGGGCGCTCGAGTGGCAGGAAGTCGCGCACGAAGTAGAGCGCGACGGCGATCATGACGATGCCGAAGGCGCTCTTGACCCACTCGAGCCACCGTCCGCTCTTCGGGAGGCTCACCGCGAAGGTCCCGACCACGAAGAAGAGCAGACCGAGCCCGATGGAGTAGACGAAGAGCGCGAGCCCGCCGAACGCGACGTTGCCCGTGGTGCCGATCCAGCCGAGCAAGAAGCCGAGCACGGGGCCGACGCAGGGCGCGGCCACGAGCCCGCTGACGAAGCCCAAGGCAAACGCGCCCTTGGTGCCGACGCCCCCCACCTGGGCGAGCCGGTTCTGCAGGCCCGCCGGCAGCGTCAGCTCGAAGGCTCCGAACATGCTGAGGGCGAGCGCGACGAAGATCAGGGCGACGGCCGACATCACCCACGGGTTCGACAAGAGCCCGCCGAACACGTCTCCCGTGACGGCGGCCATCAGGCCGAGCGGCGTGAACAGGGCCGCGATGCCGAGCACGAAGCTCGTCGACAGGAGCGCCCCTTGTAGCTTCGACTCCGCCTGGCGCGCGCCGAACACGCTGACCGTGATCGCGATCATCGGGTAGACGCAGGGCGTCATCGACGTGCCGATGCCCGCGAGGAACACGAGCCCGAGCGCCACGAGCAGGCTGTCGGACTCGAGCGCTTCGCGGAAGCCCTCGAGATCGACCAGCGGGTCGGCGTGCGCCGTGCCTGCGAACGAGAGCACCGCCGCACCGACGGCGAGCAACGAGAAGCCGCGCGTGATCCACCTCGTCATGGGCGGTCGGAATCCTATCGCACATCGTGGACGGGGGACGGGCTCGGCGCGTCCTTGCCCGCGACGCGCTGCGCGCCCGAGTCGCGGTCGGGCCGCCGCCCGAGCCCGTGGGGGGCTCGGCCCCCAGACCGCAGCGGCGGGGGGGGAGCGCCCCCCCAGATCGCAGGCGCCTCGCGGCGCGTGCGCTGGGAATTGCGTCATGGTGTCAGGGCGTTAGCGCTCGCCGCAGGCCATGGCAAGGCCCTTGCAAACCGCCAGCGACGATGCGGACGCACCAGGAGGCGGGAATGGCACGGATGGCGATGTCGCTGGGTCTCGTCGCGGCGCTGGTCGGGGTGGCCGGCTGCGGCGGCGGTGGGGAGAGCGGGGAGGGCGTCCTGCCGGGCGTCCAGGCGATGGTCTTCGTGAAGCGCAACTTCGTGAACGAGGACGGGTCGCACGAGCTCGGAGGCAACGGCAACGTCTTCGACTACCTGCGTTACGTGCCGGGTGGCGGCGTGTACGTCCTCGAGCCTCCCACGCCGGACGGCGAGCTCCGGAACCTCACCGAGGAGTTCAGCGACGTCGACATCGCCGGAATCGATCTGAGCTTCGACGCGAAGCAGATCGTGTTCTCGATGCGGCACGCCGACGACGACCACTACCACGTGTGGATCGGGAACCTCGACGGCACGGGCTTCCGCCAGCTCACCTTCGGCCCGCAGCACGACGTCAAGCCGATCTTCATCCCCGGCGACCGCGTCGCGTTCGTGACGAACGAGGCCTACACCGCCATGGGCACCCGGGCAGACGAGTACAACCACTCCCGCATCGTCTCGCAGATGGCGACCGTCTCCCTCGTCGGCGGTGACGCCGACCGGCGCCTGTGCTCCCAGAACCTCTCGCACACGGTGGACCTCTTCCTGATGAGCGACGGCCGCGTCGGCTACTCGCGGTGGGAGCACCTCGGGCCCGTGAACGACATGAAGGTCTTCGCGATGAACCCGGACTGCACGAACATGATGGCGGTCGCGGGTCAGTTCAACAAGGACTTCAACAGCTTCGTCCAGGTGGCCGAGCTCGAGCCGGGCGTGTTCGTCGGCATCGGCACCGACCGTGAGAGGACCTTCCAGGCGGGCGCCCTCATCCGCGCCGACGCCCGGTCGCGCACGAGCTCCGATCCGGGCCGCCTCGACGTGCA
>JBDIVX010000089.1:0-30942 GCA_039794305.1 Candidatus Neutrinellum sp.
CGGGCGACAACGTGAAGATCACGGTGGAGCTCATCACCCCGGTCGCGATGGAGGAGAAGCAGCGCTTCGCCATCCGCGAGGGCGGCAAGACCGTCGGCGCCGGGGTCATCACGAAGATCATCGAGTAGATGGCCGAGCGGGTGCGCATCGCGCTCGTGTGTGACGAGTGCGGTGCGCGCAACTACAAGACGACGAAGAAGAAGACCCAGACCGGCGAGAGATTGGCGATCAAGAAGTTCTGCCCCAGTTGTGGGCGCCACACCCTGCACAGGGAGAGCAAGTAGTACTAGGCCAGTAGCTCCAACTGGTAGAGCAGCGGATTCCAAATCCGCGGGTTGGGGGTTCGAATCCCTCCTGGCCTGCCCCGCGGAACGCGACCGGACGACGACATGGCAGTGGACGAGCAAACGACGAACGAACCGGCCCCGGGCGAAGGGGCGGGCGCCAAGGCGCTCGGTCTCGAGCGCTGGGTGCAGTTCGGCTTCATCGGGGTGGCGCTGGTCGCGTTCTACCTGCTGGACAAGCTCGTCCACCTCGTGTGGGACTTCTGGGCCGAGCCGGACCCGGCGATCGTCACCGGGGCCGCCGCCGTCGGCGGCCTGATCACGGGGTTCGTGCTCTACAAGCACCCGAAGGTGAACCGGTTCACGCACGACGTGGCCGGCGAGCTGTCGAAGGTCACCTGGCCGACCCGCAAGGAGACCTGGGCCAACACCGTGGTCGTGGTCGTCACCTCGATCATCGCCGCCATCATCATCTTCCTCTTCGACATGGCGTGGTCGTCGATCACGGACCTCATCTACAAGGTTTAGGGCGGGCAGGCGATGACGAAGAAGTGGTACGTGGTGCAGGCCTACTCCGGCTACGAGAACAAGGTGAAGCTCTCGTTGCAGGAGCGCATGAAGCAGGCCGGCATGGAGGACTCCTTCGGGGAGATCCTCATCCCGAAGGAGAACGTGCAGGAGACGCGCGGCGGCTCCAAGCGCGTGACGTCCCGGAACTTCTACCCGGGATACATCTTCGTGAACATGGACCTCAACGAGCGGACCTGGCACCTCGTCAAGGACACGCCGAAGGTCAGCGGGTTCGTGGGCGGCCGGCATCCGGCGCCGGTTCCCGAGACGGAGATCCAGGCCATCGCGCAGCAGGTGGCCGAGGGCGCGGCGAAGCCGAAGCCGCGCGTCGTGTTCGAGCAGGGTGACCACGTGCGGGTGATCGACGGCGCCTTCGCCAACTTCACCGGGACCATCGAAGAGGTGAAGCCCGAGAAGCAGAAGGTGCGGGTGCTGGTCTCGATCTTCGGCCGCGCGACGCCGGTCGAGCTCGATTACGGACAGGTCGAGAAGACCATCTGAGCCGTCGGTGAGATGACGTCATGAAGAAGGTAATCGGACAGATCAAGCTCCAGCTCCCCGCGGGTCAGGCGAACCCGTCGCCGCCCGTCGGTCCCGCGCTGGGTCAGCACGGCGTCAACATCATGGGCTTCTGCAAGGAGTTCAACGCCAAGACTCAGAAGCAGGCGGGGCTGATCATCCCGGTGGTGATCACCGTCTACTCGGACCGCTCCTTCACCTTCATCACCAAGACGCCGCCGGCGTCGGTGCTGATCAAGCGGGAGCTGGGCCTGAAGCTCGGCAAGAAGCCGGGCGCCGGGTCACCGGTCCCCAACAAGCAGAAGGTCGGCAAGATCACCCAGGATCAGCTCCGCAAGCTCGCGGAGGAGAAGATCAAGGACACGAACGCCGGCTCCATCGAGGCCTGCATGAAGAGCCTCGCGGGCACGGCGCGGTCCATGGGGGTCGACGTCGTCGACTGAGCGTCTGGCGGCTCGGCAATGGGGTCGGGTCGCTGCTCCACACCACCCGGGCAGTCGAGGGTGGGAGGCAGAGAAGTCGAAAGCTGCCGTCAGGAGAAGGAACGATGGAAAAGGGCAGAAGGCGGAACGAAGCCCTCGAGAAGGTCGACCGCCAGCGGCGCTACAGCCTCCAGGAGGCGTGCTCGCTGGTCAAGGAGGTCTCCTTCGCCCGTTTCGACGAGACCGTGGACGTCGCGGTGCGCCTCGGGGTCAACCCGAAGCACGCCGACCAGATGGTCCGCGGCGCGGTGGTGCTGCCGCACGGAACGGGCAAGACCAACCGGGTCCTGGTCTTCGCGAAGGGTGACAAGGCCAAGGAGGCCGAAGAGGCCGGCGCGGACCACGTCGGCGCCGACGAGCTGGTGGCGAAGGTCCAGGAAGGCTGGCTGGAGTTCGACACCGTGGTCGCGACGCCGGACATGATGGGACAGGTCGGCCGGCTCGGCCGCATCCTTGGCCCGCGCGGGCTGATGCCGAACCCGAAGGTCGGCACGGTCACGTTCGAGGTGTCGAAGGCGGTGCGTGACGCCAAGGCGGGCAAGGTCGAGTTCCGCGTCGAGCGCGCGGGCATCGTCCACGCGCCGGTCGGCAAGCGCTCGTTCGAGTCGTCGGCCATCGAGGACAACGTCCGGGCCATCATCGGCGCGCTCGCCAAGGCGAAGCCGGCGTCGGCCAAGGGCACCTACATGAGGAGCATCACCCTCAGCTCCACGATGGGACCCGGGATCCGCATCGATCCCGCGACCGTCGAGACGGCGGAGGCCTGACCATGACCGCAGTCAACGCCAACCGCGCCGCGAAGGAAAAGGAAGTCGAGGTCGTCCGCGAACGGTTCCAGCGAGCCGTCGCGACGGTGCTCGTCGACTTCCGCGGCATGAACGTGGAGCAGGTGACCGAGCTCCGTGCTCGGTTCCGCGAGAAGGGCATCGAGTACCGGGTCGTCAAGAACAACCTGGTGCTGAAGGCCCTCGAGGGGACCGACATCTCCGGACGGGACGGGCTCGCCCCGTTCCTGAAGGGCCCCACCGCGGTGGCCTGGAGCTTCGAGGATCCGTCCTCGGCGGCGAAGATCATCAAGGCCTTCCGCAAGGAGGGCGACGACAACGAGAAGCTCACCGTCAAGTGCGGGCTCCTCGAAGGTCAGATCTTCGAGGGCGAGGCGGTGGAGTCGCAGCTCGCGACGCTGCCGGGCAAGGACGAGATCCGGGCCCAGCTCCTCGCGCAGCTCCAGGCGCCCATGCAGAGCCTCGTGCGCCAGCTGAGCGCGCCCGGTCAGAACCTGGCCTACGTGCTCGATGCGAAGGTGCGCGAAGGCTGACCCCAACCCATTCCAACCCCAGAACAGAAACTTCCCCGCGCAGAGCGCGGTCTCGGACAGACGGTAACGGAGAGATTCAGATGGCGAACATGAACCTGGAGCAGATGGTCGAGGAGCTTTCGGGCTGGTCGGTCATGGAAGTGGCCAACCTGGTCAAGGCCCTCGAGGAGAAGTGGGGCGTCAGCGCGGCGCCGGTCGCGGTCGCGGGTGCTGCCCCGGCTGCTGCCGAGGCTGCGCCGGCCGAGGAGAAGACGGAGTTCGACGTCGAGCTCACGGACGCGGGCGCGAAGAAGATCAACGTCATCAAGGCGGTTCGCGAGATCACGGCGCTCGGCCTGGCCGACGCCAAGAACCTCGTCGAGAGCGCTCCGAAGATGGTGAAGGAGGCGGTCTCGAAGGATGAGGCCGAAGAGATCCGCAAGAAGCTCGAGGAAGCCGGCGCGAAGGTCACCGTCAAGTAGGTGTGACACGCTGGCTCTCCGAAAAGTTTCGAGATTTCGCGTCGCGAGTGCCGCGATCCGGGGACGTGCGTCCTCGGGTCGCGCACGTGTCTTTGCTTATTCGTTCGAAGCAGTTGGTCGAGCAGTGATGAAAACCATGCGGGTCGGTTCGGCGGGGCCGGTCCGGTCAGGAGCCTGAGAAACCATGGCGGCGACGGTACAGACGAACTTCCGGGTCCGACACAGCTTCGGGAAGATCGAGAAGATCATCTCGATCCCGAACCTGATCGACATCCAGAAGAAGTCCTACGAGAAGTTCCTACAGGCGAACGTGCCACCGCACGAGCGCGAGGACGTGGGGCTCCAAGGGGTGTTCCGGAGCGTCTTCCCCATCCGGGACTTCAACGGCACGAGCGAGCTCGTGTTCGTCGGGTACACGCTCGAGCGGCCCAAGTACGACGTGGACGAGTGCCGCCAGCGCGGGATGACGTACGCGGCCCCGATCAAGGTCACCATCCAGCTGATCATCTACGACAGCGGCGGTGAGGGGCAGGACAAGGCCGTTCGGGACATCAAGGAGCAGGAGGTCTACTTCGGCGAGATCCCGCTGATGACCGAGAACGGCACGTTCATCATCAACGGGACCGAGCGGGTCGTGGTCAGCCAGCTCCACCGGAGCCCGGGCGTGTTCTTCGACCACGACAAGGGCAAGACCCACTCGTCGGGCAAGCTCCTCTACCAGGCGCGGGTCATCCCGTACCGCGGGTCGTGGCTCGACTTCGAGTTCGACCCGAAGGACCTGATCTACGTCCGCATCGACCGCCGCCGGAAGATGCACGCGACGGTGCTGCTGAAGGCCCTCGGCTACTCGGTGCAGGACCTGCTGAAGTTCTACTACGACACCGAGACGGTCTACATCGAGGGCAAGAACAAGTACTCGAAGTCGATCGAGTACGACCTGCTCCCGGGGCAGCGCGCCACGCGCGACATCAAGGTCGGGAGCGAGTTCATCGTCCGCAAGAACCGGAAGTTCACCCGCGCGGCCATCCGCAAGCTGCGCGACGCCGGCCTCGATCGGCTCCCGATGGACCCGCAGGAGGTCGTCGGGAAGGTGAGCGCCGAGGACGTCGTCGACGAGGAGACGGGCGAGATCATCCTCGGCGTCAACGAGGAGGTCACGGAGGCCAAGATCGAGGCTCTCCGGAAGGCCAAGATCGAGGAGTTCCGGGTCCTGTTCATCGACGGCCTGAACGTCGGCAGCTACCTCCGGGACACGCTCATCGCCGACAAGATCACCACCCAGGACGAGGCGATCCTGGAGATCTACCGGCGCCTGCGTCCCGGCGATCCGCCGACGCTCGAGACGGCGCGGACGCTCTTCAACAACCTGTTCTTCAACCCGGAGCGCTACGACCTCTCGCAGGTCGGCCGGCTGAAGCTGAACTACAAGTTCTACAAGGAAGACGAGCAGAAGCCCGACCTCGACACCACGGTGCTCACGTCCCGTGACATCCTCGAGACGGTCAAGCACCTCATCGAGCTGAAGAACGGCCGGGGCTCGGTCGACGACATCGACCACCTCGGAAACCGCCGGGTGCGCGCGGTCGGCGAGCTCATGGAGAACCAGTACCGCATCGGGCTGGTCCGCATGGAGCGCGCCATCAAGGAGCGCATGAGCATGTCTCAGGAGATCGAGACGCTCATGCCGCACGACCTCATCAACGCGAAGCCCGTCAGCGCGGTGGTGAAGGAGTACTTCGGCTCGAGCCAGCTCTCGCAGTTCATGGACCAGACCAACCCCCTGAGCGAGGTGACGCACAAGCGGCGCCTGTCCGCGCTCGGGCCGGGCGGTCTGACCCGCGAGCGCGCGGGCTTCGAGGTCCGCGACGTCCACACCACGCACTACGGCCGCATCTGCCCGATCGAGACGCCGGAAGGTCCGAACATCGGCCTCATCGCGTCGCTGTCGACCTACGCGCGCGTCAACGACTACGGCTTCGTCGAGACGCCGTACAGGCGCGTCGTGGAAGGCGTCGTGCAGGACGACGTGCGCTGGTACTCGGCCCTCGAGGAGGAGGGCCACTACATCGCGCAGGCGAACGCGATGGTCGATGCCAAGAGCAAGAAGCTCACCGGCCACATCATCAGCGCCCGCTACAACGGCGAGTTCGTCACGGTGCCGCCGGACAACATCACGCTGATGGACGTCTCGCCCAACCAGCTCGTGTCGGTCGCCGCGTCGCTCATCCCGTTCCTCGAGCACGACGACGCGAACCGCGCCCTCATGGGTTCCAACATGCAGCGGCAGGCCGTGCCCACCATCCGGACCGAGGCGCCCATCGTAGGCACCGGCCTCGAGCCGAAGGTGGCGCGCGACTCGGGCGTCTGCGTGCTGGCCAAGCGCGACGGCGTGGTCGAGTCGGTCGACGCGACCCGGATCGTCATCCGGGCCGAGGGTGAGGCCGGCGCGTTCCCGGACATCTACCGCCTGAACAAGTTCCAGCGGTCGAACCAGAACACGGCCTACACGCAGTCGCCGGTCGTCCGCGAGGGCGATCGGGTGAAGGCCGGCGACGTCATCGCCGACGGCCCCTCCTGCGACATGGGCGAGCTCGCGCTCGGCAAGAACGTCATCGTCGCGTTCATGCCGTGGGGCGGCTACAACTTCGAGGACTCGATCCTCGTCAGCGAGCGCATCGCCAAGGACGACGTGTTCACGTCGGTGCACATCGAGGAGTTCGAGTGCATCGCGCGCGACACGAAGCTCGGCAAGGAGGAGATCACCCGCGACATCCCGAACGTGGGTGAGGAAGCCCTCAAGGACCTCGACGACAGCGGCATCGTCCGCATCGGCGCCGAGGTGAAGTCGGGCGACATCCTCGTCGGCAAGATCACGCCGAAGGGCGAGACGCAGCTCTCTCCGGAGGAGAAGCTGCTCCGCGCCATCTTCGGCGAGAAGGCCGGCGACGTCCGTGACAGCTCGCTCCGCGTCCCGCCGGGCGTGGCGGGCATCGTCATCAACGCCCGGGTCTTCGCCCGCAAGGGGACCGAGAAGGACGAGCGCGCGCGAGAGATCGAGGACATGGAGCGCGCGAAGCTCGAGAAGGACATGGCGGACGAGATCAAGATCATCCGCGAGTCCGCCTACGCGCGCGTGCGCAAGCTCCTCTCCGGCCGCAGCACCGAGGCCAAGCTCGTCGACGACAAGGGCAAGGTCCTGCTCGCCAAGGGCACCAAGCTCGACGCGGCCACGCTCGACCCGATCCCCCGCAAGTACTGGGGCCACATCGAGGTCGATCGCGGCAAGGACAAGATCGACAGCATCCTCGCCCAGCTCGAGGAGCAGACCGCCGCCATCGAGACGCTCTTCCAGGAGAAGATCGGCAAGCTCAGCAAGGGCGACGAGCTTCCCCCGGGCGTCATCAAGATGGTGAAGGTCTACATCGCCATCAAGCGCAAGCTGCAGGTCGGCGACAAGATGGCCGGCCGCCACGGCAACAAGGGCGTCGTCAGCCGGATCCTGCCAGAGGAGGACATGCCGTACCTCGCGGACGGGACCCCGGTGGACTTCTGCCTGAACCCCCTGGGCGTGCCGAGCCGAATGAACGTCGGCCAGATCCTGGAGTGCCACCTCGGCTGGGCCGGACGCCTCCTGGGCAAGCAGCTGCAGGACATGATGGATCGGATGGGGTACGGCCCGGACAAGCTCCGGAAGCACCTCGAGAAGATCTACAAGCGCGGTGAGACGCGCGCGCTGCTCGACAGCCTGGACGACGAGGACGTCGTGCGCTTCTCCCGGAAGTTGAAGAGCGGCCTGCACCTCGCGACGCCGGTCTTCGACGGCGCGCACGAGGACGAGATCAAGGACCTCCTCGATCTCGCGAACGTGCCCCGCAACGGCCAGACCGTGCTGTTCGACGGACGCACCGGCGACGCCTTCCACCGGGACGTCACCGTCGGCGTCACGTACATGCTCAAGCTCCACCACCTGGTGGACGACAAGATCCACGCCCGGAGCATCGGCCCCTACTCGCTCGTCACCCAGCAGCCGCTGGGCGGCAAGGCGCAGTTCGGTGGTCAGCGCCTCGGTGAGATGGAGGTCTGGGCCATGGAGGCGTACGGCGCCGCCTACGCGCTCCAGGAGTTCCTCACCGTCAAGTCGGACGACGTACAGGGCCGCACGCGGATGTACGAGTCCATCGTCAAGGGAGACTGCCAGCTCGACGCGGGCCTCCCGGAGAGTTTCAACGTGTTGATGAAAGAGCTACAGGCCCTGTGCCTGAACGTGGAGCTCATCGAACCAAGCTCGCTACGCAAGGGCGATGGCGATGTGATGGCCGCGGAGGAGGAGTGACATGAAAGACATCTTCAGCTTTTTCGAGAAGCCGAAGGACCCGCTCTCCTTCTCCGCGATCCGCATCTCGCTGGCGTCGCCGGAGAAGATCCGGGAGTGGTCGCACGGTGAGGTCAAGAAGCCCGAGACCATCAACTACCGGACCTTCAAGCCGGAGAGGGACGGCCTCTTCTGCGCCAAGATCTTCGGCCCGGTGAAGGACTACGAGTGCAACTGCGGCAAGTACAAGCGCATGAAGCACCGTGGGATCGTCTGCGAGAAGTGCGGCGTCGAGGTCATCCAGAGCAAGGTGCGCCGTGAGCGGCTGGGCCACATCACGTTGGCCACGCCGGTCGCGCACATCTGGTTCCTGAAGAGCCTGCCGAGCCGCATCGGCGCCATCCTGGACATCACGCTCAAGGACCTCGAGCGCGTGCTCTACTGCGAGAGCTACGTGGTCCTCGACGCGATGGACACTCCCCTCGAGAAGGGCGAGATCCTGAGCGAGGAGCGGTACCAGGAGCTCCAGGAGGAGTACGGCTACGACGCGTTCATCGCGGGCATGGGCGGTGAGGCCGTCCTCGAGATGCTCAAGGAGGTCGACGTCCACGCCATGGCGGAGGAGCTCCGCCGCGAGATGCGCGACGCCACGAGCGAGGCGAAGCGGAAGAAGTACGCCAAGCGCCTCAAGGTCGTCGAGTCGTTCAAGGAGAGCGGCAACCGCCCCGAGTGGATGATGCTGACGGTGATCCCGGTGCTCCCGCCGGACCTCCGCCCGCTCGTCCCGCTCGACGGCGGCCGCTTCGCCACGAGCGACCTGAACGACCTGTACCGCCGGGTCATCAACCGGAACAACCGCCTCAAGCGGCTCATCGAGCTGAACGCGCCGGAGATCATCATCCGGAACGAGCGGCGGATGCTGCAGGAGGCGGTGGACGCCCTGTTCGACAACGGGCGGCGTGGCAAGACCATCACCGGTCCGAACAAGCGCCCGCTCAAGTCCCTGAGCGACATGCTCAAGGGCAAGCAGGGTCGGTTCCGCCAGAACCTGCTCGGCAAGCGCGTCGACTACTCGGGCCGCTCGGTCATCGTCGTGGGCCCCGCGCTGCGGCTGCACCAGTGCGGTCTGCCCAAGAAGATGGCGCTCGAGCTGTTCAAGCCGTTCATCTACAACAAGCTCGAGGAGCGCGGGTACGTCACCACCATCAAGAGCGCCAAGAAGATGGTGGAGAAGGAGAAGCCCGAGGTCTGGGACATCCTCGACGAGGTCATCACCGAGCACCCGGTCCTGTTGAACCGCGCGCCGACGCTGCACCGCCTGGGCATCCAGGCTTTCGAGCCCATCCTGATCGAGGGCAAGGCGATCCAGCTCCACCCGCTGGTCTGCCAGGCCTTCAACGCGGACTTCGACGGCGACCAGATGGCGGTCCACGTGCCGCTCTCGGTCGAGGCGCAGATGGAGGCGCGGGTGCTCATGATGAGCACCAACAACATCCTGTCGCCCGCGAGCGGCCGGCCCATCATCAACCCGACCCAGGACATCGTCCTCGGCCTCTACTACATGACGCGCGAGCGCCCGTTCGCGCGCGGCGAGTACCACGAGGGGTCGGAGGCGCAGGGCAGCTTCGCCGGCATCTACGCCTCACCCGCCGAGGTGCGGATGGCCTACGACGCGGGCGAGATCGAGCTGCACGCCCGCATCAAGTGCCGCATCGAAGGCAACATGTACGAGACGACCGTGGGGCGCGTGCTCGTCAGCGAGATCCTGCCGCGCGAGCTCCCGTTCGACTACGTCAACAAGGTCCTCGACAAGAAGGCCCTGAGCGCGCTCATCGACCAGTGCTACCGCGTCAGCCGGAACAAGGCGACGGTGCTCCTGGCCGACCGGATGCGCACGATGGGCTTCGAGATGTCCACGCGCGCGGGCGTCTCGATCTGCATGGACGACATGGAGATCCCGGCCGCCAAGGCCGAGATCATGGGCCGCGCCCAGAGCGACGTGGAGACGGTCGTCGAGCAGTACCAGGAAGGCCTGATCACGGACGGCGAGCGGTACAACAAGGTGGTCGACATCTGGGCCGCAGCCGCCGACCAGGTCGCCCGCGAGCTGCTCGAGGGCATCGGCGTCGAGGACACGGTCGACATCGTGACGGGCGAGGAGACGCAGACCGCGTCCTTCAACCCCATCTTCATGATGGCCGACTCGGGCGCCCGTGGCTCGAACCAGCAGATCCGTCAGCTCGCCGGTATGCGAGGCCTCATGGCCAAGCCGTCGGGCGAGATCATCGAGACCCCGATCAAGGCGAACTTCCGCGAGGGCCTCACGGTTCTCGAGTACTTCGTCTCGACCCACGGCGCTCGAAAGGGCCTGGCCGACACCGCGCTCAAGACGGCGAACTCGGGTTACCTGACCCGTCGTCTCGTCGACGTGGCGCAGGACGCCGTCGTCACCGACTACGACTGCGAGACGCTGGACGGCATCTGGGTGAGCAAGCTCGAGGAGGGCGGCGAGGTCGTCACCACCCTCGGCGAGCGCATCCTCGGCCGTACCTCCCTCGAGGACATCATCGACCCGGTCACCGGCGACATCATCGTCGAGGCGAACCAGGAGATCGACGAGGCCAAGGTCGAAACGATCGAGGAGGCGGGGATCGAGCGGGTCATCATCCGGTCGGTGCTCACCTGCCAGACGCGGCGCGGCATCTGCGCGATGTGCTACGGGCGCGACCTCGCCCGCGGCTACAACGTGAACATCGGCGAGGCGGTCGGCGTCATCGCGGCGCAGTCGATCGGCGAGCCCGGCACGCAGCTCACCATGCGGACCTTCCACATCGGTGGCGCGGCGGCGCGCGGCAAGATCGAGCAGTCGAGCCTCGAGACCCGCTCCGAGGGCATCGTCAAGTTCGAGAACGCGCGTCTGACGAACAAGCACGACGGAAGCGTGGTGGTGATGAACCGTCACGCGATCATCAAGGTGGTCGATCCGTCGGGCCGTGAGCGCGAGCGGTACAACCTCACCTACGGCGCATTCGTGAAGGTCGAGGAAGGGCAGCAGGTCGGCCGCGGCACCATGCTGGCGGAGTGGGACCCGTACGCCATCCCGATCCTCACGGAGGTCGCCGGCGAGGTGAAGTACGGCGACATCGTCGAGGGCGTCACCATGGAGGAGAAGCTCGACGAGGTCACCGGCCTCTCGAGGCGGGTGGTCATCGAGTCCCGCGACCCGAGCGCGCGCCCGCGCATCGCGGTCCAGGACCCGGAGACCGGCGAGACCCTCGTCGGGCACGGCGACAACGAGGCGCGGTACTACCTCCCGGTGGGCGCCAACATCATCGTGGCCGAGGGTCAGAAGGTGGAGGCGGGCGAGATCATCGCGAAGATCCCGCGCGAGACCACCAAGACCAAGGACATCACCGGCGGTCTGCCCCGCGTGGCGGAGCTCTTCGAGGCCCGCAAGCCGAAGGACCACGCCGTCATCAGCGAGATCGACGGCATCGTCTCGTTTGGCAAGGACACGAAGGGCAAGCGCAAGGTGATCATCAAGCCGGACGTCGGCGAGCCCAAGGAGTACCTGATCGCCAAGGGCAAGCACCTGACGGCCAAGGACGGTGACCGGGTCCGCGCCGGTGAGCCGCTCATGGACGGTCCGGCCAACCCGCACGACATCCTGAAGGTCAAGGGCGAGAAGGAGCTCGCGGCCTGGCTGGTCAACGAGATCCAGCAGGTCTACCGGCTTCAGGGCGTCACCATCAACGACAAGCACATCGAGGTGATCGTCCGGCAGATGCTCCGCCGCGTGCGGATCAAGGAGGTGGGTGACACCAACTTCCTGTCGGACGAGCAGGTCGAGAAGGCGATCTTCGAGCGCGAGAACGAGAAGGTGATCGCACGCGGAGGTCAGCCGGCCGTCGCGGAGCCGCTGCTCCTCGGCATCACCAAGGCGTCGCTGTCGACCGACTCGTTCATCAGCGCGAGCTCCTTCCAGGAGACGACGAAGGTGCTCACCGAGGCCGCCATCAGCGGCAAGGTGGACTACCTCCGCGGCCTGAAGGAGAACGTCATCATGGGCCGGCTCCTGCCGGCGGGCACCGGCCTCGGCGCCTACGTCCGGCTCGACATGGTGGTCGAGGACGCGGCCACCACCGGCCGGGCCGTAGGCCTCGAGTCGGCGGCGGCCGAGCAGGCCCTCGCGGCGGCGAGCGAAGAGTAGTCCGGCGCGGCCTGAGGGCCGCAGCACACAGAGGACGGGGATGCGCTCATCGGCGCATCCCCGTTTTCGCGTCAGCTCAGCAGACCGTGCCCCGGTGCAGGCAGACGTGGGTGACGCCACCCACTCCCCGACACTCCGCGCAGTACTCGCCCGGGCCGCAGTCGCGGTCGGCCGTGCAACCGCAGTCGCCCTCGGCCGCCACGTCCGTCCCCGCCGCGTGGGCCTCGCACTCGTTGCCGTAGGTCACGCCGTCGCAGCCGCACACCGGCATGTAGACGTCGGCGCAGGCGCTCGGGATCGGCACGCACGTCCCGGTCGAGCCGGCGTCGCCGCACGCGTCGTGCTCGGGGTAGTCGCACCACTCGGCGGCGCTGCAGATCGCCCCGAGGACCCCTCCACAGCTCCCCTCGCACACCAGCGTGCCGCACGTGCACGGGTCGCTGCCCTCGTAGTGACAGCCCGGGGGCGGCGCGGCGCACGGCGGGGGCGTGCAGCCCGCGTCCGGGTCGGGGCCGGAGTCCGAGCCGCCACCGTCGGCTTCGCCCGCGTCGGCTTCGCCCGCGTCCGAGCTGCCGCCGTCGGCTTCGCCCGCGTCGACTCCGCCGGCGTCCGAGCCGCCGCCGTCGGCTTCGCCCGCGTCGGCTTCGCCGGCGTCCGAGCCGCCGCCGTCGGCTTCGCCCGCGTCGACTCCGCCGGCGTCCGAGCCGGTGGCGGCGTCGGACCCGCCCCCATCGGAACCGGGTGAGTCCTCGCCCGACGAGCAACCGGCGACAAGGACGAGAACGACCAGCGAGACCACCAGCTGCACGTTGCGCACGCGGCGAGAGTACCTCCACGACCCCTCGCGCGCCACGGCAATGACGCACCTCTTGCGTCACCCCGGACACGATTGTCGCGGTCACCGGTGTCGAGTCCTCGCGCGCCCCGAGGAATCACGCTCGGCACGGCGAATGCAGTTGCATGCGCACATGACCGCGTGGCTCAAGATGGCCGGCTGGGCCGCTGCCGTGCTCCTGCCCGGCGGGTTGCTCCTCCTGCCGGTCCTCGTCGCTGACGGCCTGACGAGGCGGCGCTCCGCTCGGAAGGACGCGGCGACGCTCGACGCCGCCGCCGCTGCTGCCGAACGCTGACCGCCGAGCGGGTCGACGCCGCCGCCGGTGTAGGGCAGACTGCGCCCGAATCGCACTCGCCGGGGGGGTTCGATGCGACTCGGGATCGACTTCGGGACCACGCGGACGGTGGTGGCGGCCGCCGACGGGGGGCGCTATCCGGTCGCCGCCTTCGACGTCGGCGACGGCTTCGTGGACTACGTGCCCGGCCTCGCGGCGCTCGCGGACGGGCAGCTTCGGACCGGATGGGCGGCGGCCTCCGCGTGCGCCGCGGGTGACGGCTCGGTCCTGCGGTCCGTCAAGCGGGTGGTCTCGGCCCTCGGGCCCGACGATCCGGTGGAGGAGCTCGGGGTCTCGGCCCTCGAGCTCGCGACCGCCTTCGTCTCCTCGCTCCGCGCGCTCCTCGTCGAGCGCTCGAACCTGCCCGTCCGACACGGCGAGCCGCTCGAGGCGATGGTGGCGGTCCCGGCCAACGCGAGCAGCCGCCAGCGGTACCTGACCCTCGAGGCCTTCCGCCGGGCCGGGTTCGACGTCGTGGGCCTCGTGAACGAGCCGACCGCCGCGGGCATCGACTTCGTGCACCGGCACCTGCGCGACGTCGGCGCGCAGAGCCCCAAGCGTTACGTCGTAGTCTACGACCTCGGCGGCGGCACCTTCGACACCGCGGCCGTCTCGCTCCGCGACAGCCGCTTCGAGCTGCTCGAGAGCGACGGGATCGCCCGGCTCGGCGGCGACGACTTCGACGAGCTCATCCTCTCGGCCGCCCTCGAAACGGCCGGCGAGCCCGCCGGCTCCCTCTCGGCCGCTGCCCGCGTCGCGCTCCTCGAGCGCTGCCGCGAGAGCAAGGAGCGCCTCGGCCCGAACAGCCGGAGGCTCCTGGTCGAGCTCGGCGGGTCGGAGGTCGTCCTCGACACCGCGGCCCTCTACGACCGCGCCCAGCCGCTCGTCGCGCGCACCCTCGAGCCGCTCGCGCGCGTGTTCGAGCGGCTCCCCTCGCACGGCGTCGATCCCGACGACCCCCGGCAGCTCGGCGCGGTCTACCTCGTGGGCGGCGCGGCGGCCTTCCCCGCCGTGACGCGCGCGCTCCGCGGCGCCTACGGCCGCAAGCTCAAGCTCGCCCCGTCCCCTCACGCGGCGACGGCCGTCGGCCTCGCCATCGCCGCCGACCCGGACGCGTCCGTGTTCGTTCGCGAGGCGGTGACGCGCCACTTCGGCGTGTGGCGCGAGGCCGAGGACGGCCGGGACAAGGTGTTCGACCCCATCCTGCGCAAGGACCAGCTCCCTCCGGGCGGCGAGCCGCTCGTGGTGACCCGCGTCTACCACCCCGCCCACGCCGTGGGGCACCTCCGCTTCCTCGAGTGCAGCCGGCTCATCGACGGCGAGCCCGCCGGAGACCTGACCCCGTTCGGCGAGCTGCTCGTCGCGTACGACGCGGACGCCGCGACCGCCGCCGATCCGGAGGCGCTCGCCGAAGAGCGCCTGCCGCAGCCCGCCCCCGATCCCGTCGTCGAGACCTACCGCTACGAGCCCGACGGTCGCGTCACGCTCGAGATCGAGCGCTCCGCCTCCGGCTACCGCCGCCGCTGGGACCTCGGCGCCCCGTGAGCCGTCGCGACGTGCGATAGCATGGCTGCATGAGCGCCACGCCCACGGGCCGCGGCGAGCGCCCGCCGCCGACTCCCCGTCCGGGTTTCCCGTTCGGCATCTCGGCTCCCGGCCTGCGAGCCATCGGCTACGGAGGCGTCCTCGTCGTGTTCTGCGCCGGGCTCACCATCTACCTGGTGACCGAAGACGGTCCATGGTGGCGCGGGGTCGTCGCCCTCTCGGTGGCGGCGTCCATCGTGGGGAGCGGGCTGTTCGTCCGCTGGCGGGCGCTCCGGCTGTGGCGCACCGGCGAGTGCTGCGAGGGGGAGGTCGAGCGGGCGTGGAAGTCCGAGTCGCACTCGGGATCGAGCGGGACGTCCACCACCACGCCGTGGGTCGCCTACCGGTACGTGGTGGACGGACAGCCGTGGCTCGCCGAGCACCGGACCGACAAGCTCTGGGACGAGGGGCCGATCTGGGTCGTGTACGACCCGCGAAAGCCAGGCCGCAGCATGCCGGTCGGCGGCGCGCGACCGGCCTGACTCGGGGCGATCCAGCCGGCCCGTGGCGCGGCGCCCCGCCCCCGGCCCCGCTTCTGCGCGGACGCGCGGTGGCACGCGGTTGGCAGCGTCCGTGTCTCCATGGCGAAGGAAACGACGACCGAGGAGGTCATCCGGATCCTGGCGGCGGTCTTCCTGCCCCCGCTGGGGGTCTTCATGCAGGTGGGCTTCCGAAAGCACTTCTGGATCAACGTGGTGCTGACGCTCCTCGGCTACGTGCCCGGCCTCATCCACGCGGTGTGGGTGGTCGTGAAGTTCGAGGACCAGATGCACCCGCCGCAGCGGCCTGCGCTCGAGGAGCGGCCCCCTCCGCCCGGACCTCCACCCGTGACCACCGCCCGCCCCCACGAGGCGAGCTGAGGCTCTCCGTGGTCGCAGTGGCTCACGGCACGCGGCGGTTGCGACCGGTGGCGACGCCCCCATGGGCAAGTCGTGCCGCACCGCTTGCGTCTCATGACCTACAACGTGCACCACGGCGTCGGCGCGGACGGTAGGCTGTCACTGGGCCGCGTCGCGGAGGTGATACGGCGCCTCGACCCGCAGCTCGTCGCGCTCCAGGAGGTGGACGTCGGCCGGCGGCGCAGCGGCGTGGTCGACCAGCCCAGGAGCATCGCCGACATCGTCGGGATGCGCTCCATCTTCGGCGAGACCATTCGCACCGACGGCGGACGCTACGGCAACGCGTTCCTGAGCCGGTGGCCCGTCGACCTCGTCCGGAGCGCGACCCTGCCCACCTTGAAGGCCGTCCCCACGCTCGAGCCGCGCGGCGCGATGTCGGTCGCGGTCTCGACCCCCGGGGGCGCGAGTCTCCACGTCGTCAACACCCACCTCGGCCTCCGCCACGCCGAGCGGAGCGCACAGATGCGCGCGTTGATCGAGGAGGACTGGCTCGAGCCGGGCCACGGCTCGGCCGGCACCGTCATGTGCGGGGACTTCAACTGCGGACCGGCCTCGGGGCCTCACCGCCTCGCCTGCGGCCTGCTGCGCGACGTCCGCCGGCTCACGGGCCGGCGCCGCGGGATGGGCACCTGGCCCTCCCTGTTCCCGCTCTTCGCGCTCGACCACGTCATGGTCGGTCCGGGCATCGAGGTGCTCGACGTGCAGGTGCCCCGCGACCGCTTCGCTCGGCTCGCGAGCGACCACCTCCCGGTCCTCGTCACCATCCGGATTCCGGTCGAATGACGCTGCTTCGCGCAGGCGAGACGTGCTCCATCGTCGCGGAGGCTCGACGCGCGGGCCTCCTGCTCGACGCCGCGAGCTACTACCGCGCTCTCTACCATGCCCTCGCGGGCGCGCGCCGTCAGATCCTCATGGCGGGCTGGCAGTTCGACAGTCGCGTGCGCCTGTTGCGCGGGGAGGAAGCGCGCCGCGCGGCCGGCCCGGTCGAGCTCCTCCCGCTGCTCGATCACCTGTGCCGAGTGCGCCCCGAGCTGCGCGTCCACGTGCTCTCCTGGAAGCCCAACGTCGTGTACGTGTTCGAGCGCGAGCTGTTCCAGCGTGCTCGGTTCCGGATCGGCCGGTCCGACGACCTCGAGTTCGTGTTCGACGACGTGCACCCCGTGGGCGCGACCCACCACCAGAAGATGGTCGTCGTCGACGGCTGGCTGGCCTTCGCCGGCGGCATGGACGTCGCGGCCGATCGCTGGGACGAGCGGGCGCACGCACCGGACGATCCGGAGCGGCACGATCCGAAGGGCAAGCCGTACGGCCCGTACCACGACGTGCAGGCGTTCGTGACCGGACCGGCCGCCGGAGCGCTGCACGCGATCTTCCGTGAGCGGTGGGCGCGTGCCACCGAGCAGGAGCTACCCACCCCGGAGATCGCGCCGCCCGAGCGCCTTCCGTTCGAGCCGGACGTCGAGCTTCCGCCCGGCCCGGTGGGGATCAGCAGGACCCAGGGAGCCATGGCCAACCCCTGGCGCGAGAAGGTGACCGAGGTGCGGCAGCTCTTCGTCGAGGCGATCGGCCAGGCAGAGCAATCCATCTACCTCGAGTTCCAGTACTTGACCTCGCAGGACGTGGAGCACGCGCTCGTCGAGCGGCTCAGCGCCTCCGGCAGGCCGCGCCTGTCCGTGCTGATCATCCTGCCGCGCCAGGCCGAGGCGCTGAAGGAGGCGGTGGCCCTCGGTGCGCGGCAGACCGCGTTCATCGACGCAGTGACGCGGGCGGCGCGCGACCACGGGCACGGGATCGGCGTCTACCATCCGGTCTCGGAACGCCCCACGACGGCCACGTACGTCCACTCCAAGGTGCTGATCGTCGACGCGCGCGTCCTGTCGGTCGGATCGAGCAACCTCACCAACCGGAGCATGGGCCTCGACAGCGAGCTCAACCTCACCTGGGAGGCGGCTGGGCCCGGCGCCCTCGCCGCGGCCATCGGCCGCGTGCGCGCGGAGCTCCTCGCCGAGCACTGCGGTGTGCTCGGCGAGCCCGAGTCGCGGGCCGCTCTGCTCGAGCCCGAGCACCTGGTCGAGCGCGTCGAGGAGCTCCGGCGGCGGCACGGCAGGCTCGTGCCGTTCGAGCCGGCCCTCCCGTGGCTCGCCCGGGTCGCGCCGGAGGACATGGGGCTCGACCCGGAGCGGGCCGAGATCGAGGAGGCCTTCCAGGACGCCGTGCGGCCGTTCCGCCGCGTGACGCGCGTCGTGCGGCGCGCGCGCCGTCTGCTGCGCGGATGAGAGTACAATGCCGCCCATGTCGCGCACGTACCTGTTCGAGACGGAGGAGCACCGCACGCTCCGCCGAGAGATCCGCAAGTTCGCCGAGGCCGAGATCGCGCCTCACGCGCAGGCCTGGGAGGAGAACGAGGAGTTCCCGCGAGAGCTGTACCGGAAGGCAGCCGAGGCGGGGCTGCTCGGCCTCGCATACCCCGAGGAGGTCGGCGGGCACGGCGGCGACCTGACCCATGGCCTGGTCGCCGCCGAGGAGCTGGTGCTCGCGGGCAAGTCGGTCGGGACGGTGGTGGGCCTCGGGAGCCACGGGATCGCGCTCCCGCCCATCGTGCGCTTCGGCACGGACGAACAGAAGGAGCGCTTCGTGAGGCCGGTCGTGCGCGGCGAGAAGATCGCCGCGCTCGCGATCACCGAGCCGGGTGGCGGGAGCGACGTGGCCTCCCTGCGCACGCGCGCGGTCCGGGACGGAGACTCCTACGTGATCGACGGGTCCAAGACGTTCATCACCTCCGGGTGCCGCGCCGACCTGGTGACGGCCGCGGTCCGCACGGGAGGCGAGGGCCACGCGGGCGTGTCGCTCATCGTCGTCGAGCGCGGGACGCCCGGCTTCCACGTCTCGAAGAAGCTGAAGAAGACCGGCTGGTGGGCGAGCGACACCGCGGAGCTCACCTTCGAGGGGTGCCGCGTCCCGGCGGCGAACCTCATCGGACAGGAGAACGCGGGGTTCGTGGCCATCATGATGAACTTCACCAGCGAGCGGGTGTTCATCGCGGGGCAGTGCGTGGCGATCGCCGAGCTCGCCTACCGCGAGTCGCTCGCCTACGCGCGCGAGCGCGCGGCCTTCGGGCGGCCGATCATCGGTTTCCAGGTGCTGCGCCACAAGCTGGCGGACATGGCGACGCGCATCGCCGCGGCGCGGGCGCTGACCAACGAGGTCGCCGCGCGCTACGTCCGTGGAGCGGAGGACCCGGCGCTGGCGGCCATGGCGAAGAACACCGCCACCGACGCGTGCAGCTTCGTCTGCGACCAGGCCGTGCAGATCCACGGCGGGTACGGCTACATGCGCGAGTACCTGGTCGAGCGCCTCTACCGCGACGCGCGGCTCTACCCGATCGGAGGAGGCACCCGCGAGATCATGAACGAGATCATCTCGAAGGCGGAGGGGTACTGATCGGGCCCATGCGCCGGTCGTTCCCGATCGCGGGGCTGCTCCTCGTCGCGTGCTCCGGGCCGAACCGGGATGCGGTCGAGCGCGCCGATCCGCCCGAGCCGGCGCGCCCCGTGAGCGACCGGGGCGAGGACGCGGACGGGCTGCCGGTGGTGCGGGGCGCGCACGTTCTGCTGATCACCGTGGACGCGCTCCGGGCGGACCGGCTCGGGGGCTACGGCTACGAACGGGGCATCACGCCCGGTATCGACGCCATCGCAGAGCGAGGGGTGACGTTCGAGCGCGCCTACGCGCAGGCGCCGCACTCGAGCTGGTCGCTCTGCTCGCTCATGACGAGCGAGTACCTCCACGAATCGGCGCGGCTCGGGCGCGGCGTCCCGTCGCCGACGCTCGCCGCCGAATTCGCGGCCGCCGGCCACCACACGGTCGCGTACTACACCGACGGCATCTACTACACCGACGGAGAGGACCTGGCGCAGTACCGAGAAGGCGGGCTCGGGTTCGAGGAGCGCTTGCGCGACAACCCCGCGGCCGACGCGCGCACCGACCGGGTGCTCGAGGTCGTCGACCGGCTGGTGGCCGACGGTGAGCCGCCCTCGTTCCTGTGGGTGCACTACTTCGACCCACACGAGCCCTACGAGGACACCTCCCTCGGCACCACCACGCCGGACCGCTACGACGCGGAGGTCCGGAACGCGGATCGCGGCGTCTCGCGGCTCGTCGAGGAGGCGCGCGCGCGCCTGTCCCGCGACGTCGTCGTCGTGATCAGCGCCGACCACGGCGAGGAGCTACGCGACCACGGCGGCGTCTCGCACGGTTCGACCCTCTACGACGAGCAGGTCCGGGTGCCCCTCATCGTGCAGGTGCCGGGGCTCGCGCCGCGGCGGGTCGCAGAGCCCGTCGAGCTGGTCGACGTCGCGCCGACGCTGCTCCGGCTCTCCGGGATCGAGGCCGCTCCGACCATGCGCGGCGACGACCTCAGGCCGCTCCTGATCGGCCGGGACGTGGACGTGGGGCCTGCCTTTGCGGGCGTCGCCAGCCGGCGGATGGTCGTGGAGTGGCCGCTCAAGCTGGTCGCGGATCTGCCGCGCGGGCACCTTCGCCTGTACG
This sequence comes from Candidatus Neutrinellum sp., assembly GCA_039794305.1. Taxonomy (GTDB): domain Bacteria; phylum Myxococcota_A; class Polyangia; order Polyangiales; family JBDIVX01; genus JBDIVX01. The sequence continues at coordinate 20,357 of JBDIVX010000089.1, forward strand.
ACCTCGCGCAGGACCCCGGCGAGAGACACGACCTGTCCGCCGAGCGCGACCCGGGCCCGCTCGTCGCCCGGGTGCACCTGTGGCACGACTCGCTCCGGGCGCCGCCGGGCCGCGAGGCTTCCGCCGACCCCGCGGCCGCGGCCCTCGACCGGGGCCGGCTCGAGGACGATCGCGCGATCGGGCCGCTCGCGTCCCTCGTCGCCGATCCAGCGGCGGACGCGCGGGCGCGCGCCGACGCGGCCCGCGTCCTCTCGTCGCTCGACGACCGCTCCGCGTGCGACGCGCTCGCCGGCGCCCTCTCGAGCGAGCCCCCGGTGTCCGTCGAGGCGGCGATCGCGCTCGGCGCCCTCGGTGACCTGCGCGCGAGCCGGCCCCTGCGCCGGCTCCTCGAGACGGAGAGCGACCCGGACCTGCGCGCCCGCGCGGCGATCGCGCTCGGAAGCCTCGGGTCGAGGCACGCAGTGCCCGGGCTCGTCGAGATCGTCCGCGGCGATCACGGCTACGACACCAAGCGGGACGCCGTGGCGCGCCTCTACCGCCTCAGGGACCCTCGCGCCGTCCCGGCGCTGCTCGAGCTGATGGAGGACTCGCACCACCGCTACCGGGCGATCACCGCGCTGGGGCTCACGGGCGACGAGACCGCCTTCGAGCCGCTGATGGCGCGCCTCGCGGGCCCGACGCGGGTCATGGTCCGGGACGGCCTCGTCCGAGCCTTCGGGTGGCTCGGCGACCGGCGCGCGATCCCGCGCATCGCCGAGCTCGCTGCCTCCGAGCCCGAGCTCGTCTACGCGACCGAGTCGCTCGTGCGGCTCGACGCCTTGCGCGACGGGCAGGTCGGAGGCGCGGACGTGGGGCCCCGGACGCGGGGTCGCCGCGGCTTCGGCCGGTGCCACCGCGGCGATCCCTTCGCCCTCGACTACCGCTGGCTGACCTGGTGCGAGACCGAGGGGCCTCGGGCCACCCTGCGCCTGTCGCCGCTCGAGGTCCCGCCCGGGCGCGACGTGGTCGCGGTCCTGTCCGCCCGCCGAGCGGACGGCGAGGGCCCCGCCGCCGTGGTCCTCGAGGTGGGCGGCGAGCGACACGCGTTCACGTTCGACGGCGCCTGGGCCGAGCGGCGCGTCGTCCTCGGCACACCGGAGCTTCGAGAGGCGACGCTCCACGTGGAGCCGGCCGGCGCGCGGGTGGCCGTCGACCACCTCCTGCTCTTGCCCGCGGACCCGTGATCGCCGCGCGCCGCGCGAAATCACGCGCGAGGCCAGAAACGAACATGCCGCGACGACCATCCGGCCGCCGCGGCACGTTCGCGAGCACGTGCTCCGGTCTCGGGGGCTACTCCTCGCCGCCGCAGGAGCCGGCGCCGCAGGCGCCTTCGCCGCCCTCCTCGCCGCCGCCGACGTCGCCGCCGCCCATGTCGCCGCCCACGTCGCCGCCCTCGTCGGTGGCACCGCCGCAGGAGCCCGCGCCGCAGCTCGCCTCGCCGCCGGTCGAGTCCTCGACCGCCGGATCACCCTCGGTCGCCTCCGCGCCGTCGCCGCCGCACCCGACCATCGCGAAGCCGAGGGCGCCCGCCGCCATGCCGATGAGAACCTTCTTGAGGTTTGCGTCCATTGATCCTACCTCCCAATCACCTTGTTCCGTCGGAGCACCGCCACTTTTCGACCGGTGCGAACCAGAAGGCGAGACGAGGCGTGTTGCGGTGCCCCGCTCCCAGCGGGTGCGACGCTATCGCGAGCCCGGCCGGCGGGGCAACAAAAAACGCGCAGTTTTGGGACTCTCTCGGCCGGACCGGGTGTCACCACGGTTGGAAATCGCAGCGGTTTTCCCTCGGGCGAAGCCGCTCCGACCGGACGACGGCGCGCCGGCCCGCGATCGGCGGCGCGTCCGCTTCACCGCCGAATGGTCTCGAGGACGAGGGGACGCTCGGGCGCGCGGCGGCCCGACAGGGTGTAGGCCGAGCGCACGCGGTCGGCCGCGGCCCGCGCGCCGGCGCGGGACCGGACGTGCAGCGTCGCCAGGCGGTCGCCCTCGGCCACCCGGTCGCCGATCTTGGCCTCGAGCACGCACCCGACCGCGGGGTCGATCGCCTGGTCGGCCCGGGTCCGCCCGGCGCCGAGCGCGACGCACGCGCGGCCCACCTCGAGCGCGTCGAGCGCCGTGACCCAGCCGGCCCGGGGCGCCCGGATGTCGACGCGGTGGGGCGCCTTCGGGAGCCGATCGGGCTCGCTCACCACGCGCGGGTCGCCGCCCTGCGCCTCGACGATCCGCTCCATGCGCCGAGCCGCCGACCCGTCCGCGACCGCGCGGAGCATGCGCCGGCGGGCCTGGGCAGAAGAGCGCGCCACGCCTCCCATGCGGAGCATCTCGGCGCCGAGCGTCAGCGTGATCTCGACGAGGTCCGCGGGGCCGCCGCCGTGCAGCACCTCGAAGGCCTCGGCCGTCTCGAGGGCGTTGCCGACCGCGCGCCCGAGGGGCTCGTCCATCGACGTGAGGACGGCGGTCACGTCCTTTCCCGCGAGCCTGCCGACGCGGACGATGGAGCGCGCCAGGCGGCGCGCGTCCTCCACGGTGCGCATGAACGCGCCCCCGCCGACCTTCACGTCGAGCACCAGCGCGTCGATGCCCTCGGCGAGCTTCTTCGAGAGGATGCTCGCGGTGATGAGCGGGATGCTCTCGACGGTTCCCGTCACGTCGCGCAGGGCGTAGAGGCGCTTGTCGGCGGGCGCGATGTCCGCGGTCTGCCCGATGAGCGCGCAGCCCTCGCGCTCCACCTGCCTCACGAAGCGCTTCGTCGGGAGCTCGACGCGGAAGCCCGGGACGGCCTCGAGCTTGTCGAGCGTCCCGCCGGTGTGACCGAGCCCGCGGCCGCTCACCATCGGGACGAACACGCCGCACTCGGCGACGATGGGGGCGAGACAGATGGAGACCTTGTCACCGACGCCGCCGGTCGAGTGCTTGTCGACCTTGGGTCCGTCGATGTGCGAGAGGTCCACGACGAGGCCGCTGTCCCGCATCGCGAGCGTGAGCGCCGTCGTCTCCTCGGGCGTCATGCCCTGGAAGAAGACGGCCATGGCCAGCGCGCTCATCTGGTAGTCGGTCACGCGGCCGTCCACGAAGCCCTCGATCAGGTCGCGGATCTGAGACTCGGACAGGGGGTGGCCGTCGCGCTTGCGGACCAGGAGCTCGGGGACGGACAGGGAGCGCTTCGCTCGGCGGGGGCTCATCGGCGCTTCTTCTTACCGCGCCCTTCCTTCCGCGTCTCCCTTTTGCGCGCCTTGTCCTTCTGCCGCTGCCGATGGCGCGCCTCGTCGCCCTCTCGCCGGCGCCGCTTCTTCTCCTTCGGGCTCGGCCGCGGCCCGCGCGGGGGGCCCGGTCGCCCGCGACCCGGCTCGGCGGGCTCCTCCGTCTCGCCCGCTGCGCCGCCTGCCCCGTCCAGCGGGAGCGCCACCAGCAGCCGGCGCTCGATGGAGACGTCCTCGAGCCGAAGCCGCACGCGATCTCCGAGCGACCAGCTCCGGCCGGTGCGCCGCCCCGCGAGCCGGATGCCGAGGTCGTCGAGCTCGTACCAGTCGTCCAGGGCCTCGACCGGGGTGAGCGCGTCGACGAACGGCTCGTCGAAGCTGCTGTAGAAGCCGTGGCTCGCGACGCCGCTCACGGTCGCGTCGAACTCCTCGCCGACCCGCTCGCGCATCAGGATGGCGCGGTAGAGGTCGATCACGTCGCGCTCGAGCTGCATGGCGCGCCGCTCGAGCCGGCTCGACTCCATCGCGGCGACCCGCAGCTCGCGCCGGAGCGCGGTCTCGTCGATCGGCTCGCCTCGGATCACCGAACGCACGATGCGGTGGACGGCGAGGTCGGGGTAGCGCCGGATGGGCGACGTGAAGTGGAGGTAGCTCTTCGCGCCGAGGCCGAAGTGGCCGACGTTGGTAGTGTCGTACGTCGCCTGCTGCATGGCCCTCAGCAGCAGGTAGCTGAGCGCCTGCTGGTGCGGCGTCCCGTGGACCTTGTGGAGGAACTTGGCCAGCCGTCGGGGGTTGAGCGCCGACTCCGTGTCGAGGCGGTAGCCGAGGGCGTTCGCGAGCTCGACGAAGCGGAGGATCTTCTCCTCGTTGGGCTGTCCGTGCACGCGGTAGATCGTCGGGACGCCTCGCTTCTCGAGCTCGGCGGCGACGACCTCGTTGGCGAGGAGCATGAGCTCCTCGACCATCTGGTACGCCTGGCGGATCCCCGGGTCCTTCTTCTGGCGGTAGATGTCGATGGGCTCGATGTTGCGCTCGTCCATCAACACGCGCGCCTCGGGGAGGTCGAAGTCGAGGGCCCCCCGTCGCATGCGGCGCTGCCGGAGGACCTGCGTCAGCTCGAACAGGACGTGGAGCTGGTCCTTGCGTCTCTCCGCCTCCTTCTGCCGCTCGGGTGCGTCGCTGAGGCCGAGCGCCCGCGCGACACCGTCGTAGGTGAGGAAGGCCCGCGAGCGCATCACGCCCTCGACGAAGCGATGGCTGCGAACCCCGCCGTTGGGCCCGAGCTCCATGTCGACCGCCATCGTGAGGCGGTCCTTGCCCGCCACGAGCGACGCCATGTCGGTCGACAGCTCGCGCGGCAGCATCGGGATGGCGCGGTCGGGGAGGTAGATCGAGCAGCCGCGCGCGAATGCCTCGCGGTCGATCGCCGTCCCGGGCTGGACGTAGTGCGACACGTCGGCGATGGCGACGACCACGCGGTACCCGCCGTCGGACAGCCGCTCGACGTACACGGCGTCGTCGTGATCGCGGGCGTCGGGCGGGTCGATGGTGACGAGGTCGAGGTGGCGGAGATCCTCGCGGCCCTTCCGATCGCTCTTCAGGAGGCGGTTCGGGACGTCCTGCGACTCGGCGAGGACCTCGGGAGGGAACTCCTCGACCACGTTGTCGCGGAGCTTGAGCTTGGCGACCTCGACGTCCGTGACGCCGGCGGTGCCGAGGACGTCCACGAGCTCGATCTCGGGGACCTCGTCCGGGAAGCGCGGGTAGCGGAGGATCTCACCGACGACCTGCAGGCCGGGGCGCGCCTCCTTGGGGATGGAGCCGACGACCGGCATCGGCCCGCGCATGCGCGGATCGTCCGGGTCGATCCACGCGTTTCCGCCGGCGCGCCGCAGCACCCCTCCCACTCGGCGTGCGGCGCGGGACAGCACCTCGATCACCTCGCCCTCCCGCCCCTTGGGGCTCGGGCGCGCGTGGATTCGGACGCGGTCGCCGTGCAGCGCGCCGCCCACGTGTGGCGGCGGGATGAACACGTCCGGCCCGCCGTCCTCCGCGGCGACGAAGCCGAACCCGCTCACGTGCATCGTGAGCCGCCCGTTCACCTCCGCGACCTCCCGCGGCTCCGGCGGGGGTCGCCGCGGCTTGGCCATCCGGAAGCGCAGCCCGGGCATCTGCCGGACGAGCCCGAGGGACGACAGCTCCTCGAGCACGTCGAGCACCCGGTCTCGCTCCTGCTTCGGGACCCCCAGGTGGACGCACACCTCGGCTACGTGCACGGCCTTTGGAGCGCGCTGCTTCAGCGCTTCGAGGACCAGGTTCTTCAGGATCGGGTCGGGCATGGCCTTTCGATGATCAGGGCGGATCACCGCAACGCATAGAGGCCGCCGTCGTCGGAGCCTACGTACAGGGTGCCGTCGCGGCCGATGGCGACCGACGAGTCGACGTCCTCGCCGAGGTTGTAGCGCCACAGGAGCTGGCCGTCGGGCGCGAAGGCGTAGACGAAGTCGTCCTGCGAGCCGACGTAGATCCGGCCGTCGGGGTCGATGCGCGCCGAGGCGCGGATCCGCCCGGCGGTCTCCGCGCGCCAGCGCTCGGTGCCGTCCGGGCCGAGGGCGTAGAGGTTGCGGTCGTAGGATCCGACCACGATCATCCCGTCGCGGGCGATCGCAGGCGTCGCGCGCACGTCGCCGCCGGTCTCGAAGCGCCACTTCTCGGAGCCGTCCGGGGCGAGGGCGAGCACGTGGCCGAGGTCGTTGCCGACGTAGATGGTCCCGTCGTCGCCGATCGACGCCGCGCCGTCGATGCTCGCGCCGGCGGGGGCTTCCCACCGCACGCGGCCGTCGAGGCCCACCGCGACGAGCTTGCCCTCCGCGGTGCCCACCACGACGAAGCCGTCCGGGTGGAGCGCCGGCGAGCTGCGCACGTGCCCCGGCAGGGTCACGTGCCACCGGAGCGCGCCGTCCGCGCCGAACGCGTACAGCCCGTCCGCGCCGACGTACACGCTGCCCTCGGCGTCGACGACCGGGCTCCCGTCGATCGCCTGGCCGGCGCGGTGGCGCCAGCGGAGCTGCCCCGCGGCGGTCAGCGCGACCAGCGTCTGGTCGTCGCACCCCACGTAGATCGTGCCGTCGGGCGCGACCGCTGCCGTCGAGTAGAACTTGTCGTTGCCGGTGTAGCGCCACCGGAGCGTCCCGTCGGGCGCGATCGCCGAGAAGGAACGGTCCTGCGAGCCCACGTAGATCGTTCCGTCGCGGCCGACGACCGGCGACGCGAAGATGCGGGCGCGTGTTCGGTAGCTCCAGGCCACCTGCGGCTCCTCGGCCGGGCCGCGGTGCACGGTGCGCCCGGTTCGGCGGGGGCCGCCCATGAACATCGGCTGCTCCGCCACGGGGGCGAGCGACGGCGCCTCGCCGGTCCCCGCGTCGATCGGCTCCTCGCCACCGCTCCCGGCCGTGCCGAGGCGCTGGTCCTCCGCGAGCGCGAGCCTCTGCCGCTCGAGCTCCTCCTCGACCTCGCTGGCGAACCGGCAGCGGCCCTCGTGGCAGATGCGATCGCCCCGGCACTCGCGGTCCGACATGCAGGGCACGGGCTGCGGCGTGTCGGCCGCCCCGCAGGACACGAGCACCGCACACAGGGCGACCGCCGCGGCCGAGCGCATCATCAGTCCGGCGGGATAGCAGCGCGGGCCGCCGGTTTCAACGGGCGGCGTCGAGGGAGGGTGCCGATGCAGCTCGATCGAGGAGCGAGCGGGCTCGGGCCGGGCCGTGGGCGCCGGCGGCGGGGTCCTCGAGGACGAGCGCGACGTCGCGGGCGGCGCGGCCCTCGGGCGAGTCGGGGTCCGCGACGGTCGGGGTGCGCGCGTGCACGGGATCGCCCTGTTCGCCGTCGGCCACGCGCACGGCGCCGCGCGCGACGAGGGCGTCCCAGAGGGAGCGCGCCCTCTCTTGCAGCTCGGCGCTCTGCGCGCGTGCCTCGGCCACCGCGTCGCCCTCGTGGCACGGCGCGCACGCGGTCGGGTCGGCGGCGAACCGATGGGACGCGCCGCGCTCGAGGTCGTCCGGGCCGGCCCGGTGACAGCCGACGCACCCGCCGTCGACGTCCGCGTGCTCGGAAGACGCGAGCCAGAGCGACGCGGCCGAGGCGGCAGGCAGGCCTTCGCCGTCCGGTGCGTGGCAGCTCACGCAGACGCGGCTCTTGGCCGGGACCTGCGCGGCGGAGCCCGCCAGAGAGCTCGGGACGGGCGTCGCGCGCAGGAGCGCCACGCCCACGTGATCGCCGTGGGGCGCGTGGCACGCCGCGCACGCGACGCCGAGCGGGCCGACTCCGTCGGGTACGGGCTGCTCCTCGCGCACGCCCACGCGCGCGAGGAAGCCGGAGGTCGTGTGGCATCCGCGGCACGTCGCGTCTGCGGTCGTACGTGGATGGGCGTCGGCGCGCGCCATGCGCGACGCACGCCACGCGGCGACGTGCCCGTACCGGGGAGGCGCGTCGTGGCACGTCGCGCAGACGTCGCTCCGCAGGATCGCCCAGCGCGCCTCGGGGGCGGGGATGGCCCCCGGTCCGTGGCACGCGAGGCAGCCCACGCCGGAGAGGCGTTGGAGCGCGACGGGCAGGCGGTCCCACGCCGCGTCGGACGTCGCTTGGCCGAGCGCGAACCCGCCCGCGCGCGCGACGTGCGCGAACCCGCCGTCCGGCAGCCCGGGCTCTCCCACGGAGTGGCATCCGGCGGCGCACGTCGGGTCGTAGCCGTCTCCGAGCTCGCCCATGAGGCCCCGCGCGAGCACGCTCGTCATCGGGCTCGTGCGCGCGTGCTCGGCGGCGGATGCGTGGCACTCGCTCCGGCCGCAGTCGAGGGGGGTATCGTCGTAGCGGCCCGCCCGCAGCATCAGCTCCCGATCGTCCGCGTCGCGCAGCCGCCAGGTGCCGACCACGTCCGGCACGAAGCTCGTGACCTCGGCGCCGGGCGCGAGCTCCGCGCGTGCCCCGCGCGGCGGCTCGACGATCGTCCAGCCCCGCCCACCGAGCAGCACCTGGCCGCCCACCGGCACGCTCGGGAGCCCGGTCGCGCGCGGGCCCGCGGCGATCCGGACGCGGCGCCGCACCTCCGGTCCGGAGCTGCCGCGCCAGCGCGCCTCGAGCACGACCTCGCCGCGCGTGCGGGGAGAGACCGGGACGACGCCCCAGGGGACCTCTCCTTCGAACGGCGGCGTGCGCGCATTCACGACGAAGCCGTTGCGGGCGGTCGCGAGCGCGGCGAGGCGCGGCCCCCCGACCTGCGTCCACTCGACGCGCCCTGCCAGCGCTTCGCGGCAACCCGGCCGCACCTCGATCCGCGCCTGCGCGTCCCAGCCGACCTGCGCGACGGGCTCGTCGACGGAGAGGAACGCGCGCAGCCGTACGCGCCGCGCGCCGCCGCTCGCCTCGCGAACGTCGGCGGGGCAGGCGCCCGGAGCCCGCACGGTGAGCGCGCGCGCGCCGTCGCGCGGCTCGACGCCGATCGCCCACACGCCCGGCCGCACCTCGACGCGCTGCCGCTCGGCGACGGGCGGCACGAGCTCTGCCGCCGCGACGTCGACCCCGGGCTCCGCGTCGACCACCACCCACAGCGGCGCGTCGGGCGCGGCCTCGCCCTCGCCGGCGCAGGCGACCACGGTCCACACGAGGGCCAGCGCGCGTCTCACGCGTCTCCCCGCGTGCACGTCCCGAAGCGGCACCAACGCCCTTCGCCGCAGTCCCGGTCGAGCCAGCACTCGGGCGCGAGCCTCACCGGCAGGCAACGGCCTGCGGCGCAGGCGGTCCCGCGGGCGCACGCGCCGGGCCCCTCGCACGGCGCACCGACGGCCGGTGCGTCGGCGTCGCGCGTGCACACGCGGCGCTCGCCGCCCTCGTGCTCGAACGTGCAGCGCCAGCCGCGAGCCTGTGCGTCGGGGCGATCGGGCGAGGCGTCGATGCACACGCGCTGCCCCCGTTCTCCGCGCCGACCCGCGCACGCGAAGCCGGGGTCGGGCGCGGCCGGGAACACGCCGGCGGCCGGCTCGCCGCCGCGGCAGACGACGATGCCGTCGTCGTCGATGCACTCCCAGAAGCCGGCGTCGGGCAGCCGCGGCTCGGCCTGCGTGCAGTGAGCGCCGTCGCAGTCGAACGCTCCGCTGCCGAGCCGGCGCGGGACGCAGCGCCGCTCGCTCCCCTCTCCGTGACAGCGCCATCCGTCGCGCGCCGGCGGCGCCGCCGGCAGCGGGCGCGCGACCAGGCACACTCCGCCCGCGCACGCCGGTCCGTCGCCATCCCAGCACGCGCGCAGGTCGCCGACGTCCGCGCACGGGCGCCCGCGGTCGTCGGGCGCGGCGGCGAGCCAGCCTCCCTCCGGCATGGCCGAGGGGCCCGGCTCGGGCGTGGGCCTCGCGTCGTCCCCGCAGGCGGCGAAGACGAACGTCGACGCCAGCGCCAGCACGCGGAGCGTCACCACCGGCCCCCGAGCGCGACGAAAGGGGCCGGCCGGACGCTCCACGGGTCGAGCACGGTGATCTCGGTCGCGCCGTCGCGGACCACGTAGCGCGTGTCGACGAGCTCCACGTCGACACCCAGCCCTGCCTGCGCCCAGAGGGAGCGCCACAGGCGCCGTCGCACCGACACGCGCGCAGCGAGGAGCGCGCCCACCTCGCCGCGGGCCTCGCTCGCGGTCACGTCACCGCCGGGTTGCGCCCGCGGATGGACCGAGATCACCTCCAGCGCGAGGCCGCCGGCGGCCTGTACGGCCGTGTCCTCGTCGAGGGTCACGTCGACGCCGGTCTCGAGGCGGACGGCGATCGACCGGAGGTCCATCCGCACGAGGGGCGTCTCGGTGCGCCGCGAGGGAGTGAGGCTCGCTTCGACCGCGATCATCGGTCGCAGCCGCCCCGCGCCGAACGCGACGGCGCCGCGCGCGAGCACCGTGCCGCCGACCTCGGGGCCGTCGGCGAAGAACGGGAGCGCGCCGCCGAGCCATGCCTCGACCGTCAGCGAGAAAGGCTCCGGGCTGGGTCGAGGTAGCGGTAGAGCCGGTGCTTGCGGTGTGGGCTCAGGGGCCGGTGGCGCCGCGGGCTCGGGCTCCTCCGGCACGAGGTCCCGACGCGCGAGGGCGCGCTCGAGACCGATGGACGCACCCGCCATGAGCGCCTCGACGGCGGTGTGGACGATCTGGGCGAGCTGCTCGCGTGACGCGACGTCGAGCGACTCGCCGATCGGGACGCGGCGGACGAGCACGCGCTCCCACGGCGAGTCCGCGAGGTAGAGCGTCGCGTGCGGCGGCTCGACGCCGATCCAGACCCGGGCGAGCGCCGGCGGTGGATCGGGCGGTGGATCGGCGAC
>JBDIVX010000090.1:0-30293 GCA_039794305.1 Candidatus Neutrinellum sp.
GGGCAGGTCGGAGGGGAGGGCGCCTACGAGCGGCTCGCCGCGGCGCTCGAGGATCGATCCATCCGCGCCCAGCCCACGCGCGACGGAGCGATCCAGGGTCTCGCTGCGCTGGGCGGCCCGCGCGCGCGGCAGCGGCTCCGTGAGGCGCTCCGCGATCCGGAGATCGGCACCCCTCGCATCGTGCACGCGCTGCTCCGACTCGGCGACGTCCCGTCGGCAGCCGCGCTCCGCGAGGTGGCGCTCGACGGCGGCGCGCTCGTCGAGATGCGCATCAGCGCCGCGAACGCCTACACGCTGCTCGCCGCCGGCCGCCCGGGCCTCGCCGGGGAGTGGGAGGCCGCCCTCGCGCGGGGCCCGCGGATCGGCCCGCCGTTCGAGGCGCTCGACGCGCGCATGGCGGAGATGACCGTCCGGCTCGCCGTCGCCGAGCGGTGCGGGGCGCGCGAGGAGTGCTGGGCGGAGGCGATCTTCGCCGAGCCGCCCCAGGAGGCCGCGCGCGCGTTCTGGGAGCTGTCGCGCTCGCCATCGATCGACGAGTCCGAGGTGGGGCGCCTGCTCGCGGACGCTGCCGCCCGTGTCCTGGCCGACACGCCGCCCAACGAGCGTCACGATCTGGTCGCCGGTGCGATCGCGCTCCTCGCGCGCATCGACGCGGACACGGTGCGCGCCCACCGCGCCGTCGTCCGCCGGGCCCGAGTCGCCTGGGAGGGCCGCACCAACCCCATGGGGCTCCCGTTCGACATCCCCATGGCGTTGGCGCAGCTCGAGCGAAGGCTGCGCTGAGCTGCGCGGCATCCGGTTTGCAGCTACAACGGGCCATGGCCCGACTTGGCACAATGCCTCTCTTCCTCGCGCTGATCGCCGGCTGCGGGACCTCCCACGACCGCGGCGGCGAGGAGGACGACGGGGGCATCGTCCCCGCCGACTCCGCCCCCGCCGACTCCGGGCGCCGCGACGCCGGGCGCCGCGACGCGGCCATCGACGAGCCGCACTGGAGCGCCTGCGAGGAGAGCTCGGAGTGCGTGGTCATGCCGGCGAGCTGTTGCGGGAATTGCGGCGCCCCGGCGCCGATGGACATGGTGGGCGTGAACGTGTCGCGCCTCTCGGACCAGCGCGGGGAGGCCTGCGGCGGCGGCGACGTCGCCTGCCCGGCCTGCGCGGCCATGCCCGACCCGCACCTGATCGCCACCTGCGACGTGGACACGTGCCAGGCCATCGACCTGCGGAACGATCCGGCCACGGAGTGCTCGAGCGACTCCGACTGCCGCCTGTGGGTCGCTCGGTGCAACGCGTGCGTCGAGGTCGCCGACGCCGAGATCATCGGCGTATCGGACGTGAGCCGGATCTTCGATCTCCTGTGCGACGACGGCGCGGCGCCGCCCCCGTGCGCGCCCGTCTTGCCGGACTACCTGGAGCCCTGGTGCGACGCCGGGCGCTGCGCCGCCCGCGTCATCGGCGGCTGACGCTCCTCGTAGCCCTCCATCAGCGCGTCGTAGAGCCACTCCGCCAGCTTCGCGCGGCCCTCGGGGCTCAGGTGCACGAGGTCGTCGGCGACGAGGCCCTCGCGCTGCCAGCGGCGCGCCGAGCCCCGGCCGCCCATCGCGCGGTAGGTGTCGAAGAACGCGCAGCCCGCCTCCCGCGCCGCGGCGCGCTGCGCCTCGACGAGCGGCTCGACGTGCTCGGACCGGACGTGCAGCGGGCCCGACTTGCCGTGGTCGGCGATGCCGGTGAGCAGGCACGAGATCGCGGGGCGCGCCGAGCGCACGCGATCGAGCAGCCGGCGGGTCTCGTCGCGGAAGCGGTCCGGCGTGAGCGCCCCCGACAGGTACCTCCGGAGGTCGTTGCCGCCGTAGTGCAGGATGACGAGATCCGAGCGCCGGTGGTGGAGCTGGCGCGCGAAGTGCTCGGCGTCGTGCTCGAGCATCCGCACCGTGAACGCGCCGCTCGTGCTCACCGTGTCCCAGACGACGCCCGGCCCGTCGGTCTCGAGCACCACGCCGTACACGCGCGCCGGCCCGCCGCCCATCGCCTCCACCGTCACGTGGTGCGCACCCTCGGCGACGTCGAGCGAAAGCCATCGGTCCTCGAGGGCCGGCGCCTGCGTCTCGACGAGCCGCGCCGGCGCTTCGTCGACGCGCAGCGCGAGCCGGCCGCCGCCGGGCTGCGCGCCGTACCAGAGCTCCACCCGCGAGGCGGCGCGCGTCGCGATCCGCGTGCGGGAGCCCCGCTCCGACGAGGCGACGACGCCACCGAGCCCGTAGTGCCCGTCGGCGTCGCAGCGCGTCAGGATGGAGCACGTCGCCCAGTCCGCGGGGACCGAGAGCGAGACGGTCTGGTTGCGGTACTCGGGAGACGCCGGCTGGACGAGCACGAAGCCGCTCCCGCCGTCCCCGAACCGCGCCTGGAAGCGCCGGCGCAGATGGTGGGGGAGCTGGTCTCGGTCCACGCCGGAGTCGCCCATGTGCGTGACGCGCGCGAGCACGGGCGGGCCGCCGGGCGTCGCACGTGCCGCGTCCACGCGCGCGAGCGCCGCGTAGAACGCGTCGAGCGCGCGGCCCGAGGGATCCTCGATCACGGGCTCGGCGGCGCCGCCCCCGCAATACGCGGCCGCCTCGCGACGCAGCCGCGCCTGGCGTTCAGCGACCACCCCGGGATCCGGAGGCGCGGGCGGGCCCTGGGCGCCGGGTGGTGCGTCGCCGGCCGGCACGAAGAAGGACGGGTCCGGGACGACGTCCCACAGCTCCTCGTCCCGCGCGAGCAGCGCGCAGTTGCGCCGGCGGATGTCCTCGACGATGAGCGGCACCGCGTCCACCGTCCACTCGTGCGTGTCGTGGAGCAGGATCACTCCGCCGCCCGCCCCGGGCGTCTGCTCCCTGCCCCCGATGTACCGCCGCCACATCGCGAGCACGTCTTCCTTCGTGCGGACCTCGTGATCCGCGGCGCCCAGGTTCCACAGCACCTGCGTGTAGCCCTGCGCCGCGATCAGCGCGTCGACGCGCTCCGAGCGCGAGCCCCCCGGCGGCCGGAACAGCCACGGGCGCTCGCCGAACGTCTCGACGAAGATGCGCTGGCTGGCCTCGAGCTGCGCGACGATGCTCGGGTTCGGAAGGCGCGTCAGCAGCGCGTGGTCCACCGTGTGGTCGCCGAGCATGTGCCCGCGGTCGGCGATCTCGCGGGCGAGCGCGGCGCGGCGGCGGCCCCGCTCGGACTCGCCGCTGATGCGGCCGCTGCTGAGGAAGAACACCGCGCGGACGCCGAGCTCGTCCAGGATGTCGAGCAGGCGCGGCGTCGTGCGCAGGTCGGGGCCGTCGTCGAAGGTGAACAGGAGGAGGCGGTGGGGCGTCCGGCCGGTGACGATCCCGCCCCGGCCGAGCCGGCGGCCGAGCGCTTCCTCGTAGCTCCGGCTGTCGGGAGCGGACACCGGCTCCCGTGCACCGGCGGCGGCCGGCGCTTGCGGCCCGGGCTCGGAGACGAGCTCCCAGCTCGCGTGCGCCGTCGGCGGGTGCGGGTCCTCCATCCACCGCGCGACCGCCACGCCGGTGAGGACGCTGGCCGCGCACGCGATCAATCGCGAGACCCGACGCACCACGTCATGCTACCGACCACGCCACGCGATCACGACCCTGATCGAACGCTCAGACCCTGCCGGGCGAAGCGCCGCGCCGTCCACTCGAAGGTACGGACCTGTCGCTCGTCGAACCCGCGGCGGTCGCGGCCGTAGCTCATGAGGTTCTCGGGATCCGCGTGGTGCGGTGCGCCGAAGTAGTGCCCGAGCTCGTGCGTCAGCGTCAGCGCGCCGCTCCGGCGCGTCACGATCAGGTAGGTGCCGGGTTGCGCACGAGGTGCGGGGATGTGGGCGCCCGACAGCCACCCCGTCGGTTCCCGGCCGAGCCGCTCGGCGGCCCGCCGCGTCGCAGCCGACGCCGTAGGGTCGCGGATGCGTTCGACCACGAAGACGTGGATGGCGCGCGGGCCGAGGAAGCGCCGGAGCGCACGCCGGGCGCGGATGTCGGCGAGCTCGGCGTGTCCTTCGGGCAGCTCCGCGTAGCCGTCGAGCACGAACGCCACACCGGCCTTGGAGAAGAGCCCGGACGCCGTGTCGAGCCACGCCTCGAGGTCGTCGCGCGATGCGACCGGCTCACCGTCGACCGTCGCGACGTGGAAGCGCACGGGGAAGATCCGCTCCTCGGCGGCCGCCGTGCGCCCGCACGCGAGGACGGCGAAGGCGGCGGCGAGGAGCGTGCGCATCACCCGTGAGGACGCCCGAAGAGGCCCGAAGTTCCGTCCTTTGGTAGGATCGCGGCCCATGGGCGCCGACCTCCGCGCAGTTCTCTCGGTGCTCCTGCTCGCCTCGGCGTGCGGCGATCCGGCCGAGCTCACGGTCGACGTGCGCACCGACTTCCGGCCGGGGGTCGAATTCCGGGTCGTGACGACGGAGCTCTCGCGCGTCCCGTTCGACCGCGCGGCCTCGTCCGACATCCGGTCGGCCGACGCCGACGTGACCGCCGCCCAGGACTTCGTGACCGGCCAGCGCGTCGCGGAGCTCGACACGGTGGAGCTCGGGCGCAGCTACGTGCGCGTCACGCTGCACGACCTCGGTGGCGCGGCCGTCGCGCGGCGCGTCGTCGACCTGAAGCTCGAGGAGAGCTTCGCCCTCACCGTCGTCCTCACCAAGAACTGCCGTGACCGGACCTGCCCGGGCACGGACGACCCCGCAGGCTTCACCGCGTGCCACGACGGGCGGTGCGTCGATCCGCGCTGCACCACGTCCTCGCCCGAGCACTGCGGCGAGCCGTCCTGCACGACCGACGCCGACTGTGCCGGAGGGTGCGCAGAGGCGCAGTGCATCGACGGCGTCTGCTTCTGCGATGCGCCGGCTGCCGACGGGGGCGGCGTGGACTCGGGCGGCCCGGCCGATGCCGGGGGCGGCCTGGACGCGGGCGCGCCGGACGCAGGGAGCTGCGAGTGCACGCCCGGGGAGACCGACACCGACAGCCAGCCCTGCGGCAACTGCGGCTCCGGCACCGAGACCCGGACGCGGAGCTGCGACGCCGCGACGTGCCGCTGGGGGGCGTGGAGCGACTTCTCGGTGTGCAGCGGCGCGAGCGGCTGTGCGCCGGGAGCGACCATGGGGTGCGACAACGGCGACTCGTGCGGGCACCGCGTGTGCCAGTCCGACTGCGGCTGGGGCGACTGCGAGCCTACCGACGAGTGCCTGCGGATCCGCCCCGGCACGAGCGGCCCCGAGGGCAACAACTTCCGCTGCTGCGGCTCGGGAGAGTGGCAGTTCTGCCTGAGCTCCTGCTACTGGAGCACCGCGTGCGAGGCGTGCTCCGGTTGCGGCTGCTGACCGAAGGGAGCGAGCGATGCGAAACGGGGAACGGTTCGGGCTGCTGATCACGGTGAGCGCGCTCGTGGTCGGCTGTGGCGACTCCTCCGGCGGGGGCGGCGACACCGACGCGGGCACGGACCCGGAACGCGACGGCGGCCGCACGGACGCCGGGACGATCCGCGACGCGGCCGCCCCTCCCGACGCCGAGCCCGTCACACCGGGCGATCCGGGGGCCGCCGACGTGCGCTTCGACGTCGACACCTTCGCAGCACGGCACACGATCTCGCCCTACGTGTACGGCACCAACATGCCGGACTGGGATCGGGACACCGGGCGGATGGCGCTCGTGCGGCTCGGCGGCAACCGGTGGACCGCGTACAACTGGGAGAACAACGCATCGAACGCGGGCTCCGACTGGTACCACCAGAACGACTCCTTCCTCGGCGGCGGTGAGACGCCGGGCGGCGCCATCCGCGCGTTCGTCGATCCGGCGCACGACGCCGGCGCGGCCGCGCTGATCACCGTGCCCATCGCCGGCTACGTCGCGGCCGACAAGGACGGCGACGGCGACGTGGCGGGGACGCCCGACTACCTGAACGTCCGGTTCCACGAGTCCATCGCCGACAAGCCCGACGCGCCGTCGCTCAGCCCCGACCTCGGCGACGGCGTCGTCTACCAGGAGGAGCTCGTGCACTGGGCCGAGGAGACCTTCGACGGTACGGTGTTCTACTCCCTCGACAACGAGCCGGACCTGTGGGACCACACCCACGCCCGCATCCGCACGAGCCAGCTCACCTACGCCGAGCTCGTCGACCGGAGCGTCGAGTACGCGACCGCGATCCGCGCGACGGCGCCCGACGCGAAGATCTTCGGGCCCGTCCACTACGGATGGCAGGGCATGATCGACCTGCAGAGCGCGCCGGACGCCTCGGGGACCTTCGTCGACCACTACCTAGCCGCGATGCGTGAGGCCTCGGACGAGGCGGGCGCGCGCCTGCTCGACGTGCTCGACGTCCACTGGTACCCGGAGGCCCGCGGGGGCGGCGTGCGGATCACCGGCGACGACGCCTCGGACGCCGTCGCCGCGGCCCGTGTGCAGGCGCCGCGCTCGCTGTGGGATCCGGACTACGTGGAGGACAGCTGGATCGCGCGCGACGGCGCGGGCGGCGCCATCGCGCTTTTGCCCTGGCTCCGCGAGAAGATCGACGCCGGCTACGCCGGGACCCGGATCGCCATCACCGAGTACTACTACGGCGGCGGCGACCACGTCTCCGGCGGCATCGCGCAGGCCGACGTCCTCGGCATCTTCGGTCGGGAGGGCCTCTTCGCCGCGACGCTCTGGCATCTCGGCGCGACCGACGATCGCTTCATCCACGGCGCCTTCGCTCTCTACCGCGACTACGACGGAAGCGGCGGCCGCTTCGGCGACCTCTCGGTCGAGGCCCTCACCGACGACATCGATTCGAGCGCCGTCTACGCCAGTGTCGACTCGTCCGGCACCGACCGCGTCGTCCTGGTGGCCATCAACCGAACCGGCGGTGAGCTCGGTGCGGGCATCGCCGTCACCCACGCCACCGAGCTCACGACGGCCGCGGTCTACCAGCTCACCGCCGCCTCCCCCGACCCCGCGGCGGCCGGCACCCTCGACGCCGTCGCCACCAACGCGTTCCGCTACGACATGCCGCCGCTGAGCGCTTCGGTCCTGATCCTCACACCCTGACTTGCATCGGGGCGTGTCCCGAATGCAACTCCACTTGCATTGGGGCGTGTCCCGAATGCAACTCGAGGATGCCTGGAAGGCGCTCACGCCGCGCGCAGGGCGGGCCAGTCGAGGGAGTGGGCGGGCTCGTAGCCGAGGACCTCGCGGGCGCGGCGGCCGTCGAGGACGCCGCTGAAGTGGAAGCGGGCCCGGTTCAGGTCGTAGAGGAACTGGCTGCCGCGGGTCGCGGCGCGGAGCGCGTACATCGGGCCGAGGAGCGGGCCGGGGACGGCGATCCCGCGGCGGCCCCAGGCGGCGATCGCCTCCGACAGCGGCAGGACGTCCTTGCCGGGGATGTTGAAGACACCCTGCGCCTCGGTCCGGAGCGCGAGCCGCGTGGCGCGCACCGAGTCTTCGATGCTGAGGACGTTGATCATCGGATCGTACCCGAGGGGCCGGAAGCAGACTGGCTCCTGCAGGTAGTCCCAGAGCTGGCTGCCGCTGTTCGGGGCGGGCACCTCCGCGCACCGGAGCACCACGATGTGAAGCGGCGCCATGCCCATGCGCGTGCAGACCGTCACGTCCGCCTCGACCCGATCGCGCACGAGCTGGGGCATCGTGCTCGAGAGCTCGAGCGGGTGCTCCTCGCCGATGACGGCCGGTGTCTCCGGGTCGATGGCGTACACGTCCGCGTAGCTCCGGAACACGAACCGCCGGATGGTCGGGTGCTGCTCCGAGAGGAAGAGCATCTGGCGCGTCGAGCCGACGTTGAGCGCGCGCACCCCCGGGCCGTGGTCGCGGACGTCCCGGTGGAGCGCCGAGTGGACGACGGAGTCGATCTCGAGGTCCCGGGCGATGCCGAACAAGAGGTCCCGGATCTTCCGCTCGCGCGTCAGGTCCACGCGGAGGTAGTGCAGCCGCGCGTCCTCCTCGAACGGCCACTTCTCCTCCGCTGCGACCGCGAGGACGGCGTCCACCGCGTCCTCCTCGAGCAGCGAGCGGACCAGCGCGCGTCCGAGGGGCGTGGTCGCGCCGGTGACGAGCACGCCCGTCACGCGAAGACCCCCTCGCGATCGCGGAGGCCGTGGTCGATGAGCCGCTGGACGGCGTCCTGGACCAGCCTGGCCGCCTCGCGCGTCACGCGTGGGTCGTCGGCCTGGTCCGGCGTCCACCGCTCGTGGAGCAGCACGGGCTCGCTGTAGTACACGTGGATGTGCGCGGGGAGCGGGACGGGGGAGGCGGGGACCGGGAGATAGGGGGCTCCGAAGGCGCGGAACCGCTCGATGCGGGTGAGCGTGGGCCACATCTCCTCGGCGCCGATGATCGCGGTGGGGACGACCGGGGCGCGGTGGCGGATCGCGAGCTCGGCGTGACCGACCCGGAAGGGGTAGAGCCGGTACCGCTCGCGGAAGGGCTTGTTGATGGCCGGCGTGCCCTCCGGGAAGATGACGAGCAGCTCACCCTCGTCGAGGAGCCTGCGGACCGTCGTCCGGTTCCCGCTCACGGCGCCCACGCGGCTGAAGAACGTGGAGATGAACGGGAGCTGCGGGACGAAGGTGTCGGCGACGAACCGGGGGACGCGCGGCGGTGAGGTGTGCCGGAGGACGTCGAGGTACAGCAGCGAGGCGTCGATGGGGAGCGTCCCGCTGTGGTTCGGGGCGACGATGGTCCCGCCGGAGGGCGGGATGTTCTTCGCGTCGTGCGAGGTCACCCGGAAGTACACGTCGTAGAGCGGCCGGACGATCCCCGCGCCGAGCGCCACCCAGTCGGGGTTCAGCCCCATCAGGTCGTACCCGTGCCCGGCGTCGCTCCACCGCAGCGTGCGCAGCCGCTCGAGCTCCCGGGGGTGGAGGAGCGCCCGTGCCACCGTCCGGGCGATTCGGGGTGCGGCCAGCATCCTGCCTGTCAGATGGGCACGGGCCGCCCGAGAACAAGGCCCGAGGCTCGAGCGGGCGCCCACTTGCCCCGCCGCTCGGCTCTCCGGCCCGGTGCCGTCGGCCGAGGGCGGGCGCGACCCGGCTCGTCAGTCGCCGTCCGATTGCGGGTACAGGCAGACCCAGGAGTACGAGGTGACGTCCGTCGCGGGGGTCCGGTCGACGTACTGCTGGCAGAAGCACAATCCGTCGCCGAGGTCCGTCGAGTTGCCGATGTCCTCGTGCCGAATGACCCGGATGCGTCCTCGCGTGGTCGCGTTGCAGCTGGCATCGTTCACGAAGACACTCATCTCCGTGGTGCCGTTGCTGACGCTGTTGTTCCACTGCAAGGTCACGTTTGCGTCGACCCAGTCGGTCTGGATGGTGTCGACGACGATGTTGTCGCTCATCGAGATCGCTCCGCCGGCGATCGTCAGATCGGGGTCGGAGGTGGTCAGCACGTTGTCGCCGCTGCAGACCCAGCTCGTCCCGTTGAAGCGTGAGATCTGGCCTGAGGAGCAGGCGGCGCTCGGCACCTTGCCCTCGACGGCCGTGATCGCGTTCTGGAGGTACGAGAAGTTCTCGTTCATCTCGGACGCGGAGATGACGTCGCCGCTCGAGAACGAGTTCGGCACCGGTCCCAGGGCGTCCGCCGCGAACGGGAGGCCGATTGCGGCGATGACGAAGCCGAGCGTGGCGCGCCGCCACCACCGACCGCTGTTGGCTCGGGCCTCCAACCTCTCGAGCCGCTTCTGGAGATCGTCGTCGGTCATCTGGTTCCCGTCGCTTTCTGGCTGATTGGGCGCCGTTCAGTCCCCGAAACAGGCCGCGCCGAAGATGGATGTGCCGAACAGGCCGGTCATGCAGCCCGCGTCCGCGGCACCGCTGTCCGTGCCGGCTCCGCTGTCGGTCCCCGGCCCGCCGTCGGTGCCCGGCCCGCCGTCGATTCCCGGCCCGCCGTCGGTGCCAGGCCCGCCGTCGATTCCCGGCCCGCTGTCGCCGCTCGAACCCGCGTCGTCCGGAACTTTCACGTCGCTGCAGCCGCACAGAACGAGCGCTGCGGCGAGCACAACCGAGGCCGTCTTTGCTCCCACGGAGCCTCCCAGGTGGAGCGCGAGGCTAGGCAGCACCCCTGGGTGTGTCAATGGCGCCAGTTGGTGACTGCGCGCGTGTTCAGAATTGCCCGGCGCACGCGACGCCCGCGAGCCCGGGCGAGCAGCGCAGGGCGACGCCGCCGGTTTCGTCTTCGGCCGTGGCGACGAGGGCGACGCCGATACCGACGCCCGCGAGCCCGAGGACAGCGAGCGTGATCGTGGTGGCCATCGCCATGTCCCGCTCCGCCTCGAGGTCGGGGCCGTTCGTGCAGCTCGTCTCGTTGCACTGCTGGATCGCGCCGTCCCGGTCGAGCCACCAGACGAGCGTGCCCACGGAGGCCGCCACCAGGCCGCCTCCCACGGCGGTCAGGACGATCCCCAGCGTGGAGTCGCTCCCCGTGTCGGTCGCGAGACCGGGATCGTCACCGCCGCCGCCCGCTCCGGTGGAGACGGGCCCGACTCCGACTCCTGCGCCGCCGCCCGCCGGAGACGGCTCGCCCGTCGGGTCTGTCCCGTCCTCCGCGCCTTGCGTCTCGTCCGGCACGCCGTTGGCTGCCGGCTCGGACGAGTCCGTGCGCGACTGGAGCACCTCGACGCGACCGCGCACGAACGAGGCGTTTTCGGCGTCGGGCACCTCCGCGAGGTAGCGACGGAAGTAGTCGAGCGCCTCCTGCGAATTGCCGAGCCGGTCGTGCGTGTTCGCGATGTTGAAGAGCATCAGCGGCCGACCGCTGAGCTCGTATGCTCGGACGAAGTGCCCGAGCGCGCGGTCGAAGCGGCCCTGCTGGAATGCGACGGTGCCTGCATCGAAGAGCGCCCGTGCCTCTTGGTCGTCGGCGCTCGACGGCTGGGCCGACGCCTCGCGCGGGAAAAGGCCGAGGGTCACGAGCAAGCAGGTGGTCAGTACGTAGCGCATGGAATACCGCGCGGATGCTACCCGCATCGGCCGGGGGTGCCTAGCGATCGCCTTCTGCGACGGGGCCGTCGAGGATCTGCAGCTCGCGGTAGCGCCGGCCGAGCGTCGAGAGGGCCGAGGCGCTCAGGGTCGCCGCCTTGCCGTAGCTCGCGGGCGGATACAGGCGGATCAGCCTGCGTTGCGCGCGTGGCAGGTGTGCCGCGAGCGACGCTCGCACCTGCGCCGCGTCGCGCGAGGCCGCCTCGATCGCCGCGTCGAGGGCGCGGACCACGGCGCTCGCGGCCCGCGGCCGCCGCCGCACGAGCTCGTCCGTGAGGACGAACGACCCGAACGGGAGCGGGTCGACGACGGCCTTGCCGACGCGCGGCTCGGGGTCGAGCGGGACGACCTCCCCGGTCGCGAGCGCCGCCGTGGCCGCGGGGTCGTTCGTGAAGACGGCGTCGACGGCCCGGGCGCGGACGGCAGCGACGGTGTCCTGTGGGCCGAGCTCCACGACCTCCACGGTGCTCGGGTCGACCCCGGACGACCGGAGGAGCAGGTCGAGCCAGCCGCGGTACGCCACCGTGGGGAGGATCCCGACGCGCCTGCCCACCAGGTCCGCGAGCCCCGTGATGCCTGCGTCCGCGCGCACGAGGAAGCGGCTCACGGGATGTGCGTCGTCCTCCATCATCACGCCCGCGTGGCGAAGACGGACGCCGCTCCGGAGCTCGGCGGCCATGGAGATGGGGAAGGCGATGAACCCACCCGCCGAGACCTCGCCCGCGACGATGGCGTCCATGAGCGGCTGCGCGGTCTCGAAGCTCCGCACCTCGACGCGAAGCCCCTCGCGCCGGAAGAGCCCCTGGTCGATCGCGACCATCACCGGGATGGAGATCCGCAGGAGGCTCATCCCGATGACGAGGGCGTCCTCTTGGTGGAGATCGGACCTCGGCCGAGAAGATGCCGGTGCCTCCGGCGCGCCGGAGAAGGGAAGCGTGCGGACGAAGCTCGCGAGCCTGTCGGCCTCGGCGGCCGTGAGATCCCGCGGGAGCGAGAGCTCGACGCTCTGGTCGGGACGCAGCCGGTAGCTGTGCGTGATGAGAGACGATCCCCGGTCCGCCGCGGGCGCGCCGGCGAGGGCGCGGCGGGCGACGCGGCCGAGATCGTGCGGGCCCGGACGGAAGCGCGACCGGTGCCCTCGTCGGCCGACGACGAGGCGCCCGCAGCCGATCGACTCGAGATCGCGGAACAGGTGAAGGACGCGCGAGCGGCCGAGCCCCGTCGCCTCGATGGCGAGCAGAACGTCGAGGTCGCGCGGCCCGCTGGCGGGCTCGTCGGCCGCTACCCACTCGAGCAGGCGCCGGAGCGCCAGCGTCGCGCGCGCCCCGGGCCGGGCGAGGAGGCGGTCGCCGAGCCTGCTCGCCAGCGTGTCCTCGCTCTCCACCCGCCCAGCAGACCACGGAAACCGCTTGCAAGGAAGCCCTCGTTGCATATAGGAACGGTTCTTGATGTTATGAGGCCACGTTTTGGTGTCTTGCTGCTCGCCTTCTCGCTCGGCTGCTCCTCCTGCTCGTCCGAGCGGGAGGCGCCCGAGGGCCGCGACACCGCGGAGGCCCCGGAAGGACCGGCCCGCATCTCGATCGGCTACAGCAGGCTGCGGATCAGCCTGCCGCTGTTCGTCGCCCGAGAGCAGGGGATCTTCCGGCGTCACGGCCTCGACCCCGAGCTCGTCATGTACGACACGGCGCAGCCGATGATGCAGGCGCTGGTGGAGGGGCAAAGGGACGTGGCGGGCTACACCGCCCTGCCGATCACCTACAACGGGATGATCCGCGGCGGCACCGAGCTCTACTTCCTGACGGCGTTGGTCGAGGACCAGGACCACCGCATCAGCTACCTCTTGCGCCGGAGCGGCGACTCGGAGATCGCCTCGACCGCCGATCTGCGCGGCAAGCACGTGGGGATCCTGCCGACCGTCGCCTACCGGGCGTGGCTCGAGGCGCTGCTCGCCGAGGCCGGCGTCGAGCCCGCGGAGGTGACGATCCAGCAGATCGCCCCGGCGATGCAGCTCGAGGCGCTGCGGTCGGGCGGCGTCCACGCGCTCTTCACCAACGATCCGGCGGCGACCTCCGCCATCGCGCAGGGAGTCGCCGAGCCGGTCCACGACTTCGTCGAGGTTCCGAGGACGCTCGGCGAGCCCTTCCTCTTCGGCAGCTTCAACGTCCGCAAGGACTGGGCGGACGCGCACCCGGAAGAGGTGCGCCGACTCGCGGCGGCGCTCGACGAGGCGGTCGACTTCGTGAACGAGCACCCGGCCGAGGCGAAGCGGGCGATGCGCTCGTACCTGCCGGAGGCGTTCCGCGATCACGTGGACCGCTACCCGGACGCGCGCTACCTCAGGACCGACCAGGTCGAGGAGCGCGCCTTCACCGAGGCGGCCGATCAGTGCCGGCAGCGTGGGATCATCCCCGAGGCGCTCACGCTCTCGGGGCTCGTCTACCGCGCGCCCGGCCGCTAGCGTAGGCGCCGCCATGGCCACCACGCCCCGTGCGAGCCCCGACCGCGCGCTCGAGGTGATCGACCTCGGCGCCACGTACGCCGATCCGCCCGTGACGGTCTTCCGCGACGTCTCGTTGTGCGTCTCGCCCGGGCAGGTGCTCGGCGTGTTCGGACCGAACGGCTGCGGCAAGACCACGCTCTTGCGCGCGATCGCCGGGCTGCACGCCGCGACCTCCGGTACGACGCGGCTCCCTCGCGGCCCCGACACGCGCGTGGCCTTCGTTCCCCAGGGCTACCGCCAGTCGTTCTTCGGCTGGGCGAGCCTCGAGCTCAACCTCGTGATGACGGCGCCGGCGGGGCTGTCGGGCTACCGGGCGACCGCCGCGACCATGCGCCGCATCTGCGCGGAGCTCGGCCTCGACCTCGACCTGTCGCTCCGCCCCGGCCAGTGCAGCGGCGGGATGCTGCAGCAGGCCGCGCTCGTGCGCGCCCTCGGGAGCGAGCCCGACCTCCTGCTCGCGGACGAGCCCTTCTCGGCGCTCGACGTCGAGATCGCCGGGAGCCTGCGTCGCTCGTTCCGCGCGCACGTCGCCGAGTCCGGCACGATCGCGCTGCTCGTCCTGCACGATCTGGCCAGTATCGTGGAGCTCTGCGACCGCGTGCTCGTCATCCCCGACAAGCCCTACACGACGGTCTCGGCGGGCGCGCACGCCGAGGCGGTGCTGCTCGACAACCGGCTGCTCGACCGCCGCGCCGCCGAAGGCGCGGCCGAGGACGTCTCGTTCGTCGATCTCATGAAGCGGGTGCTCGAAGGCGCGGGTCATGGCTGACGGCGGACGGCGAGGTGCGACGCGGTGGGCCCTGCTCCGCCGCCACCCGTGGATGCCGAGCTTCGTGCTGCTGCTCGCCGTCTGGGGGCTCGTGAGCGAGCTCGGTTGGGTCGGGAGCACCCTCGTCGCCACGCCGGCGGAGGTGGCCGATGCCTTCGTGGCGGCGACCCGGCCCGGCGCGCCCGACGGCCGGAACGTGTGGCTGCACGCGAACGGCACGTTGGGCCGCGCGGCGACCGGATGGGCCATCGCGCTCGGGCTGGGCCTCCTCGTCGGCCTCGGCGCCGGCGCGCGCCGCCTGGTCTACGCGGGCAGCGAGCCGCTCGTCGAGCTCGCCCGGTCCGTCCCGCCGATCATGGTGTTCCCCGTGCTGCTCGTCGCGTTCGACTACTCGGACGGCGCCTACGTGGGGACCATCGTCTTCGGCTGTGTCCCGGTGATGGTGATCACGGTCGCGCGCGGGGTGCAGGCCCTGTCGCGCCCGAAGCTCGAGGTGCTGCGGGTCCACCGTGTGAGAAGCTCGGTCCGCGCGCTGGCGCTCGTCATGGAGCTCCTGCCTTCGGTCGTCTTGGGTGCGCGGCTGACCCTGTCCATCAGCCTCGTCATCGCGGTCGTCACCGAGATGGTGTTCTCTCCCCGGAGCGGCATCGCGCTCGGCGCGCTCGCCAAGGAAGCAGAGGTCGCGTTCGACACTCCCGTGTTCTACGCGGCGCTCGTCGTGATCGCCTCCGTAGGCTACCTGGCGAACGTCGGGCTGCGCTGGATCGAAGAGCGTCTGCTCGGCAAGGGGTGATCGGCGGGGCGCGTGGACGAGCCGCACGCGGGTAGACGAACGGATCACACCGGAAGCAGGCGAACCGTAGGGAAGTAGCGCTGAAGCCGGCCGAGGTCCTCGACGTCACTCGTATAGACGATCCCGCCGCCGCGCAGCGCCGCGGACGCCATGACCACCGCATCGACCAGTGTGGAGCCTCGTGACGCCGCCAGCGCCTCGCCCGCAGCACGGCACAACGAGGGTGGCATGTCTTCGACGATCATCGCTGCGAGGAGCTTCTCGCGGATATCGGTGCGACCGCGCCACCACTCGACGTAGACGACCGCAGGGACGATGGGGACGAGCCCGCGGCGGATGATGGCGCGAAATGCGTCCGTCGCTCGGCGCTTGCGGCGCTCGAGCGCGATGAGCATCCCCGTGTCGAACGTGAATGTCACCGCTTTGCGGCCTTCGTACTCCGCTTCCTCCTCCTCGTCGCGGGCGGCTCACCGCGCCACTCCGCCTCGATCCGCTCGATATCACGTTCCGTGAGCGGCGGTACCCCGTACTCTTCGAAGAAGGCCTCGGCCGCTTCGAGCTTCGCCTCGCGCGAGGCGAATTCGGCGAGGAGGGCCGAGACGTTGCCGCCGTGGCGACGCGCCGCGAGCGCCTTGAGCCTTCTCAGGGTCGGTTCGTCGAGGGAGAAGCTCGTCGTCTTCGTTCGACCCGGTCGCATACTGGCACTGTAGCACAGCGCATTCCGTGTGTCTTGCCCCGGGCCACGTCTGGCGCTTGGCGCCGTCGCTTCGCGAAGCCCCGGTCCTGCTCGCGAGATGGGCCTTGCCGTCGCACGGCGCTGCGTCGGCTCACCGCGACCAGCGCAGATCGACCCACACGGGCCAGTGATCCGAGATCGCCTCGTCCTCGAAGGCGCGGTCGACGCCCCAGTCGTCGACGACGTAGTTGCCCTCGGGCGCGGCGATGACGATGCGATCGTAGGGGCAGACGCTGTCCGCCAGGTTCGTGTCGGCCGAGTGTGGCACGACCCAGTCGTACGCCGCGCCGTGGACGGGCAGCGCGTCGAGGTCCTCCTCGGAGGCGTAGCCGCACCCGGCGTTGAAGTCCCCGACGGCGATGAAGACCTCCTCGTCGCCATAGAAGGACTTGGCCCACGTGAAGACGTGCTCCATGGCGGCGATCTCACGCAGCGCAGAGCGCGGCCGCGTGTGCACGTTGATGACCACGAACGAGACGTCGGTTCCGACGATCTCGAAGCGGCTCAGGTACGGCTCGCGCTGGAAGTAGTCGTGCGCCGAGTCGTCGAAGAGCGTGCCGTCGCCGCGCACGCGCAAGCGGTCGGCCCGGTAGTAATAGGCGTACTGCTCCTGCGAGCGGCGGTCGTCGGGCTGCCGCCCCGTCCGCTCCGAGAGCGCGAGGCCGTAGGTCGGCCCGGCCCCGGGAGCGTTGACGGCCTCGAGCAGCCGAAGCGGCGCCTGTCCCGACGCGTCCTTGATCTCCTGCACGGCCACCAGATCGTAGCGCCGGACGATGTCGGCGAGGATCGCGACGACCTCGGCCCGCCCGGCCTTGGCCGGCCCGAGCACCTGGATGTTGAAGGTCGCGAGGCGGAGGGTGGCGGCCTCGGGCCCGGCTGCCCCTTCGGCCGGTGTTGCGACCTCCGGCGCCGCGACCGGGGGCGGTGCCTCCACGCGAGCAGCCGGGCGGGCGGGCTGCGAGGACCCGCAGCCGAGCGCGAGCACGAGGAGCCACGACCACGCGAGCGGGGACCTCACCGGTGCCATGCTATCCCGGTCCGCGGGCCGAGTGACCACCGGATCGAGACCGCGCTGCGGCGACGTCCTGATACGATGTCGGAGAGGCAACGCGGTCGTGTCGACTCTTCGCCCACCCTCCGGTCCGGGACACTGGCTGCTGTGCGGTGCTCTGCTGTTGGAGTGCGCGGGCTGCGGCCGCGTCGGTTACGATCCGCTCGCCTCCGAGCGGGACGCTGGCGCCGGACAGGACGCTGGGGGGCTCGATGCCGGCTCGAACGAGGATGGCGGAGCGTGGACCGACGGCGCGGCGCCGGACGCGGGCACGGCCGTGGCGGACGGGGGCGGCGCCGCCGACTCCGGCCCGGGCACCGACTCGGGGCCCGCGTCGGACTCGGGCGTCGAGCCGGACTCCGGCGTCGAGCCGGACGCGGGCCCTGGGACGGACTCCGGGTCGCCGCCGATCACCTGTCCGACGGGGCTCACCTGTCGTGTCGAGCACTCCGGCGGCGGCTCCTACTGCGCCTGCAACGCGACGCGCGGCTGGGCGAGCGCGCGCATCGCCTGTCAGTCGGTGGGGCTCGACCTGGTCCGGATCGACGACGCCGCTGAGGATGCCTTCGTGACGGGTCTCTTCGTCGGCCGCCGCATCTGGATCGGCGGCACGGACGAGACCACCGAGGGCACCTGGCTGTGGACCGACGGGGCCGTCTTCTGGCCCTCCGCGGGTCTGTACGCCAACTGGGAGGCCGGCGAGCCCGACAACGCCCGCGAGGCGGACTGCGCCTTCATCGAGACGACCGGAGGCTGGGACGACGATCGCTGCGACCCTCTCGTCATGTACCGGTTCGTCTGCGAGGCACCGTGAACGCCGCCCGTGGTCAGCCCTTGCGCGACTCGAACGTCCGGATCTGGTTGGCGAGGGTGTCCACGAAGGCCAGGAAGCCCCGGAAGCCGAGGTAGGGCCGGTCGTAGAGGGCGTGCACGCCGTACGTGGGGAAGCCGAGCTCGACCACGGCGTGTCGCGAAGGGTCGAACATCTCGATGCACGTGTTGTTCGTGACGACGCAGTCGAGCGGAGTCTCTTCGAGGTGGCGCGAGGACCATCGCGCCAGGCCGTCGAGCCGCTCCTCCACCAGGAGGTGCCTGCACCGTCCTTCGAGATCGAGCCCGTGCAGGTGGTGCCGGAAGTTCGTCACGACGGCGAAGTCCAGCGTCGCACCGAACAGGCGGAGGATCTCCGAGAGGCCGGACAGGAGGAACGGATCGCCCGCGTAGCCGAACGTGCGGCCCTGGAACAGGAACGGGACGACCCACTCGAGCTTCGGCACGATGTGCGCGAGCTCGGCCTCGACGAAGCGCTCCACGCGGTCGCGGCCCGCGTCACCGGCGATCTCGCGGAGGAAGCGCTCGGTCGCGTCGATCCCGAACGGCAGCTCGAGGTCGAGGAGGCGCGCCCCGGTGCGCCTCGCCAGCACCCGGGCCGCCCTCCGGCCGTACGGAAGCGACACGATCGTCTCGGCCTCGCTCACCCGCCGGAGCTCGTCGAACCGCTGCCCCCCGAGCCACACGCTCGACAGCTCGAGCCCGAGCGCGGACATCAGCCGCTCGAGCTCCCGGACGTTCCCGAGGTTGTCCTCCTCGTTGCGGTCGAACAGATAGCCGACCACGGCCACGCTGCCTTCGCGCCGCGGGACGTCGGGCAGCTCGATGTGGCGCGCGAGGGCGTGCAGGGTCTCGGCGTATCCGCCGAGCCAGTCGGTGGTCAGCGACTTGCCCGCGACGGGGATCGTCTCGGTGCCGGTGGCGCCGGCCGCGTCCGCGCACAGCATCTCGTAGTCGGTGCCCACGACGGAAGCCGCGGGCATCGGAGCGGTGAGGACGCAGCCGACCTCGTCGTGTCGGCCGATCCACTCGAGCGCGGCCCGGATCTCGTCGTGCCGGCCGAGCGCCACGTTGCTCGCGCACCGCAGGCCCGTGTGCGATATCCGGTGATAGCCGGACACGCTCACGAGCGACGCGAGGTAGTCCTGGTTGCCCTGGAGGTACTGCGTCTTGGTGTAGATGCAGTCCGGCCCGTCCACGAGGAGGAACGCGTCCCGGACGGCGTTGACCGCGACGAACACGCCCACCATGTACGAGAGGACGGCGCGCGGGGAGTGGTCCGTCACGACGTCGAGGTGGCGCCGCTCGCGTTCGGGGCCGCGGCCACGCGGGTCGTCTGCCGCCTCGGACATGGCGGTCAGCGTAGCAGACCCATGGGCGTCCTCCGCAGGTACCTGGAGTACCTGGCGTAGAACGGCGTCTCGCACAGCGTGACGAGCCGCTCGGCCGTGCGGACCGCGCCGGCCACGCCCTTGTGGAAGTCCAGGATGGAGAACCGGCTCTTGCCCGCCTCGGTCAGCCTCCAGTCGAACACGTGGTTCGAGAACACGGCGGCCGCCTCGCTCTCGGCGAGCGCCGCGCGCAGCTCGCCGAGGCTCTCGAAGGTGACGAAGCGGTGGTCCTCGACGCGCTCGAACAGGTACCGGACGCGGTTGAGGGCGGGGGCAGCCTCCGACGGCGCCGCCTTCACGAGGACGTCGATGCCGAAGCCCATCTCCTCGAGCACGTCGACGAGAGGGACGCCCGAGAGGTACGCGGGATCCTCCAGGTACTCGAGGTCCTCGGTGCGCAGGACCAACCCGACGCGGTGTCCGCGGGCTCGGCGCCCGGCCTCTTCCCACCGCGCCTCGAGCGCACCGAACCGGCGGCTCCACACGCGGTCGACGTCCGCGTCGATGCCGAGGTGCGCCGCGATCTGCTCGTACCAGGCCCGGGTGTGCCGCATCCCGAAGGGAGCCGTCACGAACACGTGCGCCCGCCCACCCTTCGAGGTCGGGTCGGTGACGAGCTTGCGGTAGAGGCGATCCCACGCCTTGGACGTGCGGCAGAACACGTCGAGCGAGGCGCGCGGGAGCTTGCCGAGCGCCTCGCGGCTCAGCGTGGGCACGAGGAACGTGTTCACCGTGACGCCGAGCTCGCCGAGCACCTCGACCAGCTCTTCGGTGGATGCGTCCCGGCGGAGGCCGATCAGGTTGACGTGGCCCGGCTCCGCCGTGACGTTCTCGTCGCCGGTGGGCCCGAGCAGGGACGCGAACATCTCGACGTCCGACTTGTCCGCGCCTCGGTCGTAGAACAGGATCGGATCGGGGCTCTCGGCGCGCACCTGCTCGATGATCGAGCGCACGTCCTCTCCCGTGGTGGCCGGGAGGCAGTTGTTGCCGAAGACGATCGTGCGCGTCGGATGGCCGCTCATCGCGCTCTCGAGCACCTCTCGCACCTTGTCGACGCCGCCGGTGATCACGTCGTAGTCCGTGAGGTCGGTGGACATCGACCGTTCGACGTGACCGTCCGGCGAGCCGTCGCGCCACGGGTAGCTGACGAGAGCGAGGTTCGAGCGTCTCCCCTCGGGCGGCGAGAACGAGTGGCACTCCAGATCGGTGTGCTGGATCTTCAGGAAGCGGTTCTCGGCGTCCAGCTCGATCGACTCGGCGGGGAAGAGGTCGAGCTCGTCGATGGCGAAGAAATCGGCGAACTCCTCCTCCGGGCTCCACATCCCGACCTCGAACCGCACGCGGCGCACCTCGTCGCCGGTGTGCTCGAGCGACGGGGCGGGCCCGTGGACGTCCGGGTCTTCGAGGAACAGATCGACGAGCCGGCGGAACGTCGTCCCCGGCCGCCGCGCGACGGCCTCGCGGACACGGCCCACGAGCGAGGCGGGCACGTCATGGCCGCGGTACCAGACCGAGATGTGCGCCGTCTGGACGAGGGGGCGGTTTTCGGGCTCGGGCGTGGCCGCCTCGACGACGAAGGTCGACGACTCGCCCGCGCCGCCGCCGATCGCGACCTCGAACCGGCTCCCGGTCCAGGACACGTGCTCGATCCGGAAGGGCAGCTCCGGCCGGAGCCCGAAGAGCTTGCCGAACAGCGCAGCCGACCGGCGTCCGCCTCGGAGCGGAACACCTACGGCCTCCTCGTACACGGACGGCGCTCGTCTCACGAAGGGACCTCCTGCAGAGGGCTCAGCTCGCCGACGCCGAACCTCGCGGCGTACGACGCCGGGACGCCCCGACACGTCGGACCGGCCGCGCATCGTTCACATCCGTCCGCTCTCGCCCACGAGGCCGACCGGTGTCCGCCGGCGGCCCGGTGCTCGTAGAGGTGCGGGTACTCGGACGACCGTCCGAGACGTCCGGACAGGAGGCACGCGGGCACGGCCGTGTCGTGGGCGCTGACCGAGACGGTCGCGCGTACGCCGAGCCGCTCGGCGTGATCGAGCGCGCGGTCGAGCCGCGCGACGAGGTCCGTGTAGCGGACGAGCAGGTGGGTCCCGTCGCGGTGGTCCGGGGCCGCCATCACGCTGAAGTGGACGGTCACCGGCCGGTCCGGGTCGGGGAACAGCTCGGGGACCGCCGAGACGTAGGCCTCGAGGTGCTCCACGTTGTGGGCGTTGACGACGCAGTTGAGCTCCACGCCGTGCCCTGTTCGCTGCAGGTGGCGGACGCCGCGCACCGCGAGAGGGAGCATCCCGCGCGACCCCGTGCAACGGTCGTAGACCCGTTCCGTCGCGCCGTGGAAGCCCACGAGGAACGACAGCCGCCCGCTCGCCGGGAGCTCGAAGGACTCCGGCCGCCGGCCGATCTCGACCGCGTTGGTCTGGATCGACACGCAGCCGACCGCCTGCGAGTCGAGCAACGCCCGCGCGAGCGCGACGAGGTCGCGGCGGAGGGTCGGCTCGCCGCCGGTGAGCGTCCACTTGGCGCCGGGGAACCGCGGAGCGAAGCGCTCGAAGCACTCGCAGAGCACGTCCCGCGCCGGGGGGCGCACGTCCTTGCGGAGCGGCGCCTGGCAGAAGCCGCAGGCCTGGTTGCAGGCCTGCGTCACGCTCGCGTGCACCTGGTGGCCTCCCGCACCGTGCCCGCCGGGCAGGCGCTCCACGGTCAGGAACGCGTACGCCCGCTGCACCTCTTCGAGCTGCCGGTCGGGGTCGCCGGCGCGATCCCCCATGACGCCCGCCGGCGCGCCGGTGCCGTGGAGGTCGTCGTGGAGGGCCGAGGTGATCTTGGCGAGGGTCACGTCCCCGAAGCGGCGCGCCGCCGCGTGCAGCCTCTGCCGGAGAGGGCGCGGGAGGTCGCTGCCGCGGTGCCACAAGGACAGGTGAGCCGAACGGAACGGCGCCGTCGGGCTCCCGGCGCGCTCCCCCCTCGCCTCGAGGACCAGCGCGCGCTCGCCGTGGCCCGGGACGAGCACGCCGACCTCGAACCGGTCACGCACCCACCGGACGGACGAGACCCGCATGGACGTCCGCGCGACGCCGAGCAGACGCTCGAACGTCGCGCGGGACCGCTCCCCACCGTCGAGCAACCGTCCTTCGACGGACCGGCCTCGCACGGTGGGGGCGGGGGCTTCTGGGGATCGGCTCACCGGCCGATCCTAACCCATCCCCGCCCCGGCCGGCCCGGGGCAGGGAGGACCTTCGCTCAGCGCGGCAGCCGGACGGTGGCCACCTCGGTGGACATGTCGTCCACGCGGTGGACCCGCACGCCGCCGTGCGAGATGGAGTACACGTAGTCCTCGATGAAGACGCCGCGGCGCACGTTCAGGCCGTAGTACCGGCAGGACCGATCCCCCTCGGTGGCGCAGATGCCGTCGAGGAGCGCGGTGTGGTCGATGGAGCCGACCGGACGGAAGCCCGCCTCGGCGTCGACCTCGAACACCTCGAGGCTCGAGTGGTAGCTGTCCCAGTCGCTGCCCCAAGAGAGGTAGGGGAAGGCGAGCAGGCCGAGGTGGTCGTAGAACGTGAAGGCCTTGTGGTCCCAGGCGGCCTCCGAGTAGCCCCACCGGTCCGCGAACACGATCTTG
Source organism: Candidatus Neutrinellum sp. (assembly GCA_039794305.1). GTDB lineage: Bacteria > Myxococcota_A > Polyangia > Polyangiales > JBDIVX01 > JBDIVX01. The sequence continues at coordinate 22,693 of JBDIVX010000090.1, forward strand.
TGGTCCAGGGTGGGCGCCATCTCGTCCGAGACGTCGAAGATCTGGAGGGCGAGCCCGCGCACGGTCCCGTCCTCGTCGGCGTCGCGGCCGATGGTCAAGAGGTGATCCTCGTCGAGCGGGTGCATGTAGTTGCTGAAGCCCGGGATGTGCAGCTCCCCGAGCACCTCGAGGTCGTGCGGGTTCGACAGGTCGATCACCCACAGCGGGTCGACCTGCTCGAAGGTGACCACGTAGGCGCGGTCGCCCATGAAGCGGGTCGAGAAGATGCGCTCGCCCTCGGCCAGCGCCGGCGTGGCACCCACGATGTAGAGGCCGTTCTCACCACCCTCGAGCGTCAGCACGCGGTTCTCGGTCGTGGGGGGCACCCACTCGCGATCCTCGCGCCACACGCGCCAGGTGGTCTCGGTGGTGGCGACGCGCAGCACGCCGTCCCGGACGTCCATCGAGAACTGGTCGATGATGGTGCCGGGGACCATGCCCGAGCCGTCGTACAGCGTGCGGCCGTCGGCGGAGAGCGTGAACTGGTGGAGCAGCGTGCGGTCGCTGACCTCGTCCTCGTCGCCGTACCAGGCACGCCACCAGGCGGAGTAGTCCCGCTGGGCGAGCACGAGCGTCTCGGCGCCCGAGTAGACCTCGTGGGCGAGGCCCCAGACGCCGGTGCGGGTGACGGGCGCCGAGCCGTCGGTCAGGTGCACGCCGACGACCTGCGTCATGCCGTAGTCGACCAGGCCCGGGCGCGTCACGTAGTAGCTGGCGCAGTCGACGGGCAGCTCGGTCAGCGTGCCCTCGACGCGCTCCACCGCGTCGGGGAGCCAGTCCTCGAGGGCGCGGGCGTAGGCGGCGGCGATGGCGGCGTGGCGCCACCGGTAGATGCGGGCGCGCGCTTCGATCGAGCTCAGCTCGCGGTCGTAGTCGCTCTCCGGGTAGAGGTACTCCCAGACGTTGGGAAGGTCGTAGCCGAGGTAGTAGCTCCAGTTGTTGAGCACGGCGCGGACCTGCGTGTCGTGCCGGCGCGAGGTGCGGTAGTAGCCCTCGAACCAGACCTCGCGCGACAGGCGCGGCTCGCCCTCGTTCAGGTCGACCACGGTGACCTTGGTGAACTGCGAGCCGTAGCTGTAGCAGGGGTAGTAGTACCCGCGGTCCTCGTACTCGCGGCCGCACGTGTCCTCGTCGGGCGGGATGCGCGGGTCGGCGGTCTGCGAGAACACCACCGCGCGGCCCTCGGCGACGAACATCTCGTGCGCGTAGCCGTCGAGCTCGAAGGAGGTCTCGAGCGAGGTCTCCTCGGCGGGCCAGGAGTCGAGGATGTGGAGCTGGTTACCGCTGAGCACGTAGATGTGCTCGCCGTCGGTCTTGACGATGTCGGCCTCGTCGACGCCCTCGACCTGGGTGTTGGTCTCGGAGTAGCTCTCGGGGCCTTCGCTGCGCGATCCCGAGTCGTCGGCCTCGGCGCCCGCGGCGGCGTCGAGGCCGCCCGCGCGGCCGTACCCGCCCTCGCTCGCGTACCAGTCGAGGTACTGCTCGGTCTGCATCTCGATCTTGGCGAGCGCGTCCGCCTGGATGTCCGAGAGCAGCTCGTCGCAGGTCTGCGGAGCGCGCAGCTCGGCGGAGCTCCCGAGGTCGGGCCCCCGGGGGTCGTCGCCGCTGCTCTCGCAGGCGGCGAGGCCGACGGCCAGGGACGTGGTCGACAGGATGGCGAGGAGGGTGCGGGTGCGTGTCATGCCGGGGGCGCTCCGCAACAGTTGTGCCAGCCAGGATCACGGGAGAATTCGTGCGACGTGCGCCACCCGGCGGCCTCGTGCTGTGCCACGGGCACATCGTGGCACATGCGACTGGCACACTCGGCCGCCTCGAGCCGCCGCTTCAGAGCTCCGTGGCGGAGGCGAGCGTCAACGACAGGGGGTAGTTGACACACGCTCCCGACCACGAGGTCACGAGGACGCCCGCGTAGACGGTGCCCTTGTCGCAGAGCACGTTGAACGAGACGGCCTCGTTCAGGCTGCCCGACCTCGCGGACTCGCACCCGACGTGCGGTGAGGTGATCTGGGACCCGGTGATGCAGTTGAAGCCAGCTGCGCTCCAGCCGGCGTCGGTGCACTCGAGGACGACGCGCAGGTCGTAGTCGCCTCCGACCGCGACGCCGAGGCTCACGCTCAGGGTGTGGGTCTCGCCGAGCGAGCCTGGTAGACCAAACGCGTACCAGTCGTGATTCCCCGCTCCGTGGACGTTCGTGCCGGGGAGCGAGCGCGTACCGGCCGCGAGCTCCCCCATCGTGGCGGCCGACGTGTGGCTGTCGTTCGGCTCGTACCCGTCCGCCGCGCACTCGCACACGTTCGCGACGCAGACGCGGTTCGGCCCGCGATGAGAGCAGTCGCCGCAGTCGATCGTCGTGCCGCACTCCTCGGTGACGGTGCCGCACTCGGCCGGGCGTGCCGTCGTCGCACACGTACGCGGAAGACAGCCGCACCTGCCCGGGGTGCCCCCGCCGCCGCAGGTCTCCGGTCCGGTGCAGTCGCCACAGTCGAGCACCACTCCGCATCCGTCCGCCGCCGCGCCGCACTCGACGTCGAGATCGCCGCACGTCGTGGGCGTGCACGTCCCCACGCCGCAACGGTTCGGCCCGCCCGCGCCGCACGTCTCGCCGGCGGAGCACGTACCGCAGTCGAGCGTCCCTCCGCAGCCGCCGGGCTTGTCGCCACACTCGTCGGGCGCGCACTCTGCCGACGGGCAGGTACAGACGTTGCCTTCGCACGTCGCAGGAGCGTCGCACCCGCCGCAGTCCATGAGGGCGCCGCAGCCGTTGTCGACGACGCCGCACTCGCCCACGTCGCATCCCCGCGGCGCGCAGCCGCACACGTTCGGGACGCCGCCGGCGCCGCACTCCTCGGGCTCCTCGCACGTGCCGCAGTCGAGCTCGGTACCGCACCCGTCGTCGATCGTCCCGCACTGGGCGCGGAGCTCCTCGCAGCTTGCCGGGACGCATCCCAGCTCCCGCACGCACACGCCGCCGGCGACGTCGCACACGAAGCCCGGCGGGCAGTCGCCCGTCGCGTCGCACAGGTACGTCGCGTCCGGGATCGTCGCCCGGCACGCGACGAGCGCGAGCGCGCAGGCCGCGATGTGGAGCGCGCGCGTCAGAGCCTCCCCCGCAGCGCGAGCCCGCCCGGACCGACGGCGACCTCGGCCTCGGTCCCGCCTGCGTCGATCGAGAGGAGGCCCCAGGTGAGGCCGGTCAAGAGCGCCGCGGCGCCGACGCCGAGCGCGATGCCTCCGACGGTCGAGAGCACGGGTGCCCGGTCGTACGCGTCCTCCACGTCCGCCCACACCGGCATCGGTCCGGGGTCCTCGACGGCCGAGATGTCGGAGGCCGAGACGAGCAACAGGACGACGCCGGCGCCCGCGACGAGCGCGCCCGAGCCCGCGACGATCCAGGGCGTCGCGCCCGGCCCCGCGGCTTCGAGGAGCCGGCGCTCGCGCTCCTCGCGCTCGCGCGCCTGCCGCTCCTCGTCGGCGAGCCTCTGGCGCATCCGCTCGAGCCGCGACTCGAGCGCCTCGCGGCGGTCCCCCGGCTCCCCGTCGCGCAGGTAGCCTTCGAGGGCGGGAATCGCCCGCTCGAGGTCGCCGAGGCGCTCGTACGCGAGGTAGACGTTGTAGAGGAGCGCGGGCCGGTGGCTGAGATCGTAGGCCGCCTGGAACTCGGCCGCGGCGAGGCCGTAGTCGCCGGCGTCGAAGTGCCGGGTCCCGAGCCGGAACCTGTCGCGCGCGGCGGCGTCGTCCTCGTCGAGCTGCTCCCCGGGCGCGGCCTCGGCGCGCGCTTCGTCCTGCGCCCGTGCGAGCGAGGCTCCGGCGGTGACGACGGCTACGGTCAGGACGATCGCCGCGGCGCGCATGGCGCGCATGATACCGGAATCGGGATCGATGCGGGCGCCCTCGCCGCCCTGGGACGGGGCGGGGGCTCGCCGCTCTGGTCTGCGTCAGTGATCTGCCGGAGCCGTGCCGAGAGGCCGGGTCATGGCGAGGTCTTCGTACGCCTCGATGCCCTTGTGGCGCATCGCGTCGAGGAAGGCGTCGGGATCGAGGCAGGCCTCGGGCGCGAGCACGCCACCCCGCCTCGTCGTCTGGCCGAGCGCGAGCATCTGCGTCCCGACGGACAGGGACAGACCGGTGGCCGGGCGCATCTCACCGATGCCGCAGGCCATGCGGTGGACCTCGGCGCCGCCGGCGTCGCCCCACACGTCCACGCGGATGGCGCCGGGCGAGGCCGGGCCTCTCGGGAGGAGCCGCTCGACGGCGCCGAGCACGCGCACGGCGGCGTCGGCCACGCGGGGCCTCGCGAACAGGCCCCGGCGCGCCGGCTCGACGAACAGGCGCGCCCCCTTGCCGTACCCCATGTAGAAGCTGACCTCCTCCAGGTCGGGGAAGAAGCGCGGCACGGTGACCGGCTCGGCGTGCCCCATGTTCCACAGCGCGATCTCGCCGAAGCGCGGGAATTCCACCGTGCGCTCCTCGCTGCAGGCCCTCACGCGCATCGCGCGGCCCGAGCGCCAGACGGCGACGTCGCCGGTCATGATGAAGAGCATGTGCCGCAGGACCGCCTCGCCGCCGCCGGCGTCGAGCGGCTGGTAGACGCTGATCCGGACCCGCCGCAGCCGGTCCATGCGGTCGGCGAAGTAGCGCACGCCGACGTTGGTGATGCCGGGGCTCGCCCCGAGGCCGGTGAGGATGGTGCGGCCGGCCTCGCGGGCCGCGCCGTCGTACTCGTCCATCACCTGCTCGGCGGCGCTGTAGTCGTCGCACACGCTCGCGTAGTCCACGCCGGCCTCGATGGCCGCGCGGACCAGGGGCGCCTCGAACCGGTAGAAGGGCCCGAGCGCCGACGCGGCGACGTCGTGCCCCTTCATGGCCCTGACGAGATCCCCGTGGCTCCGCGCGTCCACCGGCGCGACCGCCACCTCGGCCCCGCCCCGGCCGACGCGCGCGGCGAGCTCGGTCGCCGCCCGCACGTTCCGGTCGGCGATCGTGACGCGCTCGACGCCGTCGCTCTTCGCCAAGTCCTCCACGGTCTGGCTGCCCATGTCCCCCGCGCCCCCGAAGACGACAATCCTCATGGCGCGAACGCTCCCACATCCACGCCACCGTCACCAGCCCGCGGCCCTTTGACACGGGCGGGCCGCTGCGGCGATCCTGCGCTCCGAAGGGGTGAGTGCCATGGAGCTCGTCGTGCGGTTCTTCCTTTCGGCCTTGCTGGCCTTCGGCGTGGGTTGCTCGGCCGAGAAGTCGCCGGGCGGGGGCGGGGGCGGAGGCGGAGACTCCGGCACGGGCGGCGGCGACGGCGGGGGAGGGGGCTTCGACGCCGGCCCGCGCACGGACGGCGGCCCCGGCACCGACGCCTTCGAGATGTGCGACGGGATCTCGAGCGAGGCGGAGAACCTGCTCGCGCCCGTGGACATCGTCCTGGTCGTCGACAGCTCCGACAGCATGGAGAACGACGCGCGCGCGGTGCAGGACAACATGGACGACTTCGCGACGTACATCTCGGCGAGCGGCGTCGACTTCCACGTCGTGATGATCAGCGACCGCGGCTTCGTGACGCCGAGCTCCCTCTTCACGTCGGACCCGATGCGCTTCCTGTTCGTCGACCGGCACGTCGGGTCGAGCGACGTGTTCGCCCGCGCGATCGATCAGTTCCCCGTGTACGAGGACTTCCTCCGCCCGGACGCCATCACGCACATCGTCGGCGTCACGGACGACGACGACGACATGCGAGCGGCCTCGTTCATCTCCATGATGGAGGGGCTCTTGGGCCACGACTTCACGTTCCACGCGATCGCGTCCGAGGAGGCCCCGAACCCGATCCCGTACCTCGACCCGATCCCCTGCACGCGGTCGGGCGGCCTCCTGCCGGCGGCGGCGATCGGCGATCGGTACTACGACGCCGCGGCCATGACCGGAGGGCTGACCTTCTCCATCTGCACCGAGGACTGGAGCGGCCTGTTCGACACGCTGGCCATGACCGTCTCGGTCTCGGAGGAGCTGCCCTGCGCGTACGACCTGCCCGAGCCTCCGGCGGGGATGTCGTTCGACCGCGACCGGGTCAACGTGGAGCACACCCCCGAGGGAGGCGCCACGACGACCTTCCCCCGCGCGGCCGACGAGGCCTCGTGCGGCACCGGCGCGGCCTGGTACTACGACGACGCCGACGATCCTGCGCAGATCCTGCTGTGTCCGGCCGCCTGCGACACCGTCACCTCCGGTCCCGGCCGGGTGGACGTGCGGCTCGGCTGCGAGACGCTGCTGATCTAGATCGACCCGCCCGCTCAATCCGCGGAGAGCCCCTCGAGGTGCTCGGGGTAGCTCGCGACCGGCTGGCTCGGCGCGTGGCCTTCGCAGGCGGTGCCCGCGTTCGGGCCGATGATGAAGGTGCGATCGGCGGGGACGCCCGCCTCGGCGTAAGCGCACACGTCGGTGCTCGCGTTGCCGTACGCCCACTCGATGTCGAGGCCCAGCTCGTCCCGCAGGCGCTCGAGGAAGGCTCGCTTGTAGGCCCGGACGCCGTCACCCACCGCCTCGTCCGGCCCGCGCGTGGTGCGCAGCGGCCCGGCGGGGAAGCCGTGCCGCCCGAGCCAGTCGCGCGTGCGGCGGGTGAAGTAGTACGGGCGCCCGGTGACGTACACGGGCAACAGGCCCGCCTCGGCGTGGTGGCGCACCACGTCCACCGCGCCCTCGTACATCTCGGGGTCGTGATCCGAGTCGGCGACCTCTCGCGCGACCTCGACGTCGTGCGTCGTCAGCGTGCCGTCGATGTCGAACACCGCGACCCGGGCGCCGGGCGGGACGGCGAAGACCCGGCCGTCCGCGGCCGATCCGTCGCCGTGCACGACCAGCCGGAGCTCCAAGACGCCGTCGCCGGCCAGGACCTCCGCCGGTGCGTCGATCGCCACCCAGCCGTCCGAGTCGGTGCGTCCGCTCCCGATCGCGGTCCAGTCGCCGCACGCCTCCACCCGCACGAACGCGGTCACGTCCTCGTCCTCGAGGTCTGCTCCCGTGCTGCCGTAGTGGAGCTTGCCCTCCACCCGGAACGGCGAGCCCACCCGGGCGACGACGTCGGCGGCGACGTGGCGGGGCCGACCCGTGCTCGTGACGAGCTCGCTCCGAGTATGGCGGAAGTCGGCCCTCTCGACGGCCGGCTCGGGGCAATCGGCGCCGGGCTCGGGCACCTCGTCCTCGGCTGCGGCCGCCGTGGCCGGGGGCGGCGGCGACCCCGAGCCGCAGTTGCAGCCCACGACCGCGAGCGCGGCGCCGGCGGCGAGCGCGAAGGTGCGAGCCATCGGCCGACTGTACAACTTCCTTGTGCCCGCGGCCGAGAGGCTCTACCAAGGTGCCTCGATGGCTCGGGTCGGCCTGCTGATCGTCGCGTCGTGCATGGGGCTCGCCGGCACCGTCCGCGCCCAGGACGCGCCGGCGCCGGCGCTCTCGCCGCCCGAGCTCCGGGAGTTCGCCGAGGCCGACTACCCGGAGCAGGCCGCCGCCCCCGGGCTCGAGGCCGCCGTGGTCGTGCAGCTCACGATCGGCGCCGACGGCCGCGGCACCGAGGCGGAGGT
>JBDIVX010000091.1:0-29904 GCA_039794305.1 Candidatus Neutrinellum sp.
GATGGAGATCGTGGTCTCGCGCCAGCGGGTCAGCCACGCCCGCTGCGTCCGGCTGCGGATCGACGGGAACGCGGGGCTGCCCGACGATCCCGACATCGAGCCTCCTCCGCCTCCGCCTCCGCCCCCCCCCCGCCCCCGCCGCCCTCGACCGAGCCGCGGCGGGGCCGTCATTGCGAGCGCCGGTCGAACGAGTGCTGGGACTGCGTGGAGTTTCCGTTCCCCGCCGAGATCGGCTGTGACGGCGGCTGCCGTGGCCGCGACGTCTGCGTCCACTTCGAGGGGCGAGACCAGTGCCTCGCGCCCGTGCGGGTGTGCTGCCTCGCGGGGACCGACTGCGACACGCCCCCGGGCTGCGACGGCGCCGCGAGCTCCTGCTCGTCCGCCCGGCCGGGGGGACGCAGCGAGCGGTGCACGTTCCTGAGCACGTGTCCGACGCCGCTGCCGGGGCGGTGAGGGACGACTCAACGCATCTCGTACGTGAGGCGCAGGGGACGGCCTCCGCGTTCGATGTCGACGTCGAGGCGCTCGCGCGTCGGGAGCGACGCGGCGAGGTCGACCATCGCCTCCACGTCGAGCGTGGAGCGTCCGCCCACGCCCGTCACCACGTCGCCGTTCTGCAAGCCGAGCCGCGCGGCGGGGCCTCCCGGGCGCGCGCCGGCGATCATGACGCCGCGTGGCGTCGGCACGAGGCGCATCTCGTGCGGAATGGGCCGCGCCCGAGGTCCCGTGTGGGACACGCTGTCAGCGCCGAGGCAGCCGCGAGAGACAGCGTGTCAGTCGGAGGTCATCCGGCGCGCGTGACCGTGACGACCCGCTCGCCGTCCTCGTCGCGCTCGACGTGCACGTGCCAGGAGTGACGAGAGGCCGCGCAGTCCTCGCGTGGCAGCCGTGGCACTCGAGTTGCACGGTGCGCAGCGCGTCGCGCAGGAGGGCGCATGGAGACGCAGGCACATCCCGTTCGATCCGACCAGACCGCGCTCGGGGCGCTCGTCCACCGATGGCTCTTCGAGGACAACCCGCTCTACCTGCTCAGCGCTGCGCTGGTGCTCGCCGGGCTCACGCTCATGTCGGGCGAGGTGGCGCGCGGAGGCTCGGCTGCGGCGATCCTGGGGGTGTCGGCGCTCGCCGAGATCTACTCACTCGCGTTGATCGGAGGCGCGGCGCTGCTCGTGAGGATGGGCCGTCGGCGGCCCGCGGCCATGCTGGGGCTCCTCGTGGTCGTCTACCAGGGCGACCTGACGATGCACGTCGAGACGTGCGCCTACCTCGGCGTCACCGGTCGGATCGCCGCCGCCGCCTGGGCGCTGCTCTTCGCCGTCAAGCTGCACGCGCTCGCGCGGGCGCTCGAGCTCCGGCTCTCGTTCGCGGCGTTCCTCGTCCCGACGATCGGCGCGGCAGGCCTCGCGACGCTCCCCCAGCTCCTGCGCGACACCGATACGGCCACGAAGGGCGCGATGGTGGCGCTGTGGCTCTTCGCGCTCGGCGCCGGCGCGCTGTGGAGCGCCCGGAGCGTCGAGAGCGCCGTGCCGTGGCACGCGCGTGGCCGTCGATGCGTGCACGCGACGTGGGGGATCTGGGGCGCGCTCGCGCTCGGGCACGCATGCTACTGGGCGCTGAGCTGGGGCGTGCCGCTCGGTCTCGCGGCTCCGGCGATACCCTTGCTCGCGCTTCGGTGGGCGCGCCGCGAGCGCACCGTGTGGGCGACGGTCGGCGTCACGGTGATCGTGACGTTCCTTGCCGCCCCGCAGCTCCTGTGGATGGTCACGCTCATGAGCGCCGTCACGCTCGTCCTGACCGCCACCCGCGCCAAGGTGGGCGGCCGGGAGCGAACGGTCCGCGCTCGGCCGGCGCCGCCGTACCGGAGCGTGGAATCGTCGAGCCCTCGCGAGGTCGAGGTCGCGTTTCACCCGGACCCGACCGCGCCCGCGCGCCTCCTCGTCGGAGGCCTGGTGGCCGCGTACCTCGCGGCGTCGACGGCCGGCTGGTCCGGGAGGGGCCTCCCCGAGCACCCCGTCTTCGTCGACGTCCTGCTCCTCGTCGCGTGCGTCGCCATCGCGCGTCACACCCGCAGGCCGCTCCTCGCGTGGCCCGTCGCGCCGCTGCTCCTCTTCGCGGGCGTGCGTCTCGGCGTGATCCCGCTGCCCGAGAGTGCGTTCGGGTGGGGCGTCGCCTCGACGGGCGCGGGGTTCGCCGCGCTGGTCGGAGCGCTCGCGGCGAGCTGGTGGGGAGGGCTGGAACCGCGAGGGCGACCGTGACCGTGACCGGGACCGGGAGGTCGGGGGGCGCGATGAGCGACGCGAGAGCGCGGCGTGCTCGCGAGAAACGTCGTCATTTCCACGAGCCGCGCGGCCTGTTCGCGGGGCGTACACAGGGGTGCGTCGTGGGATCTCCGAGAAGCTCCCGGAGGAGACAGGGTTCAGGGTCACGCAGCTCCTCCGGTACATCGACGAGATCGATCGGCGGCAGCTCTGGGCCAAGCGCGGGCATCCGTCGATGTTCGACTTCTGCGTCCGGTGTTGGCACATGTCCGAGTCGACCGCGGCCAAGCGCATCGGTGCTGCCCGGGCCGCGAGGCGCTTTCCGGTGATCCTGGAGATGGTCGCCCGGGGTGAGATCCACCTGAGCGGCCTGCGGTTGCGGGCGCTTCCGCGACGTGGTCGTCAGGACGCGCAGGCGGGGGCGGGCCGACCGCTCGCAGGCGCGGCTCCGCAGCCAGGGCCCGCGCCGGGACCGGGGACGGCGCCGAAGCCGGAGCCGGAGCCGGAGCCGGTACCCGCGCCACAGCCAGAGCCGCGCCGTGGTGAACGTGCGGGGGCGGGTTCTCGGGGTGGATCAACGCATCGCTCGCCCGATCCGAAGCCGCTATCGCCGCGACGGTACAAGCTCGAGGTGACGATCGGTGAGGATGCCCGCGCGAAGCTCGAGCAGCTCCAGGGCCTGCTCGGACACCAGATCCCCGATGGCAATCCGGCCGCCATCGTGGAGCGCGCGCCCGGCGTGCTCCTCGACGAGACGCTGAAGAAGAACGCGGCGCTCACGAAGAAGCCACGCGGCGGGGAGGCGACGCGGAAAGCCGACTCGAGCGAGCGAACGATCCCCGCACGCATCCGCCGCGAGGTCTGGAAGCGAGACGAGGGACGATGCGCCTTCGTCGCCGAGGACGGCCGGCGGTGCAGCACGACGCGTGCCCTCGAATTCGCGCACGCGTACCCGTGGGCCAAGACCGGCGCTCGTGGCGAGCTGCTGGGGGGCGCTACATCCCGAGCTCGATGCCCGAGTCCGAGAGCTCGCGCCGGGCCGCGGCGGCGCGCCGGCAGTGACCGAGCGAAAGCAAGCTGAAGAGAGCCGCGAGGAACGCGAGGACGGGCGTGACGAGGGCGAACAGCGAGAACAGCCCGTTCGCGAAGCTGAAGAACAGCCAGACGGTCATCCCGAGCGAGAGCAGGCCCATGAGCGCCAGGGTGATCGGGGCGGACGCGGCCCTCATGCGGTAGAGCTGCGTGGCGGCGCCGATACCGCCCACCCCCGCCACCACCATTGCGTAGGGGACGGCCGCCAGAACCGGGTTTCGGAAGATCAGGCCCATGAGCTGCAGCCCGGTCATGCCGATCAGCAGGCCCGACAGCGCCGTGAGCGCAGCCGCCGCGATGACCACGGCACTCGGTTGAATGGCCCTCAGGTGCTCGGTTTCGGTCGGTTGATCCATGACGTGTCCGGGCGATGGAATACCATTCACCCCGGGTGGTGAACAGATGCCCCTGTCCGCGGTCAGACGGGCGACCCTGTGGTTGCTCGCGGAGGTGGGTGCGGAGCGGCATGGCGATGCCCGCACCGCTCGCCGGACGTGTTACCCGCGTCTCGATCCCCTTGTGCGCGGTCTCGTTCGAAGACGCGTCTCGACGCGGGTCGCCTCCGCCCTCTTCGAGACGAGCCACGGCGACGATGAGGCCCACGTGCACCGTCTCGCGTTCCTGCAGTCCCTGGGCCGTGCGCCCGATCCGGACGACCGGGACGCGGTGCGCGCCGTCTTCGACGAGGTGCTGGGGAGCCGGCCGCCATCTGCGCCGTCGGCGTGGGCCTGGCGTGGACCGGTGCTCGCGCTCGGTGGCCTGCTGTTGGCGGTGGCGGCGGTGCTGCTGCTCGCGCCCGACCATTGGCTCGATCCGGATCTCGTCGCGCCCACGGCCGATGCGTACGAGCGCGGCGGCCGGCCGATGCGTGCCGAGGGGGATGGTCGCGAGCTCTTCACGGAGCACCTGCCGAGGTTCTCCACCGTCCTCTGGCACGCCCACTCGGGCGAGCCCCGGGCGGCCGCCGAAGCGCTGCAGCAGCTCGAGAGCCTGGAGCGATCGATCCTCGAGGACACGCGAGATGCCTTCGGTGCGGAGCTCGCGTCCTTCGTGGGCGCCATCCTCGCGCAGGCGCGCACCATCGCGGAGCGGCCGGGGCCCGCCGCCGTGGACAGCTTTCTGCGATCGGTGGACGCGTTCAACGAGCGCCTCGCCGAGCGGGGGCTCGGGCACTACCTGGACGCCGAGGTCCTGCGCGAGACCGCCACCGGCAGAAACCGTGTGTACCTGTCCACCTTCACGGTCGAGCGCGTGGTGCCCTATCGAGCGGGTGACGAGACGGTCCGGGTGCTGTGGCTGTCGCGCCGTGACGGCCGCGGGTTCCAGCGAGCGGTGCTCGGCTTCACACGCCCCCAGGTGCGCGATGCCCTCGTCCTGGTGGAGCCGATCGACGAGTGGTTGGTCCATTCGGTCCTACCCGCCATGCGCGCGGACGCGCCGCTGCGCCTCACCGACCCCGAGACGCGCGAGACCGCGCCGGAGTGGCTCGTCCGGGCCGAGCGAACCGCGGGCGTGGAGGCCAGGCGCGAGGTCTTGCCGCTGGTGGGCCACCGTGATCGGCTGGCAGAGATCGGCCGCACGCTGATCGCACGCCAGGAGCTCGTCGACGGCTGGGCGGAGCGCTTCGCCGGACGGCTCCGCATCGCGAGGCCACGAGCCTACGAGCTCGACGTGAATGCGTATGCGCCGCTGCGCGGCCACCTGCTCGGCAGCGAGTGGGCGCAGCTCGTCCGTCTCCAGGACAGGCTCGAGGACGACGAGCTCGTCGATGCACGCGACGGCCTGCGACGCGCGCTCCTCCATTCGGTCGAGCGTCACGAGGTGCAGCACCGGATCGACTACGCGACCGGGACGCTGGAGCGGCTTCCCGAGGCGCTGGCGCGGCGGGTCGGGACCGACCACGACTTCGCCCGTCGGACCATGGCGGAGCTGAGCGCGTACCTGTCGGAGCTCGCGCGTGAGCCTCGGCTCGTGGACCTCAACCTGGCCCTGTTCGCGTCGCACCTCCTGAACCGCCGCAGGACCGGGACGGCGGAGGCCCACGCCGGCGCCGCCGTGTTCGAGGGGCTCGCCCGCCGCCTCGGGCTCGACGAGGCGAGCGCCGCGCTCTCGGCGGCACACCCCGAGAGGAGCGAGGTCGCGCGCCTGCTCGTCCGGCTGCTCGAGCTTCCCGACGACCAGCTGAGCGCCCACGCCGCAGTATTGTGGGAAGAGCTCACCGGACGTCCGCTCCCTGAGATCGAGCGGCTCACGGAGTGATCGGGTGCCGTCGCAGGATGGCGCGCGTGGTTCGCTCCGCCGTCAGGGGTGAGGCGGAGCCGAGAGCGGGTGTGTCATGCTCGCCGCGTGATCCGTGCACTGTCCGCCGCCGCCGTGGTCCTCGCGTGCAGCGTGGCTGCGGGGAGCGCCCGTGCGCAGAGCGCGACGCTCGTCGATTTGATGGTGGATGTGCCGGACGGCGCGCTCGAGTGCTTGCGGAGCGCGACGCTTCGGGAGGCGGTGCAGGTGCGGATGTCCGAGGAGGACCGGACCGAGCCGGTCGCCGTCGCGATCACGGCCGCGCCCATCGAGGACGGACGGTGGCAGGTCCGGATCGGGTTGGCGGCCGCGGATGGGGCGATCGGGGTCCGGGAGCTCTCGATCGACGATGCGGACTGCGTGGCCGTCGCCGACGCGATCGCGTTGGTGGTGGTGCTGGCCCTGCGAGGACCGACGGAGCGGGTGGAGCCGATGCGCCCGGAGGAGCTTCCGGTCGCGGCGGGCAGAGCGCTGGGACGCCCGCCCATTCCAGCCGACGAGCCCGACCCCGGGCCCGAGGATCCAGCTCCTCTGCCGGTTCACCCAGCACGCGTTCCGCCGACCGATCCGCCACCCGAGGTCGTCCGCGAAGCGGACGGCGGCGAGGACGGAACGTGGAGCTGGGGCCTTCTCGTGGGCGTCGGGGCGCGTGCGGGCATGCTCCCCGCGATCAGCCCGACGGGGACGCTCTCGCTCACCGTGAAGCCACCCGGGCCTTCTCGACTGATCGTGTCGGGGCTCCTCGCGCTGCCGCAGCGCGAGAAGGTCGCTGAGGGCGAGGTCCGGCTCTTCCATGCAGAGATCAGGGCAGCGGCTTGTGTCACGCTCGTCACGCTCGGCGACACGGTGCTCGACGGCTGCGGCGTGGCCGCGGCGGGGCTCCTGTGGGCCCGGGCCCGCGGCTTCGCCGTCTGGAATGGCTCCGCCACCCAGCCGACGCTCGACGTGGGCCTCGCCGGCCGGGTCGGTCACGCGCTGGGTCGGGGGGGACGCCTGTTCCTCTCGGCTGAAGCGGACCTCGCGGTGCTCCGCCCGGTGTTCTTCGTGACGACCTCGTCGGACCGGCAGCTCGATGCGCACCAGCCCTCGGTCGGATCGCTGCTGGTGACCGCCGGACTGGGGGTGGACTTCGAATGATAATCCCGCGGCCCCCGCCCCAATACCCGAGTCGACCGTCATGACGCAGACGGCGCGCACCGGGAGCCGGATGGAGGGATCCAGCAGACCCTCTCTGCGGGACGTTTTCCTGCGGGAGGGGCCGTTCGTGCTCCGGACGGCGCGCAGGCTCGGCGTGCGCGAGGCCGACGTGGAGGACGTCGCGCAGGAGGTCTTCGTAGTGCTCCACCGCCGCTACGACGACTACGACCCCACGAAGTCACTGAGGAGCTGGCTCTTCGGGATCGTGCGCCGGGTGGTGGCGGACCACCGCCGGCTCGCTCGGGTGCGCAACGAGTCTCCGTCGGCCCACGTCATCCAGCTCAGCACGTGCTCTCCCGATCAGGAACGGGCTCTCGATCGTGCCGCCGCGCGCCGGCTCCTCGACGAGGCGCTCGAGTCGCTGAGCGAGGAGCAGCGCGCGGTGTTCGTGCTCTACGAGCTCGAGGGGATGGCCATGCGCGAGGTGGTCGACGCGATCGGATGCCCTCTGCAGACGGGTTACTCGCGACTGCACGCCGCGCGCGAGGCCGTGCATCGCTTCGTCGAGACGCGAAGGGCGAGGCGGCCATGAGCGAGTGGGGCGAGCCTCGGCGCTGGGACGAGTCGGATCTGCCGGACGACCTGCGCCGCGTCCTCGAGAGCGCCGCCGCCGACGACGACCCGGCGCGCGTGCGATCGCTCGAGGAGCGGCTGGCCCCGCTCCTGGGCTGGCCCGTCGGCGCCGTCGTCGAGGGGGCCGGCGCTGGTGGGGCCGCTGCCGCTGCCGCTGGCGGTGGCCCGAGCGCCGCGGGAGCGGCAGCCACGGGCGCCGCGGCGGCCGGCGCGGCTTCGACCGCCAAGGTGCTCGTGGCCGTGTTGGTCACCGCCGGCGCGGTGGGCGGGGGTGCCTGGCTGGCGAGCGACGGCGCGCCCTCGGAGACGAGCGCCGTCGCCGGGCGAGACGAGCCAGCCTCGAGCCCGGACCCTCCGGCCGTCGAGGGACCGAGGGGCGGAGCGCGGGAGCCCGAGCTCCACCCGAGCGCCTCCGAGGCGACGCCATCGGAGACGATCGAACGGACGCCTGCGCATCGCCGTCGGGTGGCGTCGCCCGCTGCACGTGCGCCCGCTCTTCCCGCCGCCGCGCGCTCGCGACGAGAGACGCAGCCCGCGCCGGCGGCGCTCGCGGAGGAAGTCGCCGCCATCGACTCGACCCGCCGCGCGCTCGAGACATCGCCCTACCGGGCGCTCGAGCTGGCCGAGGAGCATCGCGCCCGCTTCGGCGACGGCGTCCTCGGGCCGGAGCGCGACCTGCTGCGCATCGAGGCCCTGCTCGCGCTCGGCCGCGACGACGAGGCGCAGGCCTTGGCCGATGACCTCCTCGCGCGCGACCCGCGCTCGGCCCACGCGCGAACGCTGCGCCGCCTGTTGCGTGAACACGGCGAGGACACGCCGGTCGATAATCCGTACGGGCCGAGCCCAATGCACGAGCCATGAACCGTTCGTTCCTCACCATCGCGACCGGCTTCCTTCTCGCGTCCTCCGGCTGCAACGTCGAGTCGCACGTGGCGACCAGCGGCGCGGACGCCGGCGGCCCCTCGACGGCGGGCTCGGTCGCGATCACCACCCCGCTGGACTCGTGTGACGATCCCGATCAGGAGCCGGAGATCGCGTGGGACGGCTGGATCGAGGCCTTCACCTTCCGCTCCGGCTCGGACCGCGTCCGCGTCCAGATCGAGCCCGACGGCGCCGGCGGCTTCGGCGGCTTCCTCCTCGCCGGCGAGGGGCCGCACATCGAGGGCATCCCCCGCACCCCGGACGACTGCGCGTTCCTATGCACCGGACCCATCGACGAGAGCATCTTCGGCGCCACGATCGAGGGGTTCCGCTACTCGCTTCGAGACGTCATCCACACGGACAACCGGCTGCGCTTCGAGATCGATCACAACGAGATCTTCGCCGCCTGGTGCGAGGCGCAGGCCCCGGTCGCCGACGAGGTGAATGCAGGGCGGTACGCCTGTATCCCGAACACGGGCGGCGCGTACGACTGGAGCACCTACGAGTGCGAGCTCCACCCAGACGGCGAGGCGCCCATCCCGGTGCCGTGCTGCCGCATGACCCTGTGCGACTTCGTTTGCGAGTGCACCGCCGAGGGCTGCATCGCGCGATCCGACGGTGAGACCTTCGACTTCTTCATCGAGGGCGACGTGGCCTCCGGCACTACGCCCTTCGGGACGGGTCATCTGGAGCGCGTGGCGCCGTAGCCTCGTTGTCGCGGAGCCACTGTCCGATGAGGCCCGAGAGCGAGCGGCCGATTCCCGGCAGCTCGCGCGGGCCGGGCTCGCCGCGGGCGGCGACCAGGGCGTCGTTCGGCTGGGCCCGAGCCCGGCTCGCGTGGCAAGATGGTGGCCATGGCGGACGAGGAGCCGCGCTATCACGCGAAGGACCGGGCGGCGTCGCCGCGCTCGCGGCCGAGCGGCGCCGAGACTCCCCCGGAGCTGTCGGCGGCGCTCGCGCGGTCGAAGAAGGCGCGCGCCGCCTACGATGCGCTGCCGCCGAGCCACCGCAAGCAGTGGAACCTCTGGGTCGGCGAGGCGAAGAGGGCAGAGACGCGCGAGCGGCGGGCCGCCAAGGCGGCCGAGGAGCTCGGCGGCGGGGCGCGACAGCCGAGCGCGTGAGCCCCGGAGCTTCCGCGAGTCCGCGTGGGTCGGGGTCGTTCCGCCTTCACGTGCCCGCTTGCGGCGACGGGAGCGTGTGTGTACATATAGGCGTATGCCCCGCATCCAGGTCTACCTGCCCGACGAGCTCTACGACGAGCTCAAGAAGCGCGGCCTCCCGGCCTCCGAGCTGCTTCAGGAGGCCGTGCGTGCGGAGCTCCGGAGGCTCGACCTGTCGGCAGAGGCGGACCGGTACATCGCGCGCCTCACTCGCCAGGTAGGCGAGCCGTCCGCCGACGAGATGGCGCGCGCAGAGGCCGTCGCGCGGCGCATCCGGCGTCGCTCCAGCAAGCGCGCGGGCTGATCGTGCTCGTCCTCGACTCCGGTGGGCTCAGCCGCCTGTGCGAACGTTCGACGTCCGCTCTGGCGCTGGTCGCGGTCCTCCGGCGTGAGGGCCTGTGGCCTCCCGTCGTGCCGAGCGTCGTGCTCGCTGAGTCGCTCACGGGTGATGGACGTCGCGACGCGCGTGCCAACCAGTTCCTGAAGGCGTGCGACGTGCTTCAGGATGTCCCGGTGCGCGTGGCGCGCCGGGCGGCGTTTCTCCGCGCCAAGGCCCGCCGGGGCTCGGCCATCGACGCGATCGTCGTGGCCGTGGGGGAGCCCGACGCCACCGTGCTCACGTCGGATCCAGGCGACCTCTCCGCGCTCGCTTCGTTCGCCGTCGGAGTGCGCGTCGAACGAGCCTGAGCGGTCGAGGCTGGCGGCGGGCGTGGCAGTGCTTCGAAGACGGCATGCTCACCGCGAGCCCCAGCACAGCTCCGGCCCCTCGATCTCCACCGGCGTGTTGTAGCCGAGGAAGGCGTCGTCGAGGTGCCACCGGTCGCCGAGCGCGTCGAGCCGGCTCGCGAGCTCCGCGGCCGCCGCGGCGCACGGCTCGCCGGCGCTGAGGAGGTCGGCGGGCGCGGTGAGGGCGGGCTCGACGATCCGGCCGCGCCACTCGACGGCCGCGCTCCGATCCCCTCGGTCGATCGCGACGCGCACGAGGAACAGGGCGGCGGCCTCGGCGAGGTTGTCGCGGAGGACCGGATCGGGATCGGCGCCTTCCGGCGTGTCCGCGAGCGACTCGTCGGTCGCGACCTCTGCGAACGCGGCCGCCGCGCGACCGAGCTCGCCGTCCGCGAGCGCGAGGAGCCCGTCCTGCAAGCGGTGGAGGCGCAGGTCGCTCGGGTCCCACACCACACCGGCCTGCTCGAACCCGCCCTCCGACCAGATCCAGGTCGTCTCGCGAACGCGCTGGTAGGGGCCCGCGCCGGCCGAGCCGACGAGGCCGCCTCGGAGCACGATGTCCGCGACGCCGTCGCCCGTCCGGTCGACGAGCCGGACCTCGGCGTAGCTCTCGCGCATCTCCTCGGGCGCGACCGTGCGCGACTCGCCGCCGTCGTCGGTTTGCACGGTGACGCGGGTGAAGCAGGTGTGCGCGCCGCAGTCCTCGGTGGCGAGCACCCGGTCCGGCCGGCCGTCGCCGGTCACGTCCACCCGTCCGACCTGGTCCACGTCGGTAACGGCCTGCGCCAGCTCGATGCCGATGGGGCGCTCGGCCGGCGGGGCATCGGGCCCGCCGCAGGCGAAGGGGACCAGGAACAGGAACAGCGCATTCATCGCTTCTTGGGAACGCGCCGGCGGCGGCTCCTCTTCCGCCGGGGGCGCTCGGGCGGCGGCGCCTCGCCCTCGGCGGCGGCCTCGGCCCTGCGGACGGCGCGGCTCACCTGGGTCTCGAGGCGCTGTCGCTCCTTGCACCGATCGCACTTGCCACACCGGGGCGGGTTCTCCTCGCCGAACCACTTGCGGATGAAGACGCTCCGGCACATCTCGGTGTGCGCGTAGTCCGCCACGGCCTGCAGGCGCCGCGCGTCCTCGCGTCGCTTGGTCTCGAAGCGTGCCGCGAGATCTTCGCCGCCCGAGCGGAGCGCGTCCGGCTCCACGTTCGCGCGCCACTTCCGCTCCTCGCCGAGCGTGACGAGCCCCGCCTCCTCGAGCTGGGCGCAGAGCGAGAGCGTCGTCGTCTGCGGCACCTGGGCGCTGAAGGCGAGGTCCTTGGTCGAGACCGGCCGCTCGACGGCCGCCCACTCGGCGAGCGCGTTGCCCACGCGCCGGAGCTGGTACGGGCTCGGCCGCCCCTGCTTCTGCAGGTACTCCTGGATGTCGAGGTCGGCCGGGTCGAACAGGAGCACGCAGTCCGACGGCTTCCCGTCCCGGCCCGCCCGCCCCGCCTCCTGCACGTACTGCTCGAGCGACCCCGGCGCCTGGTAGTGGAGGATGTAGCGGATGTCGGGCTTGTCGATGCCCATGCCGAACGCGTTGGTCGCGACCATGACGAGGCGCTTTCCGGCCTTCATGTAGCGCTTCTGCTCGGCCGTGCGCTCGGAGGTCTTCATCTTGCCGTGGTAGCGGGCGACCGGGATCTGCGCGCGCCGGAGCGCGGCGTAGATCTCGTCGACCGCCTTCGTGGTGGAGCAGTAGATGACGCCCGGGCGGTCGAGCCGGCGGATGAGCTTGCCGGTCCGCTCGAGCTTCAGGTTGCCGGGTGCGATCTCCACGCTGAGCCGGAGGTTCGCGCGGTGCGGCGGTGCGGTGATCACGGCGGGGTCGCGCATGCCGAGCCGCGCCGAGACGTCCGCACGCACGTGCGGCGTGGCGGTCGCCGTGAGCCCGAGGACCTGCGGGATCTCGAGCGCCTTGCGCTCGGCGCCGAGCCGCAGGTACGACGGGCGGAAGTCGTGGCCCCACTCGGAGACGCAGTGCGCCTCGTCCACGCACAGGATCCCGGGCTTCGACGCGGCGATGGCGTCGCGCGCCTCGACGTTGTGGAACGTCTCGGGCGTGATCAGGACGATGAGCCGGCCGCCCTTCTTGATGCGATCGAGCGTCTGCCGGCGCGTGGTCGCCTTGAGCGTGCTGTCGAAGCGCACGACGGGGACGTGCTTCACGCGGAGCGAGCGCTCCTGGTCCCGCATCAGCGCGATGAGCGGCGAGACGACCAGCACCGGCCGGTCCACGAGCAGCCCAGGGATCTGGTAGATGATCGACTTGCCGTAACCGGTGGGCAGCACGACGAGCGTGTCGCGTCCCTCGAGCACGCGCGCGATCGCCTCTTCCTGCTCGGGATGAAGGGCGTCGATGCCGAACCACCGCGCCCCGGCCTCGCGTGCCCCCTCGATCGTCGCCGGCAGGTCCCCGTGGCGCTTCTGGCCGCGGGATCGCGGCCGCCGGCGGCGCTCCGCCCCGTCGTCCATCTCTCGGGAGGCCTATGGGTGGCCCGATCCGCTGTCAACCCGGCGCACGAGGAGGTGCGCGACCCGCGGGCGCTTCTTCGAGTCCTCGACGCGGGCGATGCGCAGGACCTCGTAGCCGCGCTCCTCGAGCCAGCCGGTGAGACCTTCGAGGGCGTACCGCCGGCTGTACAGCATCGTGAGCGCGCGCCGCTCCTCCTTGATCACCAGATCGTGGCAGAAGTTGCACGACCCGGGCACGCGGCTCGAGTCGTCGTCCTCGCGTACCCACACCCGCATCTGGAGCGCCGCAGGTACGCGGCCGAGCCCGGTCTCCCACCGGCGGTAGGGGCCCTCGAGCAGCAGGCGGCGGTTCGCCTCGGCCGCGGTCTCCTCGCGGTCGGGCTCGGTGAGCCGGAAGAGGGGATCGTCGCGCAGCCGCTCGGGCCGGAGCCCGATCTCGAGCCAGACGAAGTCGCCCGGCCGGACGAGCCGCTCGAGCTTCTGCCGGACGAAGGTCTCCTCGTCGCGCACGTTGCCGAAGACGTTGCCGAGGATCAGGACGAGCCGCAGGCCCTCGGCGTCGGCGCGCTCGCTGGGGAGGCGCCGGACGAACCGGAGCGCGCCCTCCTCGAAGTCGGCGCAGAACGGGAGCACGTACGCGTGCCCGAGCCCGTTCGCCGTGACCGCCCGGTAGGCGGCGGTGCCGGCACGCAAGAGGAGCGACACCGAGACGTCGACGAGCGAGCACGTCTGCCACGTGAGCTGCTGCTCGGCGAGCCGCTCCATCTCCGCGAGCCGGTCGAGCACCGCGATCTCCTTGCTCCCCTCGCCGGGCCCGAGGCTGATCACGTCGAGCCCCCGGGCGCGCCCCTTGCGGTCGAGCCCGAGGGCCTGGGCGAGCGGTCCCTTGCACCCGCCGCGCGCGTCGCGCGAAGGGTCGAGCCACTGCCGGGCGCAGGCGTCGACGCCCTCGAGCCAGGACTCTTGCTCGTAGCCCGCGCCGATGAGGCTCTCCCAGGCGAGCGCGCCCTGCGGGTCGTAGTAGAGGAAGCGGTGGCCGAGGTAGTCGTAGTGGACCCGGTCGCGGAGCTGGCGCTGCAGGTCGGCCGGCGTCGAGCCGTCCTCCACCTCGAGGGGGAGCAGGCCGAGGTCCGGGTCGGCGCCGAGGGCGCGGGCCCGCTCGCGCAGCGCGGAGATGCGCGCGCCGAGCCCGCTCTTGATGGCGGCGAGCTTCTGCGGCTTGAGCTCCTGGACCGCGCCCGTCCTCCAATTGGTGACGGTCTCGACGCTCACGCCCGCCAGCGCCGCGAGGTCGCGGTCGCTCGTGATCCCGAGCTCGGCGGCCATGGACAGGAACAGATCGGCGAGCTGGCTCGGGCCTTGTGGCTTCCTCTTCATCCGTTTTTCCCTCGGCGCGTCTCGTTTTCCCGGCGTGCCGACCCGTCTTCGGCGCGCGCGAGGCGCCGCGGCGTGTAAGGGTTGGCCGTGGTGCCCGGGGACAGGGCGCTGCGCGAGAGGGAACGATGAGGGGACGGGAACAATCACTCTTCTACCACACGGTGCTCGCGGTCGCGACGGTGCTCGCGGCCGCGGGGTGCGAGGCGTCGGGCGACCCGGCGCCCGAGCCGGGGATCGAGACGATCCGCGGGGGCGAGCCATCGGAGGCGCAGCTCTTGATCGATCTCCGGGACGAGTCGCGCGGTTGGCTCCTGGACGGCCGGTCGGGAGCGTTGCCGCTCGACGACGCGCTCCTGATCTGTCCGGACGGGACGTGGATGCGCCTGCAGCAGTGGATCAGCGCCCAGGAGTCGGAGCTCGGGTTCGACCTCGGGGACCGGGAGCACAGGGTCTTCTCGCTCGCGGCACGCGAGGATCTGGCGTTCGAGGCGCTGCTCGAGGCGGTGACCGGATGCGACGCCGAGTGCTACCAGTGCCCGGACGGGGCGTGGGTCTGCATCTCGCCCTGCGCCGGGGCCGCCGAGCACGCGCGGGACGAGCCGGCGTCCGGATCCGACGGCCGCTTCGAAGACAACCATCCGCGTGACCCGTGGCGCCCGTCCAGCGGCTCCGGCGGCGGCTCCGGCGACGACGACGACGACGATCGGTGGACGCCGCCCGACGACGGCTCGGGTCAGCCTCTGCCGTCGTTCTGAGCAACCGCGCCGGCCGCCGGCCGATAAGGCGGCCATGCGAGGGACGGCGAGGGCATCGTTCGACTGGGCGCGGCGCGTGGGCGCGTCGTGGCGGGGCGTCGGGGGGGCGCCCCGCGGGGGGATCGCCGCCGAGCTGCTCGCCGAGGCGTTCGGCGAGCGGCTCGCGCGCCGGCACGACGGGCCCGCCGAGCACGCGCGGCGGCACGACCGGGCGCTCGGGGTGGCGGCGGTGCTCGCGGGCGTTCCGAGCGAGCGGCTCGCGCACCGGGCGCGGCATCGGACCCGCGCCTTCGCCGAGGCGGCGGCGTGGGCGCTGTCGGTGGACCAATCGGAGCTCGCGGTCGCCGTCCGCACGTTCGACCGGGCAGAGCTCGAATGGCACGACGGGGTGGCGGCGGGGATCGACGGGTGGTCGGACCCGGCGCGCGGCGCGCTCTTCCAGCGCGGCCGCCGCGAAGCCCGCGCCGCGCTCGCCCGCAACGAGACGTGGGCGGTGGTCGCGCGGTTTCGGTCGCCGGAGCTGCGTCGCGCCGGGTACGCCGACGGCGCGCTCGGACAGGTCGATCCGGACCGGCTCCTGCTCGACGCGTTCTACCGCGCCGGCGTGCACGCGGCGCTCACGGTGGTGCGCACCGCGGGGCCGGCTGCCGCGCGCGCGGAGGTGGCGGCGCACGCGAGTGCAGGTCGCCGAGCGGGGTGCCACAGGAGCGCGTCGTAGGGGAACGTGGCCTTCGGGCACAGTGAAGCCGGCCGCGCGAGCGCACGGAGATTCAGCGACCGATGAGCCGCTGCAGGACGGCCTGGAGCTCGTCCACGCTCATGTCGACGTGCTCGACGACGCGGCCGTAGAGCATGGCCGTCGGCACGTTGCGCCCGCCGAGCTCCTCCTGGAGCTTCTGGAGCTGCCACAGCACGACCCGCTCCTTGCGCGTGAGCCCGTCGCGCACGTCCGGGATGTCGTCGTACTCGCCCATGGCTCAGCGGAAGGCGTCGGCCACCCAGTCGCGGAGCGGCGGGACCCGTTCGCCGGGCTGGATCGGCATCACGCACCAGCGCAGCAGCTCGAGACCGAGGGGGACGTGGGCGAAGCCGCCGTCGTCCGACACGCGCACGAGCGGCGGCGGCGTCAGCGCGCCCTCCTCGGGAGGCTCGCACTCGGCCCACTCGACCCGGCGGCGGCCGAGCGACTGCGCCGCGAGCGCGAACAGGTCGGCGAGCGCCTGGAAGACGAGCGGCGGGATCCATCGGACCGGGCCCGGCTCGTGCTGGACCACGACCCGCTCGACGAGGGCGAGGCCGTCGAGATCGGGGGTCGGCTCGCCGAACCCCGCCTCGCGCATGGCGGCGGCGAGGCGGCGGAACGGCCCGCCCGGCGTCCGGCCCCACGGCTCGTCGACGCCCCCGTCGCGGAGCGCCTGCTCGAGCGCGTCGTTCGCGTCGAGGTGCGCCATCTCGGCCTCCCAGGCCGAGGCGGGCTCGTCGGGGACGCCGGCGCCGACGAGCTGCGACTCGCTCCGGAGGTGGGCGAGGGCCTGGTGCCAGGCCGGGCCGGTCGCGTCGACGCGGCGCAGGCCGAACGCGCGCACGGCGGGCTCGACCTCGTCCATCGGCGGGAAGACCGCGAGGCGAAGGGCGTCGAAGCGGAGCGGCCGCTCGCGAGCCTCGGCCGGCGCGTGCGCGAGCTCGGCGAGCAAGGTGGCCTCGACGCGCGGCCGGAGCGCGCGGTGGAGCGCGAGGGCGCCGCCGGGATCGGACCAGACCGCGAGGACGAAGGCGCGGTGGTCGCCCGCGTCCTGCTCGAGCGCGCGCACGTGCACGGGCGCGAGCGGGATCGGCTCGCCGGGGCGGAGCAGCTCGTCGAGCGGGCCGGACATTGCGGGGCGTTCTAAGGCACCCACCGCGATTCGGCAACGGCCGCGCACGCCGTGGCGATCGCCGGAGTAGTTGATCGCGCCCGCGGCGATGCCTCACAATCGCCCGGTCGATGCGAGCCGTGGCCGTGGGATGTGCGCTGGCCGTGCTCGGCGCCGCTGCGCTGGGCGCCGTGCCCGCCGCGGCGCGCGGCTCCGGCGACGAGCCGGCGAGCCGCTCGGTCGGGTATCCCTGGAACGGCCTGCTCCAGCACGGGCGCCGGGTGGAGGAGTCCGACCGCATCCGGTTGCTCGAGCGGCACCGCGAGCGCGGCTGGCACTACGGCGCCGACTCCATGGTCGCCCTGCTCGAGCGGGCGGCCGCGCGCGTCGCCCGGCGTGTTCTCGGGGCCCGGCTCACCGTCGGCGAGCTGTCCCAGCGGGGCGGCGGCAACATCCCGGGGCACCGCTCGCACGAGAACGGGCTCGACGCGGACCTGGGCTTCTACGTGCGTGACGACGCGGGCGAGCTCGCGACCGCGCCCCACTTCGTGCCCATGAGCGGCGCCGGTCGCGGCTGGCTCGACCGAGAGCGGCTCACCTTCGACGACGAGGCCAACTGGCGCCTGGTCGAGGCGCTGCTCACCGATCCCGAGACCCCGGTGCAGCACGTGTTCGTGTCCGACGGGCTGCGTCGCCGGCTCGTGCGCCAGGCGCGGGCGAGCGGGGCGTCGGCCGAGCTCGTCGAGCGGGTGCGGTGGATGCTCCTGCAACCCGGGCACGGCCCGCGCGCTCACCGCGATCACTTCCACGTCCGGATCTACTGCCCGGTCGGCCAGCGCCCCGCGTGCGAGGACCGCGGGCCCTACTGGCGGTGGCTGCCGGCCGAGGTGACGCCGATGCCGGACCGGTTCCGCGACGTGATCGGCGACGGGCGAACGGCGGCGACCCTCTACGACCTCATGGCCGCGCAGGAGTAGGGCGGTCGCTGCCGGGGTACGCGTCGCCGCGCCCGAATCGGGCCGGCTACGGCGCCCGCGGCTCCCTGGGCTGCGACCGAACGCGCTCGCGCTCGGCCGGGCTCCAGTAGTCGCCCGGAGGGGTGCTCGAGCGGCTCGGGTGCGTCGGTCGGGCTGGGCCTCGTCGCGGTAACCCGACGCCATTTCGCCCTTCGAGCCCGTCGACGATGCACTGCGTGTAGCTCCCGCCCCGTCCCATGACAGCCCGGCACCGCTCGATGAGATCGGGATCGGGTTCGGCGCGCGGCGTCGTCACGACCGCCGGCTCGGCCGCGCCGTGACGCGTCCCTTGCCTGCGGTCACCAGGCGGGACGTCCTCGGCGACCGGTGCCGGCCTCGTGCCGTCGGACGGGATCCTCGCCGGACCGGAAACGTCCGGTGGAAGAGGCTCCGGCGCAGAAGGCGCCGAAAGCGGGTCAGGCGCCGATGACCTCGCCGCCCGCGCCGGCGCGGAGACCTCGGACTGCGACGCCCCTCGCGCGCCGCGGGACCGATCCACGGGCTCGGCCTCGGAGCAGCCGAGGACCAGGGCGAGGATCGGAAGCGCGAGCGCGCGGACCATCGCTTTCAGTGTGCAACGGCACGCCGGCGGAGAGAAGGTCATGCGCGGGCCGCTCGCGCTCGGCCGGCGCTGACACGGCGCCAACGGGGTTGGCGGTCATCGGTGGGTCGCGCCAACCAAGTTGATGACGCGCGGCGGGTTGCACGGGCAATTCGGAAGGAACGGGGATTGCAATCGCTCGCCAGCGCGGCGGATGCGCGAGGCTGCGCTACGACCCGGCCGCACGAGGAGGTGATGTGTTCGCGGGGAGCGCCGAAACACCGGATCGCCGCGCAGTCGGCACGCGCCACGCCACGTGGAGCGGACGGACTGCGGCAGCCCTCTTCGCGCTGGCTTCGCTCTTCGTCGGATGCCTCGGCTCCGAGGAGGCCGTGCCGCGCGAGCGTGAGCCCGAGTGCCGCGGCGCCTTCGCCGAGGAGCTACCCCGAGTCGACGTCCCCGAGATCCCGGTCCCGGCCTACGACACCGAGCGCGCCGCTCGGGCGTCCTGGCCCGAGCCTCCGCGAATCACCGAGGAGGAGCTCGCCGAGGCGGTCGACGACGCGGCCGCCATGGACGTCGACCGGTTCCTCGAGGTCCACGCGGTCCCTCGCGAGACGACCCTGCCGTACGACCCCCTGCGGGCGGCGAACCTCTCCCTGGTGCAGTCGTCCGACCTGTTCCTCGATCCGGACGAGCGTGCTGCGCTCGGCCGGCGTGGCTTCGTCATCTCGGAACGGCAGCGGTTCGCCACGTTCCTCGAGGGCTACGAGGCGATCTACCTCGAGGATCTGCCGGTCTTCGTCTCCGTCGACTCCATCCTCCACGCCCTCCACAGGTCCTTCGACGCCATCCTGCAGCGGGCCGAGCGGGAGGTGCTCGTTCGCGAGCTCGAGCTGCTCCTCGGGAGCCTTCGTGAAGCCGCCGCAGCCGAGTACGAGGAGCACGGGCCGAGCCCCCACCTCGCAGCCCTCGACGAGTACCTCACGACCGCCCACCGCTTCGCCACCCGGGAGGACCCGCTGCTGATCCGGCCCCGCGCCGGCGGCGACGTGGCGCGCGTCGACGCCTGGTACGAGGCAGGGCTCGCGGCGGGCGGAGCACAAGGAATCGAGCTGTTCGGGACGCGGCGACTCGTGGACTTCAGCCAGCTCGCCCCTCGAGGCCACTACCAGGAGAATGCGTGGCTCGCGGCCTACTTCCGGGCCATGGTGTGGCTCGGGCGAGTGGACCTGCGCCTCGTCGAGGACGTCGACCACGAGCTCTGGGTCCGGCGCCCGCAGGTCGCGGCCACGCTCGTCTTGGATCGGCTGCTCGAGCGCGCGGGACGCGACCGATGGCATCGCATCGATCGGCTGATCGGGGCCTTCACGGGTGGCCGGGAGACCATGCTCCCGCGCGAGATCGCGGCGGCGCTCGCAGAGATCGGGGTCCGGCACGAGGACGAGCTGTCCACGGTGAGCGACGACGTCCTGGCGCGCCAGCTCCTCGATGTCGGCGCGGCCCGCCGTCGCGTGGCGTCCACGCTTCTCATCCGCCGGACACTCGGCGGGACGGCGATGCAGCCCGTCGGGGTGGCCCTGTTCGGCCAGCGCTTCACCATCGACGCGCAGGTGCTCGGCAACCTCGTCTACGACCGCGTGGGCGGCGGCGAGATCCTGCGGATGATGCCGACGCCACTGGACGTCGCCTTCGCCGCGCTCGGCAACGACGACGCGGCGCGGCTGCTCGAGCCGGAGCTGCGCGCCCACTCCCATGCGCCCGACCTCGAGACGGCGCGGGTGGCCGTCGACGCCCACGAGGAGGACTTCTGGAAGGCCGATCTCTACCACCGCTGGGTGCACGTGCTGAGGGCGCTGTCTCCACGGGAGAACGCCCCGGAGGATCTTCCGTCCGTCGCCCGCACCGAGGCCTGGGGGCGCCGCGTCCTCAACACGCAGCTCGCGTCGTGGACCGAGCTCCGCCACGACACGGTCCTGTACGCGGCGCAGTCCTATGCGAGCGGACTCGGCTGCGACTATCCGGACGCATGGGTGGAGCCGGCGCCCGAGGCCTTCCTGCGGATGGCGGACCTCGCGGCGGGCTTCGAGGAGCTGGCCGGGGATCTCGCTCCGAGCAGCGAGGAGCTCGCGACCGACGTCGTCACGTGGGCCCGGAACACCCGGCAGACCGTGCTCCTGCTCGCCGACATGGCCGATCGCCAGCGCACGGGTCAGCTGCCCACCCAGGCGCAGCTCGACTTCCTCGAGCACGCGGTTCGCACGAGCCCCGGGTGTGTCCGCATCGGAGAGGCGGAAGGCTGGTACCCGGATCTCTTCTTCGTCGAGGAGTCGAGCTACGAGGACGGCGCCGTCGTCGTCGACGTCCACACCCAGCCCACCGACGAGCTCGGTGCCCTGGTCGGGCGGGTCCTGCACGTCGGAACAGGCCTGCCGCGCCTGATGGCGGTCACCTTCGAGACCTGCCAGGGCCCGCGTCTGTACCTCGGCCTCGTGTCGAGCTACCACGAGATGATCACGAGTGACTTCGAGCGGCTGAACGACCAGGACCATCGCAACCTCGTCCACGCCGCTCCTCCACCGGACGTGCCCTGGATGCGTGACCTCGTGGTCCGCTGGCCCCGATGCGGGGAGCGGGAAGAGCGGTGAGCGCTCGAACGACACGCCCCCCGGCGTGGTAGCTTCGGGGCGTGCGGCTTTGGGTGGCGGCGGCGATCGTGCTCGCGGTGACGCAGGTCGCCGCGGCGCAGACGGTGGGGGACCTCGCCGCGCGCGGCGTGTGCAGCACCGCCGGGTCCGAGGGGCTGAACGCGCAGCTCATCGAGGATCACCAGTGCTTCCACCCCGGCGAGCTCGTGGAGCTGAGCCACGCGGGGATCACCCTCGGCTCGTCGCGTGTGTACCCGCTGGCGACCGTCGAGGCGCGCGATCGGCTCCACGCCGCGGCGGACGCGACGCCGCTGGTGCTGACCTCGGCGTTTCGCACGCTGCCCCAGCAGTTCGTGCTGTACGAGTCGGGCGCGTGCGCGCTCGCGGCCGAGCCGGGCAGCAGCGACCACGAGTCGGGGCGCGCGGTCGATGTCGACAACTGGACGGAGGCGCGGGACGCGATGCTGGGGGTGGGCTGCATGCACCCGTTCCCGACCGATGACCCGGTCCACTTCGAGTGCGGCGGTCCGGACCTGCGCATGGCGTCGGTGCGGACCTTCCAGAGGCTCTGGAACGCCAACAACCCGGGCGACCGCATCGCCGAGGACGGGATCTACGGCCCCGAGACCCGCATGCGCGTGCAGATGTCGCCCGCTTCGGGGTTCGCGGCGAACGCGTGCGACGCCGGGCCGCCCGAGGAGGTCGACGCGGGCGCCGACGGGGGCTTCGAGGTCGCCGACGGCGCGGTGCGCGTGTACCGCGAGCCCACCGGCGGCTGCGCCTGCAGCACGGCCGGCCGATCCCGCGGTCTGCCGGTCGTGCCGCTGCTCCTCGTGCTCGTCCTGCTCAGACGCCCGCGAGCAGCGCTCGGTAGCCGTCCCTGAACGTTGGATACGCGAACCGATACCCGGACGACCGCAGCCTCGCGTTGCTGCACCGCTTGCTGCTCCGCGTGAAGCGCCCGCCGCGCGGTGCATCCGGCTCCTCGACCGAGGGCTCGGGCGCGCCCAGCTCGGCGGCGAGCCAGCGAACGACCTCGCCGAAGTCCGCCGGCTCGTCGTCCACGCCGAGGTAGAGCGGCGCCGGATCGCCGAGCGAGAGCAGGTGCGCGATGGCACCCGCGCAGTCGTCCCGGTGGATGCGGTTCGTCCAGCGCGGGCCCCCGGCCGGCACGCGCGCCTCGCCGCGCCGCACCTGCTCGACCAGCCCGGTCCGGCCGGGGCCGTAGATCCCGGCGAAGCGGATCACGACCGAGGTCCCTGGGCCGCTCCCTGCGATCGCCTCGGCCTCGAGCAGCCGCCGCCCGGAGTGGTGCGTCGGCTCGGTGGGCGAGCCCTCGTCCACCCAGCCTCCGTCCCGCTGCGCGTACACGCTCGTGCTCGACACGAACACGAGCCGCGCGGGCCGCTCCCCTCGCGCCGCCCACACGCCGAGGAGGTTCTCGAGGCCGCGCACGTACGTGTCCCGGTAGCTCGCGTCGTCGTGTCCGTCCGGCGCCGCGGCGTACACGACCCAGCCCAGATCGGACGGAAGGTCGGCGAGCGTCCGCGGATCGCGCAGGTCCGCTCGGAGCGGCGCGATCGACGCGGGCAGACCCGCGACCTCGCGGCGTAGGCCCCACACGTCGTGGCCGTCTTTGGCGAGCCGCTCCCCGAGGGCCGTTCCCACGTATCCGCATCCGGCGATCAGAACCCGCACGTCATCGCTCCACGCACGGCCCCGCGTCCACGTCGCCCGCGTCGGGGCATGCCGGCAGCTCCGGCGGCTCGTGCGCCGTCTCGGCGGTCTCGACGTCCGCCCCGTCCTCCATGAACACGACCACCTCTCCCTCGTTCGGTGCGGGGCCGGTGGGCGCCACCATTCCCGTTCCACACCCGCCCGCGAACAGGAGGGCCAAGTGCCGCCCGTGCTTCACCGCTTCTCCCCCGACACGACCTGCGCGAAGTACACCTGGAAGTGCCGCGCCCCGTGCGCGCGCACCCACGGCACGCCGTCGGCGACGTCGCGCACCTCGAGGCCGGCCGCGCGCAGGAGCTCGATCAGCAGCGACTCCTCGGTCGGCATCCCGAGCTCGGGCGCCGGCGTGCATACGACGAGGCGTCCTCGCTTCGCGAGCGCCGAGGTGGCGGCGCCGACGAAGGCCCCCGGACGCTCGAGGAGATCGACGAGGTTGGCCGACACGATCGTGCGGAGCTTGCGCCGGGCGAGCGGCAGCGCCTCGGCGTCGGCCACCACCGCGGCCACCCTGGCGCCGCGCCTGCGACGCGCGGCCGAGGCCGATCGCAGCGCGGCCCGGAGCGAGAGGTCGATCACGACGAGATGGTCGGCGCGGGCGCAGAGCGCCCGGGCGAGCGCCCCCGCGCCCGAGCCCACCTCGACCGCGGGTCCGGCGCGCTCCGGCAGCATCGAGAGGATCCGGGTTGTGAGGTTCTCGTGGCGGGCCGCCTCGAGGAAGCGCCCGAAGGCGTGGCAGGCGGCGGAGTCCCCGGCGGGGAGGACGTCTTCACCCTCGTTCCGGGTCCAGTCGTCGCCGAAGCGCCGCGGCTCGACGGCGCCGGCCTGCGAGCCGAAGTCGTCGAGCAGGGACATGGCCGCCCGGGACGCGAGCCCCGCCTCGGCGAGGGCGGCGAGCACGGCGTCGTGGTGCGCCCCGAGGTACCAGGCCGGGTCGGTGACGAGGAGCGGGATCCCGCCGAGGACGGGGAAGACCGCCTCGCAGCGCCGGCACCGGAGGGTGCCGTCCCGGCGGACCGCGCCCTCGGTGCGTGCGAGCGCGCCGCCGCACTCCCCGTGGGGACACGCCACCAGATCGAGCAGCCAGCTATCCATCGCCCAGGGCTCTGCCTCGAAACCCGCTCCGGAGCCTAGCGCGCTCCTTCGCCGTGCCTAGAGCAAAGCGCATGATCTCCGACCGAGGATCGCGGTCGAGGTCGGTGCGGATGCAAGGCGCCGAGCCGCAGGAATACCGCGAGGTATTTCAAGGCTCGGCAACGCAGCAGACGCGCCGAGATCGGCCGCGAGCCGACCGAGGAGATCATGCGCTGTGCTCTAGGGGGGGAGGACCTCCCTTGCGATCACCCAGAGGACGGCCTTGTTTCCCGGCCTCCTCAGTCCTATAAGAGCGTTCAAGAATATTTGAACGATCTGAGAGGGCCCGCCCTGCGGTCCCTCGGGAAGGTGCGACATGGCGTGGACGGAGTCGGCCGCGTCCCCCGCTCAGGGGGGAGAAGTGCTGGGGCGCCTGTCGTCGATCTGCGCGACGCGCGGGCTCGACGGCCTCGAACGACGGCTGTCGGACCTCGCGGCCTTCGTGGCGGACGACGTGGCCTCGCTCGAGCTGGCGCTCGAGGGGGTGGGCGCGGGTGACGACCTCGTCGGGCACAGCGCGGTCCACCTCTTGGCGCGTCCGGGCAAGCGGCTCCGGCCCATGTGCGTGGCGCTCGCCTCCCGCGTGGGCTCGGGCTTCGACGGGCGCGCTTGCGAGCTCGCCCTCGCCGTCGAGCTGGTGCACGCCGCAACGCTCCTGCACGACGACGTCGTGGACGTCGGGGACGTGCGCCGCGGCGCCCCGACGGCGCGGACGGTCTACGGCAACGCCGCGAGCATCTTCGCGGGAGACTGGTTGCTCGTCGAGGCGCTCCGCCGCGTACGTCGCGCGGCGGTGCCGGGGGCGCTCGACCGGCTGCTCGAGGTGATCGACGAGATGATCCGAGCCGAGGCCCTGCAGCTCGAGCGGCGCGGGCGCGTCGACATCACGCGCGCGGACTGGCTGCGCGTGGTCGAGGGCAAGACCGCGGCGCTGTTCCAATGGGCGATGTTCGCCGGCGGGCGCGCCGGCGGGCTCTCGCCCGAGGGCTGCGAGGCGCTCGAGGCGTACGGCACCGACCTCGGGGTCGCCTTCCAGGCCGTCGACGACGTGCTCGACCTGACCGGGGACGCTTCGATCACCGGCAAGGCGCTCTTCGTCGACCTGCGAGAGGGGAAGATGACCTGGCCGCTCATCGTGGCCGTCGAGCGAGAGCCCGCCTTCGCGGAGACGCTCGGGAGCATCGTGGCGCTGCCCGAGGGACAGGCCGACGAGGCGCTCGAGGCGCGGGTGCTCGAGACGCTCGCGCGCACGGGTGCGGTCCGCGACTGCATGGCGCTCGCGCGGGAGCGCGCGGCGCGGGCGGTCGATCACCTCTCGGCGCTCCCCCGCGGGCGCGCCGTGGACGCGCTGGCGACGGTGGCCGCGGCGGCCGTCGCGCGCGAGGCGTGAGGCACCGATGATCGTCACCCTCAGACCCGACTCGGACGTCGAGGCGGTGCGCCGCGAGCTGGTGGCGCAGGGACTGTGGGTCCGGCGCGTCGAGGGGGCGCGCGTGCAGTTCCTGATCGAACCGTGCTCCGCGGCCGTGACCCCGGACGCGCTCCGGCGGATCGCGGGCGTGGACGAGGTGGCGGCGACGCGCTCGGCGACGCCCCGGGTGGACGCGCAGCCTCGGCTCGTGCGCGTCCTCGACACGCGCATCGGCGTAGGCGAGCGGCCCGTCGTCATGGCCGGGCCGTGCAGCGTCGAGAGCGAGGCGCAGATCCACGCGATCGCCCGGCGGCTCGCGCGAGACGGCGTCCAGCTCTTGCGCGGGGGGGCATACAAGCCGCGCACGTCTCCGTACGCGTTCCAGGGCCACGGGCTTGAGGCGCTCCGGTGGATGCGCGACGCGGCGCGTGCCCACGGGATGGGCGTCGTGACCGAAGCGATGGGCGCCGACGAGGTGGAGCTCGTCGCCGAGCACGCCGACGTCGTCCAGATCGGCTCCCGCAACATGCACAACTACGCGCTCCTGCGCGTCGCGGGCGCGGCGGGGCGTCCCGTCCTGCTCAAGCGCGGCATGGCGGCGACCGTCGAGGAGTGGCTCGCCGCGGGGGAATACCTGCTGCTCTCCGGCGCGCCAGTGGTCGTCTTCTGCGAGCGCGGGATCCGCGGGTTCGATCCGTCGACGCGAAACGTGCTCGACCTCGGCGCCGTAGCCCTGCTCTCGCGCGTGTACGGGCTGCCGGTGATCGTGGACCCGTCGCACGGGACGGGAAGGCGGGACCTCGTCCCTTCGCTCAGCCGGGCCGCGCTCGCGGCGGGCGCGGCGGGGCTGATGCTCGAGACGCACGACTCACCGGGCGAAGCGCTCAGCGACGGCCCGCAGGCCTTGTTGCCCGAACAGCTCACCGAGCTGCTCCAGGAGATCCGAGATGACCAGTGAACGACCGAAGGTGACCAGCCGCGTGAGCGGTTTCTACAAGAAGCCGATCGCCGAGCGGCTCGCCTTCCTCGTGGACAGCGGGCTGTTGAGCGAGGAGGGCGGCGCGTACC
The DNA here is from genome assembly GCA_039794305.1 of Candidatus Neutrinellum sp. Lineage (GTDB taxonomy): Bacteria > Myxococcota_A > Polyangia > Polyangiales > JBDIVX01 > JBDIVX01. The sequence goes on from JBDIVX010000091.1 coordinate 26,270, forward strand.
TGCGCGCGGGGGGCGGGCTGACCCCGGAGGTGGCCGACCGCATGAGCGAGAACGTCGTGGCGACGCACGGCCTGCCGCTCGGGATCGCGCTCAACTTCCGCATCAACCACCGTGACGTGCTCGTGCCGATGGCGGTCGAGGAGCCCTCGGTGGTCGCGGCCGCCTCGAACGCGGCGCGGCTGGTGCGGGTGAGCGGGGGGTTCTTCGCCGAGGCGAGCGACCCGATCATGACCACGCAGGTGCAGCTCGACGGCGTCGAGGAGCCCGAGGCGGCGGCGCGGCGGATCGTCGGTGCCCGGGACGCGCTGCTCCGCGCGGGCGATCAGGCGATCCCCGGCATGGTGCGGCGGGGCGGGGGCTGCCGCGACCTCGACGTGCGCGTGCTCGATCGGGACGAGGGCGTGTTGTGCGTGCACCTGTACGTGGACGTCGGTGACGCCATGGGCGCCAACGTGGTCGACACGGTGGCCGAGGCGGTGGCGCCGTGCGTGCGCGAGATCACGGGCGGGCGCATCGGCCTGCGGATCCTGAGCAACCTGCCCGTGCGCCGCACGGTGCGCGTGACGGCCGACGTGAGCTCGGACGTCCTAGGCGGGGCGGAGATGGCCGACGGCATCGCGCGGGCCTGTCGCTTCGCCGAGCTCGATCCGTTTCGCGCGGTCACCCACAACAAGGGCATCATGAACGGCGTCGACGCCGTGGCGGTCGCGCTCGGGCAGGACTGGCGCTCGATCGAGGCGGCGGCGCACGGCTGGGCGGCGCTCGACGGGCGGTACAAGCCCATCGCGACGTGGGCGCGAACGCCGGAAGGGGTGCACGGCGCGCTCGAGCTGCCCCTCGCGGTGGGCACCGTGGGCGGCTCGACGCGGGTCCACGCGGGCGTGCGGGCGGCGTTCGAGATCGCGCGTGTGTCGAGCGCGGGCGAGCTCGCGATGATCATCGGGGCCGCGGGGCTGGCGTCGAACCTCGCCGCGCTCAAGGCGCTCGCGGGCGACGGCATCCAGAAGGGCCACATGCGGCTGCACGCGCGCAAGCGCGAGATCGAGCAAAGCGCAAGAGCCGCCGTGGAGGTGCCGGGAGGCAGGTGATGGGCGATCCGTCGACGGCGCTCTCGGTGGAGCCGCGGGGTGGGTCGGGCGCGATGTTCGACCGGATCGCCCGCCGGTACGATCTCCTGAACCGCATCCTGTCTCTCGGGGTCGACCAGGGGTGGCGGCGGAGGGCGGTGCGTGCGATGGCGCTCTCGCCCGGTTCGCGGGCGCTCGACGTCGCGACGGGCACGGCCGACCTCGCGCTCCGGATCGCGCGAGCGTCGCCGGACGTCCGGGTCGCCGGTGTGGATCCGTCGGACGGCATGCTCGCGGTGGGCCGCGACAAGGTGAAGCGGGCCGGGCTCGAGGGGCGCGTGAGGCTCGAGGTGGGAGACGCGCAGGCGCTGCCCTTCGAGGACGACGCGTTCGACGCGGTGTCCATCGCCTTCGGCATCCGCAACGTGCCCGATCGCCGCCGCGCGCTCGCCGAGATGGCGCGCGTGACGCGGCCCGGCGGGCGCGTCGTGGTCCTCGAGCTGTCCGAGCCACGCGGCGGACTGCTAGGGCCGCTCGCTCGCTTCCACATCCGAACGCTCGTCCCGCGCATCGGCGCGCTCCTCAGCGGGGCGCGCGAGTACCGCTACCTGCAGGAGTCCATCGCCGCCTTCCCCCCGCCCGACGAGTTCGCGCGCCTGATGGAGGACGCCGGGCTGCGCGTCCTCGAGGTCCGTCCGCTCACGTTCGGCGTGTCGTGCCTCTACGTCGGAGAGCCCGCATGAGCGATCTGTCGCCGCATGCCGAGCTCGTCCCCGCCGCGCGCCTCCCCTCCCGCGCCGCCCTCCACACCCTCGTCCGCGAGGCGTGCGCCCGCGCCGCCACCCACCGCACCCTCGCCATCGCCACCCACTTGCATTGGGACCTGTCCCCCGTGCAACTCGACTTGCATTGGGGACAGGTCCCAATGCAACTCGGGGGGGTGGGGGAGGCCTGGACTTGCCGGGTGCGGGGGGCGCAGGGGCTCGCGCGGCTGCGGGAGGGGCTCGATGCGCTCTGGGCGCGCGTGGAGGCGGTGGGCGAGGCGCCGCCGGTCGCGCCGCGCGTGTTCGGCGGGCTGGCGTTCGCGGCGGGCGGGGCCGCGGAGCCGGAGTGGACCGGGTTCGGCGACGGCGCGTTCGTGCTGCCGCGCTGGACGGTGGGAGACGACGGGGAGGTTCCCTTCGTGTCGTTCGCGGTGGACGGGGCCGGCATCACCGACGTGGCCGCAGAGGCGGCGCGCGCGTGCGCCGAGCTCGATGGGCTGCTCGACCGGCGCGGTGCGCGGCGCGAGCCGCCGCGCTGGCTCGGCGTCGAGCACGCCGACGAGGCCGCCTGGAAGCGCGCGGTCGAGCGCGTGCGGGAGGAGATCGCCGCGGGCCGGCTGTCGAAGGCCGTCCTCGCGCGCCGGTCGACCGTGCGTCTCGCGGGACCTGTCGACGAAGCGGCGGTGCTCGGGTGTCTGCGCGCGCGCTTCCCGAGCTGCACGTGCTTCAAATTCCGCCGGGGCGCCGCGGCGTTCCTCGGGGCGACGCCGGAGCGCCTGTTCGAGAAGCGCGGCCGCAGGGTGAGCACCGAGGCGCTCGCGGGGTCGATCGACGCGCGCGCGCCGGGCGCGGCCGAGGCCCTCCTCGGGAGCGCGAAGGACCGCTCCGAGCACGCCTTCGTGGTGGACGACGTGGTGCGCCGCCTCCTCCCGCTCGCGACGTCCGTGCGCGTCTCGGAGCATCCGGAGATCCGCGCCCTCCGCCACGTCTTGCACATGCGGACGCCGATCGAGGCCGACGTGCGGGGGGACGTGCACGCGGTCGACCTGCTCGGTGCCCTGCACCCGACGCCCGCGGTGGGCGGCGTCCCGACCGACGAGGCCCTCTCCTGCATCGAGCGGCTCGAGCCGGTGCCGCGCGGCTGGTACGCGGGACCGATCGGGTGGATCGACGCGCGCGGCGACGCCGAGGTGATGGTCGCGCTTCGCTCGGGGCTGCTCCACGGCGACCGGGCCTGGGTGTACGCGGGTGCCGGCATCGTCGAGGGCAGCGATCCGGACGCGGAGTGGGAAGAGGCCGCGCTCAAGATGCGCGCGCTCATCGAGGCGCTGGGGGCTCCGCCATGAACCCGCAGGGCGAGCACGCGCGGCTGATCTTCGACGCGCTGGCCGCCGCGGGGGTGCGCGACGTGGTGGTGAGCCCGGGCTCGCGGTCGACGCCGCTCGTCCGCGCCGCCGCCACGAACGCCACGCTCTGCTGCCACCACGTTCTCGACGAGCGCGCCGCCGCGTTCTTCGCCCTCGGTCGCGCCAAGATCACGGGCGTCCCGGCGGTGCTCCTGTGCACCTCGGGGTCGGCGCCCGCCCACTACCTGCCGGCGATCGTGGAGGCCGCGGCTGCGCACGTGCCGCTCGTCGTCCTCTCGGCCGATCGGCCGCTGTCGCTCCAGGCATGTGGCGCGTCGCAGACGATCGATCAGGTGAAGCTCTTCGGGGACCATGTGCGCTGGTACGCCGATCTCGGGCTGCCCGGCTCGACGGCCGACGAGCTGCGGGCCGTCCGCCGCGCCTGCGTGCAAGCCGTC
>JBDIVX010000092.1:0-29623 GCA_039794305.1 Candidatus Neutrinellum sp.
AGCGGCTCCACCGACCGGACGCTCGAGCTCGTCGACGCCTACCCGCACCGGCTGAACCAGGTCGCGCCGGAGGACTACTTCCCTGGGCCGGTCCTCAACCGCGCCGTCGGAGCCTGCGACAGCGAGCTCGTCGTCTTCCAGAACTCGGACGCCGTCCCGCTCACGCCGGCGACTCTCGGCCGGCTCGTCGCCGCGTTCGACGACCCCGACGTGGACGCCGCGCTCGCCCGGCAGGTCCCGCGGCCGGAGGCCGAGACCTGGGTCCGGCGCGACTACCGCGCGAGCTTCCCCGACGCCGAGACGACGCCGCCCTGGATCACCCTGTCGTTCCCGATGGCCGCCATGCGCCGGAGCGCCTGGGAGCGCCACCCGTTCTATCGCGACGCCTGGGGGTCGGAAGACACCGAGTGGGGCCACTGGGCACGGACGCACGGCGTGCGCATCGCCTACGTGTCGGACGCGCTCGTCATGCACTCGCACAACTACACGCTCCGGCAGCTCTACGGCCGGCGCTTCATCGAGGGCGAGGCCGACGCGTTCATCTACGGGCGGAGCGAGGGGCTCGCCAAGGCGGCCGCGCGCACGGTCCTGCACACGCTGCGCGACTGGGTCGAGTGCGCGCGCGAGGGCGACCTCGCCGACATCGTGCGCGTACCCGCCCGGCGAGCCGTCTTCCACTGGGGCTACCTCGCGGGCCACCGGCACGGAGCCGAGCGCATCCGCACCGGCAGCACCGACACGCGCCTCGGTCAGAAGACCGTGCTGTCACGGCACGAGTCCCACCGGAAGGGGTGATCGGCCGCCGCTCACGCCTGCACGGCCGAGCGGGCCTGCGTGCGGCCGCGCCACCGCATCACGGCGGCCATCGCGACGACGCCGAGGCCGCTCGTCACGACGCAGGCCCCGAGGCTGAGCGCCCAGTGGTCCACCCACGGCCGCAAGGGCAGGCCGACGCCCACCGCGACGATGAAGGCGGTCAGCGCCGGGGCGAGCGTGCGGGCGACCTGCCCCGCGCTCCAGCCGAGGATGCGATGCGCCTGCCGCCACATGAGCGCGAAGGTGACCGCGTTCCCGATCAGCGTGCTGCCCGCCACGGCCCAGACGCCGTAGCGCGGCGCGAGCGAGACCGAGATGGCGAGGTTGAGCAGGCTGCCGGTGATGATCGGGACCGCGCAGCTCCAGGCCGTCGGCGCGCCCAGCATGACCATGGAGCTCGCCACCTCGTAGAGAGACATCACGATCGCCGCGGTCGCGAGCAGCGAGAGCACGACCGCGGCCGTCTGCCCGGCCGCGTGCTCGTTGAACAGGAGCACGAGGAAGGGCTGGCCGACCAGCGCCACGGCGGCCATCCCGCTCGTGACCACGCCGCCGAAGACCGCGGTGCCGACGCGCACGGCGCGGACGCGCGCCTCCGACCTCCCCAGGTCGCGCATGATGGCGACGGTCGTCTGCTTGGCGAGGATGTACGCCATGTCGATGGTGCGCCCCGCCACCTGATAGGTCCCGACGAGCGCGAGCGGCGCGACGGAGCTCAGCACGAAGAGGTCGATGCGGAGCGCCGCGGTCACGGCCAGGTTGAGCGAGAACGCCGCCGCGCCGTCGCGGAAGGCGCCGAGCACCTCGTCGCGGCCGCGGGGCCTGCGCGGACGGAGCGGAAGCCGCCGGTCCATGGCGCGGGCGGCGTACACGGTGAGCCCGAAGTCGACGCAGTTGAAGATGACGTACGCCGCGCCTGGGACGAGCAACGAGCTTCGGTACGTCGCGAACCCGCCGACGAGGACCACGACCTGGGTGACTGCCCCGGCGGTGCGCGCGGTCGCGATCTGCCGGACCCCGCCCCGCGCGAACACGAACATCCGGTAGGGCTGGCCGAGCCCGAGCAGGGCGCCGCCGGCGAGGACGAGGACGGCCGTCGGCGTGGCCTCTCGCTGCACCGCCCCGGGGGCGCCGGGCAGGTCCGTGAGGAAGAAGAAGGCGGCGAGCACGAACAGCGGCAGGAGCAGGAGCTGTGTCGAGATGGAGAGGCCGACGAGCCGCCGGGTCCGCTCGTCGTCATCGGTGACGGCCGAGCGCTGGACGGCCGTCGCGAGCCCCAGATCGACGAAGCCCACCAGGAAGCCGGCCGCGCCGAGGAGCGCCCACGCGCCCATCCGATCGCCGTCGAGGTAGTGCGCGATCACCGGCAGGGTGAAGAGCTGCGCGACGAAGGCTCCGATCTGCTGCGCACCCCCGCCGAGCAGGCGCTTGACGAGGGTCCGGTCCGACGAGGCGGCGCTCACGCACGCCACCCTACGCGGGGTACCGGGCTCCGGATCTCGAACCCCGCCGGCACGTCCTTCGTCACGACGGCGTTGGCTCCGACGACCACTCCGTCTCCGAGCGTCACGCCCCCGAGCACCTTCGCGCCGGGCATCAGCGTCACGTTCGCGCCGAGCTTCGGGACGCCCGGGACGGGCCCGAGACCGAGCGTCGTTCCGGCGTGCAGGGTGCAGCCCGGCCCGATCTCCACGTCCGGCGGCATCACGATGCCGTACGGATGAGGCATGCACAGGCCCTCGCCGATCGGCGTCCGCGCCGAGATCTCCACCTTGCGGAAGAGCTGGAACGGGAGCACCGCCGCCTTGTAGCCCGCGAGCACGGGCAGGCGCGCCGCGCGGGGGCGAAGCCGATGGAGGTGCGCGCCCACGCGGTAGGTCGCGCCGACCCAAAACCCGAGCCTTCGGCGCCAACCGCCGAGCTCGCGATAACGGTCCATGTCCGCCCGGAGGTCGCTTCCGAGGCTCATGCGCGCCCGCCTTCCTTCGCGAAGGAGGCCGCGAGGTCCTTTCGAAGGAGCTTGCCGCGGTCGGACCGCGGGAGCGCCGGGACGAACGCCACGCGGGCGGGCATCTTGTGGCGGGGCAGCTCCTCGAAGCACGCCTTCTTGATCGCGCGTACGTCGACCCGGGCCCCCTCTTCGAGGACGACGAAGGCCGCCACCGCCTGCCCGAGCAGGTCGTCGGGCACGCCGGCCACCGCGCACTCGGCCACGCCGGGCACCGCCGCGATCACCTCTTCGATCTCGTGCGGCCCGATGCGGTGGCCGCCTGACTTGATCATCTCGCTCTCGCGCCCGACGACGAAGAGGTAGCCGTCCTCGTCCATGGTGCCGAGGTCGCCCGTGTGCAGCACGCCGCCGCGCAGGGCCTTCGCGGTCGCATCGGGGTCCCCGAGGTAGCCGAGCATCACGTTGTCGCCCCGGGCCACGATCTCGCCGACGGTGCCGGGCGGCACGGGCTCGCCCGCCGCGTCGACGATCGACAGCTCGACGCCCGGGATCGCGATCCCTACCGACCCGAGCTTCTCGTCGAGGGCCTCGGGGGGCAGGTAGCTGAGCCGCGCGGCCGCCTCGGTCTGCCCGTACATCACGAAGATCCTCGCCGTCGGGAGCATCCGGCGCAGGGTCTCGGTGAGCGCGCGCGTCATCGCGGCGCCGGCCTGCGTCACGTACCGCAGGCTCGAGAGGTCCCACGCGCCGAGGTCCTCGACGCGCGCGAGCCGCGCGAAGGTCGACGGCACGCCGGAGAGCCCCGTGCAGCGGTGCGCCTCGATGGAGTCGAGGACGGCGGCCGGAAACGCGACCGTCCCGGCGTCCACGACGGCCCCGCCGGCGGCGAGGTGCGTGTGCAGCACCGAGCTCCCGTACACGTAGTGGTACGGCAGCACCATGGCCACGCGGTCCTCCGGGCCGAGCTCGAGGTAGTCGACGATGGAGCGCACGTTGGCGACGAGGTTCCGGTGCGCGAGCATGACGCCCTTGGGCGGGCCGGTCGTGCCCGAGGTGTAGGTCACCGAGGCGAGGTCCTCTCCGGCGGCGCCGGCGTCGAACAGCTCGCTCCCCGCCGCGACCAGCTCCTCGAAGCGCACCGCACGAACGGATGGGCCTAGGGCGGGACCGGCGCGCGCGTCGACGACGACGGCCAGCCCGAGCGCGGGCAGCTCGGCCGTGACCGCCGCCAGGTGCCGGAGCTCGCCTGCGCCGATCACGACCGCCCGCGCCGCCGAGTGCGAGAGCGCGTGGCGGAGCACGCGAGGGCGGGTGTCCGGGCTCAGGGGGACCACCGCCCCGCCCGCCATGAGCACGCCGTAGTGGGCGATCAGGTACTCGACGCGCGCGTCGAGCACGAGCCCGACACGGTCGCCTCGCCGAAGACCGGCCTCCCGGAGCGCGTGCGCGAGCCTCGCGGCGCGCGACGCGAGCTCCCCATACGCGGTGGTCTCGCCGCGGCGCACGTACGCGGGCCGGTCCGGCGCCCGCTCGGCGCGCTCGCAGAGGAGGGCGTGCAGGCGGGGCGCGCTCACTCGACCAGGCCGGCTCGGCGGACGGCCCGGTTCAGGAACGGGACGAACGCCTCGGCGGCGCGTCGCTGTCCCTCCGCCGACGGGTGGCTGTCGTGACCGCCGTCGGTCGGATACGCGAGGAGGTCGCCGCGGCCGCCGGTGAGCAAGTCGAAGTAGTCGAAGACGACCACGTTGTCCTCGTCGTAGTCGGCGAGCCACCCTCCGGGCGAGCGGACCCAGTCGTTGAAGGCCCGGGCGTGGGCGGCCGACGCCTGGAGGCGCTCGGGCGTCATGCCGCGGTCGAGGACGCGCTTGGCGATCCACTTCCACGCGGGGTCCGGGCGCAGGCGCGGCGCGAGCGGGGGCGCCGTGAGGTAGACGAAGAGCGTGTCCGGGTGCCGGCGAAACTCGGGCAAGAGCTCGCGCATCGCCGCCTTGGCGTTCTCCACGGTGAGATCGGGCACCGACGGGTCACCGGGAGGCTCGCCCATGGCGTGGAGCTCGTTGTTCGGGAAGCAGGACTTGAACGCCACGATGCGGTTCTTGTCGCCGTCGGGCAACGGCTCGTCCTGCATCCGCACGCGCAGGATGCGGTCCATGTGCCCCCGGAACTTCGGGACCCAGTCGCCGAGGTCCGTCCGGTGGCCGACCTCGCTGTCGTACGACGCCTCGTGGACGCGGTACCCCGCTCTCTCGAGCCGCGAGCGCAGCCCGCCGCCGTTCGGGTGCGTCGGGTGGATCGAGCTCCCTCCGGTCTCGGGACCCGGGTCGGCGAGGAGCTGGCCGCCCACCGAGTGGTGGATGAACAGAAGGCTCAGTGGCTCGCCCGGAGGGTCGGGCGAGAAGCTCGACAGGTCCATGGTGGGTCCTCCCGGATTCGGGGAGCTGGCCTCGACGGTCTCGCCGCCCACGGGCACGAGGGCTGCGCCCGCGGCGAGGAGCGCCACGACCAGCCCGGCGAGGAGCCGCGCCCTCCTCGCGGTCTTCACGCGCTCGGTCATGTCTCGTTCCCTTCGACCCCTCGGTCGATCGTCAAGGGCTCCATGTGCAGGTACGCGGCCACGGCGCGCTTGCCGTCGATGTCCCGGTAGACGCGCTCGACCTGCGCGGTCTCGAGCCCGAGCGCCGGAGCGACCTCCGACGCGGCGACGCCGTGGTTCTTGGCCCACAGGCACAGGTCCATGTCCTGGTAGGGCAGCGAGAAGTAGAACTCCTCCTGCGACTGCGGCATGGAGTACGTGTCGGTGGTGGGCGCGCGCGAGCAGATGTCGTCGGGCAGGCCGAGCTCGCGCGCCATCGCGTACACCTGCGTCTTGTAGAGGTGCGCGATCGGCTTGAAGTCGGCCGCTCCGTCGCCGCTCTTCACGAAGAAGCCCTGGTCGTACTCGAGCAGGTTGGGAGTCCCGGCGACGGCGTAGTTCAGCCGGTCGGCGTGGTGGTACTCGAGCATCTTCCGGGTCCGCTGCTTGAAGTTGGTCGCGGCCACGACGCCGAAATAGGCGCTCGTGTCGAGCCGTACCTTCCGCTCCTCGCCACCGGGCGGCTGTACGACGACCGAGAACACGCGGAACACGTCGCTCTCGACGACGCTCGGCAGCACGATCTTGCTCGACCAGCCGCTCTGGAAGTCGGGGACGACCCGTCGGATCGCCTCGTCGCGGCGCAGGTAGCAGCCGCTGGCCTCGAGGATGGGCGTGATGTCCTCCTCGACGTGGTCGATCCCGAAGTGCTGGACGAGCTTCCGGCCGAGCCGCCGCGTCTCGTCCGACGAGTCGCGCTCCGGCATCAGCAGGCCGAACACGCGCTCCGGCCCGAGCGCCCTCACCGAGAGCGCGCCCACGACGGAGCTGTCGATGCCGCCCGAGAGGGCCACCACCGCGCCCCGCTTCTTGAGCTTCCTCACCGCCGCCCGGATCCAGCCCACGATCCGCTCCGCCTCGGCGGCCGTGTCGATCCGGAGGACGTCCCTCGTGATCGCAGCCATGTCCTTCACCCTCCCCGCTTGGTCATGACGAATGCCGTGAGCTTCGCGATCGAGTCGAAGTTGTCGGGCACGAGATCCTCGTCGCCGACCTTCACCCCGAGGTCGTCCTCGAGGAAGGCCGTGACCTCGAGGACGCCCGTGGAGTCGATGACGCCTCGCTCGAGCAGCGAGTCCTCGTCGGAGAGCTCCTCCGCGCCATCTCCGAAGAGGAACGTGTCCACGATGAAGTCTCGCAGCTTGCTTCGAACCTCAGTCTCCATGGCCAACCGTCCTGTGCCCCTGGTGCTCGACGAACCGATGCCAGAGGAGCTGAGTCGACAGAATCGCGACCAGCCCCATCCCGTCCTTGATCCCGACGACGCGCCCGCGCCGTGCCTTGTCGGCGAGCCGCGACACCGCCTCGACGTCGAAGATCCCGCTCGCGGCGAGCTTCCTCTCCGACAGGAGCTCGTCCACCCACTCGAACCGCGCCGCGCGCCGCTCCGCGTCGAAGAAGGCGGCCGCTTCGGGCGCGCGGTAGGGTTGCTTCGGCCGGCGGTGAAGGAACGGCGGGATCAGGTCGCCCGCGGCCCGCTTGAGGAGGTGCTTCTCGTCGAGGACCTTCATCTGGAGCCGCGGCGGAACGCGCGCGGCGAGCGCCGCGACGCGGTGATCGAGGAACGGGAACCGCCCCTCGACGCCGTGCGCCATGCTCATCCGGTCGCCCTGGCTCGAGAGGATGTAGCCGGGCATGAGGTAGCGGGTCTCGAGGTACTGGGCCCGGCAGAAGGGGTGCCAGCTCGCGTACCGCTCGGGCAGCTCGGCGGCGAGCTTCGCGTAGACGTCCTCTCCCCGGAGCGCCGATCGCGTCTCGTCGGAGTAGAAGACGCGGAGCCTGCGGGTCAGCTCCCAGCGCGGCAGGTGCGAGAAGAACGGGCTCTCGAGATCCTCCGGCCGCGCGAGGAAGAAGGAGCGCAGGTAGGCGTCGGGCTGGCGCTGGATGGCCGGGATGTACGGGTACAGCCTGCGGAGGAGCAGCGGGCGGAGCCTCGACGACGGCGCCCGCGCACAGAAGCGACGGACCTTCGCCTCCTTGAAGACGTCGTAGCCGCCGAGCAGCTCGTCCGAGCCCTCACCGGTGAGGACCACCTTGAAGCCGCTGTCCCGAACGAGCCGGCTCAGGAGGAACATCGGCGCGGGCGCCGTCCGGACGACGGGCTGCTCGGCGTGCCAGACCACCTCGGGGAACGAGCGGCCGATGTCCTCGGCGCGGCAGCGGACCTCGTGGTGATCCACGCCGAGGAAGTCGACGACGCGCCGCTGGTGCTCGCTCTCGTCGAACTCGGCGTCCTCGAAGGTGACCGAGAAGGTCGAGAGCGGCGCGTCGGTGAAGCGGCGGACGATGCCCGTGATCACGGCGGAGTCGAGCCCGCCGCTGAGGTAGGCCCCGACCGGAACGTCCGAGCGCTGGAAGCGGAGGCGCGCCGCGTCGATCAGGGTCGCGCGGAGCTCGTCCGCGAGGTCGTCCTCCGAGCGGCCGTCGAGCTCCGAGTAGTCGAGCTCGAAGTGGCGCCACGTGCGGACTTCACCGCGCTCGAACACCAGCGAGCAGCCGGGTGGCAGCTCCTCGACACCGGCGAAGGCAGTGCGCGGCGGCACCGTGGTCCACAGCGTCAGGACCTGGTCGAGAGCCACGCGATCGATCTCGCGGCGCACGCCCGGATACGCGAGGAGGGCCTTGATCTCGGAGGCGAAGACCAGCCCGCCACCGCTGCGCGTGAAGTAGAGAGGCCGGATCCCGAGCCGGTCGCGCGAGGCGAACAGCCGCCGCGACCGCCCGTCCCAGATCGCGAACGCCCACTGCCCGTTGAAGCGGTGGACGCAGTCGACGCCCTCCTCCAAGTACGCCCGGAGCAGCACCTCCGTGTCCGAACGCGTGCGGAAGACGTGACCGCGCTTCTCGAGCTCGACGCGCAGCTCCACGTGGTTGAAGATCTCGCCGTTGAACGTGATCCAGACCGCACCGTCCGCGGCGCCCATGGGCTGGCGCCCGCCGGCCGGGTCGACGATGCTGAGCCGAGCGTGGCCGAGGGCCGCCGACCCCTCGACGTGCACACCCCGCTCGTCCGGTCCGCGGTGGTCGAGGAGCGCGACCATGCGCTCCACCGCGCAGAGGTCCGGCCGCCCTTCGAACGAAACAGCTCCGGCGATCCCGCACACGTCCTGTTCCCCCCTCTCTTCGATGAGACCTACCGTGGTGCCGAGCCCACCCTGCGGACCGCCTCGGCCGCGAGCTCGGACAACAGCCGAGCATCCTCGTCGGAGACGCCGAGCTCCACAGGCGCCGGCAAGCCGACCGGGTCTCCGTACAGCACCGCGTAGAAGACGGCGGCGGCGAGGAAAGCACCGGCGCCGCTGTAGTGGACGAAGTCGTCCCGGAGCGGACGGCGCAGCTCGAGCTCGGGCCGCGCCTGCATCGCCTGCTGGAACGCGCGGCCGACCGGGACGACGCGCCCTCCGTGCCGCTCGCGAAGCTCCCCGTAGAGCGCGTCCACCCGCGCCTGCCGCCGGCCCATCTTGCGGCTGTCGGCCGGCGCGACGTAGTGGAGGTTGCGGCCCGGGGCTGCTTCTCGCGGATGAAGCGGTACCAGCGCTCGGTGGCGGGAACGATCGCGCGGCCTCGATGCCAGTGCTCGTCCGGATCCAGGTAGTTGATGAGGCTCAGGCACACGATGCGGTCCCAGCCTCCCGAGCCCGCCGGCAGCGGCTCGAACCCGAGGCGCTCGTCGTATCGACGGGGCGCGTGGGGATCCTCGACGATCGCGCGCGCCGCGCTCACGTTCTCCCCGTCGGGCGCGACGTAGCCGTGCCAACTGCTCCACCAGCTCCCCATCCCGAAGCCGTCCGAGGTGAGCACCCGCACGTGCCCCCGGGTCGAGACACGGCGGTTGGCCGACGCGGCGGCCCGGCGCATCGACTCGACGATGGCCGGGATGTCGTACGCGGGGTACGGCCCGTCCGCGCCGAAGCGGACGAGGCTGTTGCCGATCCACAGCGCGTTGCCCGCTTGCTCCTGCGCCGCGGTCGGCGCGAGCAGCACGGCCGACGACAGGACGAACACGGAGACTCGGAAGACGCGCGACATGGTGGGGGCAAGTTCATGTATGGCCCATGCCTCGACGTGCCAGAGGGACCGGATCATTGCGCGACGAGCGCTCGCCTCATCGCTTCATTCGCTCGATCGTCTCTCGCGAGACCGGCCGGCCGGCGGGGCTCGCGACCACCGCGCCGGAGGGCACGTCGCGGGTGACGACGGCGTTCGCCCCGATCTCGACGTCGTCACCGACGGTGATTCCGCCGAGGATCTTGGCGCCGGCGAACACACGCACGCGGTCGCCCAGCCTCGGTGCGCCGGGGACCGGGCCACCTTCCCCGATGATCACATCCTGGTACAGCGTGCAGTCCGTGCCGAGCACGGCGTCGGGCGAGACGACCACGTTGTTCGGGTGATGCAGGCACAGGCCCGGGCCGATCCGAGCGCTCGCCGGGATGTCGACGCCCCGAAAGAACCGGAGCGGTGCATTGACGGCGCCCGCCGCGGTGCACAGGAGCAGCCGCAGAGGACGGGGACCGGTCTCGCGGCAGAACGCCGCCGCACGGTAGGCGGCGCCCGCCCAGAAACCGAGGTGCGTGAACGGCCCCCGGTCTCGGTAGTGCTGAAGATCCCGCCGGATGCGATCCAACATGACCGCGACTCGCATAGGTCCCGAAGGCTCGGCGCTCAAGCGTGACGCGAGCGATTCATGAAGTGGGTCGCCGTCGCCGTCGCGATCACCGCGGCGCTCGCTGCTGGAAGGCTCGCGCGCAGAAAGCCGAAGGTCCGGGCGGCACTCCTGTTCCTCGTGGCGTTCCTTCCGTTCACCGAGGACGTCGATCGCCTGAGCGTGAACCTGCTGAGCCACGAGGCGTACCGCGGAGACGCGCGCGGCTTCGAGGTCACCCTCGTCGACATCGTAGCGCTCACGCTGTGGGTCGCGCTGCCGAAGGCACGGTACCCGATGCCGTACAAGCGGCTCGCCCTCGCCTACCTCGCGGTCGGCGCCGCGAGCATCCTGTGGGCGTGGGAGCCGCTCTACGCGGGCTTCGGCGTGTGGCGCATCGTGCGCGTCACCTTCGTCGGCGCGATCGTCGCCCGCGCCTGCCAGGACCGGCGTGCCCCGCCCCTCCTGCTCCGAAGCCTGGCCTGCGGTCTGCTCGTCCAGCTCGGCTACGTGCTCTTCCAACGATACGTGGAGGGCGCGTACCAGGTGCGCGGCACCTTCGCGCACCAGAACTCCCTCGGGATGGCCGCGAACCTCATCGCGCCGGTGCTGCTCGCCCTCCTGCTCGGCCGTGGCAAGCAGAAGCTCCTCGCCGGCGCTGCGCTCTCGGCCGCTGCGGTCTGCGTCGTCTTCACGCTCTCGCGCGGGGCGCTCGTCATGCTGCCGGTGGGGCTCGGGCTCGCCTACGTCGGCTCGCTCGTCCGGCGCCCCACGGCGCTCAAGATGCGCATCGGCGTCGCCGCGCTCGTCCTCGGCGCCGTCATCGGGATCAAGTCCTTCGACTCGATCGTCGAGCGCTTCCTGTACGCGCCCGAGGCGTCGGCGGAGGGGCGCGAGCGCTTCGAGCAGGCAGCCGCGGACATGCTGGCCGACCACCCCGCGGGGGTCGGCATCAACAACTTCTCGCACGTGCTCGACGAGGGCGGGTACGGCGAGGCCGTAGGGCTCCCCGAGTACGACCGGAGCGGGATCGTTCACCAGATCTACTGGCTCACGGCGGCGGAGACGGGCTACCTCGGCGTGCTCGCATACCTCGGACTCGTCGTGTTCCCGATCGTGGTGGGGCTGCGGTGGTTCCGCCGTCATCCGGGCGACGCCCGCGGCGACGTCATCCTCGGCATCACCGCCGGCCTCATGGTCACGGCGCTCCAGGGCGTGCTCGAGTGGCTCCTGCGCCAGACCGTCATGAGCCACCTCGTCTGGATCCAGACGGCGATGCTGCTCGCGCTCGTGCGCCAGCTTCGCGAGGACGAGCGCCGGGGGATCGTTCGCACCGCGGTCCGGCCGCGCCCGTGAGCCGATCGGTGCAAGGACGCCTCACTTGCGAGCAGGCGCGCCCGTGCGCAAGTGCCGTGACGCGAGATGATTGCCGGGGGGGCCGAACGGCGATTGCCGCTGAGGCGGACTACGGGGGGTGGCCGAGTGTACGAGCCCGACAGCACCAGTCATGGTCTGCCGCCCACACGGGGGCCGGCCGAGGAAGGTTGGGACCGGCGCCCCGGGCGGCCGGTCGATCCCCACCGGTTGCTCCGCATCCTGCGCAGGGCGCGTGCCTTCGTCCTGCTTGCCCTCATCGGCGGCGGCGCGGCCGGCTTCGCGGTCGCCCACTGGCTGATGCCCCGGCAATACGAGTCCATCGCGAGCGTCGTCTACGAGGGGGTGCCGGACGTAGAGGGGATCCCGAGCGCGGGGGAGGCGGAGCTTCCCACCATGCTGGACTCGGTGAAGCTGCCGGAGAACCTGCGCGCGGTGCGCGAGCACATCGGCTCGGACGAGCCGCTCCATCGCCTCGCCGACCGAGTCACGGTCACCGTCGAGCACGAGAGCAACGTCATGAACGTCGCGGCGCGCGCCGGCGGGCCCGCCCAGGCGGCCGTGCTCACCGACACCGTGGTGGAGGTCTTTCTTGCGCAGAGAGAGAAGGTCGAGCGGCGCCGCCTCGAAGAGCACCTCGCCGGGCTCGAGGCGGACCTCGATCAGGCGAGCAAGGCGCTCGCGCAGGCCCGTGGGCGCTACGACGAGTTCCGCGAGGAGAACGGAATCGCCGACCTCACCACCGAGCAGGAGCGCGCCATCGAGGCCGCGGCCGCGCTGCGGGCCCAGGCCGACGTCGCCCGCGCAGAGGCGCAGGCGGAGGACGCGCGCCTGCGCGAGCTCCGGCAGGCCATGCGCGGCCAGACTCGGACCGTCGTCACCGAGGTGCAGACGTCGGCCGACGCGGCCGAGCTCGCGCGCCTGCAGGCGGAGCTCACCCAGGCGAGCGCGAGCATGTCGGCGGACCACCCGCGCGTGGCGTCGCTGCGCCAACGCGTCGCCGCCCTCTCGCAGCGGGTGACCGCCGGAGAGGCGCGCCCAATCACCGACCGTACGATCGCCTCGAGCCCCGGCTTCGAGGCCTTGCAGGGGAGCGTGCACGGCTCGGCGGCGAACCGCACCGCTGCGCGGCAGCGGGAGGAGGCGCTCGAGGAGCTCGCGTCCGCCGCGCGCGAGCGCCTCCGTCAGCTCACGGAGCTCGAAGGCCGGGCGAGCACGCTGCTCGCCTCCGTCCGCGTCGCCGAGGCGCACGTCGCCGCGCTCGAGGTTCGCCGGCGCGCCCTCGTCGACGCCCTCCGCAGCCCCTCCTCGGGGTTCCGGGTGGTCTCGGCGGCCATGACGCCCGAGCACCCCGTCCCGTCGCAAGGCCGCTGGGCCGTGGCCGCGGGCATCCCGTTCACGATGCTGCTGCTCGTCCTCGCGTGGTCCTCCTTCCGAGAGCTCGGCGGCTTCAAGGTGGTGACGCCGCGCGAGGTGGGCTACTGGGGAAACGGCCCGGTCCTCGGCGCCACCGTCTGGCCGGACGACCCCGAGGGTCTGCCCGAGCTGGTGAGCGAGCTCGACGACCACTTCCCCGAGGCGAGCGGCTCGACGCTCGTCGTCGGCGCGACCGAAGCCGAAGAACGGCACGCCCTGCAGATCGCCGACTGCCTGATGAGCGACTGGCAGCCGACCACCTACGTCGACCTGCCCCCGCCGGCCCGCGCGGGCAAGAGCGGCGGCGGCACGGCGCTCGCGGTGCAAGAGCCCGCGGACGGAGTGATCGAGCTGCTCCTTCTGGACGTGCAGCCGTACATGGGTCCCTACTCCGGACCGAAGCTGCGCAGGGCGGCGCGGCTCGCCGACCGCGTCATCGTGGTGGTGGAGTCCGGGCGGCACTCGGCGGTCGAGATCACGAAGCTCCGCGACCGGCTCGGCCGCCTCGACATGCGCCTCGGCTTCGTGGTGGTCGGCCTGCCGAAAGAGCTGAGCGAGCTGCCGGATCGGGTCGGTGACGTCGACGCCTTCTGGACAACGGCGCCGCGAAAGAGGATGAGCGAGCCGTCGGGCGAAGCGGCCTGAGCCTCGCGCCGCGCGCCGGCGAGCGCGCGCCGCCCCCGCCTCGGCGTCACCGGCGCACGGCCTCGTCGCACGCACGGACGAGCCCGTCCGCGGTGCTCTCCCAGCTCCGCGCCGCCGCCCACGCGGGCCCCTCGGCGGCCACGCGGCGGCGCAGACCGGCGTCGAGGAGCGCTCGTTCGAGCGCCCGGACGATGGCAGCCTCGTCGTACGGGTCGGCGAGCGCGCCGAGGTCACCCACCACCTCCGGGAGCGCACCGGTCGACGACACGACCACGGGCCGTCCAGCCGACAGCGCCTCGAGCGCCGGCAACCCGAAGCCCTCTCGCAGGCCCACCATGCACACCGCCTCGGCGCCGGCCACCAGGCCGGGCAGGTGGGTGTCCTCGACGAATCCGAGGAACCGTACGCGGTCGCCGAGATCGAGCCGCCGGGCCTCGCGGCGGACGACCTCTTCGCCGCCCCAGTCCTTGCCCGCGAGCGCGAGGACGCGCCCGTCGGACGCGCGGCTCGCGGCGAAGGCACGCACGAGCCGCACGTGGTTCTTGCCCGGATGCTCGAGCCTCGAGGCGTACAGCAGGTAGGGCGCGGCGCCGAGCCCGGTCGCCCGCCGCGCCGCGCGCACGCGCGCGTCGTCCGGCGCCATCGGCGCGAAGCGCTCGTGGTCGACGCCGTTCGGCACGACCGAGACGGGCTTGCCGTTCACGACGGCCGACAGGTCCGCGCGCGTCGCGTGGCTCACCGCGACCAGCCGGTCGGCGGACCGGAGCGCGCCCGTGACGACGTGCCGCAGGTACGCCTGGCGCGCGGGGTCGTACTTGCGCGCGACGTGGAGCTGGGCGAGGTCGTGCACGACGGCGACGGTGGGGACGGCCGAGCGCAGCGTGAGCCGGCGGTTGGCGGCCGGCAGGAGCAGCACGTCCGCCCGCGCGCGGCGCGCGACCAGGCCCCCGAAGGCGAGGTGGAACAGGGCGCTCGCGCCCGGGGAATCGAGCGCGGCCGGGAGCCCGATCCGGTCGGCGCCGTCGAGCAAGTCCGCGTAGGCCGCGACGTCCCGGGCGCTGCCGAACGCGACGAGCGAGTCGCCGCGGGCGACGAGGCGCCTGCCGAGCCGCGGCAGGACCTCCCGCACGTAGACCCCGATGCCGGACCTCCCCCTGTCGGTGCCGGCGAGCGCGAGGGCGAGACGCATCGCGATGCACCATGGGAGGGGCCGTGCCCGGGCGCAAGGTCGCGCACGACGGACGACGACGCCCCCGCCGGATCCCGACGGGGGCGTGGCCGCACGGACGAGCGGGAGGGCTCAGAGCCGCGTGAAGGTCCCGACGCAGAGCGTCTCCATCGACGAGAGCGCCTGCTCCTGGTCGATGCTCGGGTCCGGGTCGCGGTAGTAGACGGTCGTGATGCTGCCGAAGGTGGGCTCGCACTTGGCGACGGCGTCGTCGGTCGGGCAGGTGCCCTCGGTGACTCCGACCTTGTTCTCGACCAGTACCTGCGTCATCTCGCAGTGCTCGGCCGCGTTCTCCTGCGTGTAGGTGCTGCTGAGCGCATACTGCGCACAGACGCGGCCAGGCTGGTCCTTCATGTTGCAGATCACGGTGCGGCCACCCTCCTCGGCGGCGGCGCCGCCCGTGGGAGCGTTGGCGAAGTCGGTCGTGTCGAGCCGGGCCATCTCGGCCTCGAAGTCCGCCGCGGCGTCGCCCACGGCCATCAAGCCGCCGACCACCTGGAGCGTGACGCCGAGCACGAGCCCGCCGAGCCAGCCACCGACGACGAGGGCCTTCTTCGGCGAGCTGTACTTCGCGAAGGCGTAATACAAGATGTAGAACGGCACGAACATGCAGAGCAGGCCCTGCGCGGCGCCCCCCTTCGAGAAGGCGTTGATCAGGATGACCAAGCCCAGAATGCCCGCGACGAACAGAAGCACCGATCCGATGATCATCAACATGGTCCCACTCCTCTCCTGACGTTCTGCGCCTCCCCGAGGCGCGTGGTCTGGTACGCCGCGAGCGCCGCGGCCTTCCTCAGCGCGTGACGAATCCCGTGCACGCGGAGGTGATCTCGATGGTCCGCGACCCGCGCGACACGGTGACGCTGCTGATCCCGCGGCGGCTGTCGTCGACGATCCAGATCATGTCCCCCTCCGAGAACGACCGGCTCGTGACCGTGTTCGAGGACAGCGAGCTGTAGGTGCCGCTGCCGAAGCCGGGGTTGTCGCCGAAGAACAGCGGCACGGTCTCGCGGCACGAGTTGCGCAGCGTGACCGACACGGGGCCGCTCGGCGCCGGCGGGCCGGAGGACGGCGGCGCCGCCGCCTGCTGCTCGCGTTGCTGCTGCCAGCGCTGCTCGCGCTCGAGGGCGGCCTGACGCTCGCGCTCCTCCTGCTCGCGCGCGAACCGCTCGGACTCGGCGATCTGCCGCTGGCGCTCGGCCTCCTGCGCGGCGAGCTCCTCCTCGGTGATGGGCTTCTGGAGGAGCTGGGCGACGAGCTTGCCGGTGCCGAGATCGTGGACGCGGCTCTGGTCCGTCGCGCTCCCGAAGATGGCGCGCATGTCGAAGGTGGCGGCGTGATCGCGCTGCGGGCAGCCCGCCGACGCGACCGCGCCGGGCCCGTGGAAGCCGG
Source organism: Candidatus Neutrinellum sp. (assembly GCA_039794305.1). Classification (GTDB taxonomy): domain Bacteria; phylum Myxococcota_A; class Polyangia; order Polyangiales; family JBDIVX01; genus JBDIVX01. Next base: position 16,100 of record JBDIVX010000092.1, read on the forward strand.
GGCCGCCGTGCACCTCGGGCTCGCCGGGAGCCGAGTAGACGAAGGAGATGCCGCGCCGCGCGTGCTCGGAGATCTGGGAGCCCGGCACGAGTCGCACCGCCATCCGGTAGCAGTAGCCGCGCTGGAGCTGCACCTGCCACGGCTGGAAGGCCTCGAGCCGTGCCTCGACGGGCGCGCCGACCGGCGCGTACCCCTCGGTCTCGCGGGCGATGAAGGCCTCGGCCTCGTCCGGGCTGTGGTCGAAGCTCGGATCGGGAGGGTAGCTCTCGGCGGTCGGCGCCGTGGCCGTGGCCGGCGCCCCCTGGTTCGAGGGCAGGAAGCAGCCCAAAGTGAGCCCCAGGACCACGCTCCACGCGATGACGAGCCGCGTTCGCACGTGTCCTGGTACGGGACCCGCCGTCGGCACCTTCCTCTCGATTCTGTGCCCTCCCTCACGCTCTCCGATCCATGGCAGGATGCCGGCGTGCCGTCCGGGCGAGCCCTGCTCCTCCTCGTTCCGTCCCTCTTCGCGTGCGGGTCGAGCGAGCCGCAGGCCGAGCGCGCGCCCCGCGACGACGTGGCCGAGACCACGCCGCCGGGCGCCCCGACCGAGACGAGCGCCGTCGCGAACGATCCGGACCTCGTGCTGGAGGAGCTGCGGTGCGGCTCGGACGAGGACTGCGTCGCGACGCGGTTCTCCGGCTGCTGCGCCGACGCCGACGGAACCTGCCCGTGCGAGTGGCACGCCATGCGTCGCGACGTCCTCGAGGAGCGCCGGCTCGAGTGCGAGATCGAGGAGTGCCCCCACAGCGGTTGCCCCGCCTGCCCCGAGTCCGAGCCGCCCGGACCGGCGCGGTGCCTCGACGGCCGCTGTCAGCTCCGGACGGACTGACGCGCTCCCCCCGAGGGGCCGAGCCGTGTAAGAATCCGCGGCGCCGAAGGAGGCGAGGCCCGTTGCTCTTCAACAGCTTCGAGTACGTCCTCTTCCTCGCCCTCGCCTTCACGGCCTTCTGGGCGCTCGCCAAGGCGCGGCTCTTGCGCACCGGGCTCCTGCTCGGCGCGAGCTGGCTCTTCTACATGTCGTGGAACGCGACGTTCATCGTCCTCATCGTCGCCTCCACGGTGCTCGACTACCTGGTGGGGCTCGGGCTCGGGCGGTGGTCGCGGCCGGCGGCGCGGCGGCTCCTGCTCGCCGCGAGCCTCGCCGGCAACCTCGGGATGCTGTGCGTCTTCAAGTACGCCGACTTCGCGCTCGGCGCGGTGCACGAGGCGCTCCTCGCGATGGGCGTGCACGCGGACCCGGTGCACCTCGGGCTCATCCTTCCGGTCGGCATCTCCTTCTATACGTTCCAGACGCTGAGCTACACGATCGACGTCTACCGCGGGCGCCTCGCGCCGACGCGGTCGTTCCTCGACTTCGCGACGTTCGTGAGCTTCTTCCCGCAGCTCGTCGCCGGGCCCATCGTGCGCGCGAGCGAGCTCCTGCCGCAGCTCGGCCGCGCTCCGTCCCTCGACCTCGAGCGCGCGGGCGACGCGATCTTCCGGATCGTCAAGGGCATGTCGAAGAAGGTGCTCGTCGCCGACTACCTGGCGGTCAACCTCGTCGACCGCGTCTTCGAGGATCCGGCCGGCTTCGGCTCGGGCGAGGTCCTGCTCGCCGCGCTCGGCTACACCTGCCAGATCTACTGCGACTTCTCGGGCTACACGGACATCGCCATCGGCTCGGCCAAGCTCTTCGGGTTCGAGCTGCCCGAGAACTTCCGGCGGCCCTACCGGGCGACCGGTCCGATCGAGTTCTGGCGCCGCTGGCACATCACGCTCTCGAGCTGGATCCGCGACTACGTCTACATCCCGCTCGGCGGCTCGCGGGTCGGTCGCGGCCGCACCTACGCGAACCTCTTCATCGCGTTCCTGATCACCGGCATCTGGCACGGCGCGGGGTGGACGTTCGTCGTGTTCGGGCTCTTGCACGCGGCGGCCGTGACCGCGAACCGCATGTGGCGCGACGTCACCGGGCGCGAGCCGCCGGCGGCCGGCCGGTGGCGCTGGGCGCTGGTGGCGCTGCACACGGCGTACATCTCGCTCCACTGGCCCATCTTCCGCGCGGCCGATCTCGGGCAGCTCGGCGCGTTCTACGGGCGCCTCCTCGACTTCGACTTCGCGCACGTGCGGGTGCCGCCCGCGGTCGTGCTGCTCATCGCCGCCACCTACGCAGCGCACTACCTGCCGGACGGATGGACCGACCGAGCGCGCGCGCGCCTGGTCGCCCTCCCCGCCCCGGCGCAGGCGGCGCTCGTCGCGGGCGTGTCGGCCTTGCTCATGTGGATCGGCACCGAGCAGGCCGCCCCCTTCATCTACTTCCAGTTCTGACGTGACGACCTCCGGCGAGCCCCCGACGAGCACCGGCGTGAGGCGCGTCCTCGCGATCCTCGCCATGCTCGCGGCCGTCGCCGCCGTCCCCTACCTCGTCCCTGGGCTCGAGCGCCTGCGCGTGTGGACGGCGGACGACCCGGTCCCCTTCGCGCGCGTCCTCGACCTCGAGCCCTTCACCGCAGGCGCCCCGGTCGCCGGCGTGGCCGGCCGGGGCGCCGGCGACCTGAGCGACGCCGAGCTCCTCGAGGCGGCCGTGGGGCCGGCGGCGAGCGCACCCGCCCCCGCGGCCTCGGTCGGCGGCGACGCGTCCCTCCGGATCCCGCCCGACGCGTGGGCGGGCATGCGCCGGCCGATCGAGGACGACGCCGGCTCCATGCGACACGCCTATGGGTCGCTCCGCCGGACCGCCCTTCGCGAGCCGGGCGCCACCACGCGCATCCTCTTCTACAGCGACTCCGTCAACGCCTCCGATCGCGTCACGGGCGCCCTGCGCGAGCGGCTGCAGGCGCGGTTCGGCGACGGCGGCAAGGGGTTCGTGCCGATCGTGCCGGGCTGGCCGTACCAGGTGCACCAGGACGTCCGCTGGTCGAAGCGCGGCGGCTGGCGGACGCGCGTCGTCAACACGCGGTCCGATCCGCTCGGGCGCTATGGGCTCGGCGGCGTGCTCGCGCTGAACGCGGGGCCGGGCGCGCGGGCCTCGTTCGGGACGACGCGCAGCGGCACGGGCGGGCGCGTCGGGCGCTACCGGCTCTTCTACCAGGCGTGGCCCGAGGGCGGCGACGTCGTGATGCGGGTCGACGGGGGCGCGGACGTGCGCGTCGCGACCCGCGCCCCCGCCTTCGAGGATCGCGTCCACGACCTCGACGTCGCCGACGGCGCGCACGAGCTCGAGCTGCGCGTCGACGGCGAGGCGCGCCTCTACGGCGTCGTCATGGAGCGGCGCGGCCCGGGCGTCGTCGTCGACGCCCTCATGCTCGTCGGCGCCTTCACCCGCGTGCTCGGCCAGTTCGACCCGGACCACTGGTCGAAGCAGATCGCGCTCCGGGAGCCCGACCTGATGGTCTTCTGGCTCGGCGGCAACGACGCCGCCTCTCACACCACGTTGCTCGACCCCGAGCGCTACGTCGACGTCTACACGCGCGCCATCGGCGCCGCGCGCCGCGGCCGCCCCGCCGCGTCGTGCCTGGTCATGTCCGTCCTCGACTCGGAGGGTGCCCGCCCCCGCCGCGTCCGCCGCCTCGTCGAAGCGCAGCGCGACGTCGCCCGCGAGGCAGGCTGCGCCTTCTTCGACACTTGGGACGCGACGGGCGGCCGCGGCACCATGGCTCGCTGGTCGCGCACGAGCCCCCGCCTCGCCGAGGCCGACGGCCGCCACCTCACCCGCCCCGGCGCCCGCGTCGTCGCCACCCTCCTCGAGAAGGCGCTCCTGCACGGCTACGACACCTGGCTCGCCTCCGCCGCCCCGCCCCCGTCCGCCCGGGCCCGCCGCTGACGTTGCCCGCCCCGCCCGCGTCGTGTACCTTTCCGCGCCCCAAACGGGGACCGGCCCAACCGGCTCCCCCATCGTCCCCATCGTCTAGCCGGCCCAGGACCCCGCCCTTTCAAGGCGGTAACGCGGGTTCAAATCCCGCTGGGGACGCTGAGCGGCGCGGTAACCAATGGTTGTCGCGCCGCTTTCTCGACGCGGGCTCGAGAGAACCCGAGCCCACAGCCGACGTGCAGCCGCCGCCGTGGCAGCAGAGCATCGTGGATGCGGTGCGCCCGTCGCATGTCCTGTTCGATCTCGACCCGAGCTCGTTCGGACGGTGGCAGATCGAAGAGCCGGACTCGCGCCTCGACATACGGGCTCCGTGAGGATGCCTCGGTCCAACATGGTGGCTAGCCCCGATGATGGGAAGAGCACTTCCGCGATCGCGCAGTCGACGGCCGAATGCGCGCCTGCTGCCTGCAACACTCCGTCAGGATCCCTCTTGGTCGGGCACGTCCACAGGATGTGGAGAGCCTGCGGAATGGGAAGTGCGCCGAGCGGAGGCGAGGTGGCCAGCGTGCGGGCGAACCGCGCATTCGAACCATGGGTGTGAGAAACGCACGCTGGCCACCTCTTCGGCCCGAACCGTACGCACCGATGCGCCTCGATCCAGGTTCCTGCGCGACTTGTACGAACGCTGCGCATTCGAGACCATGAACGTGCGGCGCCTCGTTCGGGACGGCAGGTTGCCCCCTTCGTCGGCTGCGAACGAGGCGCCGCTCCTTCGTGCCGTCGTTGGTGCGAGTGCTATCGTCGGACGTGGATTGGCAGCGATGCACGTGCTGGTTCGGGCACGGCCTGATGCCTGACCCCGATCGCCACGACCCCTTCTTGGATCCCGAGGAGTGCGTCGTGTGCGCCCCACGCTTGCGACACCTCGACCGTCTCATCGAGTCGCTCCTCGAGGTCGATGAAACCCCGCGAACGCACGACCGCGGAGACGATGGACTCCGGTCGCCGGCTCGCGCGCGCCTCACGCGACATCACACGGCGACCGGAGTCCTGCCCCCCTAAGGCCCCAAACCGCCCGCGCCAGTCCCGGAGGCCGCCCTCCCCCGCGGTAGGCCCACGATGACGCGAGCTCGCGCCGGCACGGGACGACCAGCGGCTCACTCACGGAGCGCCCTCCGGATGGCCTCGATGAGCACGTCGGCGTCGTAGGGCTTGGGGATGACGTCCACGACGCACGAGGACTCCGCTGGGGATCCGTGCTCCGTCGCCGCAACGATGATGACCGGCGTGTCGAACCCGGCATTCTCCACGATGCGCAGGAACGTCCAGCCGTCGATCGCAGGCATCTCGAGGTCGAGCAGGACGAGCGCCGGGTTGTACCTCCGGCAGGCCAGCAGGGCCTCTCCGCCGTGGCGAGCCTCGACGACCTCGAAGCCGTGCTGCTCGAGCAGCACCCGGGCCGTGCGGCGCAGGCGCGCCTGGTCATCCACGACGAGGACTAGGGCGCGACGCGCCTCGACTGTTCCCCCCATGCGACGACTGTAGAACGGACGCGGCCGCCGACGCTTCACCCCCAGAGGTGAGGTTTGGCGGAATTGTCGTTACGCTCGACAGCGGAATCTTCCTTGCGCTCAGCATGGGCGTTCGGGAGCATCGGCATTGGCGCCCCCCGCTTGCAGGTGCACATGGCGGCTACCCCCCTCGACCATGGACGCCCACGACCGGGGGCGCCCGCTCCTCTCTGGGGCAAGGCCCCCGTGCCCGCTGGCCAGAACAAGCCTGTGGGGCCGCGAGACGCCCACCCCGCGGGGTGGCAGGCCAGATGTTCAGGCGCACTCCGCGGCCCCGAGGCATCCCTGCTGCGTTACCATCGCGTCAGTTTTCCGGACGAAGGAGAGTCCGTCCTGCCTGACTGCATCATGCCGCTCACCCTGCCCCAGCTCGAACGCCATCTCTTCGCGGCCGCGGACATCCTCCGCGGCAAGATGGATGCCTCGGAGTTCAAGGAGTACATCTTCGGCGTCCTGTTCCTGAAGCGCTGCTCCGACGTGTTCGAGGAGCGTTTCGAGCAGGTCGTCCAGCGTGAGCTGGACCGCGGCCGCTCCCCGGCCGAGGCGGAGAAGCGGGCCAACCACCCGAGCTTCTACGCGGGCGAGCACTTCTTCGTCCCCGAGGAGGCCCGCTGGGCCCATCTCCGGGACAACGTGCACCACAACGTCGGGGACGGCCTCAACGCGGCCCTCGCGGCCCTGGAGGAGGCGAACACGAGCCTCGAGGGCGTGCTCGCGCACATCGACTTCAACCGCAAAGTGGGCCAGTCGAAGATCCCGGACAAGAAGCTCCGCGATCTCATCACCCACTTCTCGAAGTACCGGCTCCGGAACGAGGACTTCGAGTACCCCGACCTCCTCGGCGCCGCCTACGAGTACCTAATCCGCGACTTCGCCGACTCGGCGGGCAAGAAGGGCGGTGAGTTCTACACGCCCCGCTCCGTGGTCCGGATGATGGTCCGGATCGCCGAGCCGCATGAAGGCATGGACATCTACGACCCATGCTCCGGCTCCGGCGGCATGCTGGTCCTCGCGAAGGAGTACCTCGACGAGCACCGGATGAGCTCCCGGAACCTCGGGCTCTACGGTCAGGAATCCAACGGAGGCGTTTGGTCCATCTCGAAGATGAACATGCTCCTCCACGGCATCTCGACCGCCGACATCCGCAACGGCGACACGCTCGCCGAGCCGATGCACATCGACGGCGGCGAGCTGATGCGCTTCGACCGCATCCTCACGAACCCTCCGTTCAGCCAGAACTACTCGAAGGACGGTCTCGCCTTCCCGGAGCGCTTCCGCTTTGGCTTCTGCCCCGAGGGCGGCAAGAAGGCCGACCTGATGTTCGTCCAGCACATGCTCTCGGTGCTCCGGTCCGGTGGCATGTGCGTCACCGTCATGCCCCACGGCGTCCTCTTCCGCGCCGGAGCCGAGAGGGACATCCGGACCGGCATTCTCGACGGGGACTGCCTCGACGCCGTCATCGGCCTCGCGCCGAACCTCTTCTACGGCACGGGCATCCCCGCCTGCCTCCTCGTCCTTCGCGCGCCCGGCTCAAAGCCGCCCGAGCGCAAGGGCAAGGTACTCTTCATCAACGCCGACCGCGAGTTCTACGAGGGCCGCGCCCAGAGCTACCTCTACCCCGAGCACATCGAGAAGATCGTCAGCGCCTGGCATGCCTTCGAGGACATCGAGGGCTTCGCCCGCGTCGTCACCCGTGAGGAGCTGCGCGAGAACGACGACAACCTCAACATCCGCCGCTACGCCGACAACGCGCCGCCGCCCGAGCCCCACGACGTGCGCGCCCATCTCTTCGGCGGGATCCCCAAGGCCGAGGTCGAGGCGAAGCGCGCCCTCTTCGACGCCCACGGCTTGGACCCACGCCATCTGCTCCGGGAGCGAGACGACCGCTACCTCGACTTCGCCGACGGCCTCACCGAGAAAGCCAAGCTGAAACGGCGCATCGAAGGGGACGAAGGAGTGCTTGCCAAGCAGCAGGCGCTCGCCGATGCCGTTGCAGTATGGTGGACCGCCAACCTCGCCGCGATCGGCAGGCTCCCGGAATCGCGCGAGCTGATGAAGCTCCGCACCCAGCTCCTCGAGAGCTTCGAGGAGACGCTCCGGCCGATCGGGCTCCTCGATCGGTTCCAGGTCGCCGGCGTGGTCGCCACCTGGTGGGGCGACGTACAGAACGACCTCAAGACCATCGCCGCCCGAGGCTTCCTCGGCCTAATCGCGGCATGGGAGACCAGCATCCTCACGGCCATCGAGGACAAGTCCAACAAGGACAATCCCTTGGATCACCGCCTCGTCCGCCGCCTGCTCCCCGAGTACCTCGCCGAGCTGACCGAACTGGAGGCGAAGAAGGCCGAGCTGGACGCAACCATCAAGGGCGCGACGCCCAGCGACAGCGAGGAGGATGCGGAGGAGCCCGAAGAGCAGCTCTCCGAGTCCGAGCTGAAGGCGCTCAAGAAGGAGCTGAGCGCGGTGAAGAAGACCCTCAAGGCGAAGGAAGGCAACTTCACCATGCGGCTCCGAGAGGCTCGTTCGGCGCTCGATGCGGGGGGCGCCCAGGAGGTTGCGCTCGGCATCCTGCGCGCAGATCTGAACGCCATCCTCGCGCGATACGTCGCCGACCGTCGGCAGCAGCTCGTCGCCGCCTTCAACGGCTGGTGGGACAAGTACCGGACGCCGCTGACGAGCATTGAGGGGGAGCGCGATGCTGCGGCGGGAAGGCTGCGCGAGTTCCTTGGGGGACTCGGCTATGCGTGATTTGCTCCGCCTCCCGCCCGACTGGACCATTGCGCCGCTTGGCGAGTTGGTTGATCCGGCGAGGCCCGTTGTCTACGGGATCCTGATGCCCGGCCAGGGTCATCCCAACGGGGTGCCGGTCGTCAAGGTAAAGGACGTGAAGGGCGGACGGATTCATCTGGACGACCTTCTCCTAACGAGCCCAGCTATCGACCGGCAGTACGCTCGATCCCGGCTGCGACGTGGAGACCTTCTCTTCACGATTCGCGGTACGGTAGGACGAACCGCCTTCGTGCCACCGCAGCTCGATGGCGCGAACATCACCCAGGATTCAGCGCGTCTGGCGATCACTGACGGCGACGCGAGCTACATCCGCTCCTACTTGGAATCGGCTCACCCGCGCAGTTTCATCGAGATACATACGATTGGCGTGGCGGTAAAGGGAATCAACCTGCGTGATGTCCGCAGGATACCCATCCCGAAGCCACCGCTCGGCGAGCAGAAGCGCATCGCGGGGATCCTCGACACGGTCGATGAGGCGATTCGGAAGACCGAGGAGATCATCGCCAAGCTCGAGCAGGTGAAGCAGGGCCTGCTCCACGACCTCCTCACCCGCGGCATCGACGACAACGGCGAGCTACGCGACCCCGACCGCCACCCCGACCAGTTCAAGGACTCCCCGTGCGGCCGCATTCCGAAGGCTTGGGACACCAGCCTTCTCCGCAACGTTGCTGAGGTTCGCTCCGGGATCGCGAAGAACTCGAACCGGCCGGTTCGAGACGCGATTCGAGTCCCGTACCTTCGCGTTGCCAACGTCCAGGACGGCTACCTCGATCTGCACGAGATGGCAGAGATCGAGGTGACCAGAGCGGATCTCGATCGCTACCGTGTCCTTCCTGGAGACGTGTTGATGAACGAGGGTGGAGACCTCGACAAGCTCGGACGTGGCGTGCTGTGGCGGGGACAGTACGATCCCTGTGTCCACCAAAACCATGTCTTCGTCGTCCGTTCTGGTCCGGATGTCCTTCCGGCTTTTCTCGATGCGTGGACGGGCGCGCCACCCGCAAAGCGCTACTTCATGGTGGCAGGGAAGCAGACGACGAACCTGGCCTCCATCAACAAGACAGCGCTTGGTGGCCTGCCAGTGTTGCTTCCCGGGCTGGCAGAGCAACGCGCCATAGCTCACATCATCGCGGCTCACGAGGAGCGCGCTACGAGTGAGAGCACAGGGCTGGCGAAGCTCCACCTGCTGAAGCAGGGCCTGATGGAGGATCTGCTGACCGGCCGCGTCCGCGTCACCGCCCTCCTGGAGGAGGCGGCCGAGTGACCCGGCGCGCTGGCACTTCGGCCCGTTTCAGCGGCCCGGTTGCCTTCCGGCGCCACGACGGCATCCGAGTGGCGTTCACTGATTCCCGGGCCAGGCGATATGCGCGTACGACCGCGCATACGCGAGCGCGTAGAGGAGCCCTGTGGGCTTGCCAGCCTGGCCATTCGTCTGAAATTCAGGCGACTTCTAGACGGTCGAATGCCGCGACGAATGCGTATAGACCTTTGCGTGTAGATGGAGCTGCCGCGTGGCACCGCTGCCAGGGCAGCGGTTGGGGGGCGGCCTGGGTCGGGAGCGAGCTGGGAGAGATGGGAGGATGACGCCTGAGCAGCGGCAGGAGGAGATCAGCAAGGCATACCTGCATGCCGTGGCTGCCAAGTGCGGGTTCGCCGTGGCCGGCTGGTCACAGGATCACGGGTGCCTCGATGCGACCGTCGGGGCGGCGGCGACGGTCGGCAGCGGCCACCTCGTGCGGCCCAAGGTCGACATCCAGCTCAAGGCCACCCATCGGAAGGATGTCGAGTACGACGAGTACGTGTCCTGGACCTTGGACATCGACCACTACGACCGCCTTCGTGCGCCCGCGCAGGCGCCGCACCTCCTCGTCGTGCTTCTTCTACCGGATGATGTGGAACAGAGCGTGGAGCACAGCATCGAGCAGTTGGTGCTGCGCCGGTGTGCCTATTGGGTCACCATGACCGGGATGGAGCCGGTGCGCTCCCAGAAGAGCAAAACGGTGCGCTTGCCCAAGAGCCAGGTCTTCTCCCCCGCCGCCCTCACCGGCATTCTCGAGACGGTGAGCCGAGGAGGGACGCCGTGAGCCCTGAGCTTCGCGAGGCCGCGGGCGGGATCAGGCCGGTGCCGCTTCAAGAGTACCTCCGCAGTCGGGGGTGGCAGCTCCAGGAGGACCTGACGGCTGAGCGCGGATTCGCGTCCTACGTGTGCAAGGGCGTCGCCGTGGACGTGCCCCAGCGACTCGAGTTCGCGGATTACGCCCGTCGCGTTGCGGAGGTGCTCGCCTTGGTCGCGGAGATGGAGGGCCGTAGCCCCTTCGCGCTCCTGGACGACCTCATCCAACCCCCGGGCGACGTGCTCGGTGTGCGCGTCAGTTCGGAGGCGGCCCGCTCCGGCACGCTGCCCTTGATCGAGTCCCTTCGACTGCGGGAGGCAGCCAAGAACCTCATCCTCGCCTCGGCCCACAGCGCGCTCTCTCCCCAGGCCTACTTTCCGCGCATGTCTCGAGCCGATGCGGCGGCGCTCCTCGCGTCCGTGCGGGAGGGGCAAAACCAACACGGCAGCTTCGTTGCGCGCTTCATCGTACCGGTCGATCCCGCGGTGGGCGAGCAGGTCACGATGGACGAGGATCCCTTTGGTCGTCGCGTGATGAGGCTGTTGATGCGTGCCCTCGACGCCGTTCACCGGGTGCGTTCACTGGGCGCCTACGACGACCTCCTCGGGATGGGAAATCTCGGGGTGAGTGCCAATCTCCTCGCGGCACTCTTCGCCATGCGAGGCGCGATCGGGGCAGGCGCCCTCGACTTCTCCATCGGATGGGCGCGCAACCGCAGACCACCCGAGCGGACGGTTTCCCGGATCGTGTTTCCGGCTGAGGCGCTCGAAGGGTTGGACGCTGTCGCGGACCGAATGAAGAGCGAGGCGCAGACCAAAGGCTTTCTCGTCGAGGGCTACGTCACGCGCCTCGATCGATCCGGCGATGCCGACGGTCCGGGGGACGTTATCGTGGTGCCAAGCGGGCCGGAGGAAGAGCCGCGCCGCGTGTCGGTTCATCTGGATGCCCAGGCCTATCAGGAGGCCATCCGCGCGCACGAGAGGGGCGAGGCCATCCGCGTCCTTGGAACTCTCCAGAAAGTTGGCCGCCGCTGGACCCTCACGGACGCGTCCGGCTTCGAGATCATGCCGGCGCCTGCCGACGACGCCGATCCGAGTGAGCCCGAGTGAGCGGCGCTCCCGAGTGGGCGGAAGTCGAGCAGCCGTTCCTCGACCAGCTCGCGTCGATGGGCTGGAAGATCGTGACGGGCAACGTCGACGAGCCCTCGGTCACCGGGCGTGAGTCGTTCCGGGAGGTCTTCATGAAGGAGGACCTCCGGAGGGCCATCCAGCGTATCAACCTGAGGGACGGCGAGGCCTGGCTCGACGAGGGTCGCATCTCGCAAGCGGTCAGCGCGCTCGAACGGATCGGGCACAGGAAGCTCATCGAGGCGAACCAGGAGGCCACGGAGCTGCTCCTCAGCGGGGTGCAGGTCGAGGGGCTGCCCGGCTGGGATGGGGGTCGCGCTCGCACGGTTCACTTCATCGACTGGGACAACTGGGAGAACAACAGCTTCGTCGCGGTCAGCCAGTTCAAGGTGGACTGCCCCGGGGGGCAGGCGAAGGGATCCATCCGTCCGGACATCACGCTCTTCGTCAACGGCATCCCGGTCGTCGTGGTCGAGTGCAAGAGGCCCAGCGTGGCCGAGCCGATCGCCGCCGCGGTGGACCAGCTCCGTCGCTACCACAACGCCCGGAAGCACGCCGGCGAGGTCGAGGAGAGCGAGGGCAACGAGCGGCTCTTCTACACGAACCAGTTCCTCGTCGCGACGAGCTACGACGAGGCGCGCGTGGGGACCATCGGAGCCGACGCTCGCTACTACCTCGAATGGAAGGACACCGCGCCGGTGCACCTCTCCGAGGTCGCGGCCGAGCTGGGGAAGGAGCACCTCTCCAGTCAGAACAAGCTCATCGCGGGGATGCTGCGTCCAGCGCATCTCCTCGACATCATCCGGCACTTCACCATTTTTCAGCCGGTCGGCGGGAAGACCGCGAAGATCGTCTGCCGGTACCAGCAGTTCCGGGCCGTCCACGGCGCCATCGAGCGCCTCCTCCACGGCAAAACGCGTCGCGAGGACGGCGAGCATGACCGGCGCGGCGGGATCATCTGGCACACGCAGGGCTCGGGGAAGAGCCTCACGATGGTCTTCCTCGTGCGCAAGATGCGCTCGATCGCCGAGCTGCGTCGCTTCAAGGTCGTGATCATCACGGATCGGAAGGATTTGGAGCGCCAGCTCTCCGAGACCGCGGCGCTCAGCGGCGAGACCGTCGCGCGAGCACGGAACGTGCGCCAAGTGAAGACCCTGCTGAGCCGGAAGGGGCCCGGCATCGTCTTCGCGATGATCCAGAAGTACCAGGATCGCGACCTCGACGAGCTTGGACCGGAGGACGAGGTGGGGGACCTCGGGCTCCTCAACGATGACGAGGCGATCCTCGTCATGGTGGACGAAGCGCACCGGAGCCACAGCAGCGCCCTCCATGGAAACCTGCTCCAGGCCCTTCCGAACTGCGCGCGCATCGGGTTCACCGGCACGCCCATCATCATGGGCGCCAAGAAGCGGACCCACGACATCTTCGGCGAGTTCATCGACCGCTACACCATCAAGGAAGCCGAGCAGGACGGCGCGACCGTTCCCATCCTCTACGAAGGCCGCACGGCGGAAGGCGCGGTGTCCGACGGCCGCGACCTCGACCAGCTCTTCGAAGACCTCTTCGCCGACCGCTCCGAGGACGAGCGCGAGGCCATCAAGCGGAAGTACGGGACCAAGGGCTCGATCTTCGAGGCCGAGCGCCTCATCGAGGCGAAGGCCGCGGACATGCTCCGGCACTACGTGGAGCACATCCTTCCGAACGGGCTGAAGGCGCAGGTGGTCGCCTACAGCCGCCGCGCTGCCGTCCGGTACCAGCAAGCGTTCGAGAGCGCCCGAGACGAGCTGGTCACCGAAGCTCTCGAGCTCGACCAGGAGAGCCGGCAGCTCGACGACGTGGCGCTCGAAGGCAAGCCCCGACGGATCCGAGCCGCGGTCCGTGCGTGGCGCTCCCTCGACGCGCTGAAGGCACTGGAGTTCGCCGCCATCATCTCGCCGAACAACAACGACCCACCCGAGTGGCGAACCTGGAGCGAGGCCGGGAACATCGAGGCCCGCATCGCGCGGTTCAAGAAGCCGATGCCCAGCTTCGGCGAGGGTCCCACGGATGAGGACGGACGCGACCCCCTCGCGTTCATCATCGTGAAGTCC
>JBDIVX010000093.1:0-29455 GCA_039794305.1 Candidatus Neutrinellum sp.
ACCACTTCTTGGCCCGTCCCGTCCCAGACCGGACGCGGGGCCACGCCGCCGCGGCCGCCGGCGAGCCCCGCTCACATCACGAGACGACCGCCCCGATCTCCGCGCTCACAACGTGGGGCGCTACACCTGGAGAGTCGCTCCCGCGTGATCGCCTCGAGCAGCTCGACGAGCAGATGGAGACGCTGGGTGTGCAGCCCGTTCTGACCTCCTGATGACCGGCGTTCGCCCGCCCGAACACCGTGAACGGGCCCGCTCGTCGAGGAAGCTCTTGAACTCCTGGAGCCGCAGCGTTGAAGCATGTCGAACGGGAAGGCGCGAGCCTCAGGCGGCATGTGCCGGGGAGTACCCGCGATCTCGGGCGACGCGATGACACTACTCCCAGACCACCTCAGGTGACGCTATTGCTGCGATGATCGGCGTTGTCTAAGGTTCCAGGTATGCGCGGCACGGTCCTGCTGCTGGGATTTTGACGAGGAGGGCCGCCGTCGTGATGCTGGGCACGTCGGTAGAAGGGCGGATCCCGTCGAGGTCCGGAACGGCTCCTCCATGAAAGCAGACATGCTGAAGCTGCTCCTGCAGTCGCACGCCGCCGGCGACGAGTCCGCGTTTCGGCGGGCCGCGTTGCAGATCGCGGCGGCCGAGAGCGCAGCGGGGCATGTCCGGGTCGCGGACGAGATCAGGGCCATCATCTCGAAGATGCCTCCGACGACGACGGCGCGCACGGCGGGCCCGGTCGTCGACATCGCCGCGCCTCGCGGAGAGCTTGCCGACATCCTCGAGGGTGGCCATCGAGATGAACGGCTCGACGACATCATCCTTCGCGCGGACGTCCGAGAGCTTCTGCTGCGGGTGATCAAGGAGAACCGGTCGCGCGCACGGCTCGAGGCGCACGGGGTGTCGCCGCGCAGACGGCTGCTGTTCCATGGCCCGCCCGGTTGCGGGAAGACACTGGCCGCGGCGGTCCTCGCGGGGGAGATGGGGCTGCCCCTGATGACCGTGCGGTTCGACGCGCTCTTCTCGCGATTCCTCGGTGCCACCGCCGTTCAGTTGCGAGGGATCTTCTCCGAGATGCCACGGCGGCCGGGGGTGTACCTCTTCGACGAGCTCGATTCGGTGGCCAAAGCCCGCGGCGACTCACAGGATGTCGGCGAGATGAACCGCGTGGTGACTGCTTTCCTGCAGCTCGTCGACGCGGACGTGAGCGGAAGCATCTTGGTCGCTGCCACCAACCACGTCGAGCTCCTCGACCGCGCCGTGTTCCGCCGCTTCGATGTGATCGTCCCGTTCGACAAGCCGAGCAGCGAGCAGCTCGCGCGCCTCATCGTCCTGCGCCTCGGCAGCGCGGGGCTGGACGAGCAGGACGCGGCCGAGCTCGCGCCGATGGCCGAAGGATGGACCTTCGCGGACATGACGCGAGCCTGCGACGACGCGCTGAGGACGATGGCCCTCGAAGAGCGGTCACGCGTCACCAAGCGAGACCTCCTCCAGGCGATCGAAGACCTGCAGCGGCGTGAGCTACCGACCTGGGGGTGAGCGGTGGGGGGGGACAGGCTGCCGCTCATCCGCGGCCGGATCTCGAGCGTCGACACCTACGAAGCCCCGCAGCGCGGCGGCAAGGGGCCGAAGCTCCCTCCAGTCGACCCGAAGGCACACGGGACGCGCCTGTTCGTGCAGCTCGACACTCTCGAGCGAAAGGCCAGTGAGCGACCGGAACGTGATGAAGCGGCTCGCGGGCTGCCTCAGCGGAGCCACGCTTCCAGCGTGCGACACGCGCGGTCCAGGCTGTCGCTCGTCCGCCGTGCTCTCTTCCAGCTCCACTTGCCCGTCGCCCACGCTGAGGACGCGAAGGAGCGTCGTGTGGTCGTTCCTTCCGAGCCGGAAGTAGAGCCCAAGCGGCTCGACCAGCCGGAGGAGTGGCCGTTGGGGGGTGACGTGCAGCATGGATGCGCTCCCGAGATTGACGTTTGCGTTGACATTGGCGTCAACGTTCGCGTTGACGACCGCTGAACGGCCGAGCAGCAGCGCGTGCCCGTAAGGCACTGAAAGGAGTGGTGAAACGCACTTGGCGCCCGGGGGGACCGCGGCGACTGGGAAGTATCTCCGCCTCTCCAGACCACCAGAGGCCGGATCAGCCCGGGCTGATCGACAGAGCACGGCGGCAGGACGAGCCGTGGTCCTTCGTCAGCAGCGGCCCCGCTACCAACTCGCGACTTCCTCGCGGGCCCTCGCAACTACTTGCTGATCATCGCTAACGAGGTACAGGCGGGCGAACTGGTAGGCGTGGTTGGCCGCGACGTTCGTGATGCTAATCGGAAGATCCACCAGAGACACGGGCTCCTCCGCATCTCGCTCGAAGATCTTCACGAGCTCCTCGCGTTGTTCCTCCTCCAGCTCCTGAGCGCTGTCGCGCGTGAGCTTGGAGGTTCGGTCCTCTAGCTGCACCGAGACCGGGCCAGCGACGAGGAACAACCGCTCGTCCACCCCGAGCGACGAGGCGAGATCGCTCAGACGATCCTCGCAGCGCTTGAGGAACGCCGCACAGTGCGACGCACCGCGAGCCACCGTGAGGTCCTTCAGCTCGTTGACCTCCCGAATCAGCTTCGGGGGGTTGCGGAAGACAATGCCCCGCGCGAGCTCGCCAATGACCGGGTCGTTGGACAACGCCGCTTGACGAACCACCTGGTCGACCCACGCGTCCGTGAAGTTCAGGAAGCTATTACCGAGCACCCAGTCGCGGATGCCGTCCCCACCTGCAGGAACACCGAAGAGCCCCCGATCTCGACAGCGTCGCAGTAGCTGCCGACACGCCTCCTCGAAGGCAAAAGTCGTCTTGTGGTAGTAGACGACCTTGTACATGAAGTACCGAGCGAAGAGGAACTGCTCGGCCGCGGACATCGCCTTGTAGGAGAAGCCGATCATCCCCGTGGGACTCACCTGAACATTGCTCAGGAGGTAGTGAAGGTCGACGGTCCCGTAGGGTACGCCGGTCGCCTGCGCGTCCCGCAGCAGGAAGTCAAAGCGGTCCATATCCAGCGAGCTGTGGATGAGCTTGCTTCGCTGGGGGTCTGCCGCTTCGCTGCGGGTGAACAAGTCGGCGATCTTGCGAGCGCGACTTTTGCCTCCGATCGCGCGGACGAGGTCCTCGCGTTCCGTCACGATCAGCTCTCCGAGCGGCTCGTGCTTCGGATACGGTTGGTGGGCCGAGAGATCGACCTGCTTCTTGCGTGCTCCGGAGTCTCGGACGAGCTCCTCGGTGAGCTGCACCTTGTCGACCTTCTCCATCAGGTGGCTGTACGGGTAGTGCCCGACGTCATGGAGCAACGCGGCGAGGCGGAGGTCGGCGACGTCGGCCTCCTCGATGCCCATGGCCTCCCTTGCCACCTCCAGCACCCGACTCATCACCGAGAACACGCCCAGGCTGTGCGCCAACCGCGTGTGCGTCGCGTTCGGGTACGTGAGGTGCGCCATCTGCAACTGCTTGAGGTTGCGTAGACGCTGGAAAGACGGAGTGTCCACGACCGCCCACTCATGATCCGTGAGCGCGATGGCCCCATGGACGGCGTCGGTGACGACGCGACGGCCTATCCTCTTCTTGGCCCTGCTCGGAGGTGCCTTCTTCGTTGTCTTCCGGGCGGTCGCCTTGTTGGTAGTCGGCGACTCGTTCCTGGGCGACTTCTTGGCACGCGACTTCTTCGCGGGTGCCCTTTTCGCGGCCGTCTTCACGGGGTGCTCGCGGGGCTCGCCGTCAGTGTGCGGGTGATCCTATCAACCGCAGTTTCCGGAGCTTGGTGAGCGCAGCACCCACCTGACTCCGCGTGAAGTTCTTGCGGTACTTCCGGAGCTGCTCCGTGAGCGTCGGCGCGTCAGGCTTCGCGACCTGGTCGCGCGCGACCAGGAAGTGCGCCGAAGCGAGCAGCTCGAGCCACTGCGGCTCTTCGAGGTCCTTGGGAGGGCGAAAGGACTTCTTCAGCGCCGTCAACTTCCGCTTGCTGGCTGCATCGAGCTCCCACTCGTCGAGGATGGAATCGACATCCTCGTTCTCGATGGCGTCGAAGACGTCCTGCGTGAGGCCCGGCGCGTAGGGGCCGCGAAGGTACCAGTTGAAGTGATGCCCGATGTCCACTCCGGCGGCCTGCGCTAGGTAGACGCTCTTCTGCACCTTGAGGCGATCCGTGAACGTCCCCATGCGGTGCCCGATGCCCAGCTCCTTCAAGACGAGCAGCGCGGATACCTGCTTGCGATTCATGATCCCTCCCTGAACGTGCGTTCACACGCCCCAGACGCAGCACCCTGCCAGACGACTGACGATTCCGCCAACGGAACCGCACATGCTCCAGGTGCTGAGACGGGAAACGCGAGGGATTCTCGGGTGCCTCCCGCGGGTCGACGCGATCCGTCGCGGGCGCGGGCATCCCAACAGCTCCACCAACTCCGCGCCGAAACGCGGCTCCCCACTTTCGAGGTCCGTCTCGTCGGCGCCATCGCTCAGGCTCTGCCCCGTCCGCTCCGGCTCGGGCGCCAGGTGCGGAGGTCGTCTTGGGTGACGTTCAGGGCGCGGCATTCGGCGGCGAGGATGGTGTCGCGGTAGTAGTCGCCTAGGCGGAGGCCGTCGAAGGCGGGGTCGGGGGCGTTGTGCCATTGCTCGAGCCAGGGGATGAGCTCGAGGAGGCCGGCGAGCATGGGGATGAGGCGGTCCTTGGCCCAGCCCTCTTGCTTGCGCTGCATGTAGAGGCCGGCGAGGGCCTGGGCGCGCTCCCGGTGGTCCCACCCAGCCCACCCATAGAGCGGCTCGCCGTCCTCGTCGGACTCGCAGCCCGGATAGCTGATGAACCGCTCCTTCGGCACGTCGAGCTTGCCGCGGAGGCGGTAGTGCCGCTGCTGATGGAAGTCGGTCGGGCGATACTTTGGAGGTACGGGAGTCTCGGCGATAGCCTCACCCGCGTCATCGCGGCGCTGGAGGTCCCATGTCCGCCGCCATGCGTCGTGCTTCTCAAGACCGGCGGGCGTCAGATACATCGACGAGAGGAACGGGACTTCGTCTCCGTTCTTCAGGATCTCGCCTAGGAGCAATGTGCTCTGGGCGCCGTCGGAAAAAAGCGACAAGATCCGGACCGCGGCGTCGTTCTCCAGCAAACGCCGTTCGATTTCGCGCAGCGACAGTGGTGTCTGGCTCCTGTGCATTAGGTCTTCGACCCGCTCCTGGATCCAGGTCCGCATCTCGTCCTGTACCTTCTCCGTGAGCTCCTTGTTGGCGTGCCCGAATACGCCACGGCGACCCGTCCAAAGCCGCTTGAACACCGGGTCCTCGATTACGCGCAACTGCTTGGACGACTTGAGAGCGCTGAGTCGCTCAGACCACTCTTGTGGGCAACGACTCTCCTCTTGGGTGCCCGCCAGCATGAATGGGCGCACGGCAGGGTCAGCTTGGAAGCACGAGGGAGAGGCGGCCAAGGGCGGTGCCAGTCCGAATAGCTCGTAGAAATACCAGTCGATGTCCTCTTGGATAGCAACCAGTCGCCCCTGGACCTCGGCAAGTCGGCCGGTCACCCTGGAAATCGTGGCCGACAGATCCGCCCCGGCGGCAAGCTCGTCGACGATGGCTCTAGGCGACACGGCCTCTCGCTGCGCGGCCAGGTCCAAGGCTTCGCGCGCCAGCGCCACGAGCTCGCTCTTCTGTTGAACGGACCAAGCTGGCAGTGGAAGAGCCTGTAGTCCCGTGCCGGCGAACTCGTAGCGATTCGCCTCTGGACGACCCTTTTCGATGCTCACGTCTCCTGTCGACGTGGCCTTCGGATAGAACACCTGCTTCATCCAGAAGCAGGCGGTGGAGCTGTTGAGGTAGGCGAGGAGGGCGAGGTGGTCGTCCTCGGTGACGGTCTCGGGGAGCTTGATAATGGGTGCCGACTGCTTGAAGACCTTGCCGCCGCGGTCGAGCACGAAGTGGTTGTGCGTGGCGACGAAGGCGAAGGTGATGCTGAGAGGCGTCGAACGCTTGCTCTTATAGAAGCTGCGGTACTCGTACCATTCCAGGCCCGCCTCAATCGTGTTCTTGCCAAACTGCTGCCGATTGATCAGCGTGGTCCGGTAGGACCAGAAGTGAGCCTGGAGTCGCGTTGTGGTGCCCGGCAGCGTGGGCTGAAGCGCTGAGTCGTAGGGGAAGATCACGGATTGGGGGCACGAGATTGCCCAATCTCGAATTCCTTCGCCGGCCCCGAACTGAGCGACAGAGGAGTCTGGACAGCCTAGACGCCCAAGCCAGTGGGGAGGACCGACGAAGATATCGTCCTCTCCCATGATGGCGTCGAACCCGATGGCCGTTGTGAGCTCGCCGAGCCTCTGTTTGGACCGAGCCTCGAGCAACTCCTTCAGCTCACTCGCACCACCGCCCGCCAGCGTCCACGGGTGCTTCGCGAGCGCGGCGCGCTCCAGGCGCGCGACCGTGATGTAGTCGTTCTCGAAGCCGACCTCCTGCCAGTGGTCGGCGACGCTGCGCCAGACGTGGCCCTGCTCCGGGTCCTTCGGCGTCGTCGGCTCGCCGCGGCTCGCCAGCACCGTCAGCACCTCCCCGGCGCGCGGGCGCTCCGCCGTCCCGAACAGCAGCACCGTCGGCGTCCCGTGACCCGGGATGTACGCGCCCGACGTGTTGATGATCGTCTCGAGGTTGATCGTCGGCAGATACTCCTCGATGAGCCGCTTGCCAAACTCGCGCTTCATGAACGAGTTGGCCGTGATCATCCCGACCGCGCCGGCCTCGCGCGCGAGCTGGAAGAACCGCTCCGTGAACGGCGCCGCCAGCGAGTACTTCCCGGCCGCCGACACGTACGAGTCGCGGTACCGATCCCGCAGCACCTTGTCCTTCACCGTGATGTACGGCGGGTTCCCCACCACCGCCGCGTATCTCCGGTGCAGCACCTCGCGTGCCTTGGCCTCGTCTTCGAGCGCGTACTCGTCGCCGCCCCAGGCGCGGGCCGACTGGCCCTCGAGGTCCTTGAAGGCCGTCTGCTCGAGGTGCGGGTTGTGCAAGAGCGAGTCGGCCACCACCAGGTGCAGCGGTAGCCGCGGCGCGTCCGCCAGCTTCTGGTACTCGCCCTTCTCGAGGAACGACAGCGTCAGCCGGAACCGTGCGATCGCCACCGCGTACGGGTTGATGTCCGCCCCGTACACCGCGTCGAGCGCCTTCTCCGCCGCCTCGCGCGCGCTCAGGCCCGGCTCCGCGCGGAGCCGGTGATCGTAGAGCCGATCGAACGCCCCGAGCAGGAAGTGCCCGCTCCCGCACGTCGGATCGATCAGCGTCGTGTCGTCCAGCCCGAACCGCTCGATCGCCCGCTCCAGCGTCCGGTCCAGGATGAAGCTCTCCACGAACCGCGGCGTCTGCAAGAGCGCGAACCGCTTCCGCACCCCCTCGTCCAGGTCCTGGTACAGATCTCCGAGGAAGCGCGTGTCCGCCTGCCCGAACCGGAACGCCGGCGCGTCCGCCTCCGGCCTCCGGAACAGCTCGAGCAGCCCCTTCGCCGCCTCCGCCGACGGCGCGAGCAGCCACACCGGGTTGTGCGCCGCGTCGAACAGATCCCGCGCCGCCTCGTAGCCCGCGAGCTCCCGGAACACCGTCAACAGGTAGTCGCGCTCCGTCAGCGACGGCGCCATCTCGAAGAACAGCCGCTGGCTGTCCGTCGCGCCCGGCCCCGCGATGCGCGCCTGCCCGAGCAGCCCCCGGTCCTCCAGCGTCCGGACGAACACACACGAGAGCAGCCACGCCGCCGCCACCTGCCCCACGAAGTGATCCAGCCACTGCGCGAACGAGTCCGCCGTGCGCTTCTGGTCCCTGTCGTGCTGGTGCCGGCGCTTCAGCGCGTCGGTCACCGCGGGCGAGCCCTTCGCGCGGGCCAGCAGATCCTTGTCGAGCTGCTTCAGCACCGGCTGGGCGGCCTTCAGGAACAGCGCCGAGTCGAGCTCGGCGCGCGCGTCGGGCTCGGGCTGGAGGTCCGTCAGCTTCTTCGTCTTGCGTTTGCGGGTGGCCATGGGTCAGGGCGCTTTCGGGCTCGGCGCGGACGCCGTACGATCGTTCGCATGGGGGGACGGGCGTGACGGAGATCCGCACATCGAACGTCGTGTACGTCGTCGCGCGCCTGCGGCTCGCGGGGCGCGAGTGCTTCCCGTACGCGTGGGCAGGGGACGTGTCCGGGGAGCTGCCGGCCGTGCTGCGGCGCGGGTGAGGGGGTTGCGACGACTCTCGGCGTGCGTCATCGTTCCGTCACTCCCCCCGTTGCTTCGGTGGCGGGGTCGAAGCCGCCCGCGGGCGGCTTCTGTTTTTCCGTCCCGGCGCTTTCTCCGCACTACGCCGCCTCCTTGGTGTGGAGGCTGATCCACGATCGCGGGATCCAGGTGGACTGGTTCGGGAGGATGCCGGGGACGGGGAGGTCGCCGTTGATGCGGGGGGCGCCGCCCGTGTCGGTCGAGGGGACCAGGACGAAGATGGCCTGGGACTCGTCGCGCTTCGCGGCCGACACCAGCGCGCCGAGGAAGCGCTCGAGGCGGTAGCGCGCGATGAGGCCCGGCTGCACCAGGAGGAGCGGGCGGTCGGTCGGGGGGAGGAGCTTCTGGGCGACGCTGTCGGCCGCGAGCTCGGCGAGGCGCAGGAGGTTCGGCCACGCGCTCCCGGCGGGGCCCTCGCGGTCGGCCTCGTGGACCACGTTCGGGTCGACGCCGTTGTCGCGCATCGACGCCTCCATCGCCTCGAGGAACAGGGCGTCGAAGGACTGGAGCGGGACCCCGAGCACCTTCTCGAGCGCCAGGGCCGCGTCGCGGGCGCGGTCCGCGCCGACGCCGAGGATGCGCAGGCCGCGGCGCTCGACCGACGTGCGCAGCTTGTCGTCGAAGTCGCGGGCGATGATCTCGCGCTCGTCGGGAGGCTCGCCCGGGCGGACCAGGGCGACGCTCGTGAGCGACGAGCACGCCGTCTGCAGGCTCGTGACGCTCGTCTCGCCGGGGCGGCGGTAGCAGCGCTCGGCATCGACCCACTCGAGGCCGTGGCGCGAGGCGAGGGCGTCGAGCGCCGGGCGGTCGGGCAGCGGGGAGGCGTCCGGGTAGCGGGCCGCGACGCGGCGGCGGATCTCGACGGGGCCGAGGCCGCTCGCCAGGACCGACGCCGTCAGATCGAGCGCGCGCTCGGGGGCCATGCCGCGCGGGTAGATCTCCTGGCGGGTCGAGCGGGCGGCGCCGCGGCTCGCCTCGACGGCGAGGTCGAGGAGGCGCTCGGTGCCGAGGGGCTCGAGCGGCGTCCCGCGCACCACGTCGGCGAGGACGCGGCCGGCCTCGCTCGGCGAGGCGAGGACCGGGCGGCTCGCGAGATCGTCGGCCGCCTTGCCGAGCGCGCGCACCGTCTCGAGGTGGGCCTCGCTCTGCGCGAGCCAGGGCTCGGCGTCGTGCAGGCGCACGAAGCGGAGGCCGTCGGGCTCGGCGCGCTCGACCTCGGCGACGATGCGCAGGAGGGCGGCGGCGCGGGCGCGGCGCAGCGCCTCGGGCGCCGTGCGATCGTGCGGGACGCGGGCGACGACGGCGTCGGCGGCGCGCCCGAGCGGCAGGGCGCCGCCGGCCTCCTCGACCCCGTGGCGCGCCATCTGGCGGAGCTCGCCCACCGCGCCGTGCGTGCTCCACAGCTCGCGGAGGTCGCCGACCGCGAGGTAGACGTTCGCGCGGGTCTTGCCGAAGTGCTCGGCGACCTCGGCGACCGGCACGTCGAGGCGGCCGGTGAAGGGATCGGCGAGGCCGTAGAGGGCCTCGACGTAGCGCGTGCGCTTCTTGCGCTTCGGGAGGAGGGCCTCGAGCCAGCCCTCGAGCGTCGAGGGGCGCTCGCGCTCGTTCGCGGCGCGGTTCTCGCGATCGAGGAGGGCGTGGACCGCGGCGGCCGCGAAGCCGTGGCGCTCGGCGATGGCCTCGACCTGGGCCTTGGGCGCCTCGGCGAGGAGGCGGAGCGTGCCGAGGCCGGCGTCGCCGAGGGCGGTCGCGGCGGCCTCGTCGAGGCCCGCGGTGTCGACGCGGATGTCCTCGCCGCGGAAGCCCGGGAAGAAGGCGACCGTCTCGAGCTCGCTCGGCTCGCGCAGGGCGCGCCAGCGGTCGCGGAAGGTGAGGATCTCGCGGGCGACCCGGCGGCCCACGCCGCGGATGGCGCTCAGGCGGTTGTCGGGCAGGGCGAGGAGATCGATCGTGCGGACGACGCCGGCGCGATCGAGGGCGCTCAGCGCGCGGGTCGAGAGCGGGAGCAGGGCCGCGGGGCTCTCCGGGGCGATGGCGCGGATGGCGTCGTCCGTCAGCTCGGCGGGAGGGGCCGTGGGCGTGGGGCTCGCGGTGGCGGGCGCGGTCGCGGCCGGCTGCTCGAAGACGCGGCTCCACGCGAGGCGCATGTCGCGGGCGGAGCCGAAGCGGCGCTCGAGGTCGCGGGCGAGGGCGCGCTCGAAGAAGGCGACGAGGGGCTCGCGCACCGAGCTGTCGAAGCGCTCGGCGGCGATGACGAGCCTGGCGTTGGGATCGATGGACGCCCCCTCGAAGGCGGGGCGGACGCCGGTGAGCATCTCGTGGAGGGTGACCGCGGCGCTCCACCGATCGGCCGACGCGTCCCAGGAGCCGCGCTGCCGGAGGAAGGGATCGCGGTAGGCGGTGGTGCCGAGGTGGAGGTCGGTCGGGGCGGCGCGGACGAGGGAGAAGTCGAAGAGCGTGAGCTGGAGGGCCTTCTTGCCGGGCGCGCCGACGCCGAGGTTCGCGGGCTTGATGTCGCGGTGGACGATCTGCTCCTCCTCGAGGTAGCCGAGGGCGTCGAGGAGGTCCTCGCCGAAGCGGGCGGCGTAGTCGAGGCTGACCGTGCCCTCCTCGGCGAGCACGCGGTAGAGGGTGCGCTCGCCCGCGAAGGACAGGAGCAGGCAGGTGCGGCCGGCGAGGGTGCGCCGCTCGACGAGCTGGACGATGCGCGGGTGGCGGAGCCGCTGGAGGGCCTCGGCCTCGTGGACGAGCCGCTCGTCGTGCTCGTGGGCGATGCTGATCTTGAGGGCCAGCGTGCGCTCGTCGCTCTCGCGCTCGACGAGGAGAACGCGCGAGGTGGCGCCGTGGCCGAGGACCCTGGCGACGACCAGGTCGCCGCCGAGGCGGTCGCCCGCGCGGGCCTCGAGCGGGTCGAGCTCGGGCGGGGCGACCTCGGGCTCGGGCGCGGTCAGGACGTCGAGGAGGAGCTGGATCCACTCGCCGGCGTCGTCGGCGCGGTACTCGGGCGTGAGGTTGGTCGCGAGCTCGATGGCCTCGGCGACCTTGGGGTCGATGGTGTCGTCGGCGGCGCGCGCGTCGAGGTGGCCGTCGCGGAGGAGGCGCGTCTCGACGTCGCGGATGTCGTCGCCGGGCGGGCGGCCGGTGAAGACGAAGTAGGCGAGGGCGCCGAGGCTGAAGAGGTCCGAGAGGGTGGTGGCGCGGGTGGGGTCGTCGCGCAGCTCGGGCGCCTGGTAGATGGACCACGGCTCGGAGGCGAGCTGGGACCAGTGCTGGGTGCCCTCGGCGCGCTCGCTGCTCCCGAGCTGGAAGTTGAAGAGGCGCGTCTCGATGCGGGCCGTGTCGGTGCTCTTGCGGACGAGGACCGCGTGGGGGCTCAGGGCCGAGTGGAGGACGCGCTTCTCGTGGCAGAAGGCGAGGGCGCGGGCGACCTGCTCGACGATGGCGATGCGGTCGTCGAAGGGGAGGCTCGGGTGGCGGCGGAGGAAGACGTCGAGGGGCTCGGCGTCCTCGAAGGCGTCGAAGACGACCGTGGGGCCGAGGGGGGCGTCGCGGACGTAGTCGACGAGGCGCAGGACGTTCGGGTGCTCGCGGACGTCGTAGAGGAGGTGGGACTCGCGCTCGGCGGCGCGGTGGAGCTGCTGGCGGCGCTCGATGCTGGTCTGCTCGGGGACGAGGTAGGTGCGCGCGCGGCCGTGGATGTGCGGGTTGTCGCGGTGGACGGCGGTGCGGTCCTGGTAGCCGGGGCCCTCGGCGAGGAGCTCGCCGAGCTCGTAGGTGCCTGCGTGGAGCTGGCCCTTGCGGGGGCGGACGCCGGCGGCTTCGAGGGCGTCGAGGACGGCCCGGACCTGCGGGCGGGTGATGCGCTCGCCGCGCCAGCCGGACGGCGCGCCGGGGAAGCGGTGGCGGACGATGGCGTCGCGGAACGTCTTGCGGGTGACGACGTGCTGGTCGCCCCAGCTCGTGAAGCGGAGGTCGACGTTCTCGTGGCTGAGGAAGACGAGGGGCTCGATGCGCGGGCAGAGGCGCGCGTCCTTCATGCGCTGGAGGAGGCGCGACTCGAGGATCTTGGCCTTGAGGTTCGTGAGCTTGAGGGGCGGGTCCATGTAGCGCGTGCGCCCGCCGGGCTCTTCCCGGTACCAGTCGACCGTGTCGCCGGTGTAGATGCCGGGGCCGCTCTTCACCTCGACCAGGTAGAGGGCCGAGTAGCCGAGGACGAGCATGTCGACCTCGTAGAGCCGGCCCGTCGCGGGCTCGAGCAGCTCGAAGAGGGTCCACACGTGGTAGGGCTCGCCGGGCGGGAGCGCCTCGATGGCGAACTGGATGGCCTCGCGCTCGTGCGGGTAGTCGGTCTCGCCGATCCGGTGGACGTGCGCGTCGGTCATCGTCACGACCAGCTCACCTCCGGGATCTCGTGGGCGGCGGCGGTGTCGCGCGGATCGGCGTCGGA
Source organism: Candidatus Neutrinellum sp. (assembly GCA_039794305.1). Classification (GTDB taxonomy): domain Bacteria; phylum Myxococcota_A; class Polyangia; order Polyangiales; family JBDIVX01; genus JBDIVX01. The sequence goes on from JBDIVX010000093.1 coordinate 12,701, forward strand.
CGAGGCGCGGCCGAGGCTGCCCTTCGCTTCGTCGGGGATGGGCGCGCCGCCGGCGACGATGCGGGCGGGCTTGGTGATGCGGAGGAAGGCGCCGGCGAGGGCGGCGAGCTGGCGGTGCGCCGGCGGGGTCGCGACGCAGGTGGTCTGGGCGACCCAGTCGAGGGATGTGCCGGCGTCGTCGAAGAGCTCGGCCGCGCGGGCGATGGCGCCGGGGCCGACGAGGACGAGGCGGTCGGCGGGCTCGACGTAGGGGAGGGCGGGGCGATCGAGGGCGAGCTCCCAGGCCTGGGCGACCGCGTCGAAGGCGAGGGCGAGGGAGGCGGGCACGTCGTCCGCGAGCACCGCGCGCCAGAGGGACTCGGCGTCGACGGGATCGAGCGACCGCCAGCCGGGCCCGAAGGGCTCGTCCTCGGCGACGGCGCGGAAGTCGAACACCGTGCGGGCGCCGAAGGCGCCGGGGAGCTCGGCGTTGGCGTCACGGATGAGGAGGTCGATCCGATCGGCCGTCGTCAGGTCGCCCTGGAAGGCCTTCCACCGCGCGTCCGCGTCGGCTCCGAACCGCCGGTTCGTCGGGCGCCGGGCCTCGACGAACCTCAGAGCCAGCAGGCACGCACGGTAGTAGGCCTTCCGTTCCGAGAGGGTGGGAAGGTCCGCCATGCGTGGGTCCGATCCGTATCACGTGCTGGACGTTTCCCGCAGCGATGAACTGACGGAAAAGGCTCACCCCTGCCGGGTGATGTGCGGGTGTTCAGTCGGTCCAGGCCGGCGACCGGGGCGGCCCCAGAGGAGCACGCCCACCGCTCACAAGTCGCAGTACCGGTCGCGGCAGGTGCTCGTGGTGTAGTCGCAGGAGCCGCTCGCGCACTCTCTGCTCGAACCGCAAGACGCTCCCGCGGGCTTGGGCGCAACGCAGGTCCTCGTGTCCGCCTCGCAGACGAGCCCCTCGTTGCAGGTGAGCTCGCCGAAGTCGCCGTTTCGGCAGGGGCTGCCGGCAGTGCCGTCGCCGATCTCGGCGCAGACCTCCGAGACGCACTCGAGGCGCTCCAGGGGATCGCACACCTGCAGCAGCGCCCCACCGCACGTCCCACCGGCCGTGCGGACGATGGTCACCTCACGGCAGCTCCCATCTGCGCAGAGGTGACCCGAGACGCACACGTCGCTGTCGCTGCACGTCGCACCGGCGGCGATGGGCGTACGGCACGTGCCCACCGTGTAGGCGTCTCCCGTGCAATAGAGCCCGGGCGCGCAGGCCCGGCGCGTCACCTGCGTCTCCGTCTCGGCGACGAGCCCGCAGGGCATGCCCTCGGTCGCGTCGGGCTCCACGATCTCGGTGACGCACCGCTCTTCGCCGACGCCCGGCGGGTAGAAGCACTCCTCTCCGGCCGCCACGTCGCACGAGACGCCGCCGCAGTAGCCGGGGCTCGGGCTCTCGGTCACGCACCTCCCGGGGCACGTCTCGGTCTCGAAGGAGCACGAGAGGCCGGGCCTGCACTCCGTCGTGAGGAAGCAATCCCCGCCCTCGGCGACCGTGCCGGTGAACACGACATCACAGTCGCCCCTCCCGTCGAAGCCGCTCACCACGGCACCACACCCCGAGTCGACCGTCCCCACGCAGCGCGCCGCGGCATGCGAGTCGTACACGACCGTGCCCTCGGCGACCGCACGCTCGAGCGCCTCGATCCGCGAGGTGTCCAGCATCTGACTCAGGTACTCGCGGCACGTGGCAGCGTCGCGGAAGACGAGCTTGATGCGATCGTCATCGACGCCCTCGCACCGGAACAACACGTCGCAGATCGCCTCCGCCTGCGCTTCCCCGAGCGACTCGATGGGGATGTCACCTCCGGAGCTCCCGCGGTCCGACGATCGCGAACAGCCCGCGAGCGCGAGCCCCGATGCGAGCCAAAGCCAAGTGCGCGTCATGGTTCGCTCCAGAATACTCGCGAGAGCCGCCGATCGTCGAGCGGTCAGCCGGAGGGAGACCGCCGGGCTCGAGCAGGCGGTCCGGACGGCGGGCCGCCTCGGGCGCCTGGCCTCGCTCATGCTCGAACGGAGAGGCTTGTCCAGCTCCTGGTACGGGGGTTGCGTACCTTCCCGTGCAGGCCGTGTGCGCGTGCCAGGCTGTGCCGCGCCGCGGTCGATGCGACGCCCCGAGAGGAAGCCCCGATGACCCGATCGCTCGCGCTCTTCAGCCTCGTCACGCTCGCCGTCGCGGCGGCGTGCGGCACATCGCACGACAAGTCCGAGGACGGCGGGACGGGCGGCGACGCCGAGCCGCCCGGCGACGCGGCCCCCGACGCCGAGCCGCCGCGGGACGCCGAGCCGCCACCCCCGCCCCCCGAGTGCGCCGTCGAGACCGATCGCGAGGGCCCCTTCGAGACCACCTTCCGCTTCACCAACGAGGGCGACGAGCCGCTGTGGGTCCTGCGCACCTGTCGGCTGGAGATGACGCTCGAGGCCTGCGCCTCGGGCTACGAGGCCGTCTCCATGTGGGGCGACTGCACCGTCGACTGCGCCGAGGCCGGGGGCGGCTGCATCGCCTGCGGCGCGTGCATGTACGAGCCGCTCGAGGTGACGCCCGGCGGGCCGGCGGAGATCACCTGGCCCGGCCACACGTACACGTTCGACCACACGGCCGCCGGGTGCTCGTGCCACGTGAGGACCCCCGCCGCGGCGGGCAAGTACCGGGCGACCATCCGCGTCTACGCGAGCGAGGAGGCCGTGACGAGCGGCGAGGCGCTGCGCGTCGTGGAGCACGACTTCGAGCTGCCCGCGCCCGGCGGCGTGGTGACGGTCCCGCTCGCGGAGTAGGACGACGGCTGTCGACATGCGATCCTCGGTTCCCTCGATCCTGCATCACGCTCTAGGAGGAAGGCCATGAGCTCACGCGCGACTCGACCGCACCTACTGACGCGCGCCGGTAACGGGCGACGTGGCGAACTGCGGCCCTTGCAGCAGCCCACCTGCGTCGGTTATCCCGTTCGAAGGGGAGGTGAGCATGGTGCGCAGAATTCCGGGGGGGGTGTTCGTATCGGTCCTTGCTGTAGCGTTCCTGGGCTGCGGAGCCGATGAGCCCGAACCATTGATCGACTCGTCGTTCGATCCGAACGACGATCGGCGGGTTGTTCGTTTCGACTTCGAAGTCCAGGAGGACGCGGACTTCGAGGGGCTCGCCGCGCAGGAGCTGACACATTCGGGCCCTCTCCGGGATGCGCGTGGCCGAACGATCATCACGATGTACGCGACCGGGCGTCTCGCCGCGCAGCTCGCGGAGCACGGGTTCGACGTGATTCCCGAGAACACCGTACGCGGCTACAGGCAGGGGGACGACGTGGGCGGTGCGGTAGTCGGGCACCACGTCACGGCACACTGCGATCCACCGGTCATTCCCACTCCGAGCACGAGCAAGTATCTCTGGAAGTGGGATGACATCAAGTCAGAGCTGGACCTGATGGACGCTGCCGACTCTGCGATCAGAGCGCACGCGTTCGGTGTGACGGAGAAGGAAGGGCTCGACATCATCGGCGTGCAGTTCGGCCCGCTCGAGCCGATCGATGATCCACCGACCGTCTACGTGCTCGGCACGCATCACGCGCGGGAGTGGATGTCGACCGGCGTCGCCTTCCACATCGCTCAGAGGCTCACGGCCATCGTGCAGGATCGGAACGAGGATCCCGCGATTCACGATGCGCTGATCGCAGCGGCTGTCGTGGTCGTGCCGGTCGTCAACATCGATGGCTACGAGGAGACGCGCAATGGCAACCGGAGCTGGCGCGGAAACCTCAACACGAACGATTGCGCCAATGGAGTCGATCTCAACCGCAACCATACTGCGGGGCATGGGATCGCCACCATCGGTACGGGCGCCTGCGGGTTCACGTACCCGGGACCGGATCCTGCGTCGGAGTCCGAGACCAAGGCGCTCGAGGAGCTACTCGACGGCTCTGCGTTCGCCAGCGTGACTGACGACCATACGCCCGTCGCCGTAATCTCCTATCATTCGTTCGCCAACATGGTGCTATATCCGGATGGGTTCAATGATGTGGGCGGAAGCACGGGCCCACTTTGCGAGCTCAAAGAGGAGGACTACAACTGCTTCAATCCGGACTTCACCATCATGCGTCATCTCTTTGGTGATACGCATAGCCAGTTCGCGTCGCCGCCGCTGTTCGTGGATCCGACGACGACCCCGGCGAGGCCGTACCTACGCGATCACCCCAGGACCACGCTCTATGCGGTCTCGGGCGACGTGGGGCTCCAGGCAGCCCACAAGGCGGCAACGCCGATGCTCGCGATCACGCCCGAGCTTCCGAACACGGAGTTCAACTTTTTCATCGAATGCGAGACGGACTTCGACTCGATCATCACCGATGTCGGAGAGGGACAGATGGACGTCCTTCGACGGGTCGTGATAGCGGCCCCCGGGCTCGCATCGACTACTCCCGGCACCGCCTACGGCCCGAACGCGGTGGGAACGCTCGCACCCGGGTTGTGGACCCGGGAATATTGGGACGGGGGCCCGAGCCAGGCGACCGCGCGGGCAACATTCACCAAGGCGGTCTTTCGGCCATCGAGCACCGGCTCGCTCGCGGGCAGGATCGGCATGACGAACGTGACGTACGATCGCGGACGCACCGCCGCGCAGTACGAGTTGTTCTACCTCGACGACACCACGGGTGGCTTCGATCCTCTGTGTGTTCCATGCCGGATCGACAGCGGCATCGGTCAAGTCGACGATCTCGGTGACATGGGGCCGTGCACCGGATGCATCGATCTCTGCGACTCTGGTCGCTTGGATTACACATCCGGGGCGTGGTCGCTCGAGGCTGGCACCCGCGGAGGTGCGGACGACTGCTGGTGGGAGCCTACCGATGTCGACGAGAACCTGCGGATTCCTGGTGGCCCGATCCCGGTCGACAATCCGGGCGACACGACACACTGTCATTTCACCTTCTCCCTGTTGATCGGGTCATCCCTGGGTGGCGCACGGCTGGTCGTCGAACGTGACGCAGGGACGTCGTGGGAGGAGGTCTGGACGATCCCCTACCGCGCGCCGATCAACAACGAGTTTCTGCCGGACGGGCGCATCATCTCCCTCGCGTTCGAGGCGAACCGCGACGTGGCGTCGGACAAGGTGCAGGACTTCCGGTTGCGCGTCGAAACCGCGGTGCCGTCGTCGGGCCAAATGATGATCTTCGATCCCATCCTCTTCTGTCGGACCGGCCCGCTCACGTGAGTATCGTTCGGTTTGGTTCCGTCCTGTACTTGCTCGCCGCGTGCGAATGCGGGTCCAGTCATCGGCCGGCGGACGGGAGGCTCGATGCAGGACTGCCGGATGGCGGCGGGGATGCGGGTGCGCTGCCGGAGGTACGGCCTGCAGACCGCGATTGTGAGGACGCCGAGGTTCCTTCCGGGACGCGGTGCATTCCGGAGGGATGGTTCGTGCTTTCGCGATGGACGACGTTCCGCGGGCATATCGAGAGCAGCGCGTCGCGGCCGCCGGGGGGCTTTCCACGCCATGCGCAGCCAGTCTACCTCGACGCGTACCTCATCGACGCTCACGAAGTCACCAACGGAGCGTACCTGGAGCACGTGATCGAAACAGGCGCCTCGCCACCTCCCGAGCAGTGTGGGCACCTCGACGAAGCGCTATCGCTGAATCCCGAGGATGCTGGCTCGCTCATCCCCGAGGTCTCGGGTTGGGTCGACGGATCCCCTGAGGCCGGGAGGGAAGACCACCCCGTCGTCTGCGTCACGCGCGCTCAGGCCATCGCTTTCTGTGAGGCGCGAGCCGGTCGGCTCCCGTCCGCTGCCGAGTACATGAAGGCCGGTCGTGACGCGTATCCCGAGCAGCGCCGATTTCCGTGGGGCGACGAGCCGCCGCCGAACATGCCGACACCGTGGCCGGAGTATCCGCAACGGTTCTTCGAAGAAGAGGTCATCACGAATCGTTTCGTATGGGGGACCGGCGCGGATACCGCGCGCGAGCCGGGTCGACTGTATACGGAGGTGGCCAGTACCCTCACGGCCAGCGTGAGCCCCCACGGCGTCCTCGGCCTCTCCGGCAATGTCTCGGAGCTGCTCGCCGACTGTGCGGAGGATTTCACGCCCATCTACGGGGTCGACCCGTTGCCGCTCGTCCGACCTCGGGCGCGGATGGTCGATGCATGCGCGGACGGCGTTGGCGTAGCCGGTCTGAATTGGCGGTCGACGAGCTTCGCGGCCTCGGGCGCCATCACGATCTTCGTGATGCGGGACGGTGAGCGCGGCATCGAGTATCTGGAGGCGGAGAGTGAGCGATTCCTCTCGCTCTACTCCCCGTGGCACCACCGCGACGCTCTCTGGGGCCGAACCGAGCCCAGCCCGGGCGAGCCGGACGAGGGACCCGGCAACACGCGGCGGAGCTGGCGGATCGGGTTTCGATGCGTTTACGACCTCGGCAGCGAATGATGACAGTCCGCCTCTTCGTCGCCGTGCTGCTCACGACGACGCTCGCCGGTTGTCGCGAAGACACGCGCGCGCCTCTCGATGCCTCTTCCGTTCGAGATGGAGGAACAGGTTGCTTCATGCGGTCGGACTGCCCCGAGGGGGAACGTTGTGTTGCCGCCGGCGCATCCATGTGCGGCGAGCCGGGGATCTGCATCCGCGTTCTCGATTGCGGCTTCGACCCGGTATGCGGCTGCGACGGCGTGACCTACACCTACTGTTCCATCCCGGACGGAGTGCTCGCCGATCACGACGGTCCGTGCGAGTGACCCTCGGTGCTCTAGGGAGAGTACGCGTACGTCGAAGGCCCCTGCGCCTCGGGCTACGAGGCCGTCTCCATGTGGGGCGACTGCACCGTCGACTGCGCCGAGGCCGGGGGCGGCTGCATCGCATGCGGCGCGTGCATGGTCGAGCCGCTCGAGGTGACGAACGGCGCGCCGGCGGAGGTCGCCTGGCCCGGCCACACGTACACGTTCGACCACACGGCCTCCGGTTGCTCGTGCCACGTGAGGACCCCCGCCGCGGCGGGCAAGTACCGGGCGACCATCCGCGTCTACGCGAGCGAGGAGGCCGTGACGAGCGGCGAGTTGCTGCGCGTCGTGGAGCACGACTTCGAGCTGCCCGCGCCCGGCGGCGTGGTGACGGTCCCGCTCGCGGAGTAGGACGACGGCTGTCGACATGCGATCCTCGATGCGGTAGCTGCGCGACCAGCTCGCCCGGCACGGGGGAGTGGTCATCCTCGTCTTCGCACTGCACCCTCGCGGAGAGCGGCGCGCGTCTTCGGCAGCGACGCGGGAGCGCTCTCTTCTTCGCTGGCCGTGGCCGGTCGATGCCGAGGATCGACGATCCAGTCCCGGCGTCGCGAGCCTACGACGACTGCGCTATCCTCACGGTGTGATCGAGAAGCTCCCCGGCTGGATCGTCGACGAGGTCTCCTCCGTACGGTCGGAGGTCGAGCCGTACCGCAACGCGTCCCCGGCGGAGCTGTGGCGACACACCGAGGATTGCGCGAAGGATGCCATGTGGGCCGTACGCGCCAGCCCATTTCCCGAGCGTGTGCTCGCCTACGTCGATCCGCTCCCCGAGAGCACCCTGCGCGCGCTCGCGCGGCTGAGGAGGCGCGCGGCGTGACCGCACTCGGACGTCGCACCGCCGCCGAGGCGGGCCGCGCCATCGCCGATGCGCTCGAGGCTGCCGGCCTTCCCCACGCCCTCGGTGGGGCGCTCGCCCTGGGCGTCGCGGGAGTGCCGCGAGGCACGAAAGACGTCGATGTCAACGTCTTCGTGAGCGACGATCAGGTTCCAGCCGTCATGGACGCGCTCGCTCCCCTCGGCATCACTTTCCAACGCGACGCCTCCATCGCGCAGGCGCGAAAGGACGGCATGTTCATCGGTACCTGGGACGGAATGCGGATCGACGTCTTCGTCCCGAGCATCCCTTTCTCGGAGGAGGCCGCGCGGACCGTCGTGACGGTCACGGTCGACGGTTGGACCGGTCGTTTCCTCTCTCCCGAGGCGATCGCCATCTTCAAGCTGCTCTTCTTTCGCCTCAAGGACCGTGGCGATCTCGAGCGCCTCGTCGCGGTCCGCGGCGACCAAATGGACCACGCGTACGTCCGGCGTTGGATGGTCGACATGATGGGCGACGACGACGAGCGGGTGCGCGCGTGGGACGACATCGTCTCCCGCTTCGGATGACGCCGAGGCGAAGCGTAGGTCACCTCGGCCCGCAGCTCACTCGAGGATCGCCGCCGTCCAGGTTGATCCACCGGGCGAGTGCCTTCAGGTCGCGGTCGGGGGGTCGCGCTCGCGGAGATCTGGATCGGGTCGGAGGGCTCGTCGGGTCGCGCCTGGTCGCCGCCGCCGATCCAGATCTCCGGCTCGCCCCTCTTCTGAGCGGCGGCCTCGTCGAGACGTTCTCGCGCGCGTGCCCGTCGCGCGACGAGAAGCCGAAGGCGGCCGGTCCGTCGAGGTCGGCGAGCTTGGCCCCGGGAGCACGGTCACGTCCACGAAGGGCGTGACGTTCGGCATGCGGTCCCGGATTCGCTCGCTCACCGCCTCGCGGATGTCGGACGAGAGCGCCGACTCCGGGAGGTCGGATGCGGTCCGCTCGACCGTGACCTCGACGAGGAGGGCCTCGCCGCGGTGAGGGCCCACGTCGGATCCCACGAAGCGCGCAGAGGAGTCGACGAGCGCCGCGTGCGGCACCTCGGACACGGCCGCGCGGGTGACCTCGAGCGCGCGACGGGAGCGGTCCGCCTTCGTGTACCGGGTGCCCTGGTGGACCTGCCAGCCGACGAGGAGCGCGACCGAGAGGAGCACGCCGGCGACGAGCAGGTTGCGCCAGCGCGGGCGGCCGCGGCCGGCCGTCGCCTCCGAGGGGCGGACGCCGAAGAGCCAGAGGGAGGCGAAGCCTCCGACGCCGATGGCGGCGAACTGGAGGACGAGGAGGAAGGCCATGAGCTCGGCGTGGTCCCACCGGCCGAGCGGGACGGCGAGCCCGAGGACGGCGGAGGGCGGGGCGAGGGCGGCCGCCACCATGAACCCGGCCGCGGTCCCGCTCACCAGGCTGTCGCGGTCCGACTTCACCAGGGTCTGCGCGCCGGCGGCGCCCGCGGCGAGGGCGACGAGCGTGACGAAGAGCGAGAGGCTCGTCACCTGTTCGATCATCGCGGTGGAGACGTCGAGCCGGTAGCCGAAGCCGACCGCCATGGCGGCCGTGGACTGGAGGAGGAGCGACAGGAGGAACCTCGCCGCGCCCCGGCCGAACATGCGCGGCGAGCCCACGGCCATGGCGACGACGGAGACCAGGGCGGGCGCGCCCATGGGGTTGATGAGCATGGCGCCCACCAGCAGGTACGCCGCGTCGAAGATCAGCCCGTATGCACCGATGACGCCGGCGAAGATCGAGAAGAGGACGAGGCCGCGGAGCGAGCCGACGCTCTGGAGCGAGCCGAGGACGAGCTCGATCGTCGAGAGCCGGGAGACGTCGGCTACCTTGGCGGACACGCGCTCGAGCGGGGTCTCGAGCGGGAGGGTCCCGACCGGGAGGAGGACCACGTGGGCGTCGTGCACCTCCGCGTGCACCGCGTCGACGAAGCTCCCGACCTGGTCGTTCGGAAGATCGACGACCGCGAGGGCGCCGTCGGCCGTCGTCGGCAGGGCGACGGGCGCCCGGGCGCCGTGCTCCCGCGCGAGCCGCAGCACCGTGCCCGCGCGGTCGGCCGTCGTGTGTACCTGGACCTGCCGCACGCTCGGGGGACTATGGGCACCGCGGAGGCGGCGGCGAGCGTGGACGGCGCGGGCGAGCTCGTCGGCGAGCTCGGCGAGGTCGCGGTCGGGCGGGTTGGGGGTGCTGGAGTTGTCGGAGATCTGGATCGGGTCGGAGGGGGCGCTGGTGGTGGAGGCCCGGGCTTCGGTGGCTTCTGCCGCGTTCTCGTCGATCCAGATCTCCGAAGAGTATCGGCGGAGGGAAGGCGCTTGCCGCGATCCGGGGCGCGGCTACGGGCTCTGGCGATGACCTGCGCAACGACCAACGTCCCGAGAGGCCCACTCTGGTGGTGCGCCACCATCTCGTGCGTCGCTCTGGCCGTGGGCTGCGGAGCCAACGGCGCCGGCGCCGGCGAGCCGACGGCGAAGACCACGCCGGAGGCGGCCGAAGAAGCAGGAGAAGCAACGGCGGGCATGGATCCCCGCGCCCTCCTCCGGCAGATGTCCGCGCGCCTCGCGAACGCCGAGGCGCTCACCTTCGAAGCGAATCGCCACGTCGATCCCGGCCTGATCGAGGGGCGCGACGTGCCCGAGGAGGCGGCCATCCGGGTATTCGTCAAGCGTCCCGACAAGCTCTACGCAGTCGCCCGCACCCCCACGGGGACGAGACACGTCTACTTCGACGGGCAGGAGGTGACGGTCTTCGAGGAGGAGAAGGGCCTCTACGCCAAGGCGCAGGTGTCGGGGACGATCGACACGATGATCCAGCATCTGGACGAGCGCTTTGGCTTCGTGCCACCGCTCGCGGACTTCGTGGCGAACGATCCCTACGCGCTCATGAGCGAGCAGGTCCGGCAGCTCCGTCATGTCGGAACGGAGACCGTGGATGGGAAGAGCTGCGAGCGCCTCGAGGCCACCGGCGAGCTCGCGACCGCGGATCTCTGGCTCGCCAGCGACTCCAGCTTGCCGTGCCGGCTCGTCGCGAGGTTCACCAGGCTCGAAGGGGAGCCCGAGACGCGCGTGAGCTTCTCGAGCTGGAACCTCGACGCCGACCTGTCCGACGAGATGTTCTCCTTCGAGCCCCCCGAGGGCGCCGTCGAGATCGAGATGGTGCCGCTCTCGGATCTGGAGGAGGTGAACCCATGAGCCATCGACATCGCCCCCAGGGTGACGAGGAACGCGAGATGACCCCGGACAGTGGTTCCCGTGTGAAACGGATGCTCGTGCTGACCGCAGCGGTGCTGCTGACCACCGCGCTGGCGCCGGCAGTGGAGATGCCCCTCGGGAGCGCTCCCGTCGATGTCGGGGTCCGTAGCGCCGAGGCTCAGGCCTGGGGCATGTCCCGGCGCACGTCACGGCGAACATCGCGTCGGACCTACCGCCGACAGGACTACATCCACTCGATGCCGAGCGACCACAGCACCACCGTGGTGGAAGGGAACACATACTACGTCTCCGAGGGGAGCTACTACGAGCCGGCGATGGTGGAGGGACGAGTCGTCTACGTGCCGACCGACGTTCAGTAGCCGGTGTGACGCCCGTGCCGGGCGCGCCATGCGTCAGGCCGCGCGGCGCTTGTCGCGGCCGCGCACGACCATGAAGGGCTCGCGGCCGAAGACGAACGTGAGGCCGTGGGGCGCGTCGCCCGAGACGTGGAGTGAGCGGAGCTCGTGGACGTTCTTCAAATGGCAGCCCGAGCACATCGATAGAAGGTTGGTCCACCGATCGTCGCCGCCGAGCATGCGCCACAGGACGTGGTGGAGGGTGCACAGGCGCTTGTCGCACCCGGGGCTCGCGCAGCGGAAGCGGTCGCGGCGGTGGATGGGGTGCCACTTGGTCTGCGCGGTGCGGGCCTCGTGAATCCAGGTCTTCCAGTACCAGACGCACAGGGCCATCAGCAGCGTGCTCGGGCGACCCTCTTCGCGGTACTGCTTGCGCGCGGCGCGGTAGAAGCTCGCGACCTCTTCGTTGGTGCGGATGCGGAGGGTGACCTCGCCCTTCGATCGGCGCCGGCGGCGGGCGTGGACGGCGCGGGCGAGCTCGTCGGCGAGCTTGGCGAGGTCGCGGTCGGGCGGGTTGGGGGTATTGAGGGTGGCGGAGATCTGGATCGGGTCGGAGGGGGCGTCGGTGGTGGCCTGGGCTTCTTGCCCGTCCACGCCGATCCAGATCTCCGCCTCGGTCTCGGCCTCGGCCTCGGTCTCGGCCTCCGCCGCGAACCGATCGAGCGTCTGGCCGATGGTGTCGCCCGAGAGCATGTCGCGCTCGAAGGCCTCCTCGTCCGCCATCTCCTCGTCGGTGGGCGGCCAGGGATCGCCGCCGGTCTCGCGCAGGCGCACGGCCGCCTCGACGACGCGGACCTCCTCGCGGAGGTGCTTGAAGGTGCGCTCCTTGGCGCGGGCGATCCACGCTTCGACGGTTCGGGGGGTGGCGACGCGGGCGATCTCCTTGGCCGCCTCGAAGCCGATGTCCATGGAGGAGACGGCCTCCGCCAACGCGGGGAGCTTCTGGCAGCGGCGCGCGAGGGTGATGCGGTTCCAGACGGCGCACCGGCTCATGCCGAGCCGCTCCCGGCAGTACTGCTTGTCGGTGGCGTAGCCGAGCTCCTTCCACGCGCTCGAGCGAAAGAAGTCGCTCGCGATGCGGCCGAAGACGAGGTCGCGGCTCGTGAGCTGCATGCCGAGGCGGGCCATGACGGCGTCGAGGCCCTTCGGGTCGTCGGGCAGGGGCCCGGGGTCCGGGAAGTCGCCTCGCTCGACGGGATTGTGCGGAAGGTCCGGCTCGGCCCGCTCCTCGGCCTCGGCGCGGCGTGCCCGGCCCTCGGCGACGCGCTTCTGCGTCCGCTCGAGCTCGCGCTGGATGGGGCGGAGGTCGTCGACGACGAAGAGGTCGGGCTCGGTGGCCATGCCCTCGGCGAGCAGGTACTCGAACCAGTCGTAGTCGCGCCCGCCGAGCTGGTGCTCGATGAGCATGCGCGTGGCCTCGACGAGGACGGCCTCTTCGGCCGGCGCGGTCTCTTCGAGGGTGCAGCGACGCTGGCTTGGGTCGCGTTGCGCCTTCTCGTCTGTTGTCTGCAGACGTCGCCAGCACGCCTTCGGCGTCTGTCGATTCTGCACCCCACCGCCTTCGGCGGCGGGGCCCGCGTCATCGCACTGCAGGTACTCGCGCATGGCGTGGACCGTGACGCCGGGGGCGAGCGCGAGCGCGAGGAGCTCGGCCTCGGTGTCGGGCGTGGCCTTGCGCGCGAGGAGCTCGGCCATGGACCAGTCGATGCGCCCCCCGCGAAGGGCGGCGCCGATGCGCGGGAGCTTGGCGAGTCTTCGGGCGAGCCGTGACGACTCGTCGACCCATCGGCCGGTGCGGGAGAGGTTCTCGCGTGCGTGGCCGTCGCGGGAGGAGAAGCCGAAGGCGGACGGGCCGTCGAGCGCGGCGAACCTGGCGGCGGCCTCGCCGAGGGCGAGGCGGTTCCGGCCCAGGCCGCGCGCGAGCTGGAAGAGCAGCTCGTCCTCGGCGCGCACACGCGCGGATGCCTCCCTCCCCGACGACATCACGAACCTACCTATCATGACCTAAACCAATGTCAAGATGAATTTCACAAGACATCGGCGAATCAAGCATGATTCGCGCTGGCGCTCGGCAGGGCGCCGGCGGTCGTCGGGGCCTCCCCCGGACGCCCTTCCAAGGCGCACGTCACCTTCCAGACGAAGGATCGTCGTCGGCGCCGGCGCGGTATGCGAGGGCCACCAGCTCGGGGGGGTGCGCAGCGGGATCTCCCGTGGTGGCGTCGAGGCTCGCCAGCGCTAGCCGGAGCTGCGCGTCGGCGGCGGCGTCACCGAGACGGAGCTTCCGGAGCCGGCGCCCGATCACGGCGCTCTCGCAGAGGGCCTCGGCCGCGGCGTTGTGGGCGATCCAGGTGCCGTGTTCATCCACCGCGATCGCCGCCTCGGGAAGCGCGTCCAGCAACGAGCGCAGCTCGCCGAGCTTCCCTTCCGTCCTCCGCAGGCGCAAGCACAGGTCCGCGGCGCTCACGAGGTGAGGCAGGACGGTCTGGGCCCGACTCATCACCTCGGCGTCGAAGTCCGGATCGTCGGCGGAACGGTGGAAGCCGACCGTGAGCGCCTGATCGTCGCACAGAGGGCTCCAGCCCCCGAGGTAGCGGTGCATCCCCTGCGGCCGCATCCAGTCGTTGTAGTGCTCCGTCCGCACGAGCTTCTCGAGCGGGACCAGGGCGTCGCTCCGGAACAGCACACTCTCCGGTTGCCGGTACGCCGGTCGAACGAGCGGATCGATGCGATAGAAGTGCTGCTCGTACTCGGCGACCGCAGACTCGTCGACTCCCGTGGAGCCGAGCGTGAGCGTGGGCCGCATGTCGCGGTCGGACGTCGATCGGACGACGAGCCCGACCGCCGTACACTCCAGCGAGGCAGCGAGCGACGCGGCCGCTACGCCTTATTGCGTGCCGCCTCCCGCTGCATCGTACAGCAACGCGATCTTCTCACTTCCTCGCAGCGCGCAGAAGGCCGGCCAGCTCTTCGGCCTCTTCGGGGCTGAGCTCGATGCGGATGCGCCAGGCGGCGCCGCGGCGGGTGCTGCGGACGCGGTCGGCGTCGATGCCGACGTGGTCGAGGCGCTGGGCGAGGCTGCGGGCGGCGCGCTTGGCGCGTGCGCCGGCGTCGTCGTTCGTACGATTGCCGTCGCGCAGGGCGAGGACGGCGGCGTGGAGGGCGCGGCTGCTGATGGCGAACAGGGGGACGCGCGCGCGGCCGCTCACGCGGATCGCCGGATCGGTCGCGAGGACTTCGGCGACGTCGCGGCGGGGGTGGGCGAGGCGCGCGTAGCGGATGGCGTCGTAGCTCTTCTCGACGCCGAGCCGTTGGGCGAGCGGCTGGGGGAGGCTCTCGACGATGGAGATGAGCTTGAAGGCCGTCATGCGTCCAGCGAGGTCGCGCGCGTCCAGGAGGTCGGCGAAGCTCTCGTGGCCGAGGGCGCGGTAGACGTCGGGCCGGGAGAGATCGCGGAGCGCGAGGCCCATCCGGTAGAAGTTGGCGGCGATGTCGGTGCGCAGGCGCACGACGTCGCGGACGAGCTGCTCGCCGCGCGGTCGCGCTCGGCTCGGGACGGGGACGGCGGGCGCGGTCGGGCGGAGCGGGGCGCGCGGCGCCCCGTGGACGAGGTGCCCGGCTCCCGGGTGGAGCGTGATCGGGACCTTCTTCTTCGTGGCCATGCGCCCGATGGTATCGGGAGAGGTTTCGGCGTGGACCCGACTCGGCTAGAGTAGGGCCTACGGACGCGGCACGGCGCCGCTCACGTCCAGGCGCCTGGACGTCGCGTTTGCCGCGTTCTCTGCCGGATCGGGCGAAAGACCCCGGTCTTTGTTCAGGTGGCGGGTATCAAGACCGATGCGGGCCCCCCACCGGAGCGCCGTGCGGCGAGAGGGCCGGGCGGGGGCCTCGGGGACGTGTGACCGCAGCGGCGCGGCGGCGGAGCCACTTCTCGAGGCCGACCACGAGGTAGATGACCAGTCCGACGGCGAGCACGAGGGCCCACTCGCCGGCGCCGATCGGCGCGGTGGCGAAGGCGACGTTCATGAACGGCAGGTAGGTGAAGCCGATCTGCAAGACGATCATCAGCCCCACGCCGGCGAGGAGCCAGCGGTTCGACAAGACGCCCAGGCGGAACATCGAGTGGGTGAGGGAGCGGCAATTGAAGAGGTAGAAGATCTCCCCGAAGACGAAGACGTTGACGGCCACGGTTCTGGCCGCCGCGGCGCTCTCTCCCTGCGCGAGCTCCCACTCGTACAGTGAGAACGACCCGGCGAGCAGGAGAAGACCGACCAGCCCGATGCGCATCAGGAGGGGCTTGGTCAGAATGGCCGCGCCCGGATCTCTCGGCGGCCTCTTCATGATGCCGGGCTCCTTCGCCTCGAAGGCCAGCATCAGGCCGAGGAGCACCGCGGTCGTCATGTTGATCCACAAGATCTGGACCGGGAGGATCGGCAGCCGGAGGCCGGCCAGGACCGCCACGAGGATGACCAACCCTTCGCCAAGGTTCGTGGGCAGGGTCCAGGTGATGAACTTGACCAGGTTGTCGTAGACGCCGCGGCCTTCTTCCACCGCGGCCTCGATCGAGGAGAAGTCGTCGTCCGCCAGCACCATGTCGGCGGACTCCTTGGCGACCTCGGTGCCCGCGATGCCCATCGCGATCCCGATGTCGGCCTGCCGGAGCGCGGGGGCGTCGTTCACGCCGTCGCCGGTCATTGCCACGATGTGATTCTCACCGTGCGGCGCCTGCAGCGCTCGGACGAGCCGCAGCTTCTGCTCCGGCGCGACGCGCGCGAAGACGGCCGTCCGCTCGGCGTGCTCGATGAGCTCGTCGTCGCGAAGTCGCGCGATGGCTCGGCCCGTGAGCGCGACGAGCTGGTCGTCCGGACCGACCGCGCCTTCGAGGCCGATGCCCGTGGCGATGGCGGCGGCCGTGCGGGCGTGATCGCCGGTGATCATCTTGACGTGGATCCCCGCGTCCTGGCAGGCGCGTACCGCGGAGGCGACGCGAGGGCGGGGCGGATCGATCATCCCCTGCAGCCCGAGGAACACGAGCGCCTCCGCGACGTGACCGTGGTCGATCGACGATGCGTCCTCCGGCAGCTCGCGCATCGCGAAGGCGAGGACCCGAAGACCGCGCGAGGCCAGCTCGTCCGCGGCCCGATGGACGGCGTGCGCATCGAGCGGGACTGCGCCGCCGTTGCCGGCGTCCACCGAGGTGCAGCGCGCGAGCACCTGCTCCACGGCACCCTTCACGTAGGCGACACGACTCCCGCCGCGCTCGTGGAGGGTGGCCATGTACTGGCGCTCGGACTCGAAGGGGATCGCGTCCACGCGCGGGAAGTCGCGGTGGAGGCTCTCCGCGTCCAGGCCGCTCTTGCACCCCACGACGAGGAGAGCCCCAGAGTTCGTTCCGGTCTGATCAACTCGATGAGCTCCGGGCGAGGGCGAAATGGAGCGGCCGAGCGGTGGGGTCGCCGGGCAGGACGAGGCGCTCGCGGTTGAGTCGGCGGAGGAGGACGTCG
>JBDIVX010000094.1:0-29378 GCA_039794305.1 Candidatus Neutrinellum sp.
TGCCGCCGTCGCCCGTCATCGGAGCGCGGAAGAGCAGATCGGTGTGTCGCTCGGCCATCTCGGGGTCGACGAAGCTGCCGGGCATCAGCTCGAGCCGCGACAGGTCCAGCGCCGCCACGACCGCCTCCGGCAGCGCATTGCGCAGCTCGCCGCCCGCGTGCTCGGGGACGGAGAACGCTCGCTTGAAGAGCGTGTCGTGATCGCCCATCGCGAGTGCCGCGATGCCAGCCGCGTGCCAGGGCCGAGCCGAGGTGGTTCCGCGGTCTTCGCGACGCAGTGCCGACGAGCCGGCCGCCACTCCGCCGGCGGGCCGCCGGCGGCCGCAGGGCTCCTCGCCGACGGTCGCCGCCTTGCGGAGCCAGCCGTCGAGCTCCTCGGCACGGCATCCCGGCCACACCCGACGGCGACGGGCCGGAGAAGACGGTGCCGGTCGGAAGCGTCCGGGCGACGGGAGCGCGCCCTTGACGGCTCATTGTTCGGGTGTCACTGTTCGATGTCGAACAATGACGTCACCGGATGACATCGTACGGTACAACCTCCAGCTCCCCGCGTCACTGAAGGAG
Organism: Candidatus Neutrinellum sp.; assembly: GCA_039794305.1. Taxonomy (GTDB): domain Bacteria; phylum Myxococcota_A; class Polyangia; order Polyangiales; family JBDIVX01; genus JBDIVX01. The sequence goes on from JBDIVX010000094.1 coordinate 564, forward strand.
AAGCTCGACGAGGCCGCCGAGCGTCAGGGGCGGAGCCTCGCGTCGGTCGTGCGCGCTGCCATCGAGGAGTACGTGACCCGGGACGAGGAGCGTGCCTTCGTCGCCGAGCTGCGCGCGACCTACGGCCCGGTCCGTGACGAAGACCTGGCGCTCGTCGAGGCGCTCGAGGGGTTGGAGACCGGACCAGAGGAGGCGAAGGGTGAGACGAGCGGTTCAGGGGGACGTGTTCCTCGCGGACGTAGCTCCGCGGATCGGCTTCGAGGGCGACCCGGAGGCGGGGCGTCTACCGGTCGTCGTTCTTCAGGGAAACGCTCCCAATAGCGTCCTCGAGACGCTGATCGCTGCGCCGCTCGCGCTCGCGAGCGAAGAGCGCATCCGCTTTCCGCTGCACGTGCGTATCCCGCCAAAGGACCTCGGCGGCCTCCCGGAGCACGTCGCGAAGGTCCAGCTCTTGCGCCCCTTCGCACGCTCCCGGCTCTCTCCCGAGCCCCTCGCGCGCGTCTCGCCGGCGACTCTCGCGCTCTTGCGAGCCGCCGTCGCGCGCCTGTTTCGCTGAGCCCAGACGGACGACCGAGCCTCCGACCCCGAACGCGAGGAGCCTCCGCTCGATGAGCGCGGCTCAGCGCCGGCCCAGGCAGAGCACGTACTCGTCGGACGTCTTCCACACGAGGTGGACGGTCCCCGCGCCCGAGACGGCCATGGCGAGGGTGGGCTCGACCGGGGCCGCGACCATCGCGGGCTCGAACGCGCCCGAAGCGTCGTTGGCGTACCACAGGGAGTCGTCGTCGCGGGTGTAGGCCAGGTGGCGCACGCCGTCATCGTCCACCTCGAGCTGCGGCCGGAAGCCCGTGCGCTCGGTGGAGTCGACGACCTCGAAGGACCAGCCGCCGTCGCCGCCCGAGGCGATCACGAGCGCGTCCATCGCGCTGTCGCGGTAGGCGATGTGAAGGACCCCGTCCGACGTCCGGGCGATCGCCGTGTCCTTGGGCTCGGTCGTAGTCCCCGCCTCCTCGTCGACGACGAACCGCGCCCAGCCCGCCTCCGAGGAGCGCGCGTACACGAGCATGCTCGCCGCGCTCTGATACGACACGTGCACGACGCCGTCCGCATCGATGAGCAGGTCGTTGCCAAGCCCCGCGCTCGCGCGGCCGCCCTCGGTCATGCCGTCGTCGACGACCTCCTCGGTCCAGCCATCCGCTGCGTCGGGTGAGACGAGGTAGAGGTTCCACAAGTCGTGGTACGTGCCGCGGACGGTGCCGTCCGGAGCGAGCGAGAGCGTGCTCGTCTCGGGGGCGCGATCGCCCATGAGCCGTCGCACGTCCCAGCCGCCCTCGCCGCGCGTGGCGATCTCGGCGACGGGCGTCGACGTCACGTACTGACCGTAGAGGACGTGCGCAGTGCCGGCGCCGTCGATGACGAGACCGGGCACCTCGATGGCGGTCGTCGATCCGACGACGCGCTCGTGCACCCAGTCGGCGCCCGAGCGCTCCGAGACGTACAGGTTGTGGACGACCTCGGCCGCGACCCAGGCCACGACCGGAGACCCTTCGGCGTCGAGCGTCACGGCGAGCTTCGACTCCGGCTCCTCGAACGGCAGCAGCTCGGCGGCCCAGCGCTCGTCGACGACGGCGCACTCACCGCTGCCGCCGCCGCCGTCGACGGCTGCCCCCGAGTCCTCGTCGGGGGTCGGCCCCGCGTCCGTGCCGCCGGTGCGCTCGCGCCCGTCACCGCATGCACAGGCCAGCAAGCTCAGGACGAGAAGCACGCGCACGGGCCGATCGTACCACCGCGGCTCGCGGGTCGAGCGCCGCTGCGCCGGGCGGTCGCGACCTCACACGCGCACACACGCGCCCACGATCCCCCATGAACGGCCGGTCGCACCCGGTGCGGTGCCCACGTCACGGATCCGGACCTCCGTCCGGGCGGGCGGCCGGTTTTCGGTAGGGGTTTCGTAATCCGCCCGTGGTGGCACCGAGGTTGCGATGCGACCTCCGGCGTGGAGGTGACCATGGGAGCACGGGGCTTGGCTTGGGGGACGGCGATGGCGGTGGCCGTGGCGGCGGCCGCCTGCACGAACGAGACGACCGAGCCGGGGGACACCGGGCCGACCACCCGCACCGCGGGCGGCTCGGGCTCGACCGGCGAGCGCGACGTACCGCGCGAGACGGACGACGGCTCCGACGGCTCGGGCACCGACGGCGGCGTCCCCGAGACGCAGCCGGACGCGGGCGCGCCGGCCACGCTCGCCGACGCGACGGGCGACTACGCGGTCGACGGGAGCTGGGACCTGAGCGCCCCCATCGGCGGCGACCGCACGATCGGCGACGTGGTGGCCGAGGTCCTCGTCGAGGAGGCCGTCGCGCTCTCCGGTGTCCCGAGCGCGCTCGAGGACGAGGCGGCCGTGGCCCTCGACGGCGCGGTGGGCGACGACGTCCGCGACTTCGTCGACGCGCGCACGCCGGACGAGCTTCGGCCCGGGAGCCCGCTCATGGAGGCGCTCGGCGAGCTCACCGCGCGCGTGCGCTACGAGAGCACGCTCGCGCTCTCGGACGACGGCGAGGCCGTCTCCGGCACCGAGACCTTCGAGCGGATCTACGTCGTCCATGACGGCCGCGTCCACGAAGTGCCCCTCGCGATGATCGCGCCGGCGGCGCCCGACGCCGTGTCGGTCGCGGCGAGCTGGGAGGGCACCTCCGACGGCGCGACCCTGTCGGTCGAGCCTCACCTCGTCGAGATACGCTACGGGCTCCTCGTCCTGTGGCTGTCGCACGAGGTGCTCGGCGCCGACCCGGCGCTCGCCGAGTCCGCGTTCGCAACGGCGATGTGCACGGTGCTCGTGGACGAGCTCACCGGCGGCTCGGACGACCTCGTCCTCGACCTCGTCCTCACCGACGTGCGGATCGGACGCGGCGCCCTCGTCGACGCCTGCGAGAGCGCCCTCGACGAGGCGGCCTCCCGCGCGCTCGGCCTCTTCTCCTACGACACGCCCATCGAGGTGGGCGGCGACGTGCACGTCGGCGACGCCGACGGCGACGGGCTCGCCGACACGCTGACGAGCACCGAGGACCACGGCGGGCACCTGCTCGTCACCGCCCGTCCCCTCTCGCCCCGCATCGCCGCGACCTTCACGGCGCGCGCGCGCTGATCAGGGCGTGACGCGCCAGGCGGTGCCGTCGCCGATCTGCCCCTCCTCGTTGCGGCCCCAGCACCAGAGCGTGCCGTCGGTGCGGACGCCGCAGGCCGTGTCGTCCTCGAGCGCCACGTCGACCCACGGCGGCGTGCTGTCGACGGGCTGCGGCAAGAGGGCGTGATCCCAGCTCCCGGTGCCGAGCTGACCCGCGCGGCTCTCACCCCAGCAGTACAGGAGCCCGCCCGACCTGAGCCCACAGGTCGTGGCGCGGCCGGCCTCGACGTCGATCCAGTCGGTCGCGGTCCCCACCTGGACGGGATCGGTCCGCGTGGTCTCGCTGCCGTCGCCGAGCTTGCCGCGGTAGCCCGAGCCCCAGCACCACAGGGTGCCGTCGGTGCGGATGCCGCAGCGGTGCGACTCCGCGTGCTCGACGCGGGCCCAGTCGGTGTCGGTGCCCACCTGCACCGGCGTCTCGGAGCTGATGGTCGCGGTGAGCAGCCCCCAGCACCACGCCGTGCGGTCGCCGCCGACCGCGCAGGTGCCGCGGTGGCCGGCCGACACCTGGGCGTAGCCGCCGCCGACGAGGACCGGGCTCGTGCGGTCGGTCAGCGTGCCGTCCCCGAGCTCGCCGCTGCCGTTCTCGCCCCAGCAGTAGAGGTCGGTGCCGCGAAGGCCGCAGGTGTGCCGCCAGCCTGAGGAGACGCCGACCCAGTCCGAGTCGAGCCCCACGCGATCGAGGGACGTCATCCCGAAGTCGAAGCACACGAGCGAGCCGTCCGGCCGGATGCCGCACGTGCGTCCGCCCGTGTGGAAGGCCGCGAACGCGCTCGAGTCCTTCAGGTCGAGCACCTGGGTCTGCGATCCGCTGCACCACAGCTCGTCCGAGGAGGTCTGCGCGCAGGCCGTGAAGTGGCCGGCCGACACGGCGACGTAGTCGGTGGCCGAGCCGACCTCGGTCGGCACGCTCTTGTTGCCGACCGTGCCGCGGCCGAGCTGGCCCCACTCGTTCAGCCCCCAACAGTCGACGCCGTCGTCCGAGTGGCGGGCGCACGAGTGGTCGGCGCTCACCTCGAGCTCCACCCAGTCGCTGCCGCTCGCGACCGGTGCCGGCGTGCGCGCGCTTCCGCCGATCACGCCGTCGCCGAGCTCGCCGTTCGAGTCGGTGCCCCAGCAGCGGATCTCGGAGCCGCCGTCGACGAGCGCGCAGCTATGGTCGGTGGAGCACTCGACCATCGCGTAGCTGCGGCCCGCGTCGACCTCCACCGGGACCGGCGACGACAGCGGCGACGAGACGCCGATGGGCCCGCTGCCCCAGCACCACAGCGAGCCGTCGGTCCGCACGCCGCAGCCGTGGAAGAGCCCGGGCGATACCCAGCTCCACGTGGTGCCGGCGGCGACCTCGGTGGGCGAGCGCCGGTCGGTGCTCCCGCCCACGCCGAGCTGGCCGAAGAAGTTGTCGCCCCAGCACCACAGCGAGCCGTCGGTGCGGATGCCGCAGGAGAAGTCGTCGCCGGCGCGGACGAGCTCCCACCCGGTGGAGATCAACGCGGGGGCCGAGCGGTCCCCGCTGCCGCCCACGCCGAGCTCTCCGCTGGCGTTGTCGCCCCAGCACCACGCGCTCGAGTCCTCGCGCAGCCCGCAGCGGTGGTCGTCGCCGACGCTGATCCACACCCAGTCGGTCTCCGTTCCGACGCGCGCCGGCGCCGTCGTGCCGGCGCCCCAGCAGTAGAGCTCGCCCGAGCGGATGCCGCAGGTGACGTCGGCGCCCGCGGACACGACCGTCCAGTCCGACTCGGAGCCGACGCGCGCGGGGGTGCCGGTGGGCGTGGTCGCGCCGTCGCCGCGCTCTCCCCGCCCGCCGGCCCCGAAGCAAAAGAGCGTCCCGTCGGCCCTCGCGTGGCAGGTGTGGCTCTCGCCCGTGGCGAGGTAGCCGCCGGGGCCGGGGCGGGTGATGGGGTCGGGGCCGGCGTCCGGGGCGCCGCCGTCCGTGCCTCCGTCCGGGGTGCCCGCGTCCGGCGCCGCGGCGTCCGGCGACCCCGCGTCGGAGACCGCCGCGTCGATCGTGCCCGCGTCCAGGGCGCCCGCGTCGCCTGCTCCGCCGTCGGCGACCGCCGCGTCCATCGCGGCCGCGTCGGACCCTCCGGCGTCGAGGCGCGCTGCGTCGGCGCTCCCGTCGGGCGCGTCCGCGTCGGTCGGGCCGCCGTCGGTCGCCGGTCGATCGTCTCCTCCGCAGCCCGAGAGGAGGGCCGCCGACACGAGCGCCGCACACCACGCTTCCCGGATGGAGCCCATCGTCCCGATTGTGCCCGCACCCCGGCGGGCGCCGCCAGCCTCGCTGCTCGGACGCGCCGTCGCCGGGACTATTCAGGGGCCGGAAACACCACGAGCCAGTCGGCCGGGCGCTCGTCCTCGGGGCCGCGCCAGGCGGCGAGCTCGTCGTCCGCCGAGACCGGCAGGACGATCCGGAACGGCTCGGCGCCCCGGCGGGCGGCGCGGCGCGGGACGCCGCGGCCCTCGAGGACGTGCATGCGGCCCGCGAGGACGACCATCCGCGCGGGCGCGCCGTCGCGCGCGAGGGTCTCGGCGACGGCCTCGGCCATCGTCTCGTCCCACACGAGCTGCGCGGCGACGAAGCGGCCGAGCAGCTCGTCGTCGAGGCCGGGGTGCCCTTCGAGCGCCGCGCGCACCATGTCGCGGTGGCGCGCGTCGCCCTCGTCGATCTCGGGCAGCGCCTGCCGCTCTTCGTCGTCGAGCCCGCCGAGGCCCCGGCGCGCGACCGCGCGGGTGAGCTCCTTCGGTGCGTTGAGGGCGACCACGGCGAGCCCGTGCGCCCGCGCGTGCTCGAGGATCGGCCGGTACATCTCGAAGCCGAAGCCCCAGCGCTCCTCCCACTCGGTGCGGCGCAACAGCTCCGCCTCGTCGATGCGGCCTGCGACGAAGGCGTCGAGCGCCGCCTGGAACGGGCGCTGGAACATCTCCATGCCCACCGCGAGCGACGGGTCGTGCGCGTGGAGCGCCCGCACGATGCTCGCCTGGAGCTCGTGGTGCTCGGGCCGATCGTGCTCCTCGCCGACGTAGACCACCCGCGCCCCCGCGAGGTCGGTCACCATCCGGTCGAACCCCGCCTCCCGTCCCGTTCGCAGGTCGACGATCCGGAGGGGCTCGGGCTCCGCCGCGCCCGCGCAGGCGCCGAGGGCGAGGATCGCCACGAGTGCCGCGGTTCGTCGCACGGGAAGGACCATAGCGCCTCGGGCGGCGCTTGACCGTCGGGATGATCCCCGTCTAGACCCCTGTCCTCAGGGCGTCGACGTACGGGGCCGAGTCGCCCCAACAATGGAGCACGGCATGAAGATCTTCATCGATACCGCGGATGTCAGCGAGATCCGCGACGCGGCCGCGATGGGCGTCATCGACGGTGTCACGACCAACCCGAGCCTCATCGCCAAGGTCGGGCGCAAGCTCGAGGACGTGATCGTCGAGATCTGCGAGATCGTCGACGGGCCGATCAGCGCGGAGGTGCTCGCGACCGACACCGACGGCATCGTGCGGGAGGGCCGCGAGCTCGCGAAGCTGCACCCGAACGTGGTCGTGAAGGTGCCGCTCATCGCCGACGGGCTCAAGGCCGTGCGGACGCTCTCGGCGATGGGCATCAAGACGAACGTCACGCTCTGCTTCAGCCCGACCCAGGCCCTCTTGGCCGCCAAGGCCGGCGCGACGTACATCAGCCCCTTCATCGGCCGCATCGACGACGTGAGCGGCGAGGGGATGGAGCTCATCGAACAGATCGTCACCATCTACCGCAACTACGACTTCGCGACCGAGGTGCTCGCGGCGAGCATCCGCCATCCGGTCCACGTGGTGCAGGCGGCGCTCGTCGGCGCGCACGTCTCGACGATCCCGCACAAGGTGATCCTCCAGCTCCTCAGACACCCGCTCACCGACATCGGGCTCGAGAAGTTCCTCGCGGACGCGAAGAAGAACGCAGGGAAGTGATCCGGGCCCGGGTCGCCGGGGCCCTCGCGCTCGCCTGGGCGGCGGCCGCGCTCGCCGTGACGCCGGCGCGGGCCGAGGTCCGCCCAGAGGGAGCGGTCGACGCCGTCGGGCTCGTCGCGGCCGACGCCTTCGGCGGAGCGGCGACGGTGGACCTGTGGGCGCCGGCGGGCCCGCTGCGTCTCGGCGGCGTCCTCGGCCTCGGCGCGCTCACGAGCGGCGACGACCAGCGGTCGCGGGTGCTGATGCCCGTCGGTGCGTCGGTGGGGCTCGTCTTCGGCGGCGACCGGCGGCCCTTCTTCGACCTGAGGCTCCGGGCGGGTGCGTGGGCGGGGGCGACCAGCCAGGGCCTGCGCGTCGGCGGTTGGCTTGCCGGCGGCGCGTACTTCGGCTACGCCCTGGGGCCGAATGTGTCGCTGGGCGCGGGCGTTTCCGCATGGCTCCTCGCGGGCCACGGGCACATCGTCGCGGTGGCGCCGGGGCTCACGTTTGCCTGGGTTCCCTTCGAGGACTGAATGAGCGAGCGTCACGAGCTCGATGCACCTCCGGACATCGAGGTGGAGGTGGTGGAGGACCGCTCCCCCCGGCAGGAGGGCTTCCTCCGCGTGCGCCGGCTCGGGCTCCGCAACCGCTACCCGGACGGGACGACGAGCGACGTGTACGGCTACGACGTGGTCGAGCGGGACGCGCTCGACGCGGTCGGTATCGTGCTCGAGGCCGAGCGCGAGGGCGAGCCGTGGGTGTGCCTTCGCTCGGCGCTCCGGCCGCCGATGGCGATGCGCGGCGGGTACGCGGTGCCGCTCGACGAAGAGGTGTCTCCTTCGATCTGGGAGGTGCCCGCGGGTTTGGTCGAGCGAGACGAGCGAGGTGTCGAGGGGCTCCGCCGCTGCGCCGCGCGCGAGACGCTCGAGGAGGTCGGGCTCGAGGTGGAGGCCTCGGCGTTCGCGCTGCTCGGTCCGGGCTTCGCGCTGAGCCCGGGCGTGCTCGGGGAGAAGCTCTACTTGTTGCACGCGCGCGTCGAACCCACCGACCGCGGCGAGCCGACGCTCGACGGCTCGCCCACCGAGGAGGGCGCCGCGATCCGGTTCGTGCCGCTCGCCGAGGCGCTCCGGGCGACGCGCGACGGGCGGGTCGCCGACGCCAAGACCGAGCTCGCGCTCCGGCGGCTCGCCGAGCTCAGGGGGATCTCGTGAGCGGCGGGCCGCGGGTCCTCGTCATCTACAAGAAGTCCAACTACCAGCGCTTCGTGCAGGAGCGCGCGAACGAGCGCATCACGCGGCTCGTCGCCGACGGCGACCGGACGGTCGGGAAGCTCCGCGAGACGCACGAGGCGCACCAGGCGACGGTCGCCCGCACGCGCGAGATCCTGAAGCGGCTCGGCGTGCACGCGACCTTCCGGTACCTGCGCACGAAGAAGAAGACGTCGGACGGGTTCGATCTCGTGGTGACCCTCGGCGGCGACGGCACGCTGCTCTGGGCGTCGCACATGGTGACCGAGGACCGGCCCATGGTGGCGATCAACACCGCGCCGGAGACGTCGGTGGGCTACTTCTGCGCGGGCGACAGCACGAACCTCGAGGAGACGCTCCGCGCCGCCGTCGAGCGCCGCCTCGCGCCGACCCTCCTGACGCGCATGTGCGTCGAGCTCGACGGCGAGGTGCTCTCGAAGCGCGTGCTCAACGACGTCCTCTTCTGTCACGCGATCCCCGCCGCGACGACGCGATACATCATCCGCCACGGCGGTCGCGAGGAGGAGCACAAGTCGAGCGGGGTCTGGGTAGGCCCGGCGGCCGGGTCGACGGCGGCGCAGCGGTCGGCGGGTGGCCGCGTGCTCCCACTTCGCTCGGAGCGCCTTCAGTGGGTCGTGCGGGAGCCGTACGTGACCGAGAAGCGCCGGTACGAGCTCACCCAGGGCCTCGTCGAGCCGGGCGAGGACCTGCGCCTGTGGAGCAAGATCGCCGACGGGTGCATCTACATCGACGGCCCCCACCGCGTGCACCGCGTACCCTTCGGCGCCGAGCTGCGCATGACCAAGAGCGACCAGCCCCTCACCCTGCTCGGCCTGGAGCGCCACGCCCGCTGACCGCCAGACCCCATAGGGGACGGACCTCGGTTTCTCGGTTGTGGCACATCGAAAGCAGACCCATAGGGGACGGACCTTAGTTTCTCAGTTGTGGCACACTGAAAGTGTAGTGATTTCGCGACGAGAAACTAAGAAACTAAGGTCCGTCCCTTAAGGGCGTCTCTTCCCTTAAGGGCGTCTCTGGTCGAGGAGGGTGGCGAGGAGGTGGGTGGCGGCGGTGGTGAGGGCACCGCCGGCGGCGGCGCCGAGGAGGACGAGGTGGTCGTGCCTCTCGGGGCCGCTCTGTGAGGCGACGATGCCGGCGACCTCGCCGACGAGGAAGCCGACCCAGAACATCGCCGTCTCCCACGCCGCGCCGCCCCGGGCGCGCCCCATCTGCCGGAAGAGCGCGTACCCGAGCGCGCCCCCGCCCACCGTGCCGAGCGCGAGCGCGGAGAGCCGCGGGCCGAGCGGCGCGTCCCGATCGGCGAGCATCACCGTGCCCCCGGCGAGCGCGATCCCCTCCATCACGCCCGGCAGCACGCCCGACGCGCCCCAGCCCGCGTCCGCGTCCCAGCCGCCGTCGGCCGCGAGCTCGTGCAAGCCCCACGCCCCGAGGACCGTCCCGCCCAGCGTGAGCGTCGCCGCCCCGAGCGCGAGCAGGGGGTAGGGCCCGTGCTGCGACGCGTCCGGCGCCGCGGGGTCGGGCTCGGGCAGCGAGCGCGCGACCGCGATCGTGCCGGCCGCGCCCGCGGCCCCGCCGACGAAGAACCCGAGCTGCCCCCCGAACCACGCCCACCCCACCGCGTCGTTCGCCACCGGATCCTCGGACACGGCCGTCCGGTCCTGCGCCGCCGCTGGGCCGGGGTGTGCCAGGCCGATCCCCGCGATCGCCGCGATCGCCACCGATCTCCACATGGGCCGGACGACAGAGCAACCGGAGTGCCGACAGCCGCCCTCCGGCGTGGTACCCCTCGCCTCGCGTGGCCAAGAAGAAGCGCAAGAGCCGGCCGAAGGCGGCGGAGGCAGAGACCGCCGCGCCGGCCCGCGAGGGCGGGGGCCGCACCTTCCTCTGGCTCACCTTGGGCGCGCTCGTCATCGGCGTCGTGCTGTGGCAGCTCTACCCGAGCGGGCGTACCGTTCCGCAGGCGATGCGCGTGCGTGTCCTCCGCTCCCATCCGCACGATCCCGACGCGTTCACGCAGGGGCTCGTCTACCACGACGGCGCGCTCTTCGAGAGCACGGGGCTCCGGCGTCACTCGACGCTGCGCGAGGTCGACGTCGAGAGCGGCGAGGTCCGGCGCAAGGTGGAGCTGCCGGACGAGCTCTTCGCCGAAGGCCTCGCGCGCGTCGGGGACCGCTTCGTGCAGCTCACGTGGCAGGCCGGCAAGGCGCTCGTCTGGAGCGCCGACGGGTTCGAGAAGATCCGAGAGCACGAGTACACCGGCGAGGGGTGGGGGCTCTGCTTCGACGGCGAGCGCCTCGTCATGAGCGACGGCACCGCGTGGCTCACGTTCCGCGACCCGGAGACCTTCGAGCGCATCGGTGAGGTGCGCGTCACGCGCGCCGGACGCCCCGTCCGGCGGCTCAACGAGCTCGAGTGCGTCGACGGCTCCGTCTACGCGAACGTCTGGATGGACGACCACATCGCTCGCATCGATCCGGCGACCGGCGAGGTCACCGCCTGGATCGACGCTTCGGGCCTGCTCTCGCGCGACGACCGACACGGCGGTGAGGACGTGCTCAACGGCATCGCCTACGTGCCCGAGACGGGCCGCTTCCTCCTCACGGGCAAGAAGTGGGCGCGCCTTTTCGAGGTGGAATTCGCCCCGGTCGAGTAGACTCCCGGGCCGACATGGGACGACGGGTGATCAGGCTGTCGGCGCTCGCGCTGATTCTCGCGTGGGCTCCGTCCGCCGCGAAGGCGCAGGACGACTCGGACGACTTCGGGACCCTGCGTGTCGTGGCGACCGTCACGGTCGCGCTCGCGGACGTGGGCTTCCTCGCGGGCGACCTGTACTTCGGCTCCGAGGGCGAGTGGATGCCGCCCTACGGCGCCTGGACCCAGCTCGTCCTGATGGCGCCCGCCAACATCGCCATGGGGATCCTCACCCTCGATCACAGCACCGACGGCGCGTGGCTCGCCCTCGGCGTCGGTGAGCTCGTCGTCGGGACCTGGTTCGCCATCCACGGGACCCTGAGCCTGCTCGGCGCGCCGGACGACCCGCCGCCCGAGCCGTCCCAGACGGCGCTCGGCGTCGTGCCCCTACCCGAAGGCGGAGCGCTCGGTACCTGGACCGGCTGGCTCTGAGCGCGTGCCCTGCCGCCGCCGCCCGCCGTTCAACGCCGCGTTCGACGTCCGAGACGTCCGAGACGTCCGAGACGTCCGAGGCGTCCGAGCGCGATCGCGGCGCCGAGGAGCGCGCCCACCGCGAGCGGCGTGAGCCAGTCGCCCAAGCGCACCCACGGCGTCGTCGCCGACAAGAGCCGCACTTCGGCGACGAACGAAGCCTGCTCGATCGTCCCGGTGAGGATCGCGTCCTCGCCGGTCGCGAGCGTGTGCGAGCTGACCCCCGTGTTCACCGCGCGCACCAGATCGCGGCGGGTCTCGATGGTGCGCATGCGGGCCATCGACTGGTGGAGCCACGGCTCGGACGTGTCGCCGAACCAGGCGTCGTTCGTCACGTTGACGAGGAAGCCCGGGTCCTCGCGCCCGATGTCGACGCCGTAGGCGCCGAGCACGTCCTCGTAGCAGTTGAGCACCCCGACGCGGGTCCCGTTGGCGGGCAGCACCCGGGGGCGCTTGCCCGGCGTCAGCCCGCGCGGGAACCGCTCCTTTATCGGCGGCAGGTAGTCCCAGAGCGGCACGTACTCGCCGAAGGCGAGCAGGCGCACCTTGTCCGAGATGCCGAGGATCCGCCCGTCGGGTGCCACGAGCACCGCCGAGTTGTACCGGCGGCCTTCCGCGTCGACCGTGATCGCCCCCGCGAGCACGGGGCCGCGCACGCCTCGGCCGAGGATCCGGGTCGGACCGTCCGCGTCGCGGGTGCGGCTGCGCCGGATGGCGAACGGGTACGCGGTCTCGGGCCACACGACGAGGTCCGCGCCCTCTGCCTCGAGCTCGCGCGTCATCTCCTGGAGCTGGGCGAGCTGATCGAAGGCGAGCCGCGGGTCGCGCTTCTCCCAGATGCCGACGTTCGGCTGGACGACCCCGACGCGGAGGAGCGGCGCCTCGGCGCGGGCCTCTCGGACCTGGGGCAGACGCACCGCTCCGTAGGCGAGCGGGAGCAGGAGCGAGGCCGCGCCCACGGCCGCGGGAACGCGCCACCGGCCGCCGAGCGCGGCCCGCCGCGCCGCCTCGGCGAGCCCACACCCGGCGAGCGCGACCAGGAGGTCGACGAGCGGCTCGCCGCCGAGCTCGGCCGTCTGGACCCAGACCGTCCAGGGGACTTGCGTGCCGGCCAGCCGCCACGGGAAGAGCGCCGGCGTGAGCGAGAACGCCGCGACGAGCGTGCCCGGGAGCACGAGCCATCCCGGTGCGCCGCGAGCCATGAGCGCGCCCGCGAGCCCTCCGGCGAACGCGGCCGCGAGCGCCTGCGCGACCCAGAGCAGGAGCGCGGTGGCCACGCCGGCGATCCACGGGAACCCGGCGAACTCCTGCAGCAGACCGACGACCCAGTAGAGGGCGACCGCGTTGGTGACCGTCGCGGTGATCCAGCCCGCGACGAAGCCGAGCCGCGCGCTCGGCGCGTCCGCGATCGCCATCAGGAGGAACGCCGGCCCGAAGAAGCCGAGCGCGTGCCACTCGACGGGCGCGCCGCACAGGCCGATGGAGAGCCCGCCGAGCGTGGCGAGCGGCAGCGTCCTCGTCCAGAATCGCCGCCGGCCGAGCACCGTGCTACCCGCGCAGGCGCACGGCGCCGGGGCGCAGCTCGAAGATGGCCGGCAGCGCGCCGGGCGCCTCGCCGTCCACGTCGAGGAGCACCGGACCGAGGAAGTCGGCGGGCTCGGCCACGACGCGCCGCCCGCGGGCGTGGGTGACGCCCGGCCGGCCGAGCAGGGTCCCGCGGTAGAGGTGCGGCGCGAGCGTCGCCTGTTCGAGCCGCGACAGGTCCTCGAGACCGACCACATCGAAGAGCCCGTCGTCGATCTCCGCCTCCGGCGCGATGTGCATCCCTCCGCCGAAGAACTGCCCGTTGGCCACCGCCACGTTCACGATGTCCGCCTCGCGTGCCGGGCCGTCGTCCACCGCGATCCGCACGCGACGCTTCGAGTAGCGCGCCATCGCGCGAAGGCTGCCGAGGAGGAACGCCGGCGTGCCGCCCATCCACTTCGGGCCCGCGTTGACCATCTGGTCCACGAGCCCGCCCATCCCGAAGCTCGCGATGTTGAGGAACGCGCGGGCGACCTCGCGGCCCTCGTGGTCGCGGAACGTGAGCCAGCCGACGTCGATGGGCCGTGGCCGGGCCCACAGCATGCGCGTGACCATCGCGCCGGCGTCCTTGGTGATGCCGATCGTCTTGCGGAAGTCGCCGCCGGTCCCGCAGGGCAGGGGGCCGAGCCAGGCGTCGGTCTCGATCGGCGTCCCGTCCTCGTGGAAGAACCCGTTGACCGCCTCGTTGAGCGTCCCGTCGCCGCCGACCACGGCGACGCCCGCGAGGCCCGCGCGGATGGCGTCCCGGACGAGGCCGGTCGCGTCGCCGGGCCCGCTCGTGAGGGCGGTCTCGAACTGGGCGTTCGCCTCCCGGAGCGCCCGCTCGAGCGCCGGCACGCGCTTCCGAGCCCGCCCCGCGCCGGCGCGCGGGTTCACCACGAGGAGGAATCGGTCGGTCACGGTGGCGCCGGACGATAGCTTAAACGACGACCCTCTGTTACCACTCGCCCGAACGCGCGATGACCGAGGACCGACGGCGAAGGCTGCTCTCGCTCACCGGCGTCCTGCCCCTCGGGGCCTACGTCGTCTTTCACCTGTTCGAGACCGCGTCGGCCACCGGCGGCCGGCGGCGTTGGGCCGAGGGGCTCACCGGAGCGGGCGGCGGCGCGCTCGCCGTGGGCCTCGAGACCGCGCTCGTGCTCTTGCCGCTCGCGGCGCACGCGGCCCTCGGGCTGTTCGGCGTGGCGCGCGATCGGCGGCCGTCCGCCGCGGGGTACCGGAGCCCCGCCATGCGCGGCGTCGCACGCGCGACCGGGGTGGGGCTCCTCGGCTTTCTGATCTTCCACCTCGCGCACACCTGGGTCGCGAAGCTGGGCGGCATGGACGCCGCCGCGCTGTACGACCACCTGAACGACTCGGTCGGCCGCCCGCTCCACCTGCTCGTCTACGTCTTCGGCGTCACCTGCGTCGCCTTCCACCTCGCCCTCGGGCTCGGCGCCTTCGCGGCGACCTGGGGCATCGCGCGGACCGACGCCGGCCGGCGCGCCGCACGCGCGGTCGGCGTCGTGGTGGGCGTCGCGGTGTGGCTCGTCTCGCTCAACACGCTGAGCCACTTCGCCGTCGGGCGCGCCGTCTTCGGCGCGAGCGTCCCCGAGTCGACCGCGGAGGCGTCGCCGTGATCGGGCGCGTGTACGCCATCGCGATCAACACGTTCCGCGAGGCGGTCCGCGACCGCGTGCTGTACGGCGTGCTCGGCTTCGCGACGGCCGTGCTCCTCTTCACGCTCGCGCTCGCCGAGTTGTCGCTCGGCCAGGAGCGCCGCGTCGTGATGGACGTGGGGCTCGCGTCGATCTCGCTCTTCTCCGTCGTGGTCGCCGTCTTCCTCGGCTCGTCCCTCCTCTACAAGGAGATCGAGCGCAAGACGCTCTACGTCATCCTCCCGAAGCCCATCCGCCGCTGGGAGTTCCTGCTCGGCAAGTACGCCGGCATCACGCTCACCGGGGTCGTCTTCATCCTGTTGATGGGTGCGCTGCAGCTCCTGGTGGCCTCGATCCAGGCGGGGGCGTCGCTGCCCCTCTTGCTCGGGACCCCGGCCGTGCTCTTCGCCGTCCTCGGTCTGGCGCTGTGGAAGGCGCGCGATCGCACCGCGGTGCTCGTCCCGTGGGCCCTCGTCGCGCTCGCCGCGGGCGCCGGGCTCGCCTCCACCACCGACGTGGAGCTCGAGGTCGTCCTTCCCGCGCTCGTCCTGTTCGGCGGCGAGGTCATGGTGCTGGCCGCCGTCGCGCTCCTCTTCTCGTCGTTCTCGACGCCTTTCCTGACAGGTGTGTTCACCTTCGGCGTGTGGCTGGTCGGCCGGTCGGCGGACGACATGGCGAACATGCGATCGAACGCCGTCGGTCCCGAGATCAAGACCGTCCTCCGGGTGCTCGCGGAGATCTGGCCGAACTTCAACCTGTACGTCCCGGGGCGCCACACCTTGCTCGTGGAGGCCGAGGGGCTCGGCGGCCCCTGGACCTACGTGACCGAGGCGCTCGGGTACGGCGCGATCTACACTGCGGTCGTGCTCTTCGTCGCTGCCGTGATCTTCCGCAGGCGGGACTTCCTGTGAGCCCGGGCGCGACCGGCAAGAGCCTCCGCGTCGCAGGCAAGGTCGGCGCGATCGCGGGCGTGGTGCTGGTCGTGCTCGCCGTCCGCGTGGTCACGGCGTCGCGGAGCGAGCTCGACGAGGGCGATCGGATGCGCGCCTCCGGTGACCTCGTCGCCGCGGTCGTCCACTACCGGCGGGCCGCCCGCTGGTACGCCCCGGGCAATCCGTACAGCGCCGAGGCGCTCGCGCGGCTCGGGGCGGTCGGGCGCGAGGCCGAGGAGGCGGGCGACACGGAGCTCGCGCTGAGCGCGTGGCGCGGGGTGCGGGCCGCGGTCCTCTCGACGCGGAGCTTCTACACGCCGCACGAGGATCGCCTCGCCGCGGCCAACGGCCGGATCGCGGCGCTGATGGCGTCGCTGCCTCCGCCCCCCATCGACGCGGGCAAGAGCGAGGCCGAGCTCCGGCGCGAGCACCTCGCGCTGCTCTCGTCGGCCACGCAGCCGAGCGTGGCCTGGACGATCGTGCTCCTGCTCGGGTTCGCGGCGTGGGTGGGCGGCGCCTTCGCGTTCGTGACGCGCGCGATCGACGACGAGGATCGCCTCGTCCCCGGCCAGGCGCGCCGCTGGGGCACGCTCGTGATCGTGGGGCTCGGGCTGTTCGTCGTCGGCATGTCCCTGGCCTGACCGGGCCGGCGTACGGGCGGGGCGCGATTCCACGGAGACCGGGGCCGCCGTCGAGGTACACCCTTGCCCCCGTGTCGGGCCTGCGGTAACCCCCCGGCGTGGACAACATCCGCATCGTCGGCGGCACGCCCCTGCGCGGCTCGCTGAGGATCAGCGGGGCGAAGAACGCAGCGCTCCCCATCCTGTGCGCGTCCCTGCTCGCCGACGGCGACCACGTCTTCCGGAACGTACCCGACCTCCGGGACATCGGCACGACGGCCAAGCTGTTGCGGCACATGGGCCTCGACGTCGAGGTCGCGCCGCCGGTCGTGAGCGTCACGAGCCGCCCCGTGGGCTCGGTGGAGGCGCCGTACGAGCTCGTGAAGCAGATGCGCGCCTCGGTGCTCGTGCTCGGGCCGCTCGTCGCGCGGTACGGCCACGCGCGCGTGTCTCTGCCGGGTGGGTGCGCGATCGGAGCGCGGCCCATCGATCAGCACCTGAAGGGGCTCGAGGCCATGGGCGCCGAGATCGAGCTCGAGCACGGCTACGTGAACGTCGAGGTGCCGGCGGGCCGGCTCCAAGGGGCCGAGATCTACTTCGACATCCCGACCGTGACCGGCACCGAGAACCTCATGTCGGCGGCAGTCCTGGCGCGTGGGCGGACCATCCTGGTCAACGCGGCGCGCGAGCCCGAGGTGGAGGAGCTGGCGCGCGTCCTCAACAAGATGGGGGCGAGCGTCGAGGGAGCCGGCACCGACACGATCGTCATCGAGGGGCGCGAGGCGCTCGAGCCGGTGGACCACGCCATCATCGCCGATCGGATCGAGGCCGGGACGTACATGGTGGCGGCGGCGATCACCGAGGGCGAGGTGTTCCTCGACGGGATCACCTTCGACCATCTCGAGGCCGTGGCGGCCAAGCTGCGGCAGGCGGGGGTGGTGGTGGAGCGCGAGGGATCCGGCGTGCGAGTCGTGGGCAAGCGGCCGTTCCGCGCGACGGACATCACGACCGCGCCTCACCCCGGCTTCCCGACCGACATGCAGGCACAGCTCATGACGCTCATGTGCCTCGCCCAGGGGCGGAGCGTCATCACCGAGACGATCTTCGAGAACCGCTTCATGCACGTCAGCGAGCTGACCCGCATGGGCGCCAACATCGAGGTCCGAGGCCGCGTCGCGACGGTGGAGGGCGTCGACGCGCTCCAGGGCGCGGAGGTGATGGCGACCGACCTCCGGGCGAGCGCCTCGCTCGTCGTGGCGGGGCTCGTCGCCCGCGGCGAGACGGTGGTGCGGCGCGTCTACCACCTCGACCGGGGGTACGAGCGGATCGAGGAGAAGCTCGCCGGCCTCGGCGCGACGATCGAGCGGGTTCCGGGCGATGCGTGACTCGCGCGTCGTGATCGCCGTGCCCAAGGGGCGCGTGCTCGAGCCCCTGGCAGGGCGGCTCGAGGCCGCCGGCGTCGACCCGACGCCGCTCCTCGACGAGAGCCGCCGGCTCGTGCGCGACTCGAAGAAGGGCGGCGTGCGCTTCCTGCTGCTCAAGCCCGACGACGTCCCCACCTACGTCGAGTACGGCGCTGCGGACCTGGGGGTCGTCGGCCGCGACGTGCTGCTCGAGCGTGGCTACGACCTCTACGCGCCGGTGGACCTGGGGATCGGCGTGTGCCGGATGGTGGTCGCGGGCCTGCCCGGCGGAGTCGAGCCACCCATGGGCCGGCCGCTGCGCGTCGCGACCAAGTTCCCGAACATCGCCAACCGCCACTTCCTCGCCAAGGGCCGGCAGGTGGAGACCATCTACGTCCAAGGCTCGGTCGAGCTCGGCCCCGTGACCGGCCTCGCGGACGTGATCGTCGACCTCGTCGAGAGCGGCGAGACCCTCCGAAAGAACGGCCTCGTCGAGATCGAGGACGTCTGCCGCATCTCCTCCGTCGTCGTCGCCAACCGCGTCGGGCTGAAGCTCAAGCGTTCCCGGATCGCCCCCCTCCTCACCTCGCTCGGCGAGAGCACCGAGGTGCAGCGAAAGTGAGAAAGCGAGGTCCGTCCCCTATCGCCACGGCTCGAGCTTCGGATCAGAGGTGCTCGCTCAGAGCTTCTTGCGGAGCTTGACGTGCACCTCGTGGAAGCCGAGGGCGCGGTGGGCTTCGCGCGCGCCGGTGTTGCTGGCCCACGTCATGGACTCGGCGAGCTCGCAGCCGGCGGCGCGGAAGGCCGCGAGGAGCGCGTCGAGGAGCGCGCGGCCGACGCCGGCGCCGCGGGCCTCCGGCTCCACGTACCAGTCTTCGACGACGCCCTTGCGGGAGGGGACCCGGCGCGGATCCGTCTCGACGTGGCCCGTGGCGTAGCCGACGGGCACGCCGCCGCGCTCCGCGATCAGCACGGTCGCTCCGGGGTTGCGCAGGAGCGCCTCGACGTCGTCGCGGATCGCGCCGTCCATGTCGCGGTACGCGTGCAGCGCGCCGATCTCGGGCGGGACGATCTCCTGCCGGTGCTTCGAGTACAGCGCGCGGTGGAAGTGCAGGACGAGGCTGCGGTCCGTGGCCGTGGCGCGTCGGATGGTGACCTCGGAGCTCACACGGGGACGGTAGCGCCAACGGGCTCGGGCCGCGACACGCGGGCAATCCTCCCGCGTGCCGCGGCCGTCGCCCGGACGGCGCCGGCGGCGCTCAGCGCTGCTGCGCGCCGAGCGTGGTCGGCCCCTCCAGCGTGAGCATCGGACGCAGCCGCCGGAAGGTCGCGCGGCCGATGCCGCGGACCAGCATGACCTGCTCGACGCGCTGGAACGGCCCGCGCCGGTCCCGGAGCGTCACGATGGCCTCGGCCTTCGACTGGCCGATCCCGGGCAGGCGCGCCAGCTCCTGCGCGTTCGCGGTGTTGAGGTTCACGACTCCCTCCGGCGCTGCCTCTGCGCTCTCCTGGTCGTGCTGCGCCTCCGCCGGTGCGTCGGCGAGCACGGCCGTCCCCGCCGCGAGCGCGGCGGCGAGCGTCATCGTACGAACCCATCCTTCGAGCATCTTCTTCATGGTTTCCTCCTGTGTTTGGACGGAGGACCGCCCGGCGGGCGACTCCGTCCGGTCGTCCCGCGCCCGACCATCGGGCGCGGATCACCGTCAGCCCGCCAGCGCTGCCTCGGCCGGCAGGTCGAAGTCGCTCCCGTTGTCGTTGTCCGCTCTGCGGTCGCTCGGGCGGTAGTCGCGGATCTGGAGCTGCCCGTTCGTCGGCAGCGCGTCCATGTAGACGTTCCAGCTCCCGTCCTGGTTCTCGAACGCCGCGCCGATCCGCAGCCAGAACTTGCGCCCATCACGGGGGCGCTGGACGATCGTGTACACCACCTTGTAGCTCTTGCGCTTGTCCATCGGTTCCTCCTCTGCCGCGCGCCCCGGCGCGGCGACCGAGAGGGCCTTCGCAGGACGCGTGCCGGAGGTCGCGCACGCGATTTCGGTTACTTGGCGAGCGCGATCGGCGAAATCGGCGGACAGTCGGTGGCGGCCGCCAGGCCCCCCCTCCGGTGACACTCGCGAGACCGGAGGACTTGTGGGCGCCGGGGCGAAGCTTTAGGATTCCGCCGGCCTGGCCGCTGGAGGAGGGGGATCCGGGGCCCGGAACACGAAGTTTCGGAGGACCATGAAGATCTCGCTCTCGACCGACTCCATCACCCGGGTGAAGGCAGACCTCCTGGCGGTCGGCGTCGGTGCCGGCAGGCTCGGCAAGGATCCCGATCTGAAGAGCCTGGACCAGGCGATGGGCGGCCTCCTCTCGAGGGCCGCCAAGGACGAGGGGTTCAAGGGAGACAAAGGCGAGGTCCTCAAGGTCCCGACCGAGGGACGCATCCCGGCCTCCTGGGTGGTCCTCGTCGGAGTCGGCGAGGGAGCGCCGGCGCCGCACGCGACCCACGCGGTCGCGGTGTGCGGCGCGCAGGCCGCCAAGCAGCACAAGACGCTCGCCGTGGTCCCCGTGGACACCGACGTCGCGAGCGTCCGCGCGGCGGCCGAGGGCGTCGTCCGCGGCGCCTATCGCTTCGACCGTTACCTGACCGGCGACCGCAAGCCCAAGGGCGGCCTCGGGAGCGCGACCGTCGTCGCGGGCAAGTCCGACAAGAAGCTCGCCGCCGCCGTCCGCGAAGGCCAGATCGTCGGCGAGGGTGTGAACCTCGCCCGCGATCTCGTGAACGCACCGCCCAACGACCTCACCGCCACCGCGCTCGCCAACGAGGCCAAGAAGGCCTCCAAGGCGGCCGGCGCGCAGTGCCGGGTCTGGAACAAGAAGCAGATCGAGCAGCTCGGGCTGACGCTGCTGCTCGCCGTCAACCGGGGCAGCAAGGAAGAGCCCCGGTTCATCCACATGAGCTACAAGCCGCGCGGCGCCAAGAAGCGCGTGGTCTTCGTCGGCAAGGGCCTGACCTTCGACTCCGGCGGACTGTGCCTCAAGCCGCCCAAGGGCATGGCCGACATGAAGTGCGACATGGCGGGCGCCGCGACCACGGTCGGCATCGTGTACGCGGCCGCGCGGCTGAAGCTGCCCGTGGAGGTCCACGGCATCATCGGGTCGACCGACAACATGAGCGGCGGCGACGCGTATCGGCCGGGTGACGTGTTCCCCTCCTACGACGGCAAGACGGTGGAGATCGTCAACACGGACGCCGAGGGACGGCTCGTGCTCGCCGACGCCCTCGCGTGGGCGCGCGATCTGAAGCCGGACTACATGATCGACCACGCCACCCTGACCGGGGCGTGCATGGTGGCGCTCGGCAAGTGGACGGCCGGTCTGTTCGCCGGCGACGACCAGCTCGGCGAGCTCTACGGCGAGGCGGCGGAGGCGGCGGGAGAGTCGTTCTGGCCCATGCCGCTCACCGAGGACCTGCGCGAGACGCTCAAGAGCGACATCGCCGACCTCAAGCACACGGGCGATTCGCACGGCGGCGCGATCACCGCGGCGCTCTTCCTGCAGGAGTTCGTGGGACCGACCAAGTGGGTGCACTGCGACATCGCGGGCCCGGCGTTCCTCGAGGCCGCGCACGGCGTCCACCCGAAGGGCGGGACCGGCTTCGGCGTCGCCACGGGCGTGAGCTTCCTGCGCGCGCTCGCGGGGCGCTGACCCGGCTCGCCCTCGTCGGCGCGTTCCTCTGCGCGGCGCCCGTCGCCGAGGCGCACCTGGGGCACATCGTGCTCCGCGCCGAGCGCTACCTGAAGGTGGACGCGTCCGCGTCCGAGGCGCGCCTGGTCGTCTCGCTCACGCTCGGACCGAGCGAGGGCAGGCGCGTGCTCGAGGCTGCCGACGCGAACGGCGACGGGACCGTGACCGGGCCGGAGGCCGACGGGTACATGGCACAGTGGGGCGACGGGCTGCGAACCGATCTGCCGGTGACCGTCGACGGCGAGCCCGTCGAGGTCGTCTGGGCCGAGCCCTACTTCGATCCCGTCGGCGCCGTGCGCCCGACGTCTCTGTCGGTGGAGATGGTGGCTCGCGTCCCGCTCGACGCAGGAAGGCACACCGTCCGGGTGGCCGACCGCATGCGCCGAGACGCCTTCGACCGGACCGACGTCGCGTTCCGCGCGCGCGACGGGGCGGTGCTCGTGGCGAGCGGGCTCGACCCGTCGCCGCGCGACGCGACGCCCGTGCTGGCCTACGGCCCCGAGCTCCCCGGCCCCGAGGGCGGCCTCGTGCTCACGTCCGTGGTCGACGTCCCCGGCCTCACGAGCGAACGAGCCGTGCCCTGGTACGCCTGGGCAGGCGGCGCCGCGGCCCTCGCCCTGGCCGGCGCCGCCTACGCTTCCCTCCGCCGCCGCAACCGCTGAGCGAGCGGCTTGGCTACAGCCGGTACGGGAAGCTCACCTGGAACGTCGGCCGGCTGAAGCGCGGGAAGCGTGCTCCACGCACCGCGCGAGCGACGCACGAGCCGATCGGCGTGCCGGCGAACTGGCCCGTCACCCGGGCGTTCGTGACGCGGCCGGTCGAGCCGCTCACGGTGACCGTCGTGTTCGCGACGCCGTGCTGCCCCTGCCCGCACGCAGCGACCGCGCTGGCCACGCTGCGGAGCGCCGAGGCGACCGCGTCGCGGGGGGGCGTATCCGGCAGGTTCGAGCCCCCACCGCCGCCGCCGCCGCTGCTCATCGGCGTGGCGCGCATGCTGCCGCCGCCACCTCCGAGCGCGGCGTTCAGGAGCGAGTCGATGTCGCTCCCGCCGCCGCCGCCGCCGCCACCACCGCCGCCGCCGCCGCCGGACATGGTCGGCTCGGGCGCGCTCGCACCGCCGCCGCCGCCGCCGCCGCCGCCACCACCGCCGGCACGCGGCTGCCGACGGCCGGAGCGGCGCTCGCTGCGCCCGCGGTCCGACGTCCCGTCGTCCTCCTCCTCGGCGGAGTCGTCTTCCTCGCCGCCCGCGGCCTGATCCTCGGTCGTGTCGCCGGTGTCGCTGCCGCCCTCGTCGCTGCCGCCGGCCTCGCTGCCGCCGCCCTGCTCCGAGCCGCCTGCCGCGGCCGGCGGGACCACCGCTCCGGCGCCGGTCGCGGTCGGCGCGCCCGAGGCCTGGGCGACGGGCTCCGGCTCCTTCGTGATGAGCACGATCGCGACCACGACCAGGGCGACCGCCACGACGGAGGCCGCGGCGATCACGCCGATCAAGAGCCCGCGATTGCTCTTCTCCTCCTGCACGGGCGCCAGCACCGGCGCTCCGAGCGACGGCCCGAGCCCGCCGGTCCCGATCGACAGCAGGTCGTCGACGCTCGCCTTCTCCGGGGCCGCACCGCCGCCCGTCGGCGCCGTGCTCGCGAGCGCGCGGATGTCGATGAGGCCCGAGCCCTCGCCGCTCGCGTGCCCGGGCTTGGCCGAAGACGACGGCGCCACGGGCGCGGCGGCAGGGGACCCGCCGCTGCTCCCGGTCGCGAGCGCCTGCAGGTTCGAGAGGGAGAAGAGCACGGAGTTCTCGTTCCGCTGTCCCGTCATCGACGCCTGCTCCGCGGAGACGCGTGGGCTCGGCTGGCTCGCCACGACATCGTCGTCGCCGCCGACGTCCCCGCCGAACGGGCTCTGACCGGCGTCGGCCTGCGCGAACAGATCGGCGCCCGCGTCGTGCGCGGCGCGGCTCGCCACCTCGTGGCTCTCGCCCGCGAACGCTCCACCTCCGCCGCCGAACAGTCCGCCCTCGGCTCCTCCGGCCTCGGCGCCGTAGTCCTGCTGCTGCGAGTAGTCCTGCCCGTAGCCCCCCGCGTCCGGCTGCTCCCCGTAACCCTGTGCGGCGTGCGCAGGCTCGGGCTGGTGTTGTCCGCCGAACGGGTCGTCGCCGAAACCCGCGCCGCCGCCGGCCGGCGCCGACTCCGCAGCCGCCGCCTGGCCCTGCGGCTGCCCGGTCACCGCCTCGACGAGCTCGGGCACGTCTCGCGCGGCCAGCCAGCCGTCGAAGCCTTCGCGCCAGACGTAGACCTCCCAATCGATGGTACCGGCGGTGAGCATCTCGCCGATCTGACCCGGCGCGAAGGGCCCCTGCTGGTCGCCGTCCACGACGACGTGCCAGACCGCCTCGCCGCCGTAGTCGTAGACCGCAGTGGGCTGCTGCTGCTCGTCCTCGGCCGGAACCTGGTCGCCGCGTACGACGATGACCGCGCTGCACTTCTTGCAGCGGATCTTGAAAACCTTGCCAGCGACCTTCTCGTCGGCGATGGAATACTTGGCTCCGCAGCTGTCGCAGACGATCTTCATCTCGTGTGTCCTCTGAGGCGCGTTCGGGAGTGGCGGGGTTCCTCGGAAACCCTAGTCGAGGCGGCATGATAGCCGTCGTGACGCGAACCGATCAAGCGGCGCTTTCGCTGTCGTTCGGTGTCTGTCGGCTTGGACACCCCGAGAGGCGGCCCCTTGGGGTGGGGGCTCAATTGACCAGCACCAGCTCGGCC
Organism: Candidatus Neutrinellum sp.; assembly: GCA_039794305.1. Taxonomy (GTDB): domain Bacteria; phylum Myxococcota_A; class Polyangia; order Polyangiales; family JBDIVX01; genus JBDIVX01. The sequence goes on from JBDIVX010000094.1 coordinate 24,751, forward strand.
CCGTCCTTTCCGCAGAACGTGACCGTCCGTGCGTACCTGTCCCCACACTTCGGGCAGATCTTGGTCTTCTCCCCGGCGCCCGCCTCCTTGGCGCGGTGGCGCTGGACGAACAGGTCGTAGGGGAGCAGCTCGTCGGAGTCCTTCGGGCAGTAGCGGATCCCCGCCGAGAACCCGCGCCGGCACGTGGGGCAGATGAGCGCCTGGCCCGCCTCGGGGGCCCCGGCGTCGCCGAGCTGCGCGCCGTCGACCGGGCAGAAGCCGATCGCCGGATCCTCGAACTCCTTGTGACAGACGGGGCACTGCCGCGGCGGGACCGGCGAGCGGGCCGACGCGACGGCGATCTTCTCCACCGCCGGGACCGGCTCGTCGTCGTCGGCGCAAGGGCGCTGCTTCTTGACGCGGCGAGCGAGCAGCACGAACGACGCCCCGAGGAGCAGCACGAGGGCCGCGCCCGCGCCCACGGCCGGCCACAGGAGCGAGCTGCCCTGCTCGCCTCGCCGGGCGACGAGCCCCGCTGCCGACTCGCTCGTGGCGTCCTCGTCCGCGTCGGCGGCCTGGACGACCCCGCCGCTCGTCCGCTTCGCGATGAGGTCCGACAGATCGGCCGTCCGCACCACCACGGTCGCCCTCGCCTCGAGGTCGTCCGAGCGGGCGACGACGCCGAACTCACCCTCGGCGTCCGCGGCGGTCGCGGCGGCGGTGAAGACACCCCCGTGCAGCTCCCCGCTGCGCGCCGCCGGCCGCACGAGGTCCCAGCGCACCGTGCGGCCACGCACCGGGCACCCCGACGCGTCGACCACCTGGGCGCGGAAGCGGACCTCTCCCCCCGGCTCGACCGTCGCATCCGCGGGGCGGATGCGCATGCGCGCGGGGGCTCCCGGCGTGCACCGCTGCTCCTCGGGAGGCGCCGATCGCAGCTCGGGGTGCGAGGAGGCCGGCAGGTTGGTCGCCACCCGGGTGAAGGTCTGCCGCGAGACGATGCTGCCGACGCAGCGTGACTCGTTGAGCTGCCAGTCGTAGCGGCTCTGATCGACGAGCTCGAGTCGGTCCTCGCCCGCGGCGCGCAGCGTGTAGGTGCCGGTCTCGCTCCGCGGATCGTCCTCGGGTGTTCGGCACACCGTGCGCCACATCCCGTCCTGGTACGTGCTCGACACGCGCCGGACCGCGCGGTTCTCGCTCCAGCACCGGTCGGTGCGCTGCACCGCCCGGCCGTGGAAAGAGAGGTGGTCCGCGTTCTGCGTGACCCGTACGTTGCCGGGGGAGGGCACGGTCGTCGACTGGGGCCGCGGGCCACAGTCTCGGCCCCAGCTCTCGATCTGTACCTCGATGCGCGTCGGCCCCGCGTTCCAGGTCCCCTCGTAGGGGCCTTCGGCGTAAGCCACGCCCCCGCGACAGAGCACGAGTGCGGAGACCAGAGCAGCCGGGACCCAGCGCGCCACCGGAGCGAGAAGCTAGCACAAACGAAGCGCGCCGAGCCCCCCTAGGGGAGCCCGGCGCGGAACGGGGCGACGAGGGGCCTGAATCAACCCTTCAGCTTCGCAACTTCCTCGGTGAGCTTCGGGACGACGTCGAAGAGGTCGGCCACCAGGAAGTAGTCGGCGACCTGCGCGATCGGCGCCTCCTTGTCCTTGTTGATGGCCACGATGGTCTTCGACCCCTTCATACCGGCGAGGTGCTGGATGGCCCCGCTGATGCCCACCGCGATGTACAGGTTCGGCGCCACGACCTTGCCCGTCTGCCCGACCTGCAGGTCGTTCGCGACGTAGCCCGCGTCGCACGCAGCCCGCGACGCGCCCATGGCGGCGCCGAGCGCGTCGACGAGCGGCTCGAGCACGTTGATGAAGTTGTCGGCGCTCTTGAGCGCGCGGCCTCCGGCCACGACGACGTCGGCGTCGGTCAGCTCCGGGCGCTCGCTCTTGACGACCTCCTGGCTGACGAACTCGATCTTGGACGCGACCTCGTCCTGCACGACCGCGACCTCTTCGACCGGGCTCGACCCGCCGCTCGGCTCGGCCGCGTCGAACTCCGACTGGCGCAGCGTCACGCAGTGCACTGGTGTCGAGAGCGTGAGCGTTCCACGCACGTTGCCGGCGTACATCGAGCGCCGGTACGCGAGCGAGCCGCCCTTCACCTCGACGCCGATGATGTCGCCTGCGTACCCCGCCTCGAGCTTGCCGGCGACGCGCGCCACGAGCTCACGGCCGTTCGATGTGGCCGTGGCGGCGACCACGCCGTAGCCGCCGTCCTTGGCGACCTTGGCCACCGTCGCGGCGTACTTCTCGGCGACGTAGCCACCGGCGATCTCGGCCGTCGACACCTTGCGGGCGCCGAAGCCGGTCAGCTCGCCGGCGGCGCCGCCGGCGCCTTCGCCGATCACCAGGATGTCGAACGCTCCCGAGGTGCCCTCGGCCGCCTGTCTGGCGAACGACACCGCGACCAGGGTCGCCTTCTTGGGCTTGCCCTCCAGAAGCTCCGCAACGACGAGCACGTCCGTCATGACTCTTCTCCTTTGCGACCCGTTCAGATGACCTTGGCTTCGGTGTGGAGCTTCTGGACCAGCTCCTCCACGCTCTCGACGAAGGTGGTCTGGCCGGTGCGCTCCGGCGGCTTGGCGAAGTCGGTGTAGGACCCGGTGAGCGTCGGCTCGACGCCGAGATCGGACAGCTGGAGCTGCTCGATCGGCTTCTTCTTCGCCTGCATGATGCCCTTGAGCGACGCGTAGCGGCCGCTGTCGGACTCCGGGTACGAGTGATCGGCGGGCGTCACGCCGTTCTTCACGGCGTCCGGCCGGACGATGCGGTCGGAGACGGTCACGACCGCCGGTGCGCTGACCTTCAGCCGGATCAGGCCGCCGTCGATCTCGCGGCCGATGGTGAACGTCTTGCCGCCGTCCTCGGTGGCGATCGTCTGCACCTGCGTCGCCATCGGCCAGCCGAGCAGCTCCGCGAGGATGGGCCCGACCGCGCCCGACTCGGCGTCGGCCGACTGCTTGCCCATCACCACCAGGTCCGGCTGCTCCTTGTCGACGACCGCCTTCATCGCGCGCGCGACGACCCAGCTATCGAGCTGCGCGTCGTCGCCTGCGATCAGCACGCCGCGCTCGGCGCCCATCGCGAGGAACTGTCGGATCTGCTGCGCGGCGTCGGCCGGCCCGATCGACAGGACCACGACCTCGCCGACGCGCTCGTTCTTGGCGGCGTTCTCGGTCAGGCGGAGCGCCGCTTCGACTGCCCAGTCATCGAAGGGGTTCGGCTTCCACTCGAGCCCCTCCGCGACGACCGCGTCGCCTTGGACCTTGACCTTGTTGGCGTTGTCCGGGTCGCTGACCCGCTTGCAGGGAACGAGGATCTTCACGCTTCCTCCCCGTGAATGAGGTTTCGGTGGGCTCGCGACCGGTCCGGGTACGACCGGTTCGCGTCCGGCTCCCCGATGTAGGCGCCCTGACGCAGCGTGTCAAGCACGGTTCCGCGGCGAGGCCGCGCGCGCCGTGCGGCGGCCCCGCTCACTTGCGCAGGCCCTCGAGGAACACCGTCGCGTACTGCTGGGCGGCCTTGCGGAGCTGCGTCGGGTCGGCGTCGCCGCCGAGCGCCCAAGTGAGCGCGATGCCGTCGAGGCCTCCCCACAGGGCGCGGGACAGAATGCGCGGGTTCAGGTCGTCCCGGAGCACGCCCTGCTTCTGACCGTCGGCGATCACGTCCGCGATGGTCTCGAGGTACTGCACGAAGAGCGGCGCAGCGTACTGCTTGAGCAGCCGTGAGGACTGCCGGAGGTTGACCGTGACGACCTCGGCCAGGTCGCGCTGCCCCTCGAGCAGCCCGAGCTGGACCTCCACCACGCGGCGGATCCGCTCCTCGACGCCCTCGGTCGCATCGATCTCGCGCCGGAGCACCTCGAGCAGCCGGCCCAGATAGAACTCGAAGATGCGAACGAGGACGTCGTCCTTGTTCTTGAAGTACAGGTAGATCGTGCCGTCCGCGACGCCCGCGGCCTTGGCGATCTCGCTCACGCGCGTGGCGTAGAAGCCCTTGCGCGCGAAGACCCGAACGGCCGCCCGGAGGATGCGGTCGCGCTTGTCGCCGCCCTTGCTGCCCTCCTTGGCCCTCCTCGGGCGGCGCTTTTCCCCTGCGGTCCCGCTCACGTCCCCACCCTGAATGACCGTTCATTCGCCGGCACGAGGCGGGGTTAGCACGGGCCTCCGTGGGCCGTCAATTCGCCCGGCCGATCACGAACGCGGGCGGGGCGACGGACAGCGCCTGCACGGTCCGCCCGGGCTCGCCCGCGCCCCCCGTCGAGAGCCGCTCGCGCGCGAGCTGCGCGGCGGCGGAGGCGGGGCTCGCGAGCGCCCGGGCCCGAGCGCGGACGCGCCTGCGGCGTGCAGCCTCGACGTCGGCGCCCGCCGAGAGCGACCGGATCGTCGCGGGCAGGGCCGCGAGCGCGTCCTCGGTGGCGTCGACCGCGACCGCCGCCCAGGCGTGACCGTCCGACGCGCCTCCGCCGAACCAGGCGGGCTCGAGGCCCGGCGCGCGCCCGAGGCTCGACGCGACGGTCTCGGCGAAGGCGCGCGCCGCGTCGCCGTCCGCGCGCGGCTCGTCGGCCGCCCACGCGATCACGACGCACGGCCGCTCGCG
>JBDIVX010000095.1:0-29376 GCA_039794305.1 Candidatus Neutrinellum sp.
GTGCTCGTGAAGGGCGTCAACCGGGTCAAGCGGCACCAGCGCCCGACGCCCCAGGTCCCGCAGGGCGGCATCATCGAGAAGGAGGCTCCGATCCACATCTCGAACGTGATGCTGCTCGACACCAAGGAGAACAAGCCCACCCGCGTCCGGATGGGCGTGGACAAGGACGGCAAGAAGGTCCGCATCGCGGTGCGGAGCGGGACCGTCCTCGATAGCTGAGACGGGACTCCGGCCCACCCGAGAGGTGCAACCCGGGGATGAGCGAAGATGGCTGAATACACACCGACACTGAAGAAGCGCTACCACGAGGAAGTGGTCCCGGCCCTCATGAAGGAGTTCGGGTTCGACAACGGCATGGAGGTCCCCCGCCTCCAGAAGCTCGTGGTGAACATGGGCCTTGGCGACGCCGTCCAGAACGCCAAGATCGTCGAGACCGCCCTCGAGGACCTGGCCACCATCACGGGCCAGAAGCCCGTGACCACCCGCGCGAAGAAGTCGATCGCGACCTTCAAGCTGCGCGAGGGGATGCCCATCGGCGCGATGGTGACCCTCCGGCACGACCGGATGTGGGAGTTCGCCGACCGGCTCATCAGCCTGGCGCTCCCGCGCGTGCGCGACTTCAAGGGCGTGAGCCCCAAGGCCTTCGACGGGCGCGGCAACTACACGCTCGGCATCCGCGAGCAGATCATCTTCCCGGAGATCGACTACGACAAGGTCGAGCGGATCAAGGGGATGAACGTTTCCTTCGTGACCACCGCCAAGACCGACGAGCACGGACGCGCGCTGCTCCGTGGTCTCGGCATGCCCTTCCGGAAGTAGGAGAGCGGACCGATGGCCAGTGCACGCATGTTCGCCAAGATGAACAAGAAGCAGAAATTCCAGGTGCGGCACCACAGCCGCTGCCGGAGCTGCGGGCGCCCCCGCGCCTTCTACCGGAAGTTCCAGTTGTGCCGGATCTGCCTGCGGAAGCACGCCCTCGCGGGCGACATCCCCGGCGTGACCAAGTCGAGCTGGTGAGGAGTAGCGAGCCATGATGACCGATCCGATCGCCGACATGCTCACCCGGATCCGGAACGCCGGCCTGGCGCGCCTGGACCGCACCGAGATCCCCTACTCCAAGGTCAAGGTCCACATCGCCGAGATCCTCAAGGAAGAGGGCTTCATCGACGACCTGCGGGTGGACACGAGCCACCCCGCGAAGCTGACGGTCTTCCTGAAGTACGACAGCGACAGGAAGAGCGCCATCCTCGGGCTCAAGCGCAAGAGCCGCCCGGGCCGGCGCATCTACGTCGGCTACCAGGCCATTCCGAAGGTGCTCAACGGCATGGGCATCTCGATCGTCTCCACCTCCCGCGGCCTGATGACCGACAAGCGGGCCCGCGACCAGAAGGTCGGAGGCGAGCTGCTCTGCGAGGTCTGGTGATGTCTACGGACGCGAACATCGACAAGCACTCGCGGATCGGCAAGCAGCCGATCCCGGTCCCGGACAAGGTGCAGGTCGCCATCCAGGGGTCCCAGATCACGATCAAGGGCCCGCGGGGCGAGCTCGTCCGCCACCTCCCGCCGGAGCTCGAGGTCCGGACCGAGGACGGCAAGCTGCACGTCGCCCCGAAGAAGGGCTCCGGCAAGCGTGGCCGGCAGTTCCAGGGCCTCAGCCGCGCGCTGCTCCGCAACGCGGTCCAGGGGGTGTCCGAGGGCTTCAAGATCTCGCTCGACCTGTACGGCGTCGGCTACCGCGCCGAGCTCAAGGGCCAGAGCCTCACGCTGGCGCTGGGCCTCTCGCACCCCGTGCACTTCGACCTCCCGCAGGGCGTCGCCGCGAAGGTGGAGACCATCGACGAGGCCGGCACGAAGCGGCCGCGGCTCCACCTGGAGTCCAACGACAGGGAGCTGCTCGGGGCGACCGCCTCGCGCATCCGGTCGTTCCGGCCGCCCGAGCCCTACAAGGGCAAGGGTGTTCGCTACACGGGCGAGCGCATCGTGATGAAGGCCGGCAAGGCCGGAGCCAAGTCGTAGACCGATCAACCCAGGTGAGTAGGGCGCGTACGACGCCGCGCCCGAATGGCCGAGGGACAGAGAGATGAAGAGCAAGGAAGCAGGACGGATCAAGCGCAAGAAGCGCATTCGGAAGAAGATGAGCGGGACGGCCGAGCGCCCGAGGCTCAGCGTCTTCCGGAGCACGAAGCACATCTACGCGCAGGTCGTGGACGACCTGACGGGCGCGACCCTCGCGGCGGCCTCCACCCTGACCAAGGAGGTCAAGGGTGAGAAGCGCACCAAGGTCGCGGACGCGCAGGCGGTCGGCAAGGCCATCGCCGAGGCGTGCAAGCAGAAGGGCATCGAGAAGGTCGTCTTCGATCGGAACGGCTTCCTCTATCACGGGCGCGTCAAGGCGCTCGCCGACGCGGCCCGCGAGGCGGGCCTGAGCCTCTGAGAGAAATTCATGGCGCAGCACGAGATCATCGATCCCAACTCGCTCGAGGACCTGACCGAGCGTGTCATCCACATCAACCGCGTCGCGAAGGTGGTGAAGGGCGGCCGCCGCTTCAGCTTCAGCGCGCTCGTCGTGGTGGGTGACGGCAAGGGCCACGTAGGCGTGGGCATGGGCAAGGCCAACGAGGTCCCGGACGCGATCCGCAAGGGCAACGAGAAGGCCAAGAAGAGCCTCTTCCGGGTCCCGATGGTCGGCAGCACCATCCCGCACCAGGTGCTCGGGCACTTCGGCGCCGGTCGGGTGCTGCTGCGTCCGGCGAGCCCCGGTACGGGCGTCATCGCGGGCGGCGCGGTCCGCGCGGTCGTCGAGGCTGCCGGCATCCGCGACGTCCTGAGCAAGATCCTGAACACCACGAACCCGCACGTGGTCGTCCACGCCACCGTGCAGGCGCTCCAGGAGCTGCAGTCGGCCGAGTCGGTGGCCCGGCGCCGCGGCCGGAGCGTCGAGGACCTCTCGGTCAACGTCTGAGGAGCCGAGCCATGAAGCCGAAGCTCAAGGTAACCCAGGTGCGCAGCGGCGTCGGCCGCCCCGAGAAGCACCGCAAGGTCCTCGCGGCGCTGGGGCTCAAGGGCCCGAACCGCAGCGTGGTCGTCGCGAACACGCCCGACTTCCGCGGGCAGGTCAAGAAGGTGATCCACCTCGTGTCGGTGGAGGAAGTCGATGGCTGAAGAGGAAAAGGAAGTCCCGATCCTGTCGCGCCTGCGTCCGCCGCCGGGCGCCGTGCGCCCCAAGAAGCGCAAGGGGCGTGGCGTGGGCTCGGGCCTCGGCAAGACGTCCGGCAAGGGCATGAAGGGCCAGAAGGCCCGGCACCCCGGCGGGTTCGGCAAGCTGCACTTCGAGGGCGGTCAGACCCCGCTCCAGCGCCGGCTCCCCAAGTTCGGGTTCCACAACCCCTTCACCAAGACCGTGGTGACCGTGAACGTCTCGGACCTCAACGGGTTCGACGACGGCGCGACGGTCGACGTCGACGCGCTGCGCGACGCGGGCCTCATCCGCAAGAAGTTCGACGGCGTGAAGGTGCTCGGCAACGGCGCGCTCGACAAGAAGCTCACCGTACGGGTCCACGCCTTCAGCGCGGGCGCGAAGGAGAAGATCGAGAAGGCAGGAGGAAAGGCCGAGGTCCTCGAGGCCTAGCCTCGCGACGGAAGGCCGAGGAGCCACATGAGCGCCTTCGCGAACATCGCCAAGATCCCGGAGCTCCGGCGCCGGATCCTCTTCACGCTCGGGATGCTTGCGGTCTACCGCATCGGCATCTTCGTCACGACACCGGGCGTGGACAGGAACGTCATGCGACAGATCGTGTCGTCGCAGGGCGGCCTGTTGGGCATGTTCAACCTGTTCTCGGGCGGCGCGCTCGAGCAGCTCTCGATCTTCGCCCTCGGCATCATGCCGTACGTGACGGCCAGCATCATCCTGTCGCTGCTGTCGGTCGTCATCAAACCGCTGGAGGAGCTCCGCAAGGAAGGCGAGGCCGGCCAGCGGAAGATCAACCAGTACACCCGCTACGGGACCGTCGCGCTCAGCATCGTCCAGTCCTTCGGGATCGCGCTGTACCTCGAGAGCCTGAACGCGAGCTCGCCCTTCGGTGACGTGGTGGCGAGCCCCGGATGGGGCTTCCGGTTCCTGACCGTCGTGTCCCTCACGACGGGGACCGCGTTCATCATGTGGCTCGGCGAGCAGATCACCGAGCGCGGCATCGGCAACGGCATCTCGCTGATCATCTTCGCGGGCATCGTGGCCGAGCTCCCGTCGGCCATCGCGCAGACGGGGTCGCAGGTGAAGATCGGGCAGATCCAGCCCGTGACGCTCCTGATGATCGTGTGTCTCTGGCTGCTGGTCATCGCGATCATCTGCTTCTTCGAGCGCGCCCAGCGGCGGCTGCCCATCCACTACGCCAAGCGCATGGTGGGCCGGAAGATGTACGGCGGGCAGACCTCGCACCTGCCGCTCCGAGTCAACATGAGCGGCGTCATCCCGCCGATCTTCGCGTCGTCGCTGATGATGTTCCCGGTCACCCTGGCCAACTACAACGTGCCGGGGATGGACTGGCTGAACCAGCGCCTCAACACGGGGAGCTGGATCTACAACACGCTGTTCGCGGCGATGGTCGTCTTCTTCTGCTTCTTCTACACGGCGGTCACGTTCCAGCCGGTGGACGTGGCGGAGAACCTGAAGAAGCAGAACGCGTTCATCCCGGGCATCCGGCCGGGCAAGTCGACCGCGGACTACATCGACCGGGTCGTGACGCGCGTCACGGTCGGCGGCGCCATCTACGTGGCCGCCGTCTGCACGATCCCGAACATCGTGCAGGACCAGCTCCACGTCTCGGGCTCGCTCATCATGCTCATGGGAGGCACCTCCCTGATGATCGTGGTCGGCGTCGCGCTCGACACGGTCCAGCAGATCGAGTCGCACCTGATCACGCGCCACTACGAGGGGCTCACCGGGCCCAAGGGCCCGCGCATCCGCGGAAGGAGAGGGTGACGCGATGGATCTCGTCCTCTTCGGACCGCCCGGGGCGGGCAAGGGTACCCAGGCCAAGCGCCTGGTCGAGAAGCTCGGCCTCCCGCAGATCTCCACCGGGGACATCATGCGGGCGGAGCGGGCCAGCGGCTCCGAGCTGGGGCAGAAGTTCGACGCCTTCATGCGGGAGGGCAAGCTCGTCCCCGACGAGCTGGTCGCGGCGCTCATCAAGAAGCGCCTCGAAGCGGACGACGCCAAAAACGGCGCGATTTTCGATGGTTACCCGCGCACCGTGCCCCAGGCCGAGACCCTGGACGGGGTTCTGAGCGGCCTCGGCCGCAGGGTGGACCGGGTGATCAGCCTCGAGGTCCCCCTCGAGCGGCTGGTCGAGCGGGCCGTCGGCCGGCGCGTCTGCGAGGCGTGTGGACAAACGTATCACCTGACGTATAATCCGCCGCCCTCCTCGGGCCGGTGCGGCAATTGCGGCGAGGATCGGCTGATCCAGCGCAAGGACGACACCGAAGAGGTCGTGCGCACGCGGTTCGAGGAATACAGGGCGAAGACCGAGCCGCTGCTCGGCTACTACGGCGAGCGTGGCTTGGTGAAATCGGTGAACGGAGTGGGTTCGCTGGACGAGGTGACGGAGCGGATCGAAGCAGTATTGGACGAATAGAGGGATCGAACGTGACCACCGGGCGCACGGCCCTTGGGGTCATCGAGGCGGCGCTCCCCCGCGGGCTCTATCGGGTCCGCACCGACGGCGGGGAGGCCGTGACCGCGTCGGTGGCGGCGATGGCGCGGAAGGTCACGGTGAAGTTCCTTCCAGGAGACCGGGTGGCGGTGGAGCTGTCGCCCTTCGATCCGACCCGAGGACGAATCACGGAGAAGCAGAGATAGGACGGAGAGCGTCATGAAGGTTCGACCCAGCGTCAAGAAGGTTTGCGACAAGTGCAAGGTCATCCGTCGCAAGGGCGTCGTCCGCGTCATCTGCACCAACCCGCGCCACAAGCAGCGGCAAGGCTGAGCTGAGAGGACATCAGGAACATGGCTCGCATCGCAGGCGTCGACATTCCCGGCCGGAAGCACATCCGGATCGCGCTCACGTACATCTACGGCATCGGCCCGAAGACTGCCGTGGACATCTGCAAGGCCGCGGACATCCCGGTCGACAAGAAGGCGGACGACCTCGACGAGAACGAGGTGCGCCGTATCCGCGAGGTGCTCGACCAGGGTTACAAGGTGGAAGGTGACCTCCGGCGCGACGTCGCGATGCACATCAAGCGCCTGATGGACCTCGGGACCTACCGAGGCCTCCGACATCGGCGCGGGCTGCCGGTCCGCGGCCAGCGGACGCACACGAACGCGCGCACGCGCAAGGGTCCCCGCCGCGGCTCCGTCGGCCGTCGCTAGTCGTCACCAGGTAGTCAGAGGAATCGGAGTCGAAGATGGCCAAGGCCAAGGCAAAGAGCGGCAAGAAGAAGGCCCGCAAGAACATCGGGACGGGCATCGCCCACATCCAGTCGACGTTCAACAACACGATCGTGACGATCACGGACGTCGCGGGCAACGCCGTCTCGTGGTCGTCCGCGGGCTCCCGCGGCTTCAAGGGCTCGCGCAAGAGCACGCCGTTCGCGGCGCAGCTCGCCGCCGAGGACGCCTGCCGCAAGGCGCAGGAGCACGGCGTGAGCTCGGTCGCCATCTTCGTGAAGGGCCCCGGCGCCGGCCGCGAGTCGGCCCTGCGCGCCTTCCAGAACTGCGGGATGCGCGTGAGCCTCATCCGCGACGTCACGCCGATCCCCCACAACGGGTGCCGCCCCCCCAAGCGCCGCCGGGTCTGATCAGAGGTTTTCGAGATGGCACGTTACACCGGTCCCGTTTGCAAGCTTTGCCGCCGTGAGGGCATGAAGCTCTTCCTCAAGGGAGAGCGCTGCTACACGGACAAGTGCTCGTTCGACCGCCGTCCCTACCCGCCCGGGCAGCACGGCCAGCGCCGCATCAAGTTCACGGAGTACGGCATCCGGCTCCGCGAGAAGCAGAAGGTCCGCCGCATCTACGGCATCGTGGAGAAGCAGTTCCGGCGCTACTTCCACGAGGCCGACCGCCAGAAGGGCGTCACGGGCGAGAACCTGCTGCGCCTCCTCGAGCGGCGCCTCGACAGCGCCGTCTACCGGCTCGGCTTCGCCACCACGCGCGCCGAGGCCCGCCACACGGTCCTCCACCGCCACGTGCTGGTGAACGGGAAGTCCGTGAACATCCCGAGCTACCTCGTGAAGCCGGGAGACGTGATCTCGATCCGGGAGAAGAGCAAGAACAAGTCGCGCATTCAGGGCGCGCTCGAGTTCGTCGAGCGCCGCGGGGTGCCGGACTGGCTCGAGCTCGACAAGGAGAAGATGCAGGGCACCGTGAAGACCATGCCCAACCGGGAAGAGATCACCCTGCCCATCCAGGAGCAGCTGATCGTCGAGTTCTACTCGCGCTGAAGAGAAGCAAGGAACAGGGAGCCACAGAATGAACCAGCTCGTAGCCCGCAACTGGCGAGACCTGATCCGTCCGAAGTCGGTCCCCGTCGACGAGGACACCCTCACGGACTTCTACGGCAAGTTCGTGGCGGAGCCGCTCGAGCGCGGCTTCGGCCTGACGCTCGGCAACTCCCTGCGCCGCGTTCTCCTCTCGTCGCTGCAGGGGGCAGCCATCACCGCCGTGAAGATCGACGGCGCGCTGCACGAGTTCACCTCCGTCCCCGACGTGGTGGAGGACGTGACCGAGATCGTCCTGAACCTCAAGGAGGTCGTGGTCCGGTCGCACACGAGCAAGTCCATCACGGTCCGCATCGATCGCGAGGGTCCCTGCGAGGTGAAGGCCGGCGACATCCAGACCACCGATCAGGTCGAGATCCTCAACAAGGATCACGTCATCTGCACCGTGGCGAAGGGCGGCCGCTTCAGCGCCGAGCTCACGATCAACGTCGGCCGCGGCTACGTCCCCGCCGAGCGCAACAAGGTGCCCGGCCAGGCCATCGGCACCATCGCCATCGACGCGCTGTTCTCTCCGATCCGCAAGGTCAACTACACGGTGACCAATGCGCGTGTCGGGCAGATGACCGACTACGACAAGCTCACGCTCGAGGTCTGGACCAACGGGACGGTCAAGCCGCAGGACTCGATGGCGTTCGCCGCCAAGATCCTCAAGGAGCAGCTCAACGTCTTCATCAACTTCGAGGAAGAGGAAGAGCCGGTCGAGGCCGAGTCCGAGGAGGAGCCGCTCAACGAGAACCTCTTCCGCTCGGTCGAAGAGCTCGAGCTGTCGGTCCGCTCGGCGAACTGCCTGCAGAACGCCAACATCCACCTCATCGGCGAGCTGGTCCAGAAGACCGAGGCCGAGATGCTCAAGACGAAGAACTTCGGCCGCAAGTCGCTGAAGGAGATCAAGGAGATCCTCGCCGACATGGGGCTCTCCCTCGGCATGAAGATCGACAACTGGCCGCAGATGCTGGAGCGCTGGAAGCAGCAGCAGGCGACCCAGTAAAGAGAAGCACGGCTTACTCAGAGGGTAGAGCAAGATGCGACACAGGAAGGCAGGCCGGAAGTTCGGCCGCAATACCAGCCACCGCCGCGCCATGTTCCGGAACCTGGCGGGGAATCTCGTTCTGCACGAGCGGATCGAGACCACCGAGGCGAAGGCCAAGGAGCTGCGCCGCATCGCCGAGCGTCTCGTCACCAAGGCCACCCGCCTCGGCGACGACCTGACGGCCGACGTCGGCAAGCTGAAGGAGGGCGAGCGCGACCGGGTGGTTGCCCGCCGCGTCCACGCTCAGCGGATGGTCGCGAAGTTCCTGCCGAAGCGCCTGGCCAAGACCTTGCCCGACGGCTCGATCGAGGAGGTGGACCTCGTCCACAAGCTCTTCCACGAGATCGCGCCGCGCTACCTGGACCGGATCCAGGACGGCAAGGGCGGCGGCTACACGCGCATCATCAAGAAGTGGCGCCGCAAGGGTGACAACGCGCCCATGGCCATCGTCGAGTTCCTCGGCGAGGGCGCCGTGGCCGCGGCCGCCGAGGACACCTCGGAAGAAGAGTAGGCTCGGGGCCCATGGGCGCCGATCGAGGGTCGAGCGGTCGCTCGGCCCTCGTTTCGTTTGAGCCGTGTCAAGTCCTCCCGGTGCCGTCTCGGCAGGCTGCCGGGGTGGGCTGGCGAGGCGCCGTAGCGGTGGCGAGCGTGCTCCTGATCGCTCCGGCCGCAGGGGCGCAGGTTCGCGGCGTCGTGGTCGAGGCGGTGACCGGAGAGCCGGTGCCGGCGGCGCTCGTCAGCGTCCAGGCGAGCGACGTGGAGACGCGGGCCGACGAGGACGGCTCCTTCGTGCTCGCGGAGGCGGCGGGCGCGGACCTGGTCGTCACCGGGGCCGCCGTCGGGTTCTTCACGGGGTCCGTGCGAGCGGACGCGGGAGCGACCGATGTTCGCATCGAGCTCGAGCGCGTGCCCCCGGGAGACGATCCGACCTACCTCTTCGTGTCGCCGTTGTCCTGTGCGCACTGCCACTGGACGCAGTACGAGCAGTGGGCCTCGGGCGCGATGGCGCACGCCGGACGCAATGCCTGGGTGGCGGACCTGTACGCCGGCAACGGCACCGACGGCGGCGCCGGGGGATTCGTGTACATGCGTGACTCGGTGCACGCCGAAGAGAGCCCGGCCTCCGAGTGCGCGAGCTGCCACCAGCCGGTGGTCTGGGCGAAGGACCCGTTCGTCGCGCTCGCGCCGCCGGACTCGGACGACTACGACGTCGACGAGGGGGTCTCGTGCGACGTCTGCCACAAGATCGCCTCCGTGGACGAGTCGCGCATGAGCTTCCCGGGCCTGCACCCCGAGACGGTGCGGCTCACGCGTCCAGGGCCGGGGTGGACGGTGCTGTACGGCGTCCTCGGGGACGTGGACTTCTATCAGGAGGCGGAGATGCGCGCCTCCTACCAGCCCCAACTCCGAGCCGTGGTGTGCGGCACCTGCCACCAGGATCGGAACGATCCGGATCACGACGGCGACTTCGAGGACGAGGACGGCGTGTTGTCCGAGGCGACCTACCAGGAGTGGCTGGAGTCGCCCTACGCCGACCCGGAGAGCGAGCGCCACGCCACGTGCGTCGACTGCCACATGCCACCCACCACGGAGCCTGACGCGTGCTCCGCGCTCTTCCCGGGCCTAAGCCGGCCAGAGGGCGAGATCCGCGCGCACCGCTTCGAGGGCACCACGCCCGCGATGCTCGAGAACGCCGTGACCCTGGCCCTGGACGCGCGGCTCGACGGCGACCGCATCGCGGTGGACGTGACGGTCACGAACGACCAGACCGGTCACCACGTCCCGACGGGCGTCACGATCCGCAACGTCGTCCTCGTGGTCGACGCCTGGCGCGTCGAGGACGGCGAGCGCCTCGAGCACATCGGCGGCGACGTCGTCCACGCCCTCGGCGGCGAAGGCGACCCCGAGGCGGGCTACTTCGCCGGACTGCCGGGCAAGCTCTACGCCAAGATCAACCACGGCCCCGACGGGACCGGTCCCGTCTTCTACACGGAGGCCACGGGCATCCTGTCGGACACGCGCCTCGCGCCGCTCGCGTCGGACACGACGTCCCATGCGTTCCGCGTGCCCGCCGACGGGGGTGAGCTGCACGTCGAAGCGCGGCTGATCTACCGGCGCGCCTGGCGCGCGCTCGTCGACGCGAAGGGCTGGACCACCGACGGCCACGGCAACCCCCTCGCCGACGTCGCGCCGCCGCACTACGGACACCTCATGCAGAGCGCCGAGGAGGTGTTCTCTCTGCCCTACACCGGCCCGCGCGACGCCGGGGTCGATGCGGCCATGGACGCGGGGGGGCAGGACGCCGGGGCGGCCGACGCGGGTGACACCGCCACCGACGTCGGGGCGGGGTGCGGGTGCGGCACCGCGGGCGTCGACCGTGGCAGGATGCGACCGTGGGTCGTGACGCTCCTCACGGCGGGGCTCCTCGGTGCCCGACGCCGACGGCGGGCAACGCCCCGCCGTTGACGTCCGTCAAGCCTGGTGGAACCCTCGGTCCACAGGTTCGTGGTCGAGCGCAACCGTGCGGACCGTATTGGGAATCGATGTGGGCTCCACGACGGCCAAGGTCGTGGTCGTCACGGGAGAAGGTGAGCTCCTTCGGTACGGCTGCCGGCGGCACCGGGGGCGCCCCCGGCGCGTGGTGCGGGAGCTCCTCGACGAGGTCGGCCCGGCCGACGCGTCCGGTATCACCGGCAGCATCGGCGTCGCGCTCTCCGACGAATTGGCCGCGGTGCCGAGCCACGAAGTCCACGCCGTCGCCCTCGCCGCGCGCGCGGCCGCGCCGGACGCGCGCACGGTGATCGAGCTCGGGGGGCAGGACTCGAAGATCATCGCGCTCGATCCCGGCGGCGAGCACCACGCGGAGATGAACGACCGGTGCGCCGCCGGGACCGGCGCAACGATCGATCGGGTGGCCCACCGCCTGGGCCTCGCCGCCGACGTCCTCGCCCGGCTGCGGCTCGAGGGCGACCTGCGCGTGGCGTCGCGCTGCGGGGTCTTCGCCGAGACCGACGTGGTGAACCTGGTGAAGCGGGGAGCGTCGCGGGAGCAGGCCATGAGCGCGCTCGCGCGCGGCATCGTCACGCAGAACCTCGCCGTCCTCACCCGGGGCAGGAGCCTCCGGCTGCCGGTCCTGCTCCTCGGTGGGCCGAACGCCCACCTGCCCATGCTCGTCGAGGCGTGGGCCGAGCGGCTCGGCGACGTCCACCTGCCGGCGCACGCGGAGCTCTTCGCCGCGCGGGGCGCCGCGCTGCACGTCCTGCGCGGCGGCCGCCCGCTCCCGCGCGTCACCGGAGTGGTCCGCGGTGGCCGCGTCGACGGCCCGCTCGTCAGACACGAGGCCGATCGCGCCCTCCTCGCGAGCCTCGACCACCCCCCGTCACTCTCGTCGCGCGGCTCCGAAGGGGTCCACCTGGGCGTCGACGCGGGTTCGACGACCTCGAAGGCGGCGTTGCTCGACCGAGAGGGCCGGCTCGTGGCCGGCAGCTACGCGCCCTCCGCCGGCGATCCCGTCGCCGACGCGATCGCTCGGGTCGCCGAGATCCGCGACCGCTTCCCCGACCTCCGGGTCGAGTCGGTGGGCGTGACGGGCTACGGCGCGGAGATCGTGGCGCCCGCCCTCGGCGCGGACTGGGCGGGCGTAGAGACGCTGGCGCACGCCGCGGCCACCCACGCCTTCGCGCCGGGCACGGACGTCGTGGTCGACGTCGGCGGCACCGACGTGAAGATCCTCCGGCTCGACGGCGGGCGGGTGGTCGGCTTCCACGTGTCGAACCAGTGCTCGGCCGGCCACGGCGCGTTCCTCGCGGCCACGGCCCGCGACCTCGACGTCCCGCTCGAGGACTTCGCGCGCCGCGCCCTCGCCGCGCCGCGGATGCCGCGGTTCACGGTCGGCTGCGGCATCTTCGTCGACACCGACCGCGTCACGTTCCAGCGCGACGGCTTCGAGGCCGACGAGATCCTCGCCGGCCTCGCGTGGGCCCTCGCCCGCAATGTGTTCGAGTTCGTCCTGCCCGAGCCCCCCGAGCGTCTGGGCCGCACCTTCCTGCTGACCGGCGGCACGCAACAGAACCGAGCGGCCGCTTTCGCGCTCGCGCGCTACCTCGTCGACCGCATCCCCGACGCCGAGGTCGCCGTCCACCCGCACCCCGAGCTCTGTGGCGCCATCGGCGCGGCCCTCGCCGCCCGGATGGAGCCCCGAAGGCGCGCTTCCCGACTCGACTCGCTCGGCCACGTGCGCACGCGCGTGCACGCCGGCGAGGAGCTGCGCTGCACGCGGTGCGAGCTCGCGTGCGCGCGCAGCGTCGTCGAGCTCGAGCGCGGGCCCGCCGAGCCCCCGCGCACCTTCGTCGTGGGCAACGCCTGCGAGCGGGGCGCCGACCCCGGCTCCACCGGCCGGCGCAGCCGCGCCCACGCGCCGGACCTGCTCGCCGAGGAGGCCGGGCGGCTGTTCCGGACGCTGCTCCCTCCGCCCGCGCGCCGGCCCGTCTCGGACGCGCCGGTGATCGGCGTGCCCCGCGTCCTGGCGATGTACCGCAGCGCGCCGCTCCTCCTTCACTACCTCCGCGCCGCCGGCGTGCCCGCCGATCACGTGGTCACGAGCCCGCCCACGAGCGAGCTGCTCTCCGAGGGCGGGCGGCTCGCGCAGGGCGTCCACGATCCCTGCTTCCCCTCCAAGGTCGTGCTCACGCACGTGCAGTGGCTGCTCGAGCGGCCGCTCGACGCGCTCCTGCTCCCCGCCATCACCCATGCCCGCATCGCCGTGCGCGGGACCGCCGACACGGCCTCTTGCCCGATCGTCGCGGCCAGCGGGTACATCGCGCTCGGCGCGCTCCGGCGGGACGGCGATCCGCTCACCGAGCGTGGCATCCGCACCATCACCCCCGAGCTGTGCGTCCTCGACCGCGAGCTGCTGGAGAGGCAGCTCCACGAGGCGTTCGGGCCCCTGCTCGGGATCGGCGCGGCCGACAACGCCGCCGCCCTCGAGCACGGTCTGCGCGCGCAGAAGGTCTTCCACGACCGGTGCCGGCGCCGCGGGCAGGCGGTGCTCGCCCGGGCGCGGCGCGAGGGGCGCGCGGTCGCCGTCGTGCTGGCCCGCCCCTACCACGCCGATCCGGGGATCCAGCACGGGGTCTCGACCGAGCTGGCCGCGCGCGGGCTGCCGGTCGTCTCGGTGAGCTCGCTCCCGATCGACGAGGACATGCTCGACGTCTCCGATCGGATCCCCGCCTCCACGAACTCCGGCTGCGCAGAGAAAGTGTGGGCCGCCCGCCTCGTCGCGGCCGACCCACACCTGGTGGCGGTGGACCTCTCGAGCTTCCGGTGCGGTCAGGATGCGTCGGTGATGGGCCTGCTCGGCGACGTCCTGGACGCCGCGGACAAGCCCGTCCTCCGCCTCCACGACCTCGACGAGGACCGTCCCAGCGCGTCGTTCACGCTGCGCGTCCGTACCTTCGTCGAGACGGTCCGCCGTTACGAGCGCGAGCGCCTCGGCCGGGGCCCGCGGGACGGGCGACCGCTCCGGCTGGAGGAGCTGCAGCATGGCCAGTGAGCGCACGCTCCTCGTCGGAGGCCTCGGCTGGCCGCACGACACGCTGGTGGCCGCCGCCCTGCGCGCACAGGGGCACGACGTGGCCAACATCGGCCCGCTCGACCGAGGCGCGCTCGAGCGAGGGCGCGCCGCGCTCCCGCGAGGCCAGTGCGCGCCGCTGCTCTTCACGACGGGCGCCCTCCTCGACGCCGTGGCGAGCCTCCCCGGCCGCCGCCTCGCCTACCTCGGTCTGCAGAGCTGCGGGCCCTGCCGCTACGCGCTCTTCGAAGACTCCTGGCGCCGCGCGGTCCGGGAGGCGCACCCGCAGGCGGACCTCGGCTTCGTGCTCCTCGATCAGTCTCCCGTCGGGATCACCGAGCGGCTCGGCTCCCGGCCGCTCCTGCACTTGATCGAGACGCTGGTCGCGGCCGACGCCGTCGCCGAGCAGATCCGGAGGCTCGGGCCCCGGGTCGAAGCGCTCGACGCGCTCGACGCCGCAGCGGCCGAGGCGGTCGGCGCCATGGCCGCCGACCTCGCCGGGGGAGCCGAGCCGCTCGACGCGCTCGCGACCCACGCGCGCTGGCACGAGGATGTCACCCGCCGGCCGCTCGGACCCCTGGCGCGCGCGGTCGTGATCGGGGAGCCCTGGTCGCTCCACGTGAGCGGCGACGGCCAGCTCAACCTGCCGCGCCTGCTCGCCGCGTCGGGCGTGGAGGCGGAGGTCCCGCCCGTCGCGCTGTGGATCGCGTACATGCTGTGGCAGCAGCGTGCGGTCACGTGGGGCCCCGAGCGGCCCGACCCATCGAGCGTGCGCGCGGCCGCCACGCTCGAACGCTTCCTCGAGGACGCGATGGAGGAGGCCGCCGACGCCACGGCCCTCGAGGGGTTCGCCCTGCCCGATCTCGACGCGCTCGCGGAGCTCGCCGCCCCCCATCTGCCGGCGGGCCTGCTCGGAGGGTACGGTCACGTCGAGGTGGGCCTCGCGGCCCGGGCTCGGCTCGCGCGGCGCGCCCACCTCGTCATCTCCGTGAAGTCCTTCGGCTGCATCCCGTCGAGCGGCATCTCCGACGCGATCGTGCCCACCGTTCTCGGCGACATGCCGTTCCTCGCGCTCGAGGTCTGTGGCGACGGCGAGGCGGCCCGCGAGAGCCGCCTCATGATGCGCATCGCCGCCGCCCTCGAGCGCGCCACCCAGGACCTCGCATGACCCCCTCCCGGCTGGTCGCGCTCGCGCTCGTTCTCGTCCCGGCGCTCGGCTGCGACCGCCCCTCCGCGCCCACCGGAGGCACCCCGGTCGAGATCGGCTACACCCCGTCGCGCGTCAGCCTCCCGGTCTTCGTCGCCGAGCAGGAGGGCCTCTTCCAGCGCCACGGCCTCGACGTGACCCTGAAGCCCTACGAGACCGCCCAACCGCTGGTCGACGAGGTGCTCGACGGCCGTCTGCTCGCGGGTGGCTACGCTGCGCTCCCCACCCTCACCGCGTCCGCCTCCCGCGGGAGCTCCGAGGTGCGCGTCGTCGGGGCGATGGTCGAGGACGCCGACCACCCGTTCAGCTATCTCCTCCGCTCCACGCGCGACGGCGCCGTGTCCAGCATCGCGGAGCTCCGCGGGCGCCGGATCGGGATCCTGCCCACCCCCGCCAGCCGCCGCCGGCTCGAGCTCGTCCTGCGTCACGGCGGCGTGGACCCGGCCGACGTGACCGTCACGCCCCTCGCGGCCCACCGCCAGGTGGCCGCCCTCTCCGATGGAGAGGTCGACTCTCTTTTCACGGAGGACCCGATCGGCACCGTGGCGGTCGCCGGCGGCGCCGCTCGGCCCATCGTGGACGCGCCCGTGCCGAGGGCGCTCGGCGAGCGGATCCTCATCGGTTCCTTCCTCGTTCATCCCCGACTGGTGAGCGAGCGCCCGGACGTCGTCCGGCGGGTCGTCGCCGCGCTGGACGAGGCGATCGCGATCGTGCACGACAACCCGATCCGCGCGAGGCGGGCCATGCTCCCCTTCGTTCCCAGCGCCGAGCGGGCCTACGTGACCCGCTACCCCGACGCGCGCTACCTGACGAGCGGGGAGCTCTCCGACGGGCTCCTCGAGCGCGAGGTCGCCACCGAAGCTCGGCTCGGGATCCTGGAGGCGCCGCCCTCGGTCAGGGGCTGGAGCCTCGGGGGAGAGAGCCTCCCCGCCGAGGGCCCGTGAGCGCGGTCTCCGGCGGACTTGATCCGACGCAACGGCTCTCGGAGGGCCCGACCCCACCATCCCGTCCGAGATGAGCAGACGTGGCCCCGTGCTGCTGGCGGTCGTGGTCGCGCTCGGGGGCCTCGGCTACCTGGCGGGACGCACGCTGGCCGATCCCGACTCTGTCGACCTCGAATCGGTCGCGGCTCCCCCCAACGGGCCGCGCGTCGTCGACCGCGTCCGCGCGCTCTTCCCCCAGACCGAGGGGTGGTTCCGGATCGTGGAGACGGCGGAGTTCCGCCCCGGGGCGGGCGGCCGGCTCGTCCCGGTCCTCGAGACGCTCACGCACCCGCGCGTGCGGTGGGAGGACGGCTCGGGCCACAGCGTGTCCTCGCAGTTCGCCCACTCGTTCCGTGACGCGACGCGGATCGGGAGCGGCGAGGACCCCGACGTGTGGGTGGACGTCATCCCGCTCGACGGCCGCAACGTCGAGGCGCGGATCGAGGACGGGCTCGTCGTGTACGAGAACGCCTACGAGGCCACGCACGTCCTCTACAAGTCGACACCCACGCACGTCGACGAGTACCTGCTCCTCGAGTCGCCGGAGGCACCGACGCGCTGGCGCTACCGCGTCCGGCGCGGTCCCGGTATCGCGCGGCTCCGGCAGGCCGGCAACTCCGTCGAGGCGGTGGACGAGAACGGCAACCCGTGGATGCGGGCCAACCGGCCGTTCGCGGTGGACCGCGAGGGCGCGCGCGTCGACGGGACCATCCGGATCGACGGCGAGGAGCTCGTCGTCGAGCTCGACCTCCGAGAGCTGACCTTCCCGGTGCTCGTCGATCCCGACTGGAGCTCGACCGGCGACATGGCCTACGGCCGCTTCTACCACCGGACGAACGTCCTGCCGGACGGCCGTGTCCTGGCGACGGGCGGCTGCTCGGCCTCGGTGTGCAGCATGGACCTGACGCTCCCGGCGTGCCGAGCGGTCGTCGCCGCCGCCGAGGCGCTCGATCTCGAGACCCGCACGTTCTCGCGCGTCGCCGACGCCTCGGTGCAGCGCTTCTTCCACGTCTCCGAGACCCTCCCCGGCGGGAACGTGCTCGTGGCGGGCGGGTGCGTGACGTCCGACTGCAGTGGGATCACCGACGAGGCCGAGATCCTCGACGTCTCCACCTACGAGTTCCGGTCGGTCGCCCACATGCCGGAGGCCGTCGCGGGGATGGCGACGGCGCGGCTCGCCGACGGCCGCATCCTGGTCGCGGGCGGCTGCACGCGCACCGAGTGCACGACCGCGACCTCGATCTTCGACCCGGACGACGAGACGTTCACCTCCGTCGCGTCGATGAACGTCGCTCGCGGGCGTGCCACGACGACGGTGCTCGCCGACGGGCGCGTGCTCGTGGCGGGCGGGTGCACCGCCATCGAGTGCGCGACCGTGCTCCGCGGCGCCGAAGTGTACGACCCGGTGGCCGACGAGTGGACCGCCGCCGCGGACCTGAGCGTTCGCCGCGCCGGGCACTGGGCTGCGCGTCTCGCCGACGGGCGCGTGATCGTCGGAGGAGGGTGCGCGGAGCAGGACTGCGGGACCGTGCATCGGACGACGGAGATCCTCGATCCGGGCGACCTCTCCTTCACCGCAGGCCCGACCCAGCTCCGGCCGCGGGTGGGCGCCGAGGCGCTGCGGCTCCCGGACGGGAGCGTGCTCGTGAACCAGGGCTGCGCCTCGCGCACCGACTGCGATCTCACCAACGAGGTCTACCGTCCGGACTCGGGGGAGTTCGCGATGGTGGAGGAGGCGGTCACCGTGCGCGCCTTCCACTCGATGCTTCTGCACGAAGGCGACGGCCTGGTCATCTCCAACGGCGGCTGCCAGCCGCGCACGTGCTCGTGGTGGGTCGAGACCTGGGACGTCACGTCGCTCGGACCGCTGCCGGACGCGGGCATCGTGCGGCCGGACGCCGGGCCCCGGGTCGACGCCGGCCCGCGGCGCGACGCGGGGACGCCGGGGCGCGACGCGGGCTCGTCCACGGGCGGCACGCCCGGCGGCGGCGGCGGCTGCGGGTGCGGCGTCGTGCCGCCGGCGAGCGGGCCCGCGGCGTGGGCTCTCGCGGCCTTGGTCTGGCTGGGGATTCGACGCAGGAGGCGCTGATGCGGGCGCTCATCGCGGCAGCGTTGTTCCTCGCCGCGTGCGGCGACGACGATCACCCGGGCTCCCGGGACGGCGGCTTCGACGCCGGGGCGCTCGACGGCGGGGCGGACGCGTCGGACGTCGACGGGGGCTTCGATGGCGGCTCGGCCGACGCGGGCACCGACGCCGGACCTTGCAACGACGGGACCGCGACCTTCCTCGCCTCGGGCTGGAACCACCTGCTCGCCGTCGATGACGGCGGGAGCCTCTGGGGCTGGGCCGCCAACAACGAGGGGCAGCTCGGCCTCGGCGACAACGCCGACCGCGGCGTGGCGACGCAGGTCGGCGACGACGGCTGGGTCGTGCTCGCGGGCGGCTCGCGCCACAGCTGCGGGATCCGGGACGACGGCGCCCTCTACTGCTGGGGCGTGAACGTGCACGGCCAGCTCGGCACCGGCGACACGACCGACCACGACGTGCCCGTCCGCGTCGGCGACGCGAGCGACTGGGTGGACGTCGCCTGCGGAGGGCTGCACAGCTGCGGCTTGCGGGCCGACGGCACGCTCTGGTGCTGGGGCTCGAACCCGGCGGGCCAGCTCGGGACCGGCGAGCCCGCGGGAGACCAGCCCACTCCGCAGCGCGTGGGCGACTCGACCGACTGGGCCTCGGTCTTCGCGCAGACGCGGCACTCCTGCGCGCTCGAGACGGACGGGTCGCTCTTCTGCTGGGGCGACAACTCGGACGGTCAGATCGGCGTCGGCGACACCGACGACCGCCACACCCCCCAGGCCATCCTGCCGGGCGAGACGTTCTCGGCCGTCAGCCCGGGCGCGCTCCACACGTGCGCGATCGACGACGAGGGCGCGCTCTACTGCTGGGGCAGGAACGACTTCGGCCAGCTCGGCCTCGGGGACACGGACATGCGCACCGAGCCCGCGCGGGTGGGCGACGCGACCGACTGGATCGCCGTCGACGGTGGGTTCGAGCACACGTGCGCGATCAAGTCCGACCACTCCCTCTGGTGCTTCGGCAACGGTGACCGCGGCCAGCTCGGCACCGGAGAGCTCGACTCGGTCTCGGTCCCGACCGCCGTGGAATCGACGCAGGAGTGGGCGACCGTGACGCTCGGCTACTACCACGGCTGCGCGCTCGCGAGCACCGGCACGGTCCACTGCTGGGGAGGCAACGACCGGTGGCAGCTCGCCGCCCCCGCCGGCCCACACCGCGCCTCCCCCGCCCCGATCTGCTGGGGCGAGTAGCCGGCGTTCGCTTCCCACCGGCCCTCGCATTCCTCGGGCGAGCTCTTCGGCCGCGTCCTGTCCGGATGCTCGTGGCTCTCAGCCGACGCGCTTCTCCAGCCCGGCGATTCGCTTCTCGTGGTCGCCTGGCCGGCAACGCTCGTCACGCCGGGCCGAAGCGTCGTGGGACGCAACCGGCGCGCGGTCGGTCCGATAAGGCCGGTCATGGATGGCCGAGCGCCGCGGAGGTTCCCATGAGAAGGCGTGTCCTTGGGCTCGTCTGGGCCGCTTCGTTGCTCCTCGCCTGCGAGGGAGGGCGTGAGCGTGCGTCGAGGTCCGACGGGACCACCGGCGCGGGTCCGGTGAGCAGCGGGCCCACGATTGTCGCTGGGGGTGGCCAGGTGAGCAGCCTCACCGGCACGTGGGACCTGGTGACGACGCGCGCGACCGGACGCGAGGGTCACGTGGTCATCGATGTGCACCCCGACTTCCTCTCCGTGGTCGCCGAGGAGCACATGCTGCTTCTGCGTCGCAGCCCCGAAGGGTGGGAGGTGCATCACCGGGGGTTTGGTGAGAGTTGGCGGTATCCCTACAACTGCGACGGCAGCGTGAGGGTCGTGCGCGGGCGCACCAACGATGTGACCGCCAGGCACGCCGAGCGCACCGAGCTCGACGTCGGAGAGCTGCCGATCGATCTCGGTGGCCGGTGGCGCATCGCAGGCGAGGCCGATTTCGGCTGCGACCTCGTCGTCGGCGACGGCGCGGTGGACCTCTCCTGCGGCCACGTCCACGACGACGAGCTACCCTGGCTGCCGTCCCTCAACCGCAGGAACGCGCACCTCGAGCGGGTGCGACGCGCCGCATCCATGTTCGGCGACCTCGGCGGCGAGTGGACGTACCGCGAGGAGAGCGGCGAGACCGAGTGCACGCTCCTCTTCGAGGGGAGCCGGATGCGGATCGCGTGTGCTGGCGGCCGTCGGTTCGTCGGGAACCTCGACCTCGTCTTCGGCGACGGGGTGGTGAGCGGAGCCACCGACCGTGGGATCGAGATCGCCGGCATCCGGCGGTGAGGGGGCCATGCCGATCACGCGACGAGCCTTCCTCGGTGGCATGACGGCGGCGGCCGGGGCGGCCGTGGCCCCGACCTTCTGGGCCGAGCCCATACGCGTTCGGCCGGCCCATCGAGCGCCGGGCCCGGTGCTTCGGGTCCAGAACGCCGAGCCCTCGAGCGAGGCGCAGCAGGCCGACGAGGACCGGCGCGCCGCGTGGCTCCTCCTCGCGTGCATGGACGCGGGCGAACGGGCGCGGGTCGCCGATCGCCTCGAGGGCGCGATCGCGTCCGAGCAAGCCCGCAGGAGCCCGCTGCTGTTCGATCTGGGCGGGGAGCGGCTCGAGGACGTGCTCCGCGAGGAGTCGCAACGTGTCCTGCCGGCATGGACGGCCGCCCGGAGCCTCTCGGCGACGCGGTGGCTCGTGCCCGGGACGAGCGTAGGGGTTCTGGCGCAGCCGGGCGCGCTCGCGCGCGCGGGAGACGTCCGTGGGTCGGACGAAGGGCCGGAGCCGCGGGACCCGTGGAAAGCGCGGGTGCGGTTCGCGGCCTGGCCCGTGACCCGCGCGGTCCGTCTCAGCTCTCCCGATCGCGAGAGCACGGAGCGCCTGGCGGCGAGCCTGAGGGTGCGGGCATGCGAGCCGGCGAGCACGGTGGGTCTGGTGGTGGGCGGGGCGCTCGGTCTACCGGGGGTCGAGGTGGAGCGGTGGCGCGAGATCGGCCGCGCCGCCGATCGGGCCGAGCTCTCCGCGGCCCTGTCGAGTCTCTCGGTGGGGCTCGCAGCCGGTCCCCCGGAGCACCTGCTGCCGGCGTGGCTCCTCCTCGAGCCGGAGGATCTCTGGGTCGTCCCACGGATGGCGGCCCTCGCGCGCTCCGATGCGTTCCGGGAGGAGGTCCGCGCGTACGGGTGAGGCTCACCCCGGCAGCGTGTCGGGGGCCGTGTCGAGGGGCTCGGCGGCCGGCTCGGCGGGATCGGCGGGTGCGCCGCGCCGGCGTCGCAGGAGCAGGAAGACCGCGAGCACCAGGAGGGCGGCCGCCACGGCAGCGGCCCAGCGGCGGGTCCGGGCCTCGCCCGCGGCCTCCTCGCCCGAGAGCAACGCGACGGCGCGGGCGGCGCGCGCGTGTCCCGGGTGGAGGGCGAGGGCGCGCTCGTAGCTGCCGAGGTCGGCGACGCCGCGCGACAGGCTCTGCTCGCCCTCGATGAACGCGAGCTCGGCGCGCCACGCGTCGGCGTTCGGGTGGTCGGGCGCGAGCCGCTCGGCGCGGCGGTACAGGCGGGCGGCCTCGTCGAGCCGATCGGCCGCGAGCTCGCGCGCGGCGAGCGCCGCGTAGCCGGGCGCCATCTCCCCGCGGCTCGGCAGGCCGGGGGCGCGGCGCAGGACCGCGTCGAAGCGCTCGCGCACGGCGTCGAGGTCGCCCGCGGCGAGCGCCGCCTTGCCCGCGCTCAGCTCCTCGCGCACCGGATCGAGCCGCCGCGCGTCGGCGACGCCGTACAGCTCCTCCATCGTGCGGCGCCATCCCCAGCTCCGGTCGGCGTCCTGCTCGGTGAGGTTGCGGAGCACGCGGCGGAGCTGCCAGATCGCGTTCTGGCCGTACTGCTCGGTCGCCCAGCGCGCGGCGGCCCGCACCTGCGCCCGGTCGTGCGTCGTGAAGGAGACGACGACGGGCATGGCGTCCATGTCCTTCTGCTCGCCGTAGGCGCGCAGGAGATCGGCCAACAGGGCGTTGTCCTCCTGCTGGATCGCCAGGCCCGGCTGCTCCATGCCGAGGTCCTCGATCGTCGAGCGGGCCCAGCTCCGCACGCGCCGGTCGTCGTGCGAGCGGAGGACGACGAGCGCCGGCAGGAGCCGTGCTCCCATCCGGTCCACCACGCGGCGCATCTCCCAGCGCCACGCCTCGGTGTCCGTGGCGAACACGTCGGCCATCGTCCTGCCCGCCTCGAGCGTCCCGATGCGCTCGAGCGACCGGACCAGGAGCACCCGCTCGGCCATGGCCACGGTGACCTCGTCCCGGCTCTCCTCGAGCACCCGAGGCACCCCGGGCGCGATGTCGATCATGTCGTCGGCCCGCCGGCTCCCGAGCACGTGCCGGAAGGAGCGGAGCGCGTCGTAGGACGCGTCCGGGTCGAGCGAGCGGAAAGTGGCCACCCGGGCCCGGATGGCCGGCAGCGCCTCGGCCTCGAGCCCGGCGAGGGCCCGGGCCGCGCGCTGGCGCTCGGCGGCGTCGGCCGAGGCGAGCTGCCCCGCCCAGGCCGCGATCTCGCCCTCGGTGGTCGACAGCTCGGCGGAGAGCCCCACTCCCGCCTGGGCACGGGCGTCGGCCGGAACGACCGCCCCGACCCAGAGCGCCGCCAGTGCTAGTGCGCTATGCGAAACTCTGCGAATTCGCCGGTGTAGCTGCGCCATCTGGTCTCGACCTTGTCCACGCGCGCGGTCGAGGGGCCGTGCTGGGCCCAGGCGAGGAAGTCCTTCACGTTGTCCTCTTCGCCCTCGGCGGTGATCTCCACCGCCCCGTCGGGGCGGTTCTTGACCCAGCCGGTCAACCCGAGCTGCCTGGCCTCTCGCTGGGCGGACGCCCGGAAGAACACGCCCTGCACGCGCCCGCGCACCACCACGTGGATACGCTTCAGTCCCATGGGTCCTCTACTCCTACCCCCGCCGGCCTCCGGCGGCCAAGAAACCTGCGATCCCTTGCCCGGGCCGGCGGTTTCCCCTATAAACCCCGGCCCTCTCCTATTTTCGGAGGGGGCGAAAGGTACCCCATGAAGCCCGAAATCCACCCCAAGTACGAGCCCGCGACCATCACCTGCGCCTGCGGTGCGAAGTACGAGACCCGCTCCACCGCGGGCTCCTTCGCCGTCGACGTCTGCGCAGCCTGCCATCCCTTCTACACGGGCCGCCAGAAGATGATGGACACGGCCGGCCGCGTCGAGCGCTTCAAGAAGAAGTACGCCAACGTGCAGCGGAAGCCCAAGGGCAAGAAGGCCGAAGCCAAGACCGAAGAGAAGGCCTCCGAGTAGTCTCGCCGGGTGACCGGCGTGGTTACGTTGCCCCGCCAGTGAACATGTTGCCCGTCGAGAAGCTGGAGTCGCTCGCGGCTCGGCACAGGGAGCTCGAGGAGCGCCTCTGCCAGCCGGACGTGCTCGGTGACGCGAAGCGCTACACCGCGCTCAATCGCGAGCGCGCCGATCTGTCCGATCTGGTCGCGGCCTGGGCCCGCTACAAGGACGTCGAGCACCAGCTCGCGGAGGACCGCGAGCACCTCGGTGACCCGGAGCTGCGTGCGCTCGTCGAGGAGGAGATCCCCGAGCTCGAGTCGGAGCTCGAAGCGCTCGAGAGGAGGATCCACCTTCTGCTGCTTCCCAAGGACCCGAACGACGAGCGCAACACGATCCTCGAGATCCGCGCCGGCGCGGGCGGCGAGGAGGCGGCGCTCTTCGCCGCCGATCTCTTCCGGATGTACACGCGGTACGCGGAGCGGCAGGGCTGGAAGCTCGAGATCATGTCGACCAGCGAGGCGGCCGCCGGCGGGATCAAGGAGATCATCGCGCTGGTGTCCGGCGATCAGGTCTACTCGCGCCTCCGGTTCGAAGGCGGGGTCCACCGCGTGCAGCGCGTGCCGGCGACCGAGGCGCAGGGGCGCATCCACACGTCCACGGCCACCGTCGCGGTGATGCCCGAGGCCGACGACGTCGAGGTCGCGGTGCGGGACGAGGACCTCGAGATCAACATCGCCGCCTCCGGGGGGCCGGGGGGTCAGGGCGTCAACACGACGAACAGCGCCGTGCAGATCCAGCACAAGCCGAGCGGCATCATCGTCAAGTGCCAGGACGAGCGCTCGCAGATCAAGAACAAGGCGAAGGCCATGAAGATCCTGCGCGCGCGGCTGCTCGAGCGCGAGCAGCAGGCCCAGGCCGACGCGATCAGCGCCGAGCGCCGCGGCATGGTCGGGTCGGGCGAGCGCGCCGAGAAGATCCGGACCTACAACTACCCGCAGAACCGCGTCACCGATCACCGCATCCAGCTCACGCTGCACAAGCTGGAGCAGGTCGTGGAGGGCGACCTCGACGAGCTGGTGACCGCGCTTCGGACGCACCGGCAGGCCGAGATCCTCCGCCAGCAGGGGATCGAGTCGCCCGAGCAGCCCGAGCTCGTCTGAGGGTCCGCGCGCTCAGGCTCCGAGCACGCCGGTCGGGTCGAGCCGCGACGCGAGGCGCTGGACGATCGGCGACTCGGGCGCGGGACGTCGCCGTGGCCTCGGGGGCGCGCCGGCCGCGTCGATCTCCACGCCGCCACGCTCGGCCGCCGTGCTGCGCGCCACCGCCTCCGAGGCCTCGCGCAGGCGATCGGCGCCCTCGAGCCGCACGTGCAGGACGATCTCGCCGTCCGACTCGACGACCGCGGACGAGGCCGGCCGGATGCCGCGCCCCCGCATCCACGCCCGGGCGGCGCGCGCGTCGCCGAGCGAGGGGAACCGAAAGGCGAGGCCGACCGACTCGCTGAGCCGCCGGGTGACCAGGTGCGCCGCCGTGATGATGCCGAGCCTGCCGCGGGCGCCGACGAGGGCGCCCACGAGGTCGGGCCCCACCGCGCGCCGAGGCGCCGGCCGGATGTCGATCTCGCGGCCGTCCGGCAGCACGGCGGCGAGGCCCGCCACGAGCTGATCGACCGGATCGTCCTCCCGCGCGCGGGCGCCGGGCGCTCCCTGCGAGAGCCAGGCGCTGACCGACTCCTCGGGGAGCGTACCCTCGATGCCCAGCGTGAGCTGCCGGCGGCGGAGCTCGACCTCGAGCGTCGGGATGCGCACGCCGCCTTCCACGTGGACGAGGTGTGAGGTGTCGTCGATCGCGATGATCTCGTTCATGCGGCGCAGATCGATCGGCACCGCCCGATCGCGCGGCTCGCCGCCCGGCGGCTGGAGGCGCGCGCCGACCTGCAGGGCCGCGCGGATGGCCGAGGCGACGTCGCGCGTGCTCTTCGGCAGGATGCACGTTCGACCGTCCGCCTCCTGGAAGGCACCCGGGAGCTCGCGATCGAGAACGGCGAGGAGGCGGTCACGCGGCATCGCGATCCCGCTCGTCTGGGATGAGGGCCCCCGGGTTGAGGATCCCCGAGGGGTCGAGCTCGCGCTTGAGCTCGCGCACGACGTCGATGGCGACCCCTTGCTCGCTTCGCATCGCGGGTGCCTTCGAACGTCCGACGCCGTGGTGGTGCGAGAGCGTCCCGCCCGCCTCGACGACGGCGGCGAGGCCGGCGCGCCACGCGCGGTCGTACGTCGCGAGGGCCTCGGCGTCGTTCTTGGAGGAGCCGGCGAACGTGAAGTAGATGCTCGCGCCGTCGGGGTATGCGTGGCTGAAGTGCGCCATGACGAAGACGTACGGCGAGAGCGCGCGCCGGACGGCGTCGTACATGGGCATGAGCCGCGACCACGTCGAGGCGACCTCCATGGTGTCGACGAAGCCGCCCGACGCGAACAGCGGCGACTGCCGGTAGCTCACGCTGTGCCGCCCGCGCAGCCACCGGCGGGCCGGGCCCTCGCCCGAGCTGCGCCCTCCGCTCTGCGCGGCGATGCGCGCGGCCTCGGCCAGCTCGGCGTCGGCGATCGCCGGATCGTCCTCCCACATCAGGATCAGCATCGCGCCCCCGAGCGCCTCGTCGGGCAGCGCGTGGACGATCCGGTTGAGGGCGCCGGGGGCGCGGAGGGCGCGCATGAGCACGCGCAACCCGAGGCCCGGGCGGTAGCCGCCGGGCTCGGGCTCGGCGCGGGGCTCGTCGTCGCCGCGCGCGGGGCGGACCTTGCCGCGCTTCGAGACGAGCGTGTCGAACGGATCGTAGAGGCGGCACACCGCGGGCCGGAGGCCCGCCTGGTAGAGGTGGCGGATGCAGGCGAGGCCCGCCGCGGTCGACGGGAACGTGTACGAGGCGAAACGCCGGGCCGGTGGCGCCGGCGCGATCCGCACGCGCGCCTCGGTCACCACCGCGAGGACGCCCTCGCTGCCGATCACGAGCGGGAGCAACGCCTCGTTCGCGCCTCCGCGCTCGGCCTTCAGCGTCTCGCCGCGCCCGTCGACGCACGTGAGGCCGAGCACCATGTCCTCGATCTTGCCGTAGCGCCCCGAGCACTGCCCCGCCGAGCGCCCGGCGATCCAGCCACCGAGCGTCGAGCAGTAGATCGACGACGGGAAGTGCCCCATCGTGAAGCCGCGCGCCTCGAGCCCGTCCTCGAGGAGCTGACCGACGATGCCCGCCTCGACGTCGGCCTCGAGCAGGTCGGAGTCGACCGAGAGGAACCGGCGCATGCGCTTGACGTCGAGGAGGATCGCCCGGGGCTCCGGCCGCACGCCCCCGCAAACGCCGCTCCCCGCGCCGAACGGCACGACCGGGATGGCGCGCTCGGCTGCGTACCGCACGACCGCCGCCACCTCCTCGGTGCGTTCGGGCCAGACCACCACGCCGGGAGGGGAGGGCGCCGCGACGCCCGATCGGGTCACGATCTGCTGACGCGGCCACAGGTCGCGCGCGTACGCGACACGGTCGGCCGGATCGACCGAGGCTCGCCCGGCAACCAGCGACGCGAGGTCGCGCTGGAGCGCGACGCTCTCCTTCGACGGCGGCAACACGCACGAATGCCTACCACAATTCGTGTAACCTCGCGGGCCGGGCGGGGATCCTTGACTCAGGACCGCACCGCCCTACATTTGGTCCTCGCCCGGTCCGTGCTAAGTAAGGGAATTAGCCCATGTTTCCAGTCGAGCCCCCCGCGTCGCGACCGCAGGTCCTCCGCTTCTCGGAGGCGGAGCTCCCGACCGAGTACGGCACCTTTCGCGTGGTCGTGTACCGCGAGAAGGGTAGCCCGCACGAGCACTGCGCCATCGTACGCGGCGAGGTCGCCGGCCGCGCGGACGTGCTCACGCGCGTCCACAGCGAGTGCCTCACCGGCGAGGTGCTGCACTCGCTCAAGTGCGACTGCCGCGAGCAGCTCGACCTGGCGCTCCGCCGGATCGCCGCGCGCGACGCGGGCATCGTGCTGTACCTCCGGCAGGAGGGCCGCGGCATCGGGTTGGGCAACAAGATCCGCGCCTACGCTCTCCAGGAAACGGGTGCCGACACCGTCGACGCGAACACGCTCCTCGGCTTCGATCCCGATCTCCGCCGCTACCACGTCGCGTCCGCCATGCTGGACGACCTCGGCGTCGGCTCGGTCGCGCTCATGACGAACAACCCGCACAAGGTGGGCGCGCTCCAGCAGGACGGGGTCGTCGTCACCCGACGTGTCGAGCACCTCGTCGAGCCCCATGAGCACAACCGCAGCTACCTCGAGACCAAGCGCGAGCGGATGGGACACCTCCTCGCGGGGGTGACGACCACCGTCGAGGCCGCGGACGCCGCGGAGTAGGCTCGATCACGTGGGAGTCGGGCTCGACCCGGCGGCGAGGGCGTCGAGCAGCTCGCGCCGCGAGGTCGCGTCCCGGGCCATCTGCCCCGCCCACGAGTGGGTCACCACGGTCGCGCCATGTCGCCGGCCTCCGCGCGCCGTGAGGCAGGAGGGCGAAAGCACCGCCACGCAGCCCGCTCCGCGCGCGCCGAGGTGCTCGACGAGCGCGTCGACCACGCGCTGCCCGAGGTCCTCCTGGAGCGAGAGGCGCCTGGCGAAGCAGTCGACGAGCCGGCCGAGCGCGCCGAGCCCCACGACGCGTCCACCCGGAAGGTAGCCGACGTGCACCACGCCCGTCGCGGGCATCAGGTGGTGCGGGCAGGTCGTGGCGGCCGCGATCCCCCGCACGAGCACGAGCCCCGGCGCGTCGGTGTGGGTCGCCTCCCCCAGGATCTCGCGGGGGTCCATGGCGTAGCCCGCGAGCAGGTCCTCGGCGAAGGCGCGGGCCACGCGCTCGCCCGTGCCCGAGAGCTCGGGATCGGACCCCACCGGAGCGCCGAGCGCTTCGAGGAACGCGTCGATTGCGCGCGCGGCGCGATCGAGGTCGGGCTGGGCCATCGCGGAAGCCTCTCAGCTCCAGAGCAGGCGCACCGCCCGCGGCAGGTCGGCTCGCCTGAGGATCTCGCAGTCGTCACAGTGCAGCGGGAAGCGCTTGTCGCCACAGCTCTTGCATTCGTTGATGACCGTGACCGTCGAGGCCAGCTCCTCGCGCAGCCGCCGGAGCTTGCCGATCTTCTTCTGCATCTCGTCGATCTGACGCTCGAGGATGTCCGACATGACCTTGCTCGCCTCGTCGGCGTCGGGGTAGCCGGACTTCAGCGAGAACAGGTCCTTGATGTCTTGCAGCGACAGGCCCGCTTCGCGCAGATCGAGGATGAGCTGGAGCTTCGACAGCTCTTGCTCGTCGAAGAGCCGATGCCCGCCGTCGTTCCGCGCCTCCGGCTCGAGCAGGCCCGCCTCCTCGTAGAACCGCACGGTACGTAACGTGCTCCCGGACAACCGCGCCATGTCGCCCGTGGTCAGCAGGTAGCGCTGCCTCTCGCCCGTGGCGGGCGTCTCGGTGGGGGCTTCCTGTGCCGGGTCAGCCAATCATCACCTCGCGACGGGCGGGTAAACTCACCGTTTTGCGCAGGTTTTTATATAGGAACCCGCCACCCCGGGTGTCAAGCCGACGAAGTCTGCCAGCGTTCAGCATCAAGGGGCCACTGTGAGGGCGTATTTTTCACCCTCATGGGGCCAGCGATTCTTCAGGGTCATGGGGCCAGCCCGCGAGGGGGCTGACTCGGAGTTTTTCAGGGTCATGGG
>JBDIVX010000096.1:0-29310 GCA_039794305.1 Candidatus Neutrinellum sp.
GTCGGCGCGCGGGGCGGGGCGCCTCGTGGCTCGTCTCGCCTTGGCCACGTGCGTCAGCCGCCCTCGGCGATGTGCGCGCCGCGCTCGAGCCGCTCGAGCGTACGCTCCCTGCCGAGCACCTCCATCACCTCGAGGAGGCCCGGGCTCGCGGTGCGGCCGGTCAGGGCGACCCGCGCCGACTGGGCGTAGTCCTTGAAGGTCAGGCCGCGCTCCTCCATCCACGCGTTCACCCGCGGCTCGAGGTGCGCGACGTCGAAGGGCTCGACCGGCGCGATCGCCTCGCGCAGGTCGCGCAGCACCGCGGCCTTGTCCGGCACGAGGAACTTGCGCTTGCCCTTGTCCTCGATGGCGGGCTCGTCGACGAGGAAGTACTCGACCGCGAAGGCCACGTCGCGGAGCGTCGTCGCGCGCGGCTTGACGTAGGGCATCGCCGCGACGAGCCGGCGGTCGCCCGCGGGCACGTCGATGCCCTTCTCGGCGAGGAAGGGCAGGGCCTCGCGCGCGAGGTCGGCGTCCGGGAGCATCCGCAGGTGCTCGGCCTGCACCGACTCGAACTTCTTCGCGTCGTACTTGGCGCCCGCCTTGCCGACGTGCTCCCAGTCGAACTTCGCGATCAGCTCGTCGCGCGAGAAGATCTCCTGATCGCCGTGCGACCAGCCGAGCCGGGCGAGGTAGTTGACGACGCCGTCCGGCAGGTAGCCCTTGTCCCGGTAGTCGAGCACGGCCACCGCCGCGTGGCGCTTCGAGAGCTTCTGCCCGTCGGGCCCGAGGATCATGGGCATGTGCGCGAATCGGGGCACGCCGGCGCCGAGTGCGCGGTAGAGCAGGATCTGGATCGGCGTGTTGACCATGTGGTCGTCGCCCCGGGCGACGAGCGTGATCCCCATGGTGACGTCGTCGACGACCGCGCCGAGGTTGTAGAGCGGGACGCCGTCGGAGCGGACGAGCACCACGTCCTGGAGCTCCGAATTCGGGTAGTCGAGCCGCCCCTTCACGAGGTCGTCCCAGCCGACCGAGCCCTCGCTCGGGGCCCGGAGGCGCACGACGAAGGGGAGGTCCGGCTCGTCGGCGCGCTCGCGGCACGTCCCGGGGTACCTGAAGAAGGGCTGGCCCGCCTTCTTCTGCGCCTCGCGCGCGGCGGCGAGCTCCTCCTTCGTGCAGTAGCAGCGGTAGGCGTGGCCCGAGGCGACGAGCCGCTCGGTGTGCTCGCGGTAGACGTCGAGCCGCTCCATCTGGAAGTAGGGCCCGTGCGGCCCCCCGACCTCGGGCCCCTCGTCCCAGTCGAGCCCGAGCCAGCGCATGGAGTCGAGCACGATGCGCGTGTTCTCCTCGGTGCTCCGCTCGCGGTCGGTGTCCTCGATGCGCAGGACGAGCTGCCCGCCGTGCTGCCGGGCCCAGAGCCAGTTGTAGAGGGCCGTCCGGGCGCCCCCGAGGTGCAGATAGCCCGTCGGGGACGGCGCGAACCGTACGCGAATATCCTTGCCCATCGCGCGGTTGCACTTAGCCGACCGGATCCGGAGCGGTCAAGCGGACACGCGCCGGGGCGCCTTGACCCGGCGAGGGCGACCTGGTAGCGACGCTTTCCCGTTCGGAATCCGAGCCTTAGGGGGCTGCCAGTGCACCGTCTACTTCGAATCCTCCTCGTCTGTGGCCTCGCGATCGGCGGTTGCCGGTGCGCGTCCGGCGACGAACGCGCCCAGGAGCAGGCCTCGACCTCGCCCGAAGGCGAGGGCGAGGGCGAGGGCTCCGGCGACGCCTGGGAGCGCGGCGACCTCGCGGCGCAGACGCCGGCGGACGAGGGCGAGCCCGTGTCGGGCGGCGAGGTGGTCGTCCAGATCTACTCGAACCCGCCGTCGTTGAACCCCATCGTCGACTCCGACTGGTGGGGATCGCGGATCACCGAGCACCACATCTACCAGTCGCTCGTCTCGCTCGATCCCCACGATCACCCCGACTACCGCGTCGTGCCGGAGCTGGCCGAGCGGTGGGAGGTGACCGACGACCACCTGACGTACACGTTCCACCTGCGGCAGGGGGTGAAGTGGCACGATGGGCGGGACTTCTCGTCGCGCGACGTCATCGCGACCATCGACAAGGTGATGGACGAGACGGTCAAGGCCGCCCACGTCCGGTCGTACTTCGAGGAGCTCGAGAGCTACACGGCGCCCGACGAGCACACGGTCGTGTTCAAGTGGAAGCGGCCGTACTTCCTGGCCCTCGAGGATCCGCTCGGCTCCCTGCCCATCCAGCCGGCGCACCTCATCGCCGAGATGAGCGGGAGCGACTACAACGAGGCCGCGACCAACCCGCTCAACCGCGCGCCGGTCGGCACGGGGCCGTTCAGGTTCCAGCGCTGGGACGCGAACGAGCGCATCGTGATGGTGCGCAACGACGACTACTGGGGAGACAAGCCCCACCTCGATCGCGTGACCTTCCGGCACGTCGAGGAGGCCGCGATCGGGCTGCAGCTCGCCGAGCGCGGCGAGATCGACGTCGTGACGCGGATCACGGCCGAGCAGTGGTCGCGGATGGACAGCCCGGCGCTGAAGGAGAGCTACCGGCGGTCGCGGTACTACGACAGCAACTACGGCTGGATCGGTTGGAACCAGCAGCGGCCGTTCTTCTCGGACACCCGCGTGCGTCGCGCGATGACCATGCTCATCGACCGCGAGCGGATGCTCGAGAGCCTCTTCTACGGCATCTACGACGAGGCTCGCTGCCACTTCTACCACGCGAGCCCCATCTGCGAGTACGGCGGCGAGCCCATCCCCCACGACCCCGCGGCCGCGGTTGCGCTCCTCGAGGAGGCGGGCTGGCGCGACTCGGACGGAGACGGCGTCCGCGACAAGGACGGCGTCGAGTTCGAGTTCACGTTCATGGTGCCGGCGAGCTCCGAGGACGCGCGGCGGATGGGCACCTTCATGAAGGAGGCGTTCCAGCGCGCCGGCATCGCGATGGACCTCCAGCCCGTCGAGTGGTCGGCGTTCACGCGCCGGCTCCGCGAGAAGGAGTTCGACGCCTGCACGCTGCTCTGGGGGTCGAGCGGGCCGCGCGGCGATCCCACGCAGATCTGGCACTCCAACTCGATCGACGGCGGCTCGAATTACATCAGCTTCCGGAACGAGCGCGCCGACCAGCTCATGGAGCAGGCCCGGGTCGAGTTCGACCCGGAGCGCCGCCGGGACATGTACCGCGACTTCATGCGCATCCTCTGGGAGGAGCAGCCGTACACCTTCCTGTACGTGCGGCCGCGGCTCTCGCTCGTCCACCACCGCGTCCGGGGCGTGAAGGAGAGCCTCATGTTCTGGCAGTACGAGGACTGGTGGATCGCCCCCGAGGACCGGCGGGGCGGAGGCGGCTCGCGCTGATCCCGTCCGATGTGGAAGTTCATCGCGCGCCGCCTGCTGCTGATGATCCCGACCTTCATCGGGATCACGTTCGCCTGCTTCCTGCTCTTGCGGATGGCCAACGCCGATCCGGTCACCGCGGATCTGCAGGCGGGGCTGAGCGGCCGGCAGATCTCGGCGGAGGCCATCGAGCACATGCGGGCGCTCTATGACCTCGACAAGCCCTGGTACGTCCAGTACGGCAAGTTCCTGAAGCGGCTCGTCACGCTCGACCTCGGCCCGACGTGGCAGGACGGGCGGCTCATCAGCGACGTCATCGCCGAGGCGTTGCCCCTGACGCTGATGCTGACGCTGCTGTCGTTCTTCATCGCCTACGTGATCGCCATCCCGCTCGGCGTGTTCTCGGCGGTCAAGCAGAGAACGCTGGGCGACCAGATCGTCACGGTGATCCTGTTCATGCTCTATTCCCTGCCGAGCTTCTGGGTGGGGCTCATGCTGATCACGTTCTTCTCCAGCGGCCGGTACGTCGACTGCCTGTGGAGCGAGACGCCGGGCTGCTTCCCGCTCCAGGGCTGGCACTCCTTCGAGGGGTTCGAGCAGATGACCTTCGGCGAGAAGGTGGGCGACGTCGCGTGGCACATCGTGCTGCCGGTCGTGACGCTGACGTACAACTCGCTCGCCGCGACCTCGCGCTACATGCGCACCGGCATGCTGGAGACCATCCGGCAGGACTACATCCGGACGGCGCGCGCGAAGGGGCTGAACGAGCGCGTCGTCGTCTTCAAGCACGCGCTCCGGAACAGCCTCATCCCCATCATCACGCTCTTCGGCATGACCCTGCCGTTCCTCATCAGCGGCTCGGTCGTGGTCGAGATGATCTTCGGCATCAACGGGATGGGCAACGTGACGCTCCAGGCGATCCGGCGAACGGACTACCCGCTCGTGATCACGAGCGTGGCGTTCGTCGGCATCGTCACGATGCTCGGGATCCTGCTCAGCGACATCCTGTACGCGGTCGTCGACCCGCGCATCCGGTACGGCGAGGAGGGGGCGAAGTGACGCATCCCCTCCAGCGGAAGGAAAAGCCCGTCGAGGTCCGGCACGGCGAGAGCTACTGGCAGCTCGTCCGGCGCCAGTTCTGGAAGTACCGGCTCAACCGGCTCTCGCTCTACGTCATGGCCTTCATCGGCCTGATCGCGCTCTTCGCCGACTTCCTCGCCTCCGACAAGCCGATCTACCTCGACTTCGAGGGCGAAACCTACCTCCTGCCGAACGTCACCGATCCCGCCGAGCTCCGCATCTACGACAACCAGATGCTCGAGACGCGGCTCGGCCCGGGCGACTTCGCCGTCTTCCCGCTGGTCCCCTACAGCTACAACACGCACGACCTCGACGC
Source organism: Candidatus Neutrinellum sp. (assembly GCA_039794305.1). Taxonomy (GTDB): domain Bacteria; phylum Myxococcota_A; class Polyangia; order Polyangiales; family JBDIVX01; genus JBDIVX01. Next base: position 4,744 of record JBDIVX010000096.1, read on the forward strand.
CGTGCTCGAGGGACCGAGCGACCGACACTTCCTCGGCACCGATCAGAGCGGGCGCGACGTGCTGGCGCGGATCGTCCACGGCTCGCGCGTCAGCTTGCTGGTCGGCGTTCTGGCCGTGGCGCTGCTGACCGTCATCGGCGTCCTCTTCGGGAGCCTGGCGGGGTACTACGGCGGGCTCATCGACGGCGCCGTCTCGCGCCTCGTCGAGATCCTCCAGAGCATGCCGACGATCCTGCTGCTCGCCACGATGATCGCCGTCATCGCGCCGTCCGGCTGGAACGCCGTCATCGCCATGATGGCGGTCATCGGCTCGGTGCGCTGGACGACCGTCGCCCGGCTGATCCGCGCAGAGATCCTCCGGGTGAAGGCGCTCGACTACGTGGAGGCGGCCCGCGCCCTCGGCCTGCGCAACCGGCGCATCATCCTGCGCCACGTCATCCCCAACTCGATCAGCCCCGTGCTCGTCTCGGCGACCTTCGCCATGGCGAACGCCGTCCTGCTCGAGGGCATCCTGTCGTTCCTCGGGTTCGGGATCCCGCCCGACATGGCGTCGTGGGGCGGCCTCTTGAACGGCGTGCGCGGGAACTACGAGGCGTGGTGGCTCGCGGTCTTCCCGGGCTTCGCCATCTTCCTCACGGTCACGGTCTACAACCTGGCCGGCGAGGGCCTGCGCGACGCGATCGACCCGCGGCTCAAGACCTGACGCCGCGGGGCCGGCCGCCGGAGTCGAGCGCCCCCCTCACCGCTCCCAGGAGCGCTCCTCGATCGCGTCGCGGCGCAGGGCGAGCAGGTCGCCGCGCAGCTCGGCCGGCACACGGGACTCGAGGGCCAGGTACTCGGCGTCTTCGAGGGGCTTCAGGAGCGCGACCACGTCGGCCGTGTCCTGGTGCCTGCGCGCCCGAAGCTTCAGCGTGACCAGCGCCGGGAGCGAGACGATGGCCGAGTCGCCGGGGCTCGCCTCGGTGGCGCCGGGCGACGGGTAGCTGCCCGCGCCGGGGCGGGGAAGCGCCTCGCCCTCGACGAGGAGATCCACCTGGACGCTCGTCGGTCCGTGGACGAGGCGACGCTCGCTCGGGCGAGAGAAGCCGTGGGCGGCGAGGTGCGGGTCGAGGCGCTCGACGCCGCCGGCCTCGACGAGCACGTCCAGGTCGTCGGTCGAGCGCACGTAGCCATGGTGCACGACCGCGATCCCGCCAGCGATCTTGTAGGCGACCCCGGCGTCGTCGAGGAGCGCGCGGAGCGCGGGCAGGGCTTCGTCTACGGGGCGCACGTCGGGATCCATCGCCTGGGCGAAGCGTCGGATGCGCATCACGGCTGCGACCGTCGGGTCCACCCCGTGCAGGATACCCGGCCCGAGCGACGGCGGCACGCGGCAACCGCACCGTTGCAGGACATGGCAGCTGGTCGCCGTCGCGCGCGCGCCGGGCTAGGCTCGGGCATGGTGCGCCGAGACGCAGCCAGCCACGCCGGGTGCGGGAAGCGCTCGCGACCGCGCGCGATCTCGTGGGCCGAGGGCCGTCCACCGAGGTGATGGGGACCATGACCGAACGGAGGATTCCCGGCTACTGCCCCTTGTGCATCTCCCGCTGCGGCTGCACCAACGTGGTCGAGCGGGGACGATTGCTCCGGGTCGAGCCGGATCCCGAGCACCCCACCGGCGCGACCCTCTGCATGAAGGGGCGCAACGCCCCCGCCCTGGTCAACCATCCCGGCAGGTTGCGCCATCCGCTGATGCGCACCCGGCCGAAAGGCGATGCCGATCCGGGCTGGCGGCCCATCACCTGGGAGGAGGCGCTCGAGCGCACCGCCGCGGCCATGGAGGCGAGCGCCGAGGACGGCGGCCCCGAGTCGGTCGCCTTTTCCCTGGCCACTCCGAGCGGAACCGCCCTGGCGGACGGGCTGCCCTGGCTCTTTCGTCTCGCCAACGCCTTCGGCACGCCCAACACGGTCTGGACGAGCCACATCTGCAACTGGCACCGCGACTTCACACCTCAGCTCACGTTCGGTGCCGGGATAGGCGTCCCCGACTACGCGCGAAGCGGCTGCATCCTGCTGTGGGGGTTCGATCCGGCGGTCTCCTGGCCCGCGCAGGCGACGCGGATCGCCAAGGCGAAGCGGCGGGGAGCGCGCCTGGTGGTGGTCGATCCGCGGCGGGCGGGCCTCGCGGCCCAGGCCGACCAGTGGCTCCGGCTGCGCCCGGGAACCGACGGCGCGCTGGCGCTGGCCGTCGCCGCGGTGATGATCGACGCCGGCTGGTACGACGCCGGGTTCCTGCGGCGGTGGAGCAACGCGCCCTTCCTGGTGCGCGAGGACGACGGCCGCCTGCTCGACGGCTCCGAAGTGGAGGCGATGCCGAAGGGCCCGCTCGTGTGGGACGAGCCGGCCGGCGAGGTCCGGCCCGCCGGCGCCGGGTCCCTCCACGCCGCCCTCGACGGTCTCGTGACCGTCACCACCGTGGACGGTCCTGTCACCTGCCGGCCCGTGCTCGGCCATTACGCCAAGAGCTGCCGTGCCTGGACGCCGGAGCGTGCGGAGGCGGAGACGGGCGTTGCGGCCGCGCAGATCGTCGACACCGCCCGCCTGCTGCACGAACACCGGCCGGTCTCCTTCTACATGTGGGCGGGAGTGGCGCAGGGGGCCAACGTCAGTCAGAGCAGCCGCGCGATCACGTGGCTCTACGCTCTGACCGGCGACCTGGACGCCCCCGGCGGCAACGTGTGGTTCCCCCGTCCGCCTCTGAACGACGTCGCCGGAGGCGAGCTGCTGCCGGAGGCGCAACGGGCGAAGACCCTGGGGCTCGGGGCGCGCCCGCTGGGTCCTGCCTCCAAGGGCTGGATCACCACCGCCGACCTCTACCGCGCGGTGCTCGAAGGCGAGCCCTATCCGGTGCGCACCCTCGTCGCCTTCGGCTCCAATCCGCTTCTCACGCGGCCCGACCCCGCGCAGGGCGAGAAGGCGCTGTCCGCCCTCCGGTTCTACGCCCAGGCCGACCTCTTCCTCACGCAGAGCGCCCGCTACGCCGATGTCGTGCTGCCGGTGTCCTCCCCGTGGGAGCGGGAGGGGCTGGCCGCCGGGTTCGGGGTCGATGAGGAGGCGGAGGCCTGGCTGCAACTCCGGGCCCCCGTCGTCGAGCCGCTCGGGCAGAGCCGTTCGGACGAGTGGATCGCCTTCGAGCTGGCCCAGCGGCTCGGTCTCGGAGGGACATTCTTCGACGGCGACCGGGAGGCGGGCCTGGCCCACCGTCTGGCCCCGACCGGGTTGTCGCCGGAGACCCTGCGCGCCAGCCCGCGTGGCACGAGGGCCGCCCCCGCGCCGCACTACCGCACGTATGTGGAGGCGGGTTTCGCCACCCCGAGCGGCCGCATCGAGCTCTACAGCGAGCGGCTGGTCGCGGCCGGTCAACCGCCGGTGCCGGTATACCGTCCGCCGGACTGCGGCCGGCCGGACTTCCCGCTGCGACTGACATCGGCGAAATGGCCGCAGTTCTGCCACAGCCAGATGCGGCAGGTGGAGCCCCTGCGCCGGCGCATGCCCGAGCCCCTGGCCGAGGTGCATCCGGAGACGGCGGCCCGCCGCGGCATCGGCGACGGCGATGCGATCGCCGTCCGCACGTCACGCGGCACGGCGTACGCCCGAGCCCGCTTCAACCGCGACCTCGACCCCTCGGTGGTCTGCATGCAGTACGGCTGGCAGGAAGACGGCGCGGGGCGTCCGGCCAACTACGCCGCCCTCGTCGGCAACGAGGTGCGGGATCCGGTCAGCGGCTCCTTTCCGTTGCGCGAGCGGGCCTGCCAGATCGACCCGGCTCAGGGCGAGCGTGTCGGGATGCGGCGTCGCCCGTGCCGCCGGTAGATGTGGAAGTCCGAGTCCAGCGTCAAGACGACGCAGTCGGCGTGGAGCTCGGAGAGTCGAACGAGGCTAGCGTCGGCGAGCGACATCGGGACGTCCGAGTACCTGCCCATGAGCTCCGCGATGCGCGGCGCTTCGCTGTCGAGACGGAACGAGGCGTCGAGCAGTCCTCGTTCGACCATCTGCACCGGCGCGCGCGCATCGATGCCGCTCCGTGCGAGGAGAAACGACACCTCCGACAGGACGGACTCGCACGTATGAAGAGGAGGTCGCTGGGAGCCAAGCTCGGCCTTGGCCCATCGATGGTGGCGATCGCGGCGATTGACGAACGCGACGAGTGGGCCGGTGTCGACGATGACGGTCTTCACTTGCCGTAGCCCTTCAGGTGTCGAGGATGCGTCGACAGGTCGCGCGGACCTTCGGCCATGCCACAGAGATCCGAGGCGAGGGCGCCGAACGTCCCCTCGGCCGAAGGCCCACGGCCGAGGTAGTCGTCGATCGCCCGCCGCAGGAGCTCGGACTGGCTGAGGCCGCGCTCGGCAGCCGCCGCGTCCAGCCTCCTCGCCAGCGTCTCCGGGATCTTGACCGTCACTGCACGACTCGGCATGCCGTCATACCTCCATGGCAGTAGGGTATGACCGTGCGATGTGCGGGGCAAGCGAGCGGCTGACTCCACTCCGGCCGTACGGCGACCTGCGCCTCGAGACTCGACGCCGCGGGGCCCAGCTCCCGGAGGGGGAGAAGCGCCGCCAGAATCAGCGCCGCCCGCCTCACCCGCCGACCTCGTGGAACCCGGCGGTGCCGGGGATGGGATCGGCCTGCCCGCCGGAGGACGCGAGCAGGATCCCCGGCGACGAGATGGCCGACATCGCGGTGACGCACGACGTGACTCCCTGAGCGCCCCGCCGCTTGGTCGTTGCCGTGTCCGGCGGCGCGCCGTCGGGCGGCGCAGCGGTGTGCTTCGAGCCGAGCGGTGCCACCGCTGCCATGCCCGCACCGAGGGCTGCTTCGACCTCGACGCGCGCGTCCACACCGAACGAGGCGAGTGACCGCGGAGGCGGCCGGCTCGTCCGCTACCTGATCAGAGCGCGGGACCGAACAGATCGAGCAGCTCCTCGTGGCTGTTCTGGGTCGTGCCCCCGCAGAGGCACGCCCGGGCCTCGGTCTCGCCACAGGGCGCGTCGTGGCTCGTGAAGGACTTGTCGCCGCATCCCGACAGATGGGTCATGACGTCCGGACAGTAGAACGCATGATCCAACCCGAAGGACTCGGCGATGGCCTGAGCCGCCGACTCGCACGCGAGGCGAGCCGCGCTTCCGTAGAGGTCGGCGAACAGCAAGACGATCGCATTCTCCACGAGGGAACAGGCAAAGGGCCCGACGGCCCCGACCGAGCTCGAGAGTCCCGCTTCGGTGGGGTCGGAGACCACCATCAGCTCGGTGTGCGAGCCCGTGGGCTCCACGGTGGTGATCTCCACCGCGTAGGCGGCGAACAGATCGGACAGGCAGGTCGCGAGCGCGTCGATCTCGCTCCCGGTGTACGTACTCTCCGAGAGCGTGACGTCCGACGAGATGACGCTGCTCTCGTTGCTGGACGAGTCGTCGGCAGAAGCCGCGGTGAGCGAGCAGCCGCCCGCACATCGGTTGATGTAGATGACGTGCGGGGGCGGACCGCCGTCCTCCGGACCACCGTCCTCCGGACCGGCGTCTGCGCCAGCAGTGGCGTCGACGTCGTCGCCGGCGTCCGTGGTGCCGCCCGCGTCCGTGGTGCCGCCCGCGTCCGCCGGCACGCCGGAGTCCATTCCCGCGTCCCTTCCGCCGTCGACGCCGTCGCAGACGCACTCGCCGTAGCCGCTGCCGTCGTCGTTGCAGCGCTGAGTGCCGTCGACCCCGCCGCCGCACGCGCACTCGACCTGCCGTCCGGGCGTGCACGCCGCCTCGTCATCGCCACACCCCATTAAACCCAGCGCCAAGGCCGCCGCGGCCGCGAGTACCCCGTCAAGGAACGATTCAGGTCGCATCCGGCGCAGGGTAGCAGTCTCCTCGGGTTCCAGCGTCTCCCAGCGGTCGTATCCAGCGATCGCGTCCCTCGTCGCGCTCACGCCTCTCAGCGGCTCGCGCTCCTCGAGGGCCAGGTACGACCCCGGCGTCGTCGAGGAGCGCGCGGAGCGCGCGCAGGGCTTCGTCTTCGGGGCGCACGTCGGGATCCATCGCCTGGGCGAAGCGTCGGATGCGCATCACGGCTGCGCCCGTCGGGTCCACCCCGTGCAGGATGCCCGGCCCGAGCGACGGCGGCACGCGGCAACCGCCCGTTGCGGGACCGCCCTGACGTCTGCCGCACGGGCCCCCGTGTGGACCGCCTGCTATTCTCGTCCGGGGAGCTGTTCGTCGTGCTTCGGGGGGTCGTGCTGGGTGTCACGCTCGTTGCCATGGCCGCATCGTCGGGATGCGATCGTGAGCGCGAGCCCCTACCCGCGCCGCTGGGACAGGTGCTCGAGGCGCAGCGGGAGGCCGCCTGCCCCTGCTTCTGGGAGCGCATGGGCTTCGTCTCGGCGGCGGAGTGCGAGTCCTCGTATGTGGAGCGCTACCTCGGCCTGTCGGAGGAGACAATCCGATGCCACGACGAGCTCGTCGAGGGTGCATACGTAGACGTCGAGACGCGTGAAGCCATCGCCTGCCGGCGCGACGCCGAGGCGGAGCTCGTCCTTTGCTTGGAGACCGTCGACTGCGGAGACGTCGCCCGGTTCGACGAGTGCGAGGTGCGGGTGCTGGAGGCGCTCGCCGCGTGTCCGCCGCCCTCCGAGGATGTGGCGTGGAGGTGCCGATGAGTCCCTGGACTGCCTCGACGGTCGCCATCTTGCTAATCGCCGGATGCGGCCCGTCCTTGCCCGATCGGGAAGGCGAACGCGCTGCCAGCGATGGCGAGTGCCCGCCCGGCGAGACGTGCAGCGACCACGTGCCCGGATCGACGTTCGAGGCGGCCGAGGCGATCGCCGTGGGGGCGCGCCACGAGGTCACCGTGATGGGAGGGGTGGAAGAGCTCGGGGCCGCGAGCTCGGATCCGTCGATCCTCGCCGTGGATGGAGTGGCGCCGCCACACGTCCAGCTTCGCGGCGTGGCGCCCGGACGGGCGCACCTCCGCGTGACGGTGCCCGACTCTGGCGAGTTGCTCGATCGGCTGAACATGAGGGTCGAAGAGGTTGCGGTGGTCACGGTCGTTCCCGATGCCTTCTGGTTCGAGCCCGATCGGTGGGTCATGTACAACCGCGCCGAACCCAGCTTCTTTCCGATCGTGCCGGCGCTCCTCGCCGAGGACGGGACGCGCCTCGCCGCCGACGACGCACGCATCACTGCTCGAACGGGCGATGCGGACACCTCGGACTCGCTATCGTTCGAGATCGACGCGTTGGGACGGTCTTGGACGGTGGCAATCCCGTTCCGCGACCGCTTCGATGACATCGTGCTCATCGACGACTCGATCATCCTTGCGAATCACCAGCTCGCTTGTTTCACCACCGTTGCGGACGGGACCGCCGTGTATGGCGTGCCCCTCGCGTTCGATTGGACGGCGCGGTTGTATGGATCGGAGGCCATGGAGGACGGGCCGTGGGGGTGTGTTCATCTGGCGTCACGGCGGGGGCAGCTCACCGTCACGGCCGGATCCGTCCGGCGCACCTTCCAGGTCTCCGTCGACGGTGACGGGTTCCGCGTAGCCGAGACCACACGCCCCTGAGTGCGGTCGCCGGCGACTGTCACCCATCGGCAGCGCTGCTCGGCGACCTCGGTCGAGCCACGCCGCGGTACGGCGTCACCCTCCGCCGAGGCGGCCGAGGCGTCGTCGTTCCGCCCGCCAGGTGCTCGGCGAGACTCCGTGCGACGCCTTGAACATCGTGATGAAGTGCGATGGCGACCGGAGGCCGAGGAGCGCGGCGATGGCGGCCAGATCGAAGTCGGTTCCAGCGAGCGCGTCGACCGAAGCGCTCCCCGTCACGTGAGCGGACCGGTGGGATCGATCCCGCCTCGTGCGAAGACGAGCGACACCCCATCGCACTGAGAACGACGAAGGCGGCCAGTGGCCGTCGCCACGCGCCGCTTCCGCCATGCGCGGGAGCCGGTTGCACACCCCCTGGTGCTCACGGCCCGACGCGCCGGAGCGCCGTCATCTCACATCGACCGGTTCGCCGGACACGTCCAGCCGGAGCTCGGCGGGGATGGGCATCTCGCCGATCTGCAGCACGAAGGCGAGCCCGTCCGCGCGCTCGGTGGCGGTCCACGTGACTCGCACGTCCTCGTTGCCGAGCGCGTCGCGCTCGTGCCCGCCCCCGCATCGCTTCTCGAGGTGACCCGACGCGACCCGGGCCGTCCCGGTGCTGCGTCCGCCGGTGTCGCGTCCCTGAAGGCGCAGGTCGATCTCCGCGCGGTAGGAGCAGCGCGTCGCCGGCCTCCGCCGGGAGCCGCCGCCCCCGACCGCCCCGGCGGCCGCGGCGCCGGCCGCCTCGCCGATTCCCTCGACGGCCTCGGCGTTCAGGGCGGCCACGAGCCGAACGCGCCCCTCCGCTTCACCGTCGATGCGGTACGCGAGCTCGACCTGGTTCGTGTCGATGCGGGACAAGAACAGAGCGGCCTGCGCCGGGAAATCGAGCTCGCCCTCGGCGCGGACGGTGCAGGCCCGGTCACGCGCCGCCATCAGCGCGCGCTGCCGGTCGAGATCGGCCTCGTGGGCGATGCGATCGCCCAAGGTCCGCGAGAGCTGCTCGCAGATGAAGCGAGCGCGTTGGGCGGCGGGCGCGCCGCCCAGTTGCAGCTCGGGGTCGTCCAGCAGGTCGTGCAGCTCGGACTCGGCGATGTACTGGCTCAGGGTGTCGGGCAACGGCTCCGAGCCCTCGACCTCGCCGACGCGCTGCCGAAGCCTGTCCACGAGCGGCCACGGGTCCTCGGATCCATCGGAGCCGAGGGTCGTGGCGACGCCGAGGGCGTCGACCATGGCGCCGCCGGGCCCCCCCATCACGGCGGTAGGCAGGGCGCGCAGTGAGCCGTCCCTGAAGCTGCCGTACATCTGGTCGGCCTGTCGCTGCATGGCCGCGGGGTTCGTGCGCCGCCGCACCAGTACGAGCTGATCGCGGATCGCGAGCGCGCGCGCGGCGGTCACGACGTCGTCGTTGCGCTCGGCCTCCGCGATCACTGCGTCCGCTCGCGCGAGGGCGTCGTCGATGATCTGACGCGCCTCGGCGGCGGCCCGGCGCCGATCCTCGATGTCCACGGCGGTCAACCCCCCCAAGGCGAGGGAGACGGCAGTCAGAGCGGCGTACAACGTCTCGAGCATCTCGTCTCAGCTCCCTTCCCCGACGGCCCACAACGCATTGCGGAGCTGTCCTGTTGCGCGCACCGGCGACCCTCCGAGCTCGAGCTGCGCGTCGATCCGGTACTCCGCTCCGACGGGCTGGACGACCAGGCGGCCGGTCGCATTCATGGGGGACTCTCTCCCGTCCGCCGACACGCGCAGGGCCTCGAGGCCGGTGCCGGTGACGTATTCACCCGCCAGCGGATCGTCCCCGGAGGGTTGCAGTACCAGGACGTGCTCGACTCCGTCTTCGGTCGTGCCCTGGCCACGCGGGGAGATCGACAACCGCGTGCGCTCCCCTCGGCTCAGGAGCGCGCCGAGCGGAGCGCCGCCGTCTCCCCGGAGCTCCCCCACGTAGCTGAGCGGGGCCTCCGCCGGCGCATCGAACGCGGTCGCCGGGTCGATCTCGACTGCGACCACGCGGTCGCCCACGGTCGTCAGGGTGCCGCCTCGGGCCAGCCGCCAAACGTGTGCGACCGCCTCGTCGTTCCAACCGGGCAGCACCACCGCGGACGTCTGCCAGAGCGCCGGCCCCGCTCGCTGCACGACGCACTCGCCCCTCGGGTCGGCGAGCACCTGCCATGGCAGCAGCGGAACGGGAGGGGTCTCGCCGGATCGCGCCCGGCGCCGCACTCCGCCCCGGTAGCTGCCGCCCGACAGCGCGACGACCTCACCGCGTGACCGGTAGATCCACTGCTCGGAGTGCTCGCTGCCGTTCGGGTCGAGCGCCAGCACGAAGGCGTCGAGGACGCCGCTGCGCTCTGCGATGGCCGCGCGATCACCGGTCCGGTGCGATCGAGCCGCAACCTCCGCGGTGGCGCACGGCGAGGAGACGGGGCGCGTGACCGCCGGCAGCGAAGGCGCCGCCGCGGTGCTTCCGCCGCCGGTGAACGGCAAGCCGCTTCCGCCGGTCCACGACGCGATGCGATCGCGGAACAGCCAGCCCGCCCCGCCCAGACCCGCCACCAGGACAAGCGCGATCAGCAGGCAACCGACGGCGCGCCCGCGCCCCTCGTTCCGCGGACGCGCGGCGGGATGCTCGGGGCTTCCTTCGCTGAGGGCCCACGCGTTCTCTCGGGCGTTCGACGCCGACGGCGCCGCTGCCGGAGCGGTGGTCGAAGCCGGCGGCGCGGTCGCGGACATGGCGATGGTGCGCGCCTGCCGCGGATCTTCGGGCATGAAGCGCAACGTCACCTGACCCAGCGAGAAGGTCGTCCCCGCTTCGATCCGCGATTCTGCGACGAACCGGCCACCCACGCCGATGCCCTGGGTCAGGCTCAGCGCCGACAGCGTCCATCCGTCGGGGCCGCGCGTGAGCCGCGCGTGTTGCCGAGACACGCTCGGGTGGTCGAGCCGGACGTCCACACCTTCGCCCCGCCCGATGATCACCTCCGTCCCGTGGACGGGCAGCGTCTGAACCGCCAATCCGCTGCCGTCGGGCGCGAGTACCTGAAGGAACGCCATGGCCGCCGACAGGATACACGGGCCCGGCTCGATGCACGCCGCCGAGCCCCTCGAGACTTGACGCGGCGGGGCCCAGCTCCCAGAGTCCGGCGCTCGATGTCGCCCGCGGCACCCGACTCGCTCGCGAAGAAGCTCAACAGGAACGTCCGGAAGACGAACGCGCGGCTCGCCTGGGCCGAGGAGATCCCGTTCGGCGCCGCGCTCTCGGTGCGGCGCTGGCGTCTCGGAAACGGCCTCGACGTGATGCTGCTCGTCGACCGGTCGGCGCCCGTCGTGAGCTACCAGACCTGGTTCCGCGTCGGCTCGCGCCACGAGAAGCCGGGCAAGACGGGCCTCGCGCACTTCTTCGAGCACCTGATGTTCAAGGAGACGAAGAACGTCGGCCCGGGCGAATTCGACCGCACCATCGAGTCGGCCGGCGGCGAGACGAACGCCGCGACCTGGACCGACTGGACGACGTACTACGAGAACCTGCCGAAGGACCAGCTCGAGCTCGCGGTGCGGCTCGAGTCGGACCGGATGGCGAACCTCGTCCTGCAGAAGCCCGAGGTGGAGTCGGAGCGGGAGGTCGTCATCAACGAGCGGCGCTACCGCGTCGAGGACGACATCCACGGGTTCACGAACGAGCGGCTCTACGCGACCGCGTTCAAGAAGCACCCCTACCGCTGGCCGACCATCGGGTGGATGAAGGACATCGAGGGCTACACGGTCCGGGACTGCCTCGCGTTCTACCGGACGTACTACGCGCCGAACAACGCCACGCTCGTCGTCGCGGGCGACGTCCACGAGGAGCACTTGCTCTCGCTCCTCCAGCGGTACTACGGCGCCCTGTCCCCCTCGCGGATCCCCCGCGAGAAGGCGGTGCGCGAGCCCGAGCAGCGCACCGAGCGCGTGCTGTCGCTGAAGCAGCCCACCGACACCGAGAAGCTCCAGCTCGGCTGGCGCGCGCCCGCCTTCGGAACGAGGGACTACGCCGTGCTCACGGTCATGGACGATCTCCTGACGGGCGGGCGCAGCTCGCGGCTCCACCGGGCGCTGATCCAGGACGGCGAGCTCGCGTCGGATCTGCACGGCTCGCTCGCGCCGTTCCACGATCCCGGCCTCTACGAGCTGTGGGTCAACGCGCGGAACGGGGTGAAGACCGAGGCGCTCCTCGAGGTGGTCGAGGGCGAGCTTGCGCGGCTCCGGGACGAGCCGGTCGGCCACGACGAGCTCGACAAGGCGAAGAACCGTCTCGAGCTGTCGTTCCTCCACGGGATGGAGACGGTGAGCGGGAAGGCCGACCAGATCGGGTTCCACGCGGCCGTGACCGGCGACGTCCGGGGCGCGTGGCGCCAGCTCGAGCAGTGGCGCTCGGTCGGGCCCGAGGACGTGGCGGACGTCGCGCGGCGCACTCTCGGCCGCGCGCGCCGGACGACCATCGCGGTGCTCCCGAGGAAGGGCGGGCGGGCGTGAGGCAGCGTCGCGGCGCGGGCGAGCTCGAGACCGCGGACGGGGTTCGCGTCCTCGTCGAGGAGAGCCACGCGCTCCCGCTCGTCGACGTGCAGCTCGTCCTCCGAACGGGCAGCGTGCACGATCCCGAGGGGCTCGAGGGGCTCACGCGCGTGGCCTGGCGGCTCGTGCGGATGGGGACGAAGAGGCTCCGCGGGCCCGAGGTGGAGGAGGCCATCGCCCGGCTCGGCGCGCGCCTGTCGATCGAGGTGTCGACGAGCTACGTCGCCGTCCACGGGGCGGTCATTCGGCGCAACCTCGAGCCGTTCCTCGAGCTGGTCTCGAGCCTCGTGCGCGAGCCGGCGTTCCGCGCGACCGATCTCACGCAGGTCCGGCGCGAGATGCTCGCCGAGCTCGTCGCCATGCGCGACAACGACCGCGCGCTGGCTGGACGCGCCTTCCGGCGTTTCCTCTTCGAGGGGCACCCCTACGGCCGCCCGGTCACCGGGACCGAGGGCTCGCTCCGCCGGATCCGGCGCGGGGACGTGGCCGAGGCCTACGACCGGTTCTTCCTCGCGCGGAACATGCTCCTCGGCGTCGCGGGAGACGTCGATCGGCCCGAGGTCGAGCGCCTGGTCGGCCGCTTCTTCTCCGATCTGCCGAGAGGCCGGGTGCCGAAGGAGCGCGTCCCCGCGCCCAAGCCGAAGCGCGGCCGCCGGATCTTGGTGGTGGACAAGCCCGACCGGACGCAGACCCAGCTCTTCATCGGCACGCTCGGCGTCAAGGCGGGCGATCCGTCGTACTACCCGCTCGTCGTGGGGAACGCCGCCTTCGGAGGCACCTTCACCTCGCGGCTGATGCAGGAGGTGCGCGAGAAGCGCGGCTGGAGCTACGGCGCCTACAGCCGGCTCGGATCGGATCGGCAGCGCGACGCCTGGTACATGTGGACGTTCCCGGGTGCCGATCAGGTCGTCGACTGCATCCGGCTCGAGCTCGACCTGCTCGACGACCTGGTCGGCCGCGGCGTCTCGGCCGGCGACCACCGCTTCGCGCGCCGCTACCTCGTCCACAGCCACTGCTTCGACGTGGACACGGCGCCGAAGCGCCTCGAGCCGCGCGTCGACGAGGACGTCTATGGCCTGCCGTCGGGCTTCTACCAGGACTACGAGCGCCACGTCCGCGAGGTCACCCGCAACGAGGCGAACGAGGCCCTCGCCCGCCGCCTGAGCGCCAAGGACGTCGCCATCGTCCTGACCGCGACGGCCAAGCCCCTCCTCCCGCAGCTCGAATCCCTCCCCGGCGTCAGCTCGGTCGAGACCCTCTCCCACACCAAGGTCTGACGGGACCGCCGCGACTCACGGGCGCCCCGGCTCGCGAAGCCACGGGGCACTCGACGATGGGCGGGGGCCGCTGGTCAGCTAGCCGTGGAAATCGGCGGAGTGGGGGGCGACTAGCACGCATGCAAGCCGGTCTCGCGCGGTCTCACCTGACGCTGGTTTGGACGATCGTTTGTGCTGGTTGCTCCTCGTCACATGGATCGGAGGATTCAGCAGACGCGGCAATCATGCCCCCGAGCCTCCGTTGCGGAGGGGACACTTGCGCTGGGTCGGAGGAGTGCTGTTTCTCGTCTTTACGGTGTTTCGATCCGGGGATTCCGGATGCGTGCGCGGTTCCGCCGGGGACCCCGGACGACGGCTCGTGTGCCTCCAACGCCGACTGTGAGCCCGATGAGATGTGCGATCACCGCGAGGGTTCGCCGGCCTGCGGCGGAGCCCTGGGCGTGTGCACCCCGCGGCGCGCCCCCGCCGACTGCGGACCCTTCCGAGACGGCGTGTGCGGATGCGACGGAAAAACCTATCCCACACCCTGCGAAGCATCGGTCGGAGGGGTTCGCGTCGTCTGGCTAGCGCCCTGCGGTGAGAGCCTGACGGATGAGCTCCCTCGGGGCTGCTTGACCACGGATGCTTTCTGCGGTCACTCCGCGCACTGCGATGTGGAAAGCGGGCTCTGCGCTCCGGACCGTCCGCTCGTCGCGTGCGGCACGGATGAGCAATGCCCAGATGGGTCGGTCTGCTGCGCCGTCGTCGGCGCGTGCATGCCTTCGGACTGCCCGGAGTGCTGCTTCGTTCCGCCCGACGGGACCCATTTCCCGTGTCGCCAGGATGCGGACTGCGCGGTCCTGGACCCGTTCGCACAAGCGGAGCATGCGCTGTACTGCGACGGTCCTGGCTGCGATGGTGAAGGCGGCTGCCGCCGGCGGGAGTATGACTGCGGCGGCGACGTGCTCCCCGTCTGCGGCTGCGACGGTACGACCTATACGAATGCGTGCTGGGCGAGCCGAGCCGGTGTGAGGGTCGCGCACGACGGTGAGTGCGGGTGACCGGACTGGGCGGCGCCGTCCCTCTCCCGTAGCCGGCTGGTTCCGCGCGATCGCGAGCCGACTGCAGCGGCCCCCCAGGCGGAGGTCCGGCCAGTGGAGCCGGGGGGCTCCAGTGGCCGGCTGGTGGAGTTGCCAGTGGGCGGGGGCGCGATCGGAGATCGTTGACGAAACCGGCCGGAATGGGGGCGGCATGGTCCGTGCTCCTACACGCTCCGACACGCAGGGACACAGAGGGGCTGATCATGAACATCCTTAGAAAGCGTTTCCTCGTAGGACTCCTGGCCGGCGGGCTCGCGCTCGGCGGCTGCGCGGCACCGACGGGCGGCGCGATGGACGGCAAGGGCGAGAGCGGCGCGGTCTCGGGCGGCAAGGAAGACCGCTGGGACAGCCGCAACCGGCCGGACCGCTTCGACGGCGAGTTCGTGTACGAGCTCGAGAGCCTGCCGCTCGAGGGACGCTCGGCCAACGAGGCGTGGCCCTCGACGTACTGGCCGACGTACGAGGACAGCATCAACGACCGCTGGCACGGCGAGGAGCTGTCGCCGGCCGAGAAGTACGACCAGGCCTTCAACGGCTGGACGCCGCCCGAGGGCTTCAACGAGCTGCGGCCGTTCAACCGGTACTCGCCCAAGCCCGGCGAGGGCTGGGACACCGAGTACTACGACCAGCTCGGCCCGCTGGCGAGCTACGTCAGCAACAACATGGGCAACAAGCGCGACCGCGACCTCGCGATCTCGAACGACGGCCGCCCGGAGGACGGTGAGTGGCCGGTCGAGTCCTGGTGGGGCCTGTGCCACGCCTGGGTGCCCGCCGCGATGCTCGAGGATCGTCCCATGCGCTCGGTCACCCACAACGGCGTGACCTTCCACGTGGGTGACATGGAGGCGCTGCTCATCGCCGCCTACAACCGCACCCCGGCCGACATGATCGGCGGCCGCTGCAACCGCGGCGGGAGCGACGAGGAGTACCAGGTCGAGCGCGACGAGCACGGTCGGGCGATCAACCCGGAGTGCCGCGACACCAACGCCGGCTCGATGCACGTCATCATGACGAACTACCTCGGCCTGATGAACCGTCCGTTCGCCGAGGACCGCACCTACGACTACGAGGTCTGGAACCAGCCCGTCGTCGGCTTCCGCATCACCAAGCAGGAGGAGATCTCGGTCGAGCGCGCGAACGAGCTCCTCGGGCTCACCGGCGACACGTACATGTACAACGCCGACGCCGTGAAGCTCTACGACGTGAACGCGAGCATGACGTACATCACCGAGTCGCACGCCTCGACGGAGCCGAACGACGCGAGCCGCCACGAGCGCACCGACAACTACACCTACATCCTCGAGGTCGACGGCGCGGGCAAGGTCATCGGCGGCGAGTACTACGGCCGGAGCCGCGAGGGGCACCCGGACTTCCTCTGGAACCCGCAGCGCCTGACCCGGAGCTCGGTGCCGAACCTCGACATCGAGAGGGTCCGGATGCTCGTCCAGATGTCGCGCGAGCCCGTCACCCCGCCGACGCCCGGCGGCGAGGACGAGTACACGGCGAGCCCGAACGCCGCCATCCCCGACAACGACCCGACCGGCGTCGTCAGCACCATCGCCGTGCCCGACTCGGTCGACATCGGCGGCCTCCAGGTGGAGCTCGACATCACCCACACGTACCGCGGCGACCTGCAGGTGGTCCTCTCCCACGACGGCACCGAGCGCGTCATCCACAACCGCGAGGGCGGCAGCTCGGACGACCTGAAGACGACGATCACGGTGGCCGGCTTCGAGGGCGACGCCCGGGGCGAGTGGACCCTGACCGTCCGCGACCTCGCGAACCTCGACACGGGCACGCTGCACGGCTGGAAGCTGCGCGTCACGCCGTCGGGCGGCGAGGGCGGCGAGACCGGCGGCGAGGGCGGCCGCTTCGCGGGCCGGGGCGGCGTCGAGATCCCCGACGACGACGCGACCGGGATCACGAGCGAGGCCGAGGTGCCCGCGGGCACGACCGGCAGCAGCGTCCAGGTCGCGGTCAACATCTCGCACACCTACATCGGTGACCTGATGGTCACGCTCGAGGGGCCCGGCGGCCTCTCCTACACCCTGCACGACAAGGAAGGCGGCAGCGCCGACGACATCGTGCGGACCTTCCCGCTCGAGCCCGCGCCCACGGGCGACCTCGGTGGGATGTGGACGCTCCACGTGAGCGACCACGCCGGTGCGGACACCGGCACTCTGAACAGCTGGAGCCTCGTGGTCAGCGAGTAGCAAGCGCTGGCGCGAACCCGTAGCCTCCAACCCCGAGGGCCCGGCACCCCACCCAGGTGCCGGGCCCGACCTAATTCCGTCCGCAGGTGCCGCTTGAACTGCATGCAGGTGGAGCCTACAGTGCATGCATGCAGTACACGCTCCGCAACATACCCAAAGTCCTGGACGACGAGCTGCGTCGGAGGGCTCGCGAGCAGAACAAGAGCCTGAACCAGGTAGTGCTCGAGGCGTTGAAGCGGGCGGTGGGCCTCGTTGGAGAACCTGTCCGACAGCGCGATCTCAGTGACGTTGCGGCGACCTGGGTGTCCGATCCAGACATCGACGCTGCGCTCGAGGAACAGCGCCGCGTCGACGTGGATCTGTGGCGGTGAGAATCGCGCTGGACACCAACCGATACCGCGACCTGACTGACGGCGTCTCAGAGGCGGTCGCCACGCTCGAGCAGGCGGACGAGATCTTGCTGCCCTTCGTCGTCTTGGCCGAGCTGCGAGGAGGCTTTGCAGTTGGGGCCAAGGGACATCTGAACGAACGCGTCCTGCAGCTTTTCCTCGCGAAGCCCGGCGTCGGGGTGGTGTACGCCGACGACGGGACGACCCGGGCCTACGCCACGCTCTTCGGCCAGCTACGGGCCCAGGGTACGCCGATCCCGACGAACGATTTGTGGATCGCTGCGCTGGTGATCCAGCACAGCTTGGCGCTCTACACTCGCGACCGGCATTTCGAGCATCTTCGGCAGCTGACGTTCGCCTGAGCGCCGGCAGGATGATGCCCCCGGCCAGGTTTGCGAGCCGCTGCCTCAGCGTTCTCGGGCGAGCGCGCGCACGTTCGCGATCTCGGCCTCGTAGCGGGCGGCCGCCGCCTCCTCGATCGTCCGAAAGCGCCGGACGGCCCGTTCGATGGGGGCGGGGCGGCAGAGGTGGGCCCACTCCCAAACCCCCGCGATGGTGTCGAGCAGCCGTTCGCCCACCACCCTCGCCGGGGGTGGCATGTCGCGTGCGTCGCGGAAGCGCTCAACCGGCATCGTCCTCCTCAGCGAGCCCGAAGGCCTCGACGAGCGCGCGCGCATCCTGCTGGTCGATGGGGCGGACCGTTCCCCGCTTCATGCGAACCAGCGTCCGCGGCGTCGCGACCCGAACCGGCACGCCGTCGAGCTCGACGATCTGCGCTTCGAGCTCGGCGTAACGCGTCGCCTCACCGAGCCGGGTCAGGATGTCGAGCGCGACGTTCCCCACCGGGGGCCCGTAGCGCACTGCGGGATAGTCCCCGCACAGGTCGTTCGCGGAGATGTCGTCGATGGAAGGATCGTCCCAGACATCGCGGAGCGCCTCCCGCAAGCGCTCCACGTTGTCGGGCTCGGGTGCGATGAACAGATCGATGTCCCGCGTCGCCCGGACCAGGCCGTGCACGTTCAGGGCGGCCCCCCCGACCAGGACGTAGTCGACCCC
The DNA here is from genome assembly GCA_039794305.1 of Candidatus Neutrinellum sp. Lineage (GTDB taxonomy): Bacteria > Myxococcota_A > Polyangia > Polyangiales > JBDIVX01 > JBDIVX01. The sequence goes on from JBDIVX010000096.1 coordinate 22,905, forward strand.
GCGTTCATTCAGCGCGCGCATCAGCCGCAGCAGCGTACGGACGAACTCCACGCCTCAGCATAGCACTCGCCCCCGCGGAGATCGGGTCCGCCCCGGACAGGAAGCGGCCAACAGACCCAGGTGCCGGGCCCGACTCATTCCGTCGGGCAAACAGGCACCGCCCGCCCCCGGCCCGCCGGGCTTGGAATTTGATCGTCACTCGGGCGGAGTGCCCGAATCTCCATCGCGCATCAGCGAGCGCAGCGCGGGAGGGGGGCCCGGTGTCGAGCCGATGGCTCGGGCTCGGGCGCGGGGCCGCCGGCGGCCCGGTCGTCCGCTCACTCGACGGTGATCTCGACGTAGCGGCCGCCCGGCGTCGTCACGACGTCCACTGGGACCATGGCGCCGCCGATGTCGGGGAGCGCGATCGCGGTCTCCCCGAGCAGGCTGCTCGCGGCGCTCCCGATCTGCAGCCCCACCGCGGCGGCCAGCGCCTCGTCGTCCGCGTCCATCAGGGGCTCTTCGACGACCCAGATGTCCGACTGCACGTCGGCCACCTCGGGGCGGAGCGCGCCGCCCTCGGGCACGAGCTCGAGCGTCATCCGCAGGTTGGTGCCGATGCGGAACAGGAGCTCGCCTGCGACCGAGATGCTCAGGTGCAGCTCGCCGATCGAGAGCACGAGGTCGCCCTCCTCGGCCGGCGCCGCGGTCACGAGCGGCGGCAGGCGCCCGTCGATGGAGATGTCGGCCATGGTGCCGGCGGGGTAGCGGCCACGGAGCGACGGCACCACCAGCCCGAGCGTGCCGACGTCGATCGTCTCGACGCCGTCGCTCGCGAGCGCGCCCGAGCGCCAGGCCGAGAACAGGAGCTGGGCGATCAGGTTGCCGTCGAGCCACAGCTTGCCCGGCGTCGCGGGCGGGAGCTCACCGGCGACGATCGGCGCGCCCGGGGCCTCGAGCGCGCCGCCCGGCCCGGCCGCCGTGGCGCCGACGGTCGCGCGCAGCGTGCCGCCCTCGGTCACGAGCCCCGTGAGGCAGAGGTGCACGTCGACGGGCGTGTCGAACAGGCTCATCGTCTCGGTCGAGTCGAAGACGGTGACGCCCGTGAGCTCCGAGCCGAGCAGCGCGTCGGCCTGCGTCGCGAGCTCCTCCGCGAGCGAGTCGGCCGTGTCCCCCTCGCGCATCTCGCCCATGAGCGAGACGAGCAGGCCGTCGAGCAGCCCGCTCCCGCCGCTCACGTCCATGTCGAAGCCCACGAGGTCGACGACCGGCGGCTCGTGCTCGAAGCCGGTGACGCAGACGTCGCCCGGGGGCGCGCTCAGCCTCGCGCGCAACACGACGTCGGTCGTCATCGACCCGCGGATGTCCGTGCTGAAGAGGAACGTGGAGCAGTTGCCGTGGAAGCGGATCTCGAGGTTCGGGATGGTCAGCTCGAGCCAGAGCTCTCCGGTGTCGCTCACCACGATCGCGAGCGACGCCGTCCCGTGACGTGCGCTGTCCGGGTACGTCGTGCAGGTGTCGTCGGTCAGCGTGGGCCGCGCCATGATCTCGCCGGCGATGTCGAGAGCGGCGACGCGCCCGGAGAGCGGCTCGGCCATCGGCGCGAGGATCTCGTTGGTCAGCGTCAGCGCGGCCGCGGCGGGGTTGATGTGCCCCTCGGGGAGGTAGTCGGCCGCGAGGACCGCCCGGTGCGCCTGGCGGGAGTGCGCGGGCGCGGCCATGTCGCGCGCCTCGATCTCGACGAGGTTCAGTCCCGGCCCGATGGACACCTCGCGCGTGAAGCTCCCGCCGGCGCCGACCGGCACGGCGCCGCCCGCGACGGTGAGCGGGCCGAGCCCCTCGGACGCGGTGACGCGGCCCGACACGCTCCACGTCGTCGCGTGGGCGGGCGCGAAGGAGCCCGTCGGCGACGTGTCGACCGCGAGCGTGTACGCCGCCGGTGCGTCCGGATCGTCCGGCGTCCTCCCCGGCCGGCCGCCCATCGGCTCCGTGCTCCCGACCTGCCCCGTGCAGCCCGCGAAGACCACCACCCCCAGTATCGACAGACGCCTCATCGCGCCGTCGCGGCTTGCAACCCTCGATCCCGGCGATCCGGCCGGCAGAACCATTGCCGAAATCGCGCCGTGGTCCGCCCGCGCGGAGCAGAACGTGTGCCTCGGTGGAGACGCCGGACCCCTGCTAGAATCCGTGCCCCAGGTGTCGGGCGCCGCTCTGCACTCGCTGACTGCGGTCGGCCGTATCGGTCGTTACGAGCTGCTGGGTCGCATGGCGACCGGCGGGATGGCCGAGATCTACCTGGCGCGCGAGACGGGTCCGCGGTCCGCGAGCCGCGAGCTCGTGGTCAAGCGGCTGCTCCCTCAGGTCGCGACCGATCCGCAGCTCATCGAGATGTTCATCAACGAGGCGCGCCTGTGCATGCGCCTGCGGCACCCGCACATCTGTCCGATCTACGAGTTCGGCGAGCAGGACGGCGAGTACTACCTGGCCATGGAGTGGGTGCACGGCGTGTCGCTGGCGAGCCTGGCGCGCAGGAGCCGCGGGCGCGGCGGCATCCCCGTGCCGTTCGTCGCCAAGATCCTCGCCGACGTCGCCGACGCCCTGCACCACGCGCACACCGCGACCGACGAGCGCGGTCACCCGCTCGGCATCGTCCACCGCGACGTCACGCCCGAGAACGTCATGCTCGGCTTCGACGGCCAGGTGAAGCTGCTCGACTGGGGCATCGCGAAGGCCAAGACGCAGCTCGACAAGACCCAGTATGGCGTCCTCAAGGGCAAGTTCGCCTACATGTCGCCAGAGCAGTACCAGGGAGCCGAGCTGGACGGCCGCGCGGACATCTTCTCGCTCGGTGTGTGCCTGTACGAGCTCGTCACGGGCAAACCCCTCTACGCCCGCGACAGCGAGTACGAGACGGTCGCGGCCATCGTGCTCGACGAGGCCACGCCCTCGATCCGCGACGTCGATCCGGAGCTGCCCGAGGACCTCGACGCCATCGCGCAGAAGGCGCTCGCGAAGAGCCGCGCCGAGAGGTTCCGCACGGCCGAGGACATGCAGCACGCGCTCGAGTCGTTCCTGGTGAACGGCCGGCACGTCGTCCGGGACTCGCACGTCGCGGGCATGCTGAAGAACCTGTTCGCCCAGGAGCTCCGCGAGGGACCCGACCTCGACCGCACCCCTCCGTCGTTCGGCAAGGGCTCGTCCGCGCCCGGGCTCAGCGAGGCCGAGCGTGCCGAGCTCCACGCCCACCTCGACGAGGTCGAGGGCGCGCTCGCGAGCGCCGGCCGCCGCAAGAAGCTCGCCGTGGGGCTCGTCGCGGCGCTGGTCGTGGTCGTGACCGCGGCGGTCGTCTCGATGTTCGCCCTCCGAGGCCAACCCGCGGCCGCCGATCCGTCCGAGGCGCCGGTGGAGGAGAGCGCGGCTCCACGATGACCGCGCCGGACGGATCTCCTCCGCCCGCCGAGCCGCGGTCCGCGTGGCAGCGCTGGCGGCTCGTGGCGGTCGTCGCCCTGTTCGCCGCGCTCTGGCTCGTCGGCGACGCGACCGGCGTCATCGACCGCTTCGATCAGGACGAGGTGCGGCGCATGGTCGCCGACGCCGGTCCCTGGGGCATCCTCCTGTTCGTCGCCGTCTTCACCGCCGGCGAGCTGCTCCACGTGCCGGGCATGGTCTTCATCGCCGCGGCCATCCTGGCCTGGGGCCAGCTCACCGGGTTCTTCGTGGCGCTCGGGGCCGCCGTCGTCAGCGTCTCGGTCAGCTTCGTGGTCGTGCGGGCCATCGGCGGCAAGGCCCTGGCCCGGATCGAGCGGCCCCTCATGAAGAAGCTGCTCGCTCGGCTCCACGCCCGGCCGGTCCTCACGATCGTGACGCTGCGAGCGGTCTTCTGGCTCTCACCACCCTTGAACTACGCGCTCGCGATGACCGACCTCCGCTTCCGCGACTACCTGGTCGGCTCGGCGATCGGCCTGGTGATCCCGATCCTCGGCGCCGCGTTCCTGTTCGACCTGATCTTCCAGTGACCCGTCACTCCTCGGCGTCGGGCGCGCCGGGGCGCCGCTGGAGCACCGCCGGGATCCACGACGCGCGCCTGCCCTCCGGCTCGCGCACGGGAGCGAGCAGCACGGCGATCCACTCGAGGTCCTCCGTGTTCGAGAGGATGATCTTGATGATCATCGTGAGCGGCACCGACAGGAGGGCGCCCACCGGCCCGAGCATCCATCCCCAGAAGATCATCGAGAGGAAGACGACGAGCGGCGACAGGCCGAGGGTCCGGCCGAAGATCCGCGGCTCGAGGAAGTTGCCGATGGCGAAGTTGACGACCAGGTAGCCGGAGGCGACTCCGAGCGACGCTCCGGTGCCGAGCTCGAGCCAGGCGAGCAGGATGCCCGGGACGGCGGCGATGATGCTCCCCACGGTGGGGACGTAGTTGAGCAGAAACGCGAGCAGGCCCCACAGCACCGGCAGGTCGACGCCCCAAGCCGCGAGCCACACGCCCACCAGCACACCGGTCGCCGCGCTCGTCGCGGTCTTGACCAGCAGGTACTTGGTCACGTCGGTGCTCGCCTTGTGGAGGCGCTCGGGGTCGCCGCCGAACACGCGCGCGAGCTTCGTGCGGAGCCCGGTCGCCTCGAACAGCATGAAGACCACGATCAACAGGACGAGGACGAGGCTCGACACCATCCCGGCGATGCTCTTGAGGAGCGTCGCGACGAGCCCCATGAGCGAGCCCGGGTCGATCACCTCGCTGATCGACTCGGGGTGGACGCCGTAGCGCGACAGGGAGCCGGCTGCGTCGGTCAGCGCGGCGGTGAGCTGCTGCTGGTAGGTCGGCAGGTGCAGGTAGAACGCGTTGAGCGAGCTCCCGATGAGCGCCCCGAGGCCCGCGAGCGCCGAGATGTCGACGAGCAGCGCGACGGCGACGGCCACGCCGCGCGGGACGCCGCGGTCGTAGAGCCAAAGGACGAGCGGCGCGGTGACGGTCGCGAGGAACGCCGCGAGGAGCAGCGGCACGAGGAGGTCCGCGGCGAGCTTGATGCCCGCGCAGACGACGACGAATGCCGCCAGGAGGAGGACCGCCTTGGCGCCGCGGCCGAGGGTCATTGGCGGAAAGGTAGCGCGTCGAGATCGACGTTGCCGCCCGTCAGGATCACGCCGACCCGCGCTGCGCGCACCCTCCCGGCCAGGAGCGCCGCGAGGGGCACCGCCGAATTGGGCTCCACCAGGATCTTCATCCGCTCCCAGAGAAGCCGCGTCGCCGCGACGATCGCGTCCTCTTCGACGGTGACGACCTCGCTCACCCGCTCCCGGAGGATCCGGAAGGTGAGCTCCCCGAGCGAAGTCCGGAGCCCGTCGCACACCGTCCTGGGATCGTCGGAGGGCACGATCCGCCCTTCCCGCATCGACCGGAACGCGTCGTCCGCGGCGGCGGGCTCGGCGGCGACGACCCGGGTCGCCGGTGCCAGGGAGGTGACGGCGATGGCCGTCCCGCTCACGAGCCCACCGCCGCCCACCGGCGCGAGCACGAGGTCGAGGTCCGGCGCCTGCTCGAGCAGCTCGAGCGCGGCCGTCCCCTGCCCGGCGATCACCCGCGCGTCGTCGTACGGGTGGACGACCTCGGCGCCGGTCGCCGCGACGACCTCCCGGAGCCCCTCCTCGCGGGCGCGCAACGTCGGCTCGCACTCGGTGATCCGGCCTCCGTACTCTTCGACGGCGGCGCGCTTGACCGCGGGCGCGTTCCTCGGCATCACGATGTGGGCGGGGATTCCGCGCAGGCGCGCCGCGAGCGCGAGCGCCGCGGCGTGGTTGCCCGAGCTGTGGGTGGCGACGCCCCGGGCCGCCTCGTCGTCGCCGAGCGAGAAGACCGCGTTCGTGGCGCCGCGGAACTTGAAGGCGCCGGCCCGCTGGAGGTTCTCGCACTTGAAGAACACCCGCGCGCCCGCCATCCGGTCGATCGTGCGCGAGGTCATCACCGGGGTGCGGTGCGCGTAGGGCGCGATCCGATCGGCGGCCTCGCGGACCGCGTCGAGGCCGGGCAGCTCCTCGGGCGACACCCGCGGGAGATACCACACGGGGCTCCGGCGGGAGGCCGCCGATTTCGGCTACGCTCTGCGCCGATGAGCCGCGCCGTGCCGAAGCACGCCCTCGCGGCGCTGCTCCTCCTCGGGTGCGGCGCCGCCGCCGAGCCCACGACGACGCCCGCGGACCGGGTCCCGCGCCGCCGCTCGGTCGGCGGCTACGTCGCCATGCTCGAGGCGCCCGGGCGGGCCGAGTGGCAGCGCCCGGCGGAGCTCGTCGAGGCGCTCGAGATCCGCCCCGGCATGCGCGTCGCGGACGTCGGGACCGGCTCCGGGTACTTCCTGCCCTGGCTCGACGAGGCGGTCGGGCCGGACGGCGAGGTCGTCGCGCAGGACATCGATCCGGACCTCGTCGC
>JBDIVX010000097.1:0-29174 GCA_039794305.1 Candidatus Neutrinellum sp.
GGCGCCGCCGCCGATGGACATGTCGCAGGACGACGTCGAAGAGGGCCGCGTGGCGGCGCTCGATCCGGAGCTGTTCCCGGGCGCCGAGGAGCGGGCCGCGCAGGACGCGGTCGACGACGAGGTCGACGCGCTGTTCGACCGGGACTTCCGTCCACGCCACTCGCCGCTCGAGGCGAGGGTGGGGCTGCGCGCGATCAACCGCGGCCTTCGCTACGTGGACGACCGGAGCGGCGAGGTCCGCCCCTACGACCTGCCCCTCGGCCCGGAGCTCGCGATCGGTGCCGAGTGGTACCCGGGCGCGCACCTCACGAACGGGGTGCTCGCCCACCTCGGGGTGACGGCGGACCTGATCCAGTCGATCGGGCTGAGCTCGGCGGGGCCGAACGACACGAGCTACCCGACCTCCGAGACCTACTGGTCGCTCGGGGCGGTGGCTCGCATCCCGGTGGGCCACGGGCGCGTCTCGCTCTCGGCGGCGTTCGCGCACCACGCCTTCTCCGTCGAGGCCGAGCACCCGCGCGACGAGCCGCCCGACATCGCCTCGGTGGCGTACGATCACGGCCGGTTCGGTGCCGGCGCGCGCATCGCCATGGGCGACCTCTCGCTCGTGCTCGACGCCGCCTACCTCCTCGTCCTCGACGAGGGCGAGATCGGCGAAGACCACTGGTTCCCGCGGACGACGGCGCACGGCGTCGAGGCCGCGGTCGGGTTCGTCTACCCGCTGGGCGACCAGTTCCAGGTCCGCGGCTCGGTCGACGGTCGCCTGTACCTGCTCGACTTCCACGCCCGCGAGGACGACGAGCGCGTGGTCGCCGGCGCCGTCGACCGCTTCATCGGCGCGACGGCTGCGTTCGGCTGGCGGATGGGGCCCTGAAGACCTCGGAGAGGTCGGGGCTCGGGTCGCCGATGACGAGCCCGCGGAGGACCTCGAGGGGATCGAGCAGGCCGTCCGGGCCGTGCAGCTCGAGATGCAGGTGCGCGGCGGAGGACTGCATCCCCGTGCGGCCCACGGTCCCGACGCGGTCGCCGCGCCGGACCTCGTCGCCCGCCTCGACCTCGACCGTCTCGAGGTGCATGTAGCAGGATCGGAGCGGACCCGCGCCGCCGGCCCGGTGCAGGAGGCACACGTACCGGCCGCCACGGCCCAGCGCGCTCCGCGGCACCTCTTCGTACTCGTCCCGGCGGAGCTGCCGGTTGTTCTGTCCGCCCGGCAGGTCGACCCCCGCGAAGACCACCCGGCCGTCGGCCACCGCGCGCACGGGCTCGCCCGGGAGCGACTCGAGATCGATGCCTCGGTGCGAGCGCTCCCCGCCGTCGCGCTCGCTCCCGAGCCCGCTCGACACGACGCGCGGCGCGCCGTCGAGCGGAGAGCCGAGCGTGACCCCGCGCCGCTCGAGCGTCGGACCCGCACCGATGGCGCCGTAGTAGAAGAGGAGCCTCCGGCGGCTCGTGAAGACGCGGTCCTCGTCGCGGTCGCTCCGCACGCGGTCGCCCCAGACGAAGTGCGAGACGTGGTGCCGGTGGGGCACCTGCTCGAAGCCCTCGTCGACCGACCGGTGCTGGTCGCGCCACACCGACAGGAGGGCCGCGGCGAAGTAGATGTTCTCCTCGGCGCGGGTCAGCCGGATCGCGCCGAACGGGAACCGGTCCATGCGACGGGTGCGCTCGACCCAGGCTCCGTCCTGCCGCACGCGGTACGTGTAGACACCTCGCCGGATGCTCGCCGCGTGGACGTCGTGGCGGATCGCGGTCAGCCCGATGCCTCCGTGCGGCCCCTCGTAGTCGGGCCGGCAGGCGCCGAGCGTGCGCTCGTACACGAGCGCGCCGACGACGAACGGATCCTCGCCGAACTCGTGCGAGTAGCGGAGGATCCAGTCGGCGTACCGGAGCGGGCGCCCGGGCGGCATCCATCCGCAGAGCTCCTCGAGCGCTGCGCCGAACCGGTCCGGGTCGATCCGGCCGGGCGTCGGCGGCTCCTCCGGCCAATCGGTCGGAGCGACGCGCGCGGTGGCGATCAGGTTGGGCCGCATGCCCCGCACGCGGCGGGCCCGCCACGGCGGGCCGTCGGCCACGGCCGAGGAGGCGAGCAAGGCAGCCGCGAAAAGGAGCGTGACCGAGCTCCAGCGTCGCACCCCCCGACGATCCCGCGACGGGCGGCCGGCCGTCAACAAACCCACTCGACTTGCACCGACGCGCCCGGACAATACAGGTCGACAGAGATGATCCCTGCGCGCAAGGGCCTGAGCGCGCTCGTCCTCGCCGGATGGGCGCTCCCCTGTCTGTACCTGGCCTTGTTCCCGGAGACCGGGGTGCAGCTCTTCTTCGGCTCGATGGGGGCCATCTACGGCCTCGCGGCCGTGGCGCTCGTCGCCCGCTGGTTCTGGGCCCGCTGGTTCGCCGTCGGCGTGAGCTGGTGGGGGGCCTTCACGGGCGGATCGCTCATGTTCTTCACGGGGGTCGGCGCGTTCCTCGTGCTGTTCACCCTGAGCCACCTCGCGGTCATCGGGCTGCTCCACGCCCGCGAGGTCCGGGTCGACTACGAGGGGCAGCCGGGGTGGCGCGAGCGGTGGAAGCTCGACGACCGGGGCGCTTCCCGGATCGGGGGCATGGTGACCAACCTCGGCACCCTGCTCCCGTTCGTCGCGTTCTACGCCTTCGGCCCGGCAGGCGTCGCGGCGGGGCCGACCGTGGCGATGGTCCTCGCGGCGCTCGGCGCCGTCGCGATCCTGCGCATGCGGACGTGGGGCCTGTTCGCGGTCGCGGGCGCGGGCGTCGTGCTCGCGGCGACGGCGGGCGCCGGGTGCTTCGGGACGGGCGCGGTCGCCGTCGGCGCCCTGCTCGCGCTCTCCACCGTGCGCTTCGCCCCCGACGTCGCCCGCTGGCTTCGCGCGTAGGGTGGCGGCGCGATGGCCGGTCGCCTGCGCCGTATCTTCCTCCTGCCGCTGCTGGCCCTGCTCGCGGCCCCGGCGGCGGGTCAGACGCGGGCCGGGGGTGAGCCGCCGTGCGTCCTTCGGGCGGAGCTCGCCGGGGTGATCTCGGCAGGGGCCGCTTCGTACCTGGGCGACGCGGTGGCCGCGGCCGAGCGCGAAGGCTGCCAGGCCCTCTTGGTCGTCCTCGACACGCCGGGCGGCCAGCTCGACGCGACCCGCGAGGTGGCCCGCGCGTTCCTGGGAGCCGACGTGCCGGTCGTGGTGTACGTCGCGCCGAGCGGTGCGCGGGCGGGGTCCGCGGGAGTCTTCGTGACCATGGCGGCCCACGTGGCCGCGATGGCGCCCGGGACGAACATCGGGGCGGCCCATCCCATCACCGCCGGAGGCGAGGATCCAGAGGAGGCCGGCGGCGAGCACCTGGCGCGCAAGATCGAGAACGACACGGCCGCGTTCGCGCGCGCCATCGCCCAGCGCCGCGGCAGGAACGCCGAGTGGGCGGAGGCGGCGGTCCGACGGTCCATCTCCGCGACGGCGGCCGAAGCGGTGGAAGCCGGCGTCGTGGACCTGGTCGCGTCGAGCGAAGCAGAGCTGCTCTCGGTGCTCTCCGGCAAGACCGTGCAGGGCGTGACGATCGCGACCCGCGGAGCACCCATCGTGAGCTTCGAGCCCACGATCCAGCAGAAGGCGCTCTCGATCCTCGGCGATCCGAACGTGGCCTACGTCCTGCTCATCGCCGGCTTCCTCGGGCTCGTCTTCGAGCTGTACCAGCCGGGGCTCATCGTACCGGGCGCGGTCGGCTTGTTCTGCCTGCTCCTCGCGGGCATCGGGCTGAACGCCCTGCCCGTGCAGATCGGCGGCATCGTCCTCGTCGCGATCGCCGTCGCGCTCTTCGTGGCGGAGCTCTACGTCGCGAGCTACGGGCTGCTCACGCTCGGCGGCGTCGCCGCGCTCGTGATCGGCTCGGCGCTCCTCATCGACACGCACGATCCCGAGTTCTTCGCCGAGCCGTCGGTGCGCGTCTCCTGGGCGCTCATCGTGCCCCTGGCCTCGGTGCTGGGGCTCGCCGCCGGGCTGCTGGCCTGGAACGCGGGGAGGTTGCGTCACCGCAGGCCCAGCACGGGGCGTGAGGGGCTCGTCGGGGAGCGGGGCCGGGCCGAGGGCGGGGTCGGCCCCGGCGGGGGCCACGTCCGCATCCACGGCGAGCGCTGGAACGCGGTCTCGAGGGTCCCCGTCGGGGACGGCGAGCCGGTGGAGGTCGTCGGGGTCGAGGACCTGCGCCTGCGGGTCCGGTCGGCGCTGCCACGGGAGGAGCCGGCGTGATCGACCTCGGGCTGCCGCTCGGACTGGTGATCGCGGCGCTGGCCGTCCTCGGCTACCTCGCGATCTCGATCCGCATCATCAAGGAGTACGAGCGTGGGGTGACGTTCCTCCTCGGGCGCTACACGGGCGTGAAGAAGGCGGGGCTTCGGTTCGTCTTCCCACCCTTTCAGAAGATCCAGATCGTGGACCTCCGGACGGTCGTCGAGGACGTCCCACCGCAGGACGTCATCACCCGGGACAACGTCTCGTCCACCGTGAACGCCGTGATCTACTTCCGGGTGATCCACCCCGACAAGGCCGTGCTCAACGTGGCGAGCTACCTCTTCGCGACGAGCCAGCTCGCGCAGACCACGCTCCGGTCCATCGTGGGCGCGCACGACCTCGACGACCTCCTCATCGAGCGCGAGAAGCTGAACCGGAAGATCCAGGAGATCATCGACGAGGCGTCGGACCCCTGGGGCATCAAGGTGTCCGCCGTCGAGATCAAGCACGTGGAGGTCCCGCAGGAGATGCGGAGGGTCATGGCGCGGCAGGCCGAGGCCGAACGGGAGCGGCGCGCCAAGGTGATCGCGGCGGAGGGCGAGTTCCAGGCGGCCCAGAAGCTCTCGGAAGCGGCGGCGGTCCTCGCCACGCAGCCGGGAACGCTGCAGCTCCGGTACCTGCAGACGCTCGTGGAGATCGCGGCCGAGAACAACTCGACGACGGTCTTCCCGATCCCGCTCGAGTTCCTGCGCGCGTTCGCGGAACGGAAGGGCTAGCCCCGGTCAGGCCGCAGGGGTCCGGGCGGCTCGCACCCACTGCTCGTGCCACTCGGCGTCCCCGGCCTCGGCGGCGAGGCGGGCCGCGTCGCGGTAGAGCGCCTCGGCGCGCTCGAGGCGGCCGTCGACGACGTCGGCGCGTGCCATCGTCGCGAGCGCCATGGCCGCGAGCGCGGTCGAGCCGAGCTGCTCGGCGAGCTGCCGGCCCTCGTCGGTCAGCCTCGACCCCTCGGCCCGCTCCCCCGCCTCGACGAGGACCTTGCCGAGCTCGACGAGAGACCGTGCGCGGCGCCGGCGCGTACGGGGGCTCCGCCCGTAGAGCTCGCAGGCCTTGCGCAGGTGGTCCGCGGCGGCCGGCCAGTCGCTCGCGCTCTGCCTGAGCGAAGCGAGGCACTCGTACACCTCCGCCTCTATCTCGGCCTCGCCGCGGCTCGTCGCGATCGCCAGGACGACGCGCAAGAGCCGCTCGGCCTGCCGGCCGCGCTCGCGACCCATCGTGACCTTGGCGAGTGCGAGCAGCATGCGGGCGCGCTCGAGGCTCTCGGGTGGAGCGAGGTCCAGCGCCTCGCGCATCGCCCCCTCGGCACGGTCGTGCTCGCCCGCGCGGAACAGCGCGACGCCGAGCTTGCGGCTGAACGTGACGATGGCGCCCTCGAGGAGGAGGTCTCCCGTCTCGTGGAGCTCCCGGCGCGCCGTCTCGAGCGCCCGGCGGAAGGCGAGCACGGCGGCGTCGACGTCGCCGCGGCGCAGGGCGCGCTCGCCCATCTGCTCGAGGACGACCATGGCGCCGATCGCCTCGCCCGCGCCGAAGGCGTGCTCGGCGCGGACCTCGAGCGGAGCGCCGCCGTCCACCGCGACTCGGAGCGCGCGCACGTGCAGCTCGTGACGCGCCTCCGACGGGATCGACGCGAGGACGAGATCGCGGATGAAGGGGTGGCCGAGCTCCACGGTGTCGGCGCTTCGCCGGAGCAACCCGTCGCCCACGAGCCCCTCGAGGATGTCGGGGTCGAGCGGCTCGAGCACGTGATCGAGCCAGCCTCTGGAGCAGCGGTCGCCGAGCACGGCCGCCGCCTGCAGCACGCGCACCGCCTCGAGCGAGAGCCGCTGCAGGCGCCGCGCGATGACGTCCGCGACGCGCGCCGGCAGCCGCTCGTCGTCGAGCGGAAGACCGAGCGCCTGCACCTGTTCGAGGTACAGCGGCGTGAGGAAGCGGCCGGAAGCGCCTTCCTTCGGGAGGCTCCCTGGACCATCCGCCAAGAACCGTCGTGCGGCGTCATCGTCGAGACCGATCAGCGAGAGCGCGTCGGCCCACTCGCCGGGGACGTGGCCCGTGCGGCCCGCCGTGAGCAGGAGCACGCCCGCCGGACACGGCCCGCGCAGGTGCCCGAGCACGCGCGCCGACAGGCCGTCGCAGTGGGGCAGATCGTCGAGGAGGACGAGGACGCGTCCGGTCCCGCTCCTGCGTTGGGCCTGGTGCACGGCAGCCGCGAGGGCTGCCGCGACGGCCCCGACGCGCGACCTCTCCTCGAAGCCCTCGAGCCCGACGGGCTCGGTGACCTCGCGGATGCCGGCGCGCGCGAGCGGATCGTCGAGGCCCGAGCTCGGCAAGGCGAGGCGCACGAGGTCCGCCTCGTCGACGTCCAGGAGCCGCGTCATCAGATCGCGGATCGGCGCGTAGGGCACCGGTGCCCGGCTCGGGTGGGGCGTCGCCCCGACGACGAGGTCTCCGTCCTCTGCGGCACGGCGTGCCACTTCGGTGAGCAGCCGGGTCTTGCCGATCCCGGGCTCGCCGACGAGATGCACCCACGCGGGCGCGTCCGACGCGCGCTGCCGCGCCTCTTCGAGCACCCAAAGCTCGTCCTCGCGCCCGACGAGCGAGCTCGCGGCGGACAGAGTGGGATATGCGGTGAGCCGAGGCGTGGCCTGCACGGGCGGTGCGTCGAGCGTCGTGCGCGCCGGCAAGCGCTCGCCACACGCTCCGCAGTAGCGCGTACGGCGTGGCGCCGGCGCTCCACACGCCCGGCAGCGCACGGCGACCACGCCGAGCGCGCCTGAGACCGCGCGAACGCGCTCCAGCATCTCCTCGGCGGTCTGGCACCGATCGGCCGGGGACTTCCGCAGCGCTTCGAGCGTGAGCGCGGCGAGCGCCGGGGGGATCTTCCGGAGTGGGACCACCTCGAGCGGGTTCGGCACGGGATCGCGCAAGTGCTTGAAAGCGATCTTCGCAGGCGAATCGGCCAAGAACGGCGGCGATCCGGTCAGCATCTCGAACAGGACGACCCCGACGCCGTACAGGTCGGCGCGCCCGTCGACCGGTGCGCCTCGGATCTGCTCGGGCGCCATGTACTCGGCCGTGCCGCAGATCGTGCCCGCGAGCGTGACAGGCTGGACCTCCTCGCTCTCGATGATGGTCGCGAGGCCGAAGTCGACCACCTTGACGAGATCGCCACCGGCGCGAAGCCGGCTCACCAGGATGTTCTCGGGCTTCAGGTCCCGGTGCACGATGCCGAGCGCGTGCGCTTCGATGAGCGCCTCGAGCACCTGCTCGACGATCCGACAGGCGCGGGGCACGGGGAGCAAGCCTTCGTCCGCGAGGATGGCGGCGAGGTCCCGCCCCTCGATGTGCTCCATGACGAGGAAGAGCACACCATCGTCCGCGCGGCCGAAGTCGATCACGCCGACGCTGTTCGGGTGGTTGAGCCTGCTCGCCGCCCGCGCCTCGCGGTAGAAGCGCGCGACGGTGCGCTCGTCGTGCAAGAGGTACGGGTGGATCACCTTGACCGCCACCGTGCGTCCGAGCGCGTCCTGCTCGGCACGGTACACCCGGCCCATGCCGCCGACTCCGAGCAGCTCCTTGAGCGTGTAGCCGGCGCCGAGCCGCCGCCCGACCAGGGCATCGGTCGGCGCCGCGAGGCTCGTGGGCGCGAGGCTGGTCCCGCACCGGGCGCAGAAGCGTGCTCCCACGTCGGAGACGGTCCCGCAGCGCCGGCAGGTCACGCCCGATCCCACAAATATGGATATTATCCAGCAGGGCAGCGCATGTCACACACCACCTCCTCCTCGGAAGATGCCGGCTGCCACCCGGCCCGCTAGGCTGTGGACGGCCGCGTCATGCTTCGCCTATCCGCCGTGCTCTCGGTGCTCGCGCTCGCCGCGCCGGCCGGGGCCCAGGACCGGTGCGGTCCGGGTCGGGTCGGGTGCTGGCGCGACGAGGCGGGCGCGTGGCGCGAGGCCGAGACCGACTACGAGGCGGTGCACGACACCCCCGCGCCCGACCACCTGCGGACCGCCGTCGAGATGACCTTGTTCCTCGGCGGGGGCACGGTCTGGTACTGGCTCGACCGCGAGCGCAACGTCGCCGACTGGGACTACGACAGCTGGAAGCAGCGGCTCACGCTCGACGCCTTCCGCTACGACAACAACGAGTTCCCCGTGAACTTCGTCTGGCACCCCTGGTCCGGCGCCGCGTACCACGTCTTCGCGCGCGCAAACGACCTCGGCCTCGCCGGCGCGGCGGCCTGGGGCTTCGCCACGTCGCTCGCCTGGGAGTTCCTCCTCGAGTTCAAGGAGCGCATCAGCATCAACGACGTGCTCGTCACGACGGGCGGCGGCGTCCCGATCGGCGAGTTCTTCCACAAGCTGGCGCTCCACCTGCGCTCGTCGCCCGACGCCGCGCGCTGGGTGCTCACGACGCCGATGAGGTTCCACGACGCCCTCGACGGGCGCACGCACGGCGAGGGGCCGTCGCCCCTGTGGCACCGCTTCCGGCTCTCGTACGACGTCGCGTCGGCCGCGGCCGACGGAGGCGCGCGCTTCGCGGTGCACGGCGTCGGCTTCGACGGGACGATCGTCGCGATCCCGGGCTACCTCCGCGCCGGCACCTTCGACCGGTTCTTCGCGGACGCCGACTTCGCGACCTTCCGCGCCCGGGCCACGTTCGGGGACGGCTCGGGGCTCGATCTCCTCGCCGACACCACCCTGCTCGGCTGGTACCGCCAGGCCATCCGTCCCTCGGTCGACGGGCTCCACGGCGACTCCGTCGCGGTCGGGACGAGCCTCGGGTTCCTCTACCGCGTCGAGGAGCACGGGGCGTGGGAGGACCGCCTGAGCGTCCTCGGCCTCCCGGGGGTGGCGCTCGACGTACACGTGCTGTCGGGCGGGGTGCGCGTCGGCCTCACCGGCCGCGTCCACGCCGCCTTCGCCGGCGTGAACGCCCCGCTGTTCGCCCGGTGGCAGGAGGCGAACGAGGAGCAGACCGCCAAGAGCATCCTGCGCAAGCAGGGCTACTACTACGGCTGGGGCTTGTGGGCCCGCCTCGAGGGCGAGCTCGCCGCCGGCCCGATCTCCCTGTCGGGCGCCGTCTCCTTCGCCGCCATCGACTCCCACGAGGGCCTCGACCGCAGGCAGGACCACGTGACCGCCGACGTCGGCGCCGTAGACCGCGCCGTCGACTACGAGGCGCGCGTGCGCGTGGCGCCGCCCTTCGCCCGCGGCGGGTACGTCGAGGTGTCGGCGGGGGGGCGCGCGAGGGCGAGCGAGCTCGGCGGGCTCGAGCGCGACGCCCGGATCACTCGGTGGGGGCTCGGGCTGGGTCTGGCGCTCTGAACCAGCGCATCCCGGTGCCGTGCCGGCGGCCGGGCAGGCGGCGGTAGAGGTTCCCGTTCGCCTGGTTCACGTGCGCGACGTAGCGGCGGAAGCCCTCGTACAGCTCGCGGTCCACGGTCCCCGGGTCACGGAAGAAGTCGGCCAGCGAGCCAGGGTGCGTGAGCCCCGGGACGTCGTAGACGGCCGTGCCCATCACCTTCACCGGGGTCCCGTGGTGCAGGGACGACAGCCCCACCGTGCTGTTGATGGTGACCGTCCCCCGGGCGTTCTTGAGCAGGGTCGGCAGGTGGAGGTCGTGCACGTAGACGAGGCGGTCGCCGAGCCCGTGTCGCTCGGCGAGGTCTCGCACGAGCGGCCCGTACTCCCGGTAGGCGCGGTCCATGGGGTGGTGCTTCAGCACGAGCGAGTCGCCCTCGGGCGCGTGGTCGGCGAAGGTCGCCACGACCTCCCGGATGAAGTCGGGCACGTCGGCGTAGGGTGAGTGCAGGAGCTGGAAGTCGCAGTGGACCTGCAGGGGGACGAAGAAGTAACGCACCGACCGGCGGCCCGAGAGGTCGTCGAGCAGGTCCCGCTCGCGGACGGAGTACCAGACCTTGCGCGTCGCGCTGCGCAGCCAGGAGCCGGCCTGTCTCAGGGCGTGCATGTCCCTGTGGTGCTCGTAGTGCGGGTAGCCGCGGTTGAAGAACGTCATCGCCGTCGCGTTCACGATCGAGTAGCCGGCGGCCGGCGCGAGCGACGGCCCCGGCGACTCGGGCGGGTCGGGCTCCGGCAGCTCGCGCGCCATGCGGCGGAACAGCTCCGGGTCGCGCGGCATCGTCGAGTGGCCGTTCACGCCCTCGCGCTCGAGCGTCACGTAGTCGGGGCGGAGGTAGCCCTCCTCGAAGGCCCAGACGGCGACGCCGAGCTCGCGCGCGACCTCGATGGCGCGGCGGTGGTAGGGGCGGCAGTCGCCGAACAGGAAGAGCGCGTCGATGCGGCGCTCGCCGATGAGCTCCCGGACGAAGCCCGGCCACTGTCGGGCGGTCCCCCGGAACGGGACGACGCCGGGCCCGCGGAAGAAGACCGCGTCGCCGGCGTGGAGGTTCACCTTCGTGACGCGGATACCCGCCGCCCGGAGCTCGTCGGCGAACCGCCGGAAGAACGGCCCGGCGGGCCCCTGGAGCAGGAGCGCGTGGGTGCAAGAGAGGTCAGGGAGCATCGAGCATCACCTTGGCCAGGTTGATCGCCTTGCGGAGCTGGCGCGCCGCCCAGGTCGCGCGGAGAGAGCTCAGCGGCCCTTCGCGCTGCCGCGCGTCACGGAGCTGCTCCACGATCACCTCCGGCGTCGTGAAGGTCCCCGTCACGCGGCTCACGTACCGCGGATAGCGCAGCAGCGTGCCGGCCACGAGCTCGTCGAGAGACAGCCGCCTCGTGCGTCGGGGGTGGGAGTGCCGGTCCCGCGTGAGCCCCCACCCCGCGTAGAAGGGGAGCCCGTAGACGCTCACCGGCAGCTCCCGGAGCAAGGCCTCGAAGCCGACGAGCGACGTCATGGTGTGGACCTCGTCTGCCGCGGCGAGGCAGTCGGAGAGCGCTCCCTCCTCCACGATCTCGTCGCACCACGCGCTCGCGCGCACCGGGTCGACCGCACCCCGGCGGTTGCCGCTCACCACGTCCGGGTGTGGCTTGAACACGATCCACGCGCCGGGGCGGTTCTCTCGCGCACACCGGACGAGATCCTCGTTGCGCCGCACGTCGACGCAGCCGAGCTGGATGGATGCGTCGTCTTCCACCTGTCCCACGACCAGGACGACCGGCCGCCCGTCGCCCTCCGGGGGCCCGATGCGCGCGCGCGTCCCGACGTTGTACTTGCTGATCCCGTGGGCGACGATCGTCTCGCGCAGGGTGCGCGCTCGCCGGAGCTCGTCCTCGGTGAAGGGCGCCTCTTCGAGGATGCGCTCGAGGTCGCTCGGCCGGCTCGGGTCGTAGTAGATGCCGAGGCGGTCGACGACGAGGGAGGCCGGCGAGGCGAGGTCGGAGCCGAGCCCCACCGAGCGGAGGAAGCCGTCCTCCATGCGCCAGATCGGGATCGAGCGGCGACCGGCGACCGCGCGGAGCCGTGCGGGCTCGCGAGTGCCCCAGACCAACAACCGGGTGTCGGGCGTCTTCACGACCCGCTCGGCGGCGCTCGAGTCGCGCGCGAAGGTGAGCGCGCCGTCCGGCGCGTGCAGGAACGAGGGGACGAAGCGCCGCTTCCACGCGGAGAAGCCGACGCAGACGGTCGTGCCGCGGTTCGCCTCGGCCATCTCACGCTGGAGCGCGAGGTGCTCGATCACGCGCTCGACCTCACACCGCCGGCCCGTCTCGGGGTTTACGTATCGCGCGTATCGGAGGTAGGCGGCGGCGAACAGCTCCTCGACGGTCCGGCGGACACCCCTTCGAGGCACCGTCACGCGGTCGTCGGTGAGGCCCCACCCGGCGTAGAACGGCGCGCCGAAGCAGGTCACCGGCTTGCCCGCGACGAGCGCCTCGAACCCCACGAGCGAGGTCATCACGTACACGCGATCGACCTGTGACAGGAGCGAGACGGGGTGGGCACGCTCGCGCAGCAGCCGGACGCGCTCGCCCGATGCGCGCAGCAGATGTCCGGTCTTCTTCCCGGTGTCGACGTCCGGGTGGGTCTTGACGATCACCTCGGCGTCGGGGTGCTCCTCGAGGGCCGCCTCGAGCATCGCCCCGAAGCCGCCCGCGTGCGCCAGACCCAGCCGCACCGACAGATCGCCGGCGGTCTGATCGACGACCAGCACGCGCTCGCGCGTGCGGGGACCCAGATCCCGGTCGGGGCTGTCGTTGTACTTCGACAGGCGGTGCGTCCGCACGAGCTGCATGCAGCGGGCGGCGCGTTCGAGGAGGGCCGGATCGGCGGGCCCGTCGAGCAAGCGCTCGAGCCGGCTCGGCGCCGTCGCGTCGTAGTAGACGCCCTCGTCGTCGACCACCAGCGACAGCGGCGGCTCGCCGCTCAGCCCCACGCGGAGCGAGCGAAGGAAGCCGTCCTCGAGCATCACGTACCTGGAGCCCGCGCGCTCGGCCCACGCCCTGGCGCGCGCCGTGTTCGGCTTCCGGCCCCATCCGACGACCGTGTCGACGCGCGCTCGACGAACGTCCGGGCGGAACACGACGCGGTCGGCGCCGAGGAACGCCGACAGGTGCGGGATGCGCGCGATCCCGCGCGAGAACACGCCGACGGTCCCGAGCGGTTCGACCGCGTCGATGTCCCGTCGCTCGCTCACCGCGTCCCGAGCGCGCGCCGCACCCGCTCGAGGTCCTCCTCGGTGTCGACGCCGTGCGGCGGCGCCTCCTCGATGCGCGTCACGTGGATCGGGATCCCCAGCTCGAGGGCTCGGAGCTGCTCGAGGGACTCGGCCCGCTCGTAGGCGCCCCTCGGCTCGCCGGCCAGCCTGCGCAGCGTCGCGACGCGGTAGGCGTAGAGGCCGAGGTGGCGCAGGAACGGCACGTCCCCCGGGAGCGGGCCGCGAGGGCCCTCGGCCCACGTGAACGAGTCGCGCACCCACGGGATCGGGGCGCGGCTGAAGTAGAGCGCGAAGCCCTCGTGGTCGATGACGACCTTGACGATCTGGGGCGCGAACAGGTCGGCCGGCCGCCGGATGGGCGTGGCCATCGTGGCGATCCCCGCGCTCGGGTGAGCCTCGAGGGCCTTCGCGAGGTCCGAGAGCAGCCCGGGCGGGATCATCGGCTCGTCCCCCTGGAGGTTCACGACGATGTCGCCGTCCTCCCAGCCCTCGGTGCGCGCCACCTCGGCCAGCCGGTCGGTCCCCGAGGCGTGGTCCGGCGACGTCATGACCGCCCGGCCGCCGGCGGCCCGGACCGCGGCGCCGATGCGGTCGTCGTCGACCGCCACCAGCACGTCCGCCGCCCCCGCCCGGACGCCCACGTCGAGGACGTGCAGAACGAGGGGACGCCCGGCGACGTCGAGCAGCGGCTTGCCCGGGAGCCGCGAGGCCCCGAAGCGAGCCGGTATGACCACCCGAAACGCGACGCCCATGCTCAGACCGTCTCGCCGCCGCCGAGCCCCGTAAGGAGCTCCTCGCACGCGTCGCGGAGCCGCCCGCGCGCCTCCAGAAGTCCGTCCGCCACCTCGCGCGCGGCGCCGCCTCCGCCCGCCGCGCTCGTGATCCAGGCCGCCTCCGCGCGCACGAGCGGGTGCGCGTCGGCGACGGCGATGGGCAGGCCCACGCGCCGGAGCACCGGCAGGTCGAGGACGTCGTCGCCCACGTAGGCGACCTGCGCCTCGGGTACCCGGAGCGTCGCGATCAGCTCGTCGAAGGCAGCGCTCTTGTCGTCGCGTCCGACGAACGCGTGGGCGACGCGCATGTCCGCGAGGCGCCTCGACAACGCGGGGGTCGTGCGGCCGGAGATGACGGCCACGTCGATGCCCTCGGAGAGGAGCAGCTTGACGCCGAACCCGTCGCGCACGTGGAACCCCTTGAGCACCTCGCCGTCCGCGCCGTAGTACAGCGTCCCGTCCGTGAGCACACCGTCCACGTCGAGGACGAGCATGCGCACGTCGGCTGCGAGCGCCCGGGCGTGCGCCGGCAGCCCGCTCACCGGCGCTCCTCGGCGTAGGGCCTCGCCTTGACGACCCGGTCGAGCTCGACGAGCAGCGACAACAGCTCCTCCATGCGGCCGAGAGGCCACATGTTCGGCCCGTCGCTGAGCGCTGCGTCGGGCCTCGGGTGGGTCTCCATGAACAGGCCGGACACTCCGGCGCCGACCGCGGCGCGCGCGAGCACCGGGATCATCTCGCGCTGCCCGCCCGAGCACGTCCCGTTGCCTCCGGGCTGCTGCACGCTGTGCGTGGCGTCGAAGACGACGGGGCAGCCCGTCCGGCGCATGACCGAGAGCGAGCGCATGTCGGCGACGAGCGTGTTGTAGCCGAAGCTCGCGCCCCGCTCGCAGAGCATCACCTCGTCGTTGCCGGCGCTCCGGCACTTGTCGACGACGTGCTGCATGTCCCACGGCGCGAGGAACTGGCCCTTCTTCACGTTCATGGGCTTGTTCGCGCGGGCGACGCGCTGGAGGTAGGACGTCTGGCGCACGAGGAACGCGGGCGTCTGGAGCACGTCGACCACGGAGGCGACCTCGTCGACGGGCGTGTCCTCGTGGACGTCGGTCAGGACGGGGACGCCGACCTGCTCGCGCACCTTCTCGAGCAGCCGCAGCCCCTCCTCGACCCCGGGCCCGCGGAACGACGCGCCGGAGGTGCGGTTGGCCTTGTCGAAGCTCGCCTTGAAGACGTAGGGGATCCCGAGCCGGGTCGTGATCTCCCGCATGGTCGAGGCCACCTCGAAGAGGAGCGCCTCGCTCTCGATCACACAGGGCCCCGCGATCAGGAAGAACGGCTCGTTCGGACCGACGTCGTGACCGGCGATCTTCATGAGCACGTCAGATCCGGAGCACCACCGAGGCGGCGACGGCGATCTGGTAGATGACCTGAGAGAGATCGATGGCGTTCTGGAAGAACTTGTTGTCGATCTCGGGCGGGATCATGATCTCGTCGCCCGGCCGGATCCGCATGTCGGACTCGCCGATGGTCACCTCGGCGCTCGGCCGGATGACGATGACGGCGCCGGTGTCGGCGCGGTTCGTGAAACCGCCCGCCATCCGCACGTAGTCCCGCACGGTCAGGTCCGGACGGTACATGACCGCCTGCGCGAACTGCACCTCGCCGCTGATGCGGACGACGTTGGTGTCCTGCGGGATGACGATCGTGTCGCCCTCCTCGAGCAGCACGTTGAGCTGGTGGCCGGCGCTCGCGGTGACCACGCGGCCGAGCGGCTGGATCGTCCGCGCCCGCTCGACGAAGGCGCGGACGAGCTCGGCCTCCCGCACGCGGATCTCCGCCTCGCCGCGTGAGTCCGAGAGCGCCAACATGGCGCTCCGCTCGAGCCGGTCGAGGCTCTCGAGGATGGCGCGCCGCTGCTCCCGGGCGACGCTCTGGCGCCGCAGGTGAACGGCCCCGGTGTTCGCGAGCCCCGGGTCGACCCGGACATAGTTCAGCAGATCGATGAGGCGCGTCCCGCGGCGCACCGACATGAGCGACGGCCCGACGTGCTCCCCGTCGAGTCGGACGAGGATCCGGTCGGCGCGACCCTCCTCGCGGAACGTGAGGACGTCGCCGTCGCTGAGCGTCGTGTCCTGGAAGGACGGCACCGGCTGCGACCGGAGGAACGGCTCCTGCCCGCGGATGCCGCGCACCGTGACCTCGTTGGCCCGCGCGCCGCTCGGCACGACCGCGAGCACGTCGGCGCCGGTGAAGCCCTCGTCGGTCATCTCCACCAAGGTCGGCTCGGGCACCATGCCCTCGACCAGCACGGTGGGGCCGCGGCGCCCGACGAGGATGGTGTCGCCGTCGGCGAACTGCGGGTTCGGCAGGGTCCCGCGGAGCAGGAAGTCGTAGAGATCGAGCTCGGCGAGGGGCTGCCCCTGCCGGATGATCTTCACGTCCCGGAAGCTCCCCATCTCCGGATCGATGCCGCCCGCCTGGTCGAGAAAGAAGAGCACCGAGTCCGACGGGATGCCCGCGTACCGGCCGGGCCGGCGGACGCCCCCCGTCACGAACACGGCCACCGGGCTCGCGGTCAACAGGTTGGTGTAGACGCCGAAGTTGCCGCGGTAGACGCGCGAGATGGCCGCTCGCACCGTCTGGGTCAGGTCCTGGTTGCGCACGCCGGCGAGGGGCACCGGCCCGATCCCGGGCAGGAAGACGTTGCCCTGGGTGTCGACGGCGAAGACGTCGTTGATCGTGATCGCGCCCCACGCGTTCACCATCACCCGGTCACCCGGCATGATCTGGTAGTCGGGGTTGATCCCGTCCTCGCGCTGGGCCGCGAAGGCGCCGGTGAAGAGGTTCGCCCCGAAGGGCTGCGGTCCCGACGGCTCCTCGGCGGCAGCCTCGGCCTGGGCCGGCGGAGGGGCCTCCTGGGCGGATGCGTGGGGAGCGAGCAGCAGGATCGCGCCTGCGATGACCACGAATCGCACGCCGCGGCTGTCGGATCGGGTCCGCATCACAAATTGGCGTGCTCGCGCACCGACGCCAGGAGCAGCCAGCCGATGCCGAGCAAGGCGAAGCTCAACACGAACACGGTCAGGACGGCAACGAAGACGCGCGGGTGCGTCGCCTCGTCGGGTGCCGACGGACGCGCGATCGTGACGAGGTACCGGTGCTGCCGGGAGGCCTCGAGACGCGCGATCTCGAGCGACTTCAGGGCCGAGGCGTAGGCGTGCTCGGCGAACTCCTTCTCGGCGACCGCGGGCTCGAAGGCCGCGATGTCGGCGTTCAGGCTGTTGTCGGTCCCGTTGGCGGCGAGCCGCCGGGTCTGCTCCTCGACCTGCCGCGCCAGCGAGCTCACGCGCTGCTGCTGGGCGACGAGCTGCGGGGTGCCCGGCTGGAGCGTCGCGCGCATGGTGCTCAGCTCGGCGCGCGCCGCGGCGAGCTCCGCCTCGAGGGCGCTGCGCACGCCCAGGATCGCCTCGGCCGACGCCATCGGGTTGATCTCCGAGCGCTCCCCCTGCAGCTCGAGCAGGCGCCGGCGCGCGTCGCCGAGCCGCGTCTCGGCGCGCTGGACCTCGGAGTGCGCGAGCTCGATCCGGTCCTGCCGCGCCTGGTCCATCATCCGGTTCACCATGGCCTCGCCCGATGCGAGGATGGCCTCGGCGAGCTCGCGCGCCTTGTCGGCGCTGAAGGCGCGCACGCGCAGGACGACCTCTCCGGACTGCGTGTCGTACTCGGCCTCGACCTTGTCCTCGTAGTACTCGTAGACGTCCTCGAACGGCGCGTCGGGGGCGAGGCGCGAGAGGTAGTCGATGTCGGGATCGGAGTAGTGCTCGACGAAGCCGTGGTCGTCGACGAGCTGCCGTAGCATGTCCCGCGACTGCACGTAGCTCTGCACGAGCAGCGCGTCGCGGGTCGCACCCGAGCCCGGCACGGTGGCGATCAAGAGCTCGAGGCTCGCGGCCCCGGAGCTGTCCGCCGACTGGATGGTGAACGAGGCGGTCGACTCGTACTGCGGGGTCGCCACCAGTCCGTAGTAGATCGCCGCGAGCACCGTGGGCAGCCCCACGCCGAGGGCGAGCCGCCAGGCGAGCCGGCGCGACCGCTGCCGCCGGATGTCACGCGCCGTCGGGGGCCTGGGCGCGGGCGCCGCGGGTGCCTCCTCGGCGACCGGCTTCACCGGCTTCGGGCCGTCGGGGATCTTCTTCGCCGGCTCGCTCATCGCTCGTCAGGCCGCCTTGTAGGCGCGCTCCGCCTCCTTGATCTGCTCGAAGACGTGGAACCGACCGTCGCGCAGGACGCAGAAGATGTCGCAGTAGTCGCGGATGGTGGCGATCTGGTGCGAGACGATGATCACGGAGCTGCGCTCGCGGCGATCGGCGAACTCGCGCTTGCACTTGTCCTGGAAGAGCTTGTCACCGACGGCGGTCACCTCGTCGACGAGGTACGTGTCGAAGTCGATGGCCATGCTCAGACCGAAGGCGAGCCGCGCCCGCATGCCCGAAGAGTACGTCCGGACGGGCATGTGGAAGTAGTTTCCGATGTCCGCGAAGGCCTGCGCGTACTCGACGACGACGTCGATCTCGGCGCCGTAGATCCGCGCCACGAAACGGCAATTCTCCTCGCCCGTGAGCGAGCCGTTGAACCCGCCGGCGAACCCGATGGGCCACGAGACGCGGCCCGAGCGAAGCACCCTCCCGGCGTCCGGCAGCTCCGCCCCGCCGAGGATCCGGAGCAGCGTGGACTTGCCCGCGCCGTTGCGGCCGAGGATGCCCACGCTCACGCGGTCGGAGAACAGGAACGAGAGCCGGTCGAGCACCACGTGCGGTCCCGCCGTCGTCGAATAGGTCTTGGTGACGTCCCGGAGCTCGATCATGTCACCTCCACCTTCCTTCGCACGGCCCGCTCGAGCGTCAAGCCGGCGAACGCGAGCGCCACGATCCACGCGAGCACGTACGACGCGCTCGCGTGGCGAGCCGTGTACTGCGGAAACCAGCCGTCGCGCACGATCTCGACGCAGTGCATGACCGGGTTCCACAGGAGCACGTCCCGTGCCCGTGAAGGCAGGGACTCCGCGGTGAAGAAGAGCCCGCTGATCCAGAAGAGCGGCCGCATGAGCGGGCCCTTCATGCGCTCGACGGTCGGCGACACGACCGTGAGCGAGCAGAGCACGAGCCCGAGGGTCGCGCCGAGGAGAGACGCGAGCGCCATCCCCCACAGCGTCCGGAGGAGGCTGTCCACGACGAGCTCCTGGACGGCGAGCGCGTGCGCGCCGACGATCACCACGAACACCATCACGTACGTGGCGGCTTCGAGCACGGTGCGCGCCGCGATCAGGTCGATCGTGTGGACGTGCGGGTAGAAGAGCAGCGCCTTGTTGGCGCCGATGGCGGCGCTGCCGCGGTCGGCCGTCTTGCTGAAGAGCTCGTAGGAGACGATCCCCACGGCGAGGAACGGGACGAGGTCCATCCCGCCGGGCGTGTGCCGTCCGGCGAGCGCGTAGAGTGCGTAGAAGGTCCCGATCCAGAACGCCGGCTCGAGCAGCGCCCAGAGGTAGCCCAGCCGGTGCGTGCCGAACCGCGTCTTGGTCTCGCGCAGCGCCAGCGCGTGCACCACGCGGAGCTGCGCCGCGGCGCCGTCGACGAGCGTCACGGCGTCACCTCCGCGACCGGCTCGGCGTCGGCGAACACGTCGGGGACGAAGACCCAGCCCGCGTCTTCCTCGCACGCGAGCTTCACCTCTACGGTCTCGGACCCGGCGCTCCCGCGGATCTCCACCGAGCGGCACATCCGGCCGCTCGCCGCCGCGTAGGGCTCGTCGACGACGAACACCTGCCCGCCGAGCGCCACCGGCTCACCCGCGGGCACCTGCTCGATGCGGGCGAGCAGCTCGCGCTCGCCCTCCGTGGTCGGAGGCACGCTCCCCGGCCGGAGCGACGCCGTGTACCAGATGTCGCGCTCGGTCGGCTCGGCTGCGCCACCGCAGGCTGCTCCCATCGCGACGAGGAGAGCGAGCCCGGCGGCGCGAACTGCTACCGACCCCCGCACGGCATCACCCCACCGTCGACTTCACCACGACGCCGCGCACGCAACCGTCGCGGTCCACGGCCACCAGCGCGTCCACGCCGTCGCGGTCCATCCGCTGCTCGGCCGCGCCGTAGAGCGCGTCCACGTCGATGACGGGAGGCTCGGGGTTCATGATCTCGGCCACCGGCATGTCGAGGCTCGCGTCCTCGGATTCGAGCACGCTCCGGAGCTCCTTCTCGGTGACGATCCCACAGAGCTCGTCCTCGTGCTGGACCAGGACGACGTGGAGCCGTGCCCGGGCGAGTGCGAGGACGCAATCGCGCGCCTTCGCGCTCCGCTCGACCACCGGGAGCGGCTCGCGGAACATGACCTCCCGGACCCGGGCCACCAGCCGCCGTCCGAGCCCGCCGCCCGGGTGCAGCTTGGCGAAGTCCTGCGCGTCGAAGCCGCGCAGGCGCATCAGCGCGACCGCCAACGCGTCCCCCATCGCGAGGGTGGCCAGCGAGGACGTCGTCGGTGCGAGGTTGTTCGGACAGATCTCGCTCTCGACCGACACGTCGAGGAACACGTCGACGCCGCGCGCGAGCCTCGAGCCCGCGCGCCCGGCGAGCGCGATGGTCGAGACGCCGCGCGCCTGCAGGTGCGGGAGCAGCCGGACGACCTCGTCGGTCTCCCCGCCGTAGGAGATCAGGATGACGCAGTCGCGCTTGGTGACCATCCCGAGGTCACCGTGGCAGGCCTCCGCCGCGTGCAGGAAGAAGCTCGGCGTGCCGGTCGACGCGAGCGTCGCGGCGAGCTTCCGGCCGACGAGGCCCGACTTCCCGATCCCGGTGACGACGACGTGGCCCTCGGTCTGGTACAGGAGCCGGACGGCCTTGCCGAAGGCGCCGTCGATCCGAGAGCCCAGCGCCGCGAGGGCGGCGGCCTGCTGGCGAAAGCACTCCCGCGCGTCGTGGGCGAGCGGGTCGAGGACAGAGACGTTCGAGCCACCCGCGTCGGTGGCGACATTCGACAAGGCCTGGATACGCATAAGGAAAGGTCTCCGATCAGCTCCGGGGCGAGAGTCCATCGGGACGGCACGCCGGGCCTGGCCCCCCCCCGCCCGAACGTGACGGACACAGGACTGGGAGGTGACACCCCCGAAACGAGCCGCAGCTTAGATTTCTGGGAAAACGCGTCAAGGCACAACTGACGGCACGAGTCGGGCGCGATGGTAGCACCAAACGTACCAGGGGGTCGAAAACGTGCGCTGGCGTCGGAGCGCCCACGATCTACGTGGTTCACGGCGCGGGCGCAGTCGAGAACCGTTGTCCGAACGACACGGAGATCGCATCCTCCCTGACAGAAATGTCAGGGTTTCGGAGTCACCGGCGGGTCGACCAGCCTGGCGCTCGGGCCGATCGGTGACCCTGGGGAGGTAGGTACCTTGGGCTGGCTTCACGGGGCTGGTTCCGGACGTGCTATGGGGAGAGCGCCATGACGACACCGCCCAAAATCGTCGCCGAGATCGGCTGCAACCACAAAGGCAGCCTGGACATCGCCAGGGAGATGATCGGCGTCGCCGCCACGTTCTGCAAAGCCGACTACGTCAAGTTCCAGAAGCGGAACAACCGGGAGCTACTCACACGGGAGCAGTACGATGCCCCCCACCCCGTCCCGGCGAACAGCTTTGGTGCAACGTACGGGGAGCACCGCGAATTCCTCGAGCTCGACGCCGACCAACATCGGCAGCTCAAGGAGTACTGCGAGCAGATGAGGATCGGCTACGCGACCTCGGTGTGGGATCTTTCCAGCGCGCGCGAGATCGTGCCCATCGGTCCCGACTACATCAAGGTCCCCTCCGGCACGAACCAGCACTACGAGCTGCTCGGGTACCTGTGCGCGGAGTTCGGCGGCGAGATCCACGTCTCGCTCGGGATGACGACGAGGGCGGAGGAAGAACGACTGGTGAAGTTCTTCGAGGACAAGGCGCGCAACGGCGATGTGGTGGCGTATGCGTGCACGTCCGGCTACCCGGTCGCGTTCGAGGATCTCTGCCTTCTCGAGATCAAGAGGCTCTGGGAGACCTACGGTGGGCGCGTGAAGACGATCGGCTTCTCGGGTCACCACCTCGGCATCGCTGCGGACATCGCAGCGCAGACCCTCGGCGCTGCGTGGATCGAGCGACACTTCACCCTCGATCGCACCTGGAAGGGGACCGATCACGCCGCCTCTCTCGAGCCGGATGGGATTCGGCGAATCGTGCGCGACACTCGCGCCGTCGCGAAAGCCCTGACGTACAAGCTCGACGACCTCCTGGAGGTCGAGCGTCCTCAGCGTGAGAAGCTGAAGTGGGGGGAGTACAACAAGCGCAGCTCGGTAGAGTAGCGCTGCCATCATGGAGCCCGGCAAGAAGCAGTCGCGCCTCGCGGTGATCCCGGCCCGAGGCGGGTCGAAGGGGGTACCACGCAAGAACCTGCGCGAGCTCGCAGGCCGACCGCTGGTAGCGCACACGATCGCCTGTGCGAAGGACGCCGCCTCCGTCGACCGTGTCGTCGTGAGCACCGACGATCCGGAGATCGCCGCCGTCGCGCAGAGATTCGGCGCGGAGATAGTCGCGCGGCCACCGGAGCTTTCGGGTGACACCGCGTCTTCCGAGAGCGCGGTCGTCCACGCGCTGGAGGTGCTCGCCGCGAACGCGTATGAGCCCGATCTCGTGATGTTGCTCCAGTGCACGTCCCCGCTCACCACTCCGGAGGACATCGACGGCGCTGTCCGGCGGCTCGAGGCCACCGGCGCCGACAGCTGCTTCACTGCCGTCCCGTTCCACCACTTCCTTTGGCGGCATGGTGCCGACGGTGAGGCCGTCGGCATCAATCACGAAGGTGGGCCGCGAAAGCGGCGGCAGGATCTCGACGTACAGCTACTGGAGAACGGCGCGGTCTACGTCATGCGAGTTGCCCCGTTCCTCCGCGAAGGCACTCGGTTCTGCGGCAAGACGGTCATCCATAGGGTAGATCCCTCGCGCGTCCTCGAGATCGACGAGCCGCTCGACTTCACCAAGGCCGAAGCACTGTTCCGAGCGATCGAGCGCGATGCAGCTACCGCGGCTCTTCCCGTTCCCCCGGCAGCGGTCGTTTTCGACTTCGACGGCGTGCTGACGGACAACACCGTCTTCGTCAGCGAGGACGGGCGGGAGTCCGTGCGGTGTGACCGGAGCGACGGCATGGGCATCGGGCACCTGGCCGCGGCGGGCATCCCACTGCTCATCCTCTCCAAGGAAAGGAATCCGGTGGTTGCGGCGCGAGCGCGGAAGCTCGGAGTGGAAGCGCTGCAGGGCATCGACGACAAGCTTCCGGCCCTCCTGTCGTGGCTGGGCGCACGCCAGCTCGATCCCATGCGGACCATTTTCGTTGGTAACGACGTGAACGACCTCGCCTGCATGCGAGCGGTTGGTTTCTCTGCTTGCCCTGCGGACGCGCACGAGGAAGCCCGCCGGGTCGCCCGCATGATCCTCCGGGCACGCGGCGGACGCGGCGCCGTCCGCGAGCTGGCCGATCGAGTCCTCGCCCGACTGGTGGAGCACCCGGATGACCGCTGACGCGACGCCCTCGTGGAGCGGACGCCGCGTGACGGTGGTCGCGGCCTTCGATTCGTTCCTGAGGGCCGCCGTCCCCTATGCTCGCTACTTCGAGAGCCTCGGTGCGCAGGTGCATTATCGGATCGTCTTTGCGCGGCCGAATCAGATCAGTAACGAACAACTGCGGGACATCGGGCTACCGCCGGACCGCACGACCACGATACCGCTCGACGCACTTGTGAGGCGCGACGCGATCGGCGGGGAGGACGTGGTGCTGCTGGGCCTCGACGGTCTGCGGACTCGCCGGTTCATGGTACGGCTGCACCACTCGTTTCTCGGTGCGCAACGGCGTCCAGTGGTCGTGTCATTCTACCCGGGCCTCATCTTCAGGTTTCACCTCGAAGGCATGCTGAGCCGCATGTCTGCGGACCTGCTGTTGCTCAACTCACCTGCGGATCTCCGGCTGTACGAGAGCGCTCTCCGCGGGATGGGGCTCACGAACGAGAACGCACTATCGATGGGTCTTTCCTTCCTGCCCTCGCGCGGGGAGGCAAACAGCCATGTCGTACCTTCGGATGGGCACGTGCTGTTCGTCGGCCAACCTACCGTCCCCGCCGGCCGAACGGAGAGAGCGTACGTCCTCAGCCGACTCGCCGAGCTTGCTGAGAAGTACCCGGGCACAGAGTGGTTGCTCAAGCCCCGCCACCGACGATACGAGACGACACTCCACCGCGTCGACCACCACTACGAGGATCTTCGGGCGGAGCTGTCGCGCCAGCGCCGCATGCCGGCGAACTTCCGGGTGGTGCATGGCCCCATGTCCGAGCTCCTGGAGCGAACGCGCGTTTGCCTCACCTTCAGCTCGACCGCGGCGCTGGAGGCCGCGGTCCGGGGAATTCCGACGAGGGTCCTCACGGATATCGGTATCCACGAGAACGTCGGGAATCACTTCTTCCTCGAGAGCGGTCTCCTCGCATCGTTCGACGATGTGCGCCCCGATCTCGAACAGCGCGTCGTCCCCGAGTGGCTCACCGAACACGCGGCCACCGCCGCCGACCAGATGCCGCTGCTCACCGAGCGCCTGGAGGCCCTAATGACTCGGCAGGCACGCGAGGGTCGTTCGCTACCGCGCCCTTACGACCGGCACTTCGGGCGCTCGGAAGGCTTCGAGCGCTTCCTCGAGCGGGAGGAGGGGTGGGTTGGCTTGGCCAACTTCGGCGAACGCAGCCACGGACGAATGGCGAGGATACGCCGGTGGCTCACCCCTGTGAGTGCTGCGTTCCTCCGCAACCTGCCGGGACTCGGTCGTCAGTAGATCGGTCCGGATCCACGGCTGGAGGGCAACAACGTCGCTGCTGTGCTCGGGCGTCGTGCTCACGCGTACCGCGAGTCAACCCAGTCACGTTCGGGTTATGCCACGAGGTGGCGCGGCGGAACGCAAGGCCCGTGCTGACGTGGACGATCCCCGGGTCAGCGATTACCCCCAGCGACCCCAGGCCCCCCCCGGGGTGACATGCTGTGCGGTATGAGTTTACAGAGCCGTGCGACTCACGCATTCTCGGAGACGTTCTGCTCCGAGGGGAAGTGGCCGTGGGCCGCGGGTGTCTGCTAGACAGGGCCCACCGGCCAGGCCGAGCAAAGGACAATGCAGCGCAACGTTCTTTTCGTCGCCGACAGCAGCAGTCAACTACGACCCGCGCACGCTATCGCCGCGGCACTCGCACGTGATGCTGGATTTGCTGTGGTCGGGAACCTGCTTCCGGGTAAGAGCACTCCAACACGCCAGCAGGTTGCTGAGATCCAGCTCGACTGCCCGCTGACCTTCCACACCGTCGACGTGCTGTTCTCGACTGGACGCGTGCTGGACTTCGATGCTGTCGTGGTCCTGCTTCCAGGATCCAAGTTATTCGATTTTCGACGACGCATGGAGGAGTTAATTTTCCGTCGGAAGCCAGTCCGGAGGCCCATCTTGGTAACGGGCTACAACGGTGTTGTCTACGAGAAGCACCTCGAAGGTTTGCTGTGGCGCATCGGCTTCGACCTGATTGCCGTCAACTCGGCCAATGACCACGCAGTGTTCTCCCGACACCTGGACGCGCTCGGGATGGACTCGCGCGTGCTGGTCCGCACCGGACTGCTGCTCGCGCAGGCCAGTGACCACCGTCCGCTCATCACGTATGGCGAGGGACCGCGAGACATTCTCTTTGCGACGCAGGCGGTGGTTCCGAGGACACGCGCCGAGCGGGCGTATCTGCTGACGAGGCTCAGGCAGTTGGCGGAGATTCAGCCAGACCGGCTCGTCATCATCAAACCCCGCACGCGACCCCACGAGCAGACGTTCCACGTCGAGAAGCACCATTACGAGACGCTCTACGTCGATCTATTCGGCGCAGAAAGACCCTCTAACCTAGTATTTGCATATGGCGCACTGTCGCCATTTCTACAGAGGGTGGGACTCCTGGTGACGGTCAGCTCGACCGCCCTCCTCGAAGGGCTCGCCTACGGCGTCCCTGGAGTGGCCCTGACGGACTTGGGTGTCAAGGAGTCGCTCGGGAACCATTTTTTCGCCCTATCCGGCATGCTGGCCTCGTTCGACGACGTGCTCGATGGGCGGGTGCCGCACCCCAGCCCGGAGTGGCTGCGACTCAACGGGTTTGCAGAGCAAGATAGGATCGGAGCGCTGGTGCAGCATGCACAGACGCTCCTCGAGTACCAAGAGGAGCTTGGCTACTTTCTGCCGCTCCAAGCCGCCTATTACACGCCTCGACGAGCGCGGTTCATCTACGAGTCCAGTCTTCCTCTCCGACAGGCGTGGGAGACTTCTCGGCCGATGAACGGATCGAGCAAAAGGAAGAAGAACAAGAATGGGACGAGCACCCTACGACGCAAGGTAGCTAAGCTGCGACACTCACCCTCTCGATTCTTTGTAGACGCGATTCGCAACCGCTTGACCCGCCTCGACTGATCGTGTCTTCAGCGGCGCCGCACGCTGCGAATGACCTCCGCAGGGCTCATGATACGATACTCTGCCGGCTTTGGTTAGCTGTCGCTGTCGATGATGAAGTGAACTCTGCGTTGCGCCATGTGTGCTGCTCGCGAATCGAGCACCATCGATCTGTCACAAATGCGCGGATCTCATACACGGGTCAGAGGTCGCGCGCAAAGGAACGCTCGTCGCACGTATCGCCGGGAAGCCGGCCTCTTCGCAGCCAATCCAGCGAGAACGATGCAAACCCGATCCCATTCTCGTACCAGCCGGGATCGAACCTGCGTGCGGGCCTGCCGTCGTCGACAGCTACCGGGCCCTCGTACAACAAGCCCACCCGGGCCGGTGGGAGGGCGACCAGATCGGGGTAGCCGGCGCTCCCTTCTCGAACTACGCGGCCAGCCGCCCACGTGTCCCCGCCGTCCTCGCTGACACGGACCATCATTCGGCGACGCATTCGGAAACGCCACGAGGGATCGTCTGGATGGTCGGATGCCAGGCACGCGGGATTCGCAAATAGAACCACAGAGCCCGGGTGGCCCGGATACCGGAGGACGCTCGCGTGGGAAATGGGACTGATGAGCGCGGTGTCCTCACGGCTGACTCCCCAAGAAAGGCCCTGGTCGCGGCTGACGGCGACGCGCCGGAACGAGCCGCGATCCTTGCTCACCCGCCGGCTGTTGAGGACCAGTGTTCCATCCGCGAGCTCGAGCACCTGCGATTCACTGGACGTCGATCCTGGACGTGTCTCGGATCGGGTTCGGCCACCGGCATACCACCCGGCCGGATAGCCACCCTCGCAGGTCCGTCCAGCATCGTGCATGAGGACGGTGGCATGACTGCGTGCGTGTGAACCGGGAACGCTGAAGTAACCGGGGACCACCACTCTCCCGGCGCAGGCCCCGTTCTGCAATACGATCCCATGCCCGGGTCCGAAGCCGAACCAAAGCCAATCGTCGCCGCGAATGTACGTGGTGATGTCGATCTCCTGACCATGAACCGTCGAACTCGTGTCGGCCGCAGAAAGTACCTTCCAGACGGCCAGTCGATCGACTTGGGCATCGCCTTCCTGAATACGTGACTGATGGTTCCCACGTCCGTCACGGTCTCTGCTGACGTTGAAGAGGAGCCAGCGCGCCCCTTCCGCGGTCACGACCGGGCTCGGGTTGGTTGCAGCCGCACTTCCACCAGCCAGGTAATCCGCGTGGTGTACCGCTACCTCCTCGGGCGTCCACGAGCGTCCCCCGTCCCTGCTGCGCCGAAGCACAATATCGATGTTGCCGTGGTCGGCGCACGGGTTTCCTGCAAATCCGTGGCGACGCTCCGCAAGCGCGATTAGCTGCCCCCCACCATCACGAACGACGGCCGGTATGCGGTAGCAATACTGGTCGGTGCGTCGAAAGACAGGCACTTCCCAGGCCTCCAACCCGGCCCGGTACAACGCGGCGATTTCGCGGGGGTCGAGCTTCCGCCGGTGGACCCTGACATCATCCATTCGAATCGCGCTGCGTCCTGGCCGCACCGGATAGTCGGACGACTCGAGAGCAAGGTGCGGGACTTCGAAGGTAGGCGCGTTCGAAGGAGCCCCGTCGATGAAGAGGCGGGCAATGAGGCCCCTCGAGTGTTCTGCAACGCCAGCGATATGGTGCCACCTTCCCGGTGCGAGTGAGCTGCGTACCGACTGTGCTCT
This sequence comes from Candidatus Neutrinellum sp., assembly GCA_039794305.1. GTDB lineage: Bacteria > Myxococcota_A > Polyangia > Polyangiales > JBDIVX01 > JBDIVX01. The sequence continues at coordinate 27,923 of JBDIVX010000097.1, forward strand.
CTCTGCGCCCGGCACCGCCACGGTGAATACAACCCGTCGCGGCGCCACGGTAAAGTCCCAAGCGAGCTGATTGGGGCTCGGAACGGAGGACACCAGCCGGTGCTCCCCGCCTGGACCCGGAGAGTCGTCGACCCAGACCCAGAAGCTCACGGTAAGTTGATCGGTTCCAGATGCCCGCACAGTCAGGATTGAGTCTGCCGAGGCTTCTGCTCGCCCAGGTAGCACCCCGAAGGGAAACCGGATTTGGCGAACCAGGCCCTCCCTTTGATCAGGTGTCCTTGGCCCGAGGGCACCCGAGTTGGGGCATGCACCCAGCAAGGTCAGGAGCCACAGCGCAGCGGCAATTCTGAACGGAGAGTCGCGCAAGACGCTGAGGGTGACGGGAGCTTGCCCCCCGGGCAAGGCACCACGCGGCTCTGGGTGACGGGTGTCCGTCGGCTGGTTCCGAGGCAGTATCGGTTTGGCGCGGCAGACCTGCCGAGTCGGGCGCGAGCACGTCATCGGCAACACCCAAACATGCTCGGCATCCGAGCTCCCGGATCGACTCCAGCTCGTCAGCAAGTTGATCCGCAGCACGGAGGGTGGTCGATGATGCTCGATCGCCTCATCGAGTAGGTCGAGGACGCCCATATGAGACGCTCATGGAAGCCGCTCGGGCTCTCGATCGCTTCGCTCGCTACTGAGGAGGCGAATGTGGGAGACCGGCGCCTTCTCCGTCGAGTCGCTCGACGTACCAGCATGGGCGTCCGGTTAGCAGTGACATGATCAAGTTGCAGCGCGGTTGATCATCGGGCGGCGAAAACGCGGGGGTTTCGTAGGTGGGGGGATCGACGTTGGGCCATGCGTGCGGGTATCCGTCGGACATGGCGCAGCCACGAAAGCGTGTGCGGCCGACGGAGCCGAGCGTCGAACGAGCGCTCCGGTCGCTGCCGATTCCGTTCATGGACAAGTTCGACGAGTTGTTCGACCCCGACGACATCTGGGCGGCAGGACGGCAACTCGGAGTAATCGAGCGCAAACGCAAGCTCGACCTGCCGGCGCTCGTCGAGGCAACCGTGCTCACGTTGACCGGTCCTGACGGGCCGCAGACGAGCATCATGGGCAACTACTTCGCGCTCAGCGGGCGTGCCAGCGTTCAGCATCAAGGGGCCACTGTGAGGGCGTATTTTTCACCCTCATGGGGCCAGCGATTCTTCAGGGTCATGGGGCCAGCCCGCGAGGGGGCTGACTCGGAGTTTTTCAGGGTCATGGG
>JBDIVX010000098.1:0-29101 GCA_039794305.1 Candidatus Neutrinellum sp.
TGTGGAAGGTCGGCTACATCGAGGTCGAGCGGCCGCCGTTCTACTTCGGCAAGAGCCGGCCCGAACGGCTGCGGCTCGAGCTCACGCCGCCGCCGCTCCTGTACCACGCCTTCGGCGGCGACATCGACCGGCTCGTCTACCACATGAACCGTCTGGCCGAGGACGCGATCCGCGCCCTGCGCGCCGCCCGCAAGCGGCCCGTCATGGGCGCCCGGGCTCTCCGGCGCCTTCATCCGTGGAGCGAGCCGCGGACGTTGCGCGAAAGCGGCGGCGGCCGGGTGCCGACGTTCCGCATCGGCGCTCGCGGGATCGTCGGGCGCGTCGAGCGCATCGGGGCCGCCAAGGAGGTCCACTCGTTCCGGGCGGAGCACGAGGACTGCCGCGTCGCGCGGCGGGACGGCGACCACGAGCGGCGGTTCCCGTTCGGGACCTACGCTTGGCGCGCCTACCACGGTGCGCCGGTCGAGACCGCGCCGCTGCCCGGAGCCGTCATCGCGAAGCCGGGGCCGGTCCTGTGCGATGTGCAGGCCGAGCTCGATCGCGAGCGGAGGGCTCGCGATGAGGTGCGCGACGAGTCGCACGCGATCGTGGACGCGGTCCGGCAGGCGTTCGTGGACGAGGCGGAGGAGATCGTCGAGGACGCCACACTCGACCTCGCCGAGCCCACGCCGCACAACCCGCCCCGAGGCAAGGCCGGCACGAACGGAGGGAAGACCGACAACACCGCGAGCGACGGCGGCGAACCGGCCCGCGACGAACGCGACCCCGCCGTCGTCCGCCATCGATTCGACAAGCGGCGCGTCGAGACGGCGCGTCGCATCATCACCCTACGAGACCGCCGGCGAGGAAGGCCGCCGCGAGGCTCGGGCAGTCACGGCTCCGACCCACCTGGTTAAGCCCAGGCCGCCCTTCGGGGGCGCGTGCGTCGCTGGACGAGGACCGGCGGCGCGTCGGTGCGTCTGCAGCTGCCCGCGACGGCGCCGATCCGCTCCTCTCTCCGCTACGAGCGGACGAATGCAGGGCTCCGCCGCCGACCGTCGCGGCGGAAGTCGTCTCCGCAGCCATCTCGACCACGCTCGAGGTCCCGAAGGCCACCGTCCAGCGGCACGCACGTCGGACGGTTCTTTCTCCGGACGGTTCTTTCTCCAAGGCCGGCACGAACGGAGGAAAGACCGACAACACCGCGAGCGACGGCGGCGAACCGGCCGGCGACGAACGCGACCCCGCCGTCGTCCGCCATCGATTCGACAAGCGGCGCGTCGAGACGGCGCGTCGCATCATCACGCTACGCGACCGGCGGCGAGGAAGGCCGCCGCGCGGCTCCGGGAGTCACGGCTCCGACCCACCTGGTTGAGCTCAGACCGCCCGTCAGGGGGGCGTGCGTCGCTGGACGAGGACCGGCGGCGCATCGGTGCGTCTGATGTTGCCCCCGACGGCTCTGTTCCGCGCCGTAGTCCGCTACGAACGAATGAATGCAGTGCTCGGCGGGCGACTATCGCGGCGGACGTCGTCTCCGCAGCCGTCTCGACCACGCTCGAGGTCCCGAGGGCCACCGTCCAGCGGCACGCACGTCGGACCGTTCTTTTGGAGGATGACACCGCTGATCCTCTCCATGCGCATGACCAAGCGAGGCGTCGATCTCCTCGAGATGGAGAGACGCCTGCTCATGATCACCCTCACGCTCGCCCGTTCACGCCGCAAGCGTCGCGAGAGGGCCAAGCGCGACAAACTCGTGCGAAACAGGCGCAAAACGCCTTAACCGATCGCCCATGGGGACGGTTCTTTCGGGTTCTTTCACTCGAGGCACGCACGTCGGACGGTTCTTTCCGCGGGTTCTTTCCGCGCGCTGAGCGCGCTCAGAGCTCGGTCACCGACTGCACGACGAACCCGCCGCCCGTGTACTGGTAGACGATCTCGAATGGGATGCCGGGTGTGGGGCTCGAGTCGATCCGCGTGGTCACGTCGACACCCGTCGGAAGGCCCGTGACGTTGCCGCTCGTCAACGTCCCGTGGCTCGTGCTGGTCACGACCCACTCGCTCCCGCCCGGATGGCTGACGTCGAGGAGGGCACCGGAGTCGTTGGTGATCAGCGCGACCGCGAAGCGCCAGGGCGACCGGCAGTGCTCCTCTTCCGGGGTCGCGTCGGTGTTCCCGAAGAGGTAGAGCCCGGTCGACTCGGAGCAAACGCGGACGAAGACCTGGGCAGTCGCCGACGCGGCGTACGACGACGTGAACGTCCGCGGCGTGTCGCGCGCATCGTAGGCCGCGCCCCAGGGGGGGAGCACTCCAGTGAACGGAGCGACGCTCTCGATGTGGATCCCGCCCGCGGTGATTCGGTGATCGACGCGCCAGCGCGCACCGTCGGTGCTCCGCTCGACGATCAGGGCCGAGTCGGTGTCGGCGGGCGGAGAGCTCGCGCTGCCGGACGTGTCGGTGCCCGCGCTCGTCCACGGGAGCTCCCAGATGTCGTCGCCGGCGTTCGCTGTCGGCGTCGCGCCGCCAAAGAGGAAGATGGCCGCGCGCTCCTCGCCGGAGCACTGCGACGGGAGGGGCGGCAGGTCGACCTGGACGTCGTTGGACACGAAGCAGCCGCCCGCGGCGTCGATGCACAGCACTCCGAGCTCTCCCGGGCGGCCGGTGATCTCGGTGAAGTCGAACGGCAGCTCGCTGCAGTCGCGCACGACGACACCGCCCGGCGTGACCGGGGGCGCCAGGTCCGACGGCGACGCCATCACGAAGCGGCCGGCGGCGACCAGCATGGGCGCGCCGAAGAGCGCCGAGTCCTCGACGAACGAAATCGGACCGACCGTCACCTGGCTCACCGCGAGCCCTCGCGAGCCGAGGGCGGCGATCGTGGCGTCGTCGAGGATCGGCTCGCTCGTTCCGCCGGGGATCAGCCGATAGAGGCGCGCCGGCTCGGTCGCGCCGGTGAGCTCGGCGATCACGAGCCGCGGGTGCGTCTCACCAGGGCGCGGCTCGACGGTGCTCGAGACGCCGTCGATCTCGGAGAAGATGTCCTCGAGTGACTCGATGGGCTCCGGAGCCTGCACGTCGACCGCCGCGGGCGCCGAGCCGCCCGCGGGCACACCCTCGACGCGCAGCGCGTCGGTTGGACCGAAGGCTTCGACCGACGGCGCGAGCTCGGGCACGTACCGGCGCGCGCCCTCGTCGTACGGCGCGCTCGTCGCCCCCTCGCCCGTCGTGAGCGTGAGCGGATCGGGGCCCGGCTCGCTCCCGCCGGTCGCGCCTTCGCATACCGTCACGCCCGGCGTGAGCTCCGCGCACCGCTCGCGCTCCGCGTCCGGGAGGCGCTGTACCGACGCGATCGATCCAGATGTCACGGGGTCGCAGCCTCCGCCGGATCCGATCCGACACGCGCTGCCTACGAGGATGTGGTCGTGCAATGGCGCCGCGCGCCCGGTGCAGCTCGCGATGCCGATGCTCACGCGATTCCACAGGTGAATGTTCTCGCCACCTTCGAACGAGCCAGTGATCGATCCTCCGACGAGGATCTCGTTCTCGCCGGACGACACGCAGGTCCATCCGGGGAGTGGCGGCGCCAAGGTGAGTGGTGTGAGAATGTCGATCGAGCCCGCGCCGCGATCCTCGCTCTCGGCGGTCATGGCGTCGGGGAAGGACGACTCGAAGTCGCCCTGAATGACCGTCTCGCTGGTCCAGCCCGCGGGAACCAACGGCCGGATGTGGAAGCGCTCCGAGGCGGGCGTCAACACCTCTCCGACGACCGTGTGAGAGTCGACCGCGACCGGAACGTTCGACACGAGCTCGACCCGCGACGCGGACCAACTCTCGCCGACCGCGTGCTCCCCCGCCTCGGCCTCGACCACCAGCGCGACACGCAGGTCGTAGTGCCCCCGCCAGAACAGGCGAGAGGTCGCCCAGTGCTCGCTCGTGTGCGACACCTGTGCGGTCACGGCGACGCGACCGTCGCTGCGAGAGATCGTCCCCGTGGGAGCGAGCTCGAGCGTCCCGTCGCTCGACCGCATCGCATGGGCCGCGAGGAGGCGCGAACCATCCTCGCCCACGAGATCCGCTGGCGCCGTCTCGAAGGTGTGGATCCCGCGTGCGGGCGTGGAGAACACGAGCCCGTCGGGCTCGATGTCGTACAGCGCCGCGAGCGGGGGCGCGTCGACGACCTCTTCGGGCCACTTTCCGCGCGGCACGATCGTGATCGAGATGTCCGTGTCCTCGGCGAGCGCCCCCGGTGGGATCTCGAGCCGGAAGATCCCGTCCGAGCTCCTGACGATGCCCCCCTCGCTCGCCACGATGTGGACCGCGGACGGCGTGCCGCCGCTCCCGGGATCGTCCGAGCCGCATGCCGCCAGAATCAGAACGCCGAACGCGATCGCTCTCGTCATCGCCCTCACCTCGGATCCGACACTACGCGAATGATCCACCGCTCACCATCCCCCGTCGCGGGGAGGCCGAACGGTCCAAGTGGACGGGAGGCCGAGGCCGGGGAGGCCGAACGGTCCAAGTGGACGGGAGGCCGAGGCGTGCCGCGGGGAGAGGCCGAACGGTCCCCGCGGGGAGAGGCCGAACGGTCCGACGTTCGCGAAAGTCTGGCAAGTGGACGAGAGGGGGGGGCGGCCGCCGGCGCCCGTCCGGACAGTTGCCGCCGTCTCGCACCCCGGCAGCGCCATCACGGCCCCGCTCGTGGTGGCTGGATCAACCAGTCACCACGAGCGCAGCCACGAGCCAGCGGACGTTCGTCATGGGTTCTTCAGGGCTGCCAGGTCGACATCGTAGATGCGGAACGCGGTGTCATCGGTCGCCGTGGCTTCGAGCACCTCGAACTTGACCCGACCCGCCATCGCTCGCACGTTCGGCCGGTGTTTCGATCGGGCGCGGGCCTTCATGCCCGTCACCGGCTGGCCCAGCCGCCCCGCCGTGGTCTGGCGCCACCGGAGCCTGCGGAACCCGGGTCAGCAGTCGAAGGGCAGAATCGTGGCCGGCTACTCAGGGCGCCTCGCAGCTCCCATCCACCGTCTTGCATACGGTCCCTGCGAACCGCGCGCAGTCGTCGTCGCTCGTGCATCCGTCGCACGCCGCAGCTTCCGGTGACTCGACTCTGCACGACGGTCGTGTCCACGGAGAGATCCCACGAGGTGATTCCAACGCTCTCCGGCGAAAGCGTCAAGCGCCTGGAGGGACCGACGGCGGGTCGTCCCCGAACAGCGTGCCGACGTGCAGCTCGACCTCTTCGAAGGGTTCCGGGCGTACCGCCTCGCCGCGCTCGGCGCGCAGGACGGTGGTGTACCCGGCGTCGCTCCACCGCATCACCGTCAGGGTCGCGTCGCGCGGATCGGCGATCCAGTAGTAGGGGACGCAGGCTGCGTGGTAGAGGCGTAGCTTCTTGACGGTGTCGACGTTGGCGTTCGACGGCGAGACGACCTCGCAGACCCAGTCGGGCAGGATTCGCACCGGCGTGCCCGTCGGGCGCTCCGGGACCCGGTCGCGCCGCCAGCCGAGGACGTCGGGGCGGACGATCTGACCGCCCTCGAGCAGCACCTCGACCTCCGTCGCGATCCACCATCCGCCGGGGCCGCCGCTCCCGGACTGGCGCTGGTACGGGGGAAGGATCGCGCCCACGATGCCGGCCTGTGCGCCGCCGTGCTCGCCGCTCGGCGTGGCCTTCTCCACGATCTCGCCCGCCAGCAGCTCGTGAAACCGTCCGTCCTCTGGGATCGCGAGGAAGTCATCGAGCGTCGACGTGCGGCGGTCCATTCTGGACACCTCACGATCCTGCCCCCCGGTGCGGCAGGCGGCAAGGGCACGGACGAGGTGCACGCGGGCCGAGCGCGCGCGGGTCGGGGGCGGTCGGGTCGTTGCGCAGGCGGCGAGACGCGGCGGCCGTCGCTCTCGAAGCAGCGGCCTGCGACCAGGCCCTTCCAGAGCTCGAGGGTGGCCTGCGCATCGGGGCGCGCCTGGGATCCATTCTTGCTCGGTCGATGAGTGGACGACGACGCGCTGGTCTCGTCTCGGAACGGGCCGGGGCTGGGCCGGCCTGCCACGCGTCTTCGGATCACACGGTGGCGAGCAGACTCACGGACGAGGAGAAGAGCCGAACGACGTGAAGGTGGTCATCGAGCTCTGAGCCATGGAGGCGATCCACGACCACGCGATGATCGGAGACTGCCGGGCTGCCGCCCTGGTCTCGAGGCGTGGGACCATCGACTGGCTCTGCTGGCCGCGCTTCGACAGCCCCTCGGTCTTCGGCGCCCTCCTCGACGACCGGGCGGGGCACTGGACGGTGAGCCCGACGGCGCCCTTCGAGAGCACGCAGCGGTACCTCGCGGGAACGAACGTCCTCGAGACCCGCTTCGTCACCGGGGCCGGCGTCGCCGTCGTGACCGACCTCATGCCGGTCGCCTCCGAGCAGGAGAAGCGGCGCGTCCTCGTGGGGGAGCACGAGGTCCTCCGGGTGATCCGGTGCGAGCGGGGGGAGGTGGAGATCGAGACGCTCCTGCGGGCGCGGCCCGGTTACGGCCTGCGGACCGCCCGCATGCGGGACGCGGGCAAGCTCGGCATCCGCGTCGAGACCGGTCAGGGCACGATGATGCTCCGCGGCGACATGCCATTGGCGATCTCCGCGGATGGCCTGGTGCGGGGACGCACGACGCTGCACGCGGGAGAGAGGGCGCACCTCTCGCTGGTCCTGGCCTGCGACTGGCCGGCGGTCCTGCCGCCGCTCGGGGCGTGGTCGAACGAGACCGTGGAGCGCTCGGCACGGTGGTGGCGCTCGTGGCTCTCGCGGCTCACCTACGACGGCCCGTCCAAGGGAGCGGTGGAGCGCAGCGCCCTCGTCCTCAAGCTGCTCGTCTTCGCGCCGTCGGGCGCGGTGGTGGCGGCGCCGACGACGTCGCTCCCCGAGCGCGTCGGCGGGGATCTCAACTGGGACTACCGCTTCTGCTGGCTGCGGGATGCGTCGCTCACCGTGCGCGCCCTGTTCGGCCTGGGGCTCGACGAGGAGGCGGAGAGCTTCGTGAGCTGGCTCCTGCACAGCACGCGCCTGACCCAGCCGGAGCTGCAGATCCTGTACGACGTGCACGGGAACGTGCCGCGGTCGGAGCGGGAGATCGGCGAGCTGTCGGGCTACCTGGGCTCGCGGCCCGTCCGCGTCGGCAACGCGGCCACCGACCAGGTGCAGCTCGACGTCTACGGCGAGGTCATCGATGCCGTGGCCCACTTCGTACGCCGCGGCGGGCGGCTCGATCGCGAGACCGAGCGCATGCTCCGGGCCTTCGGCGAGCACGTCTGCCGCCACTGGCAGGAGCCGGACGAGGGGATCTGGGAGCCGCGCTCCGGCAAGCGGCACAACACGCACTCGCGCGTCCTGTGCTGGGTCGCGCTCGACAACCTGCTGGCGCTGCACGAGCGGGGGTACCTGCGACGCGCTCCCACCGAGCGCTTCTCCGCGAACCGCGCCCTCATCCGGGAGGAGGTCGAGGAGCGCGCGTGGAACCCGCGGCTACAGAGCTACGCCGCCCAGCTCGACGGCGAGCAGCTCGACGCCAGCACGCTCCTGCTCTCGTGGTACGGCTACGAGCCCGCCTCGTCGGAGCGCATGCGCCGGACCTACGCGCAGATGCGCGCGCGCCTCGGTGCGGGCGACGGCCTGCTCTACCGCTACCGTTCGAGTGATTGTCCCGAGGAGGGCGCGTTCGGGATCTGCAGCTTCTGGGGCGCCGAGTACCTGGCCCTCGGGGGGGGTAGCGCGGAGGAGGCCCAGGAGCTGTTTCAGACGCTCTGCGGCTACGCGAACGAAGTCGGCCTCTACGCCGAGGAGATCGATCCCGAGACCGGAAGGGCCCTGGGGAACTTCCCGCAGGCCTTCACACACGTGGGGCTCATCAACGCCGCGTTGTCGCTCTCCGAGCGGCTCCGCGGCGAGGAGCCGCACGCCCGCGGCGTCCCTCGCGGGCAGGACACGGAGGCGAGGGTGCTCCCATGAACGTGGACGTGGTGAGCTGGCTCCTCTGGGGCTTCGTCGGCACGATCGTGCTCACGACGCTGATGGCCGGCAGTCAGGGGCTGCGGCTCACGCGCATGAACATCCCCTACATGCTGGGAACCATGTTCACGCCCAGCCGCGACCGGGCCAAGCTCGTCGGCTTCATCGTCCATCTGGTGAACGGCTGGATCTTCGCGCTCCTGTACGTGATCGCCTTCCACTCGCTCGGCCTGGCCACGTGGTGGCTGGGCGGGCTCATCGGCCTCGTGCACGCCGCGTTCGTGCTCACGGCGGGGATGCGCATCCTCCCCGGCCTCCACCCGAGGATGGCCAGCGAGCAGCACGGGCCGACGGTGACGCGGCAGCTCGAGCCGCCGGGCTTCCTCGCCCTCAACTACGGCGTCCGCACCCCCGTCACCGTCGTCGTGGCGCACTTGCTGTACGGAGCGATCCTGGGCGGTTTCTACGGCGTGTGACGTCCGCCGCGCCCGCGGCTCTGCCCGCTCACACGCCGAGCTGGATGCCCGCGCCGAAGAGCGGATACCAGTCCTGCTCGACGAAGGGGAAGAGGTCTGAGAACAGCACGACGCCGAGGGAGAACGTCGACCAAAGCGACCAGGCGACGGTGGCCTGCAGGCGGATCCCCGGGTCGACCTTCGGCCACACGCGGACGGGCGCGCCGAGGCCGGCGGTGACCGCCGGGATCGCGCTCATCTGGGGGAGCAGCGCGAGCTCGACCACGGGGACGACGGCGACGCGTTCGGTGGGTGAGTACTCGGCGAGGAGCGCGATCACCGCGTGCGCCGTGACCCCGATCTCGTAGCCGACCCACGCGCGAAAGGACTCCCGGCAGAACCGGCACCCGCTGCCGATCGCGAAGCCCGTGCCGATCACCGGGCCGCCGTTGAAGACGACGCCTCCGGGCCGGGTGAGGGCGACGGAGCGGGCGAAGAACGATCGGTCCGGGCTCGCGAACGTCCAGACGGCCTCGAGGTCTCCGTCGGGCAGCGTGCGCAGGCAGCCCTCGAGGCCGTCGGGCGGGGTGCCCGACGCGGGGCAGGCGGGCGGCGCGCCGGCCGACTCGGCGCTCGGCTCCCACCGCCACCCCTCGGGGTAGCGGAGCGCGACGCGCGTATCGTCGACGCGCCCCCAGCGCCGGTACTTCTTGACCGACTGGAGCGTGATCTCGGCGCTGAACGGGTCGCCCATGGTGTCGCCGAGGAGCGGATGTCGCGTCACGAGCGCGGGCACGAAGATGTCGCCGGAGGGCCGGCCGTCGAGCCGATAGGCGCCGGGGATCTCCACCACCAGGCGAGAGGTGCCGGCCGGCACCTCGGCGGTGGCGATCTGGACGTCCCGCCCCTCGGGGCTCGTGAGCGGCAGGCTCGCGCCGTCGAGCTCGACGCGGGAAGCGCGGCGGTCGACCTCGAGCGTCAGGACGATGGGCTGCCCGGAGGGGTTGTCGACCGTCAGCTCGCCGCGGCTGTCGCACGAGAGCTCGTACCGCGTCGGCTCGCTGCACTCGAACGTGATCGACTCCTGCAGCACGAAGAGCTGCCTGCCCTCGGCCGCTACCTCGGGAAGAGCCGCGAGGCGCAAGGCCGGAGACTCGGCGCGGGCCGTCGTGGGCAAGAGCGCGGCCAGCAGCAGGGCACCGATGCACGAGAACCCGACTCGACTGGTTCGATCAGACATCTTGCAAGAACTTGTCGGCGGCGGTGTCGAAGTCGGCGCTCTTCCACCAGCCCCGGTCGACGTCGAGCTGGGAGACGAACGCGCTCTCGTCGTCGCACTCGTAGAGGTAGTTCCACCAGTCGGACCCGAACAGGACGCGATCGCCGAGCCCGTGGTCCAGCACCCGGGCCACGTTGTCGCCGTACCGCTTGCGCGAGCTCCCGGTGACGACGTCGAACGCGATGTCGCTGTACACCTCGACCTTCCCGGATCCGTCGAAGCGGCGCATCAACCCCATCAGCTCGTCGCACCAGCTCACGTCGTCGGGATCCTCGAGGCGGTCGAAGTGCGCCAGGCAGAGCCGGAACATCTTCGTGCTCTGTTCCCGCGCTCTTCGCTCGAGTCGGTTCAATACGTCCTCCCACTTGAGCGGGTGGGCCAGGTCCGCGAACGTGCGGCTGCTCCCCCGAACGCCGGCGCCGCCCACGGTGCAGTGGGACAGGACGGGGACGCCCTCGTCCTGGCAGTAGTCGAAGACCGGCCGCAGGCGGTCGTCGGTCGGGAGGAGCCCCATCGGCGGATAGAGCTTCAGGCCTTTGAACGGCTTGGTCTTGCCGACCTTGGAGCGGACGAATTCGCTCAGAGTGCGGGCGTTGTGGCCGCGGGGATCGACGCCGAGGAAGGGCAAGAGCCGGGGACCGCTCCCCCGGTTGTTCTTCGCCGCGAGCTGTTCGAGCTCCGCGATCTGGTCGGCGAATTCGATCGCCGCGAAGGAGCTCAGGCCGGGCAGGTTGTCGTCGAGGAAGGCCTCGTCGAAGTTCACCGACAGCGCGATCACTCGCTGGTACTGATCGGCCCCCGGGGAATTCTTGAACTTGTCCCAGAGCTCTTCCTGTGTGACGCGGCCGTAGATGGACGCCTTGGCCTCGTGCGCGTCGTAGAGCTCCTTCACGACGTCGCACAGGGCGTCCCGGAAGGGCAGCGGCCGGCCTGCCCGCCGGTGCTCCGCCGTGCGCGCGAGCAGGCCCTTCAACAGATCGGCCTGCGTCTCCCTGTCGTCCACGCGCAGGGCGGCTCGGAGGTCCGACTGCGAGGCGCGCGAGACAGTTCGGAACATCGTGATCAGGCGGCTGACGTCGACCATGGAGAAGGTGTCGCCGGCCGCAGACGCGAGCTGGAACAGCACCGGCCAGGGCCAGTCGAAGCGGTCCATCGAGCGGTCGAACCGGCGCAAATCGTCCGAGGTGATCGGTCGGCCGAGCAGCTTCGGCAACAGGCCCCGGGCCGCGGAGTGCAGCGCGCCGCGGAGCATGTAGTAGAGCTGCGCCGGCGGGGTGTGATCGGCGGAGAAGAGATGGACGTGGATGTTCGTGTGCACGGAGCCCCCTCGTGCGCGGCATGATCGGCCCCTCGGCGGCCGAGCGCAACAAAGGACCCACCACGCCCGGGGACGACACCCGTGCGCGCGCGACCCGCGCTTCCGACTCGCCGGCGGAGCAAGTACGCTACGCCCCCGGTATGGCGCAGGGCGGCGATGGGCGGCGGCTGTTCGGGCGGCGGCGTCTCTTGAAGGCCGGGCTCGTGCTCGGGGGCGCGGTCGCGGGCGGCGCGGGCGGCGCGTGGGCGTGGCTGAAGGGGACGGCGCCCGATGTCGAGGGGCTCCGGTGCCTCGACGACGCCGAGTACCGGACGCTCGCGAAGCTCGTCGAGGTGCTCTTCCCGTCGGGCGCGTCGATCGAGGTGGACGTGGGCGCGATGGACCTGCCGCGCGCCGTCGACGGGTTCCTCGCCGACGAGCCCGCCGACCGGCAGAGCGACCTCCGGGCCGCGCTCTTCCTGCTCGAGGTCGCGCCCGTCGTCGACCAGCACCGGGCGACGACGTTCTCGCGGCTCGGGGTGTCCGAGCGCGACGCGCTGTTCCGGCAGTGGATGGAGGGAGACGACCCGCTCCGGCGCAAGATCACGGTCGCGTTCCGGAAGCTCCTCGGGCTGCTCTTCTACGACCGCGAGGAGGTCTGGCCTTTCCTCGGCTACCCCGGTCCGTCGCTCGGGGCGCGGGGAGGTGCGCGGTGAGCGGCGCCATCGTGGACCTGTCGCGGGAGCGGTCGCCCGGGACCGTCACGGCGGACGTGTGCGTCATCGGCTCGGGGTGCGCGGGCGCGACGGCGGCGTGGGTGCTCGCCGAGGCGGGGCGCGACGTGGTCGTGCTCGAGGAGGGTGGCGACTTCACCGGCACCGCGCTCACGCAGCGCGACGGCGAGATGTACGACCAGCTCTACATGGAGCGCGGCGGGCGGGCGACCGAGGACCTCGCCGTGTCCGTGCTCCAGGCGCGCGTCCTCGGCGGCGGCGGGGTCATCAACGCGTCGGACGTGGTGCCCGCGCCCGACGGCGTGCTCCGGCACTGGGTGCGGCGCCACGGCCTCACCGATCTGTCGCCCGAGGCCCTCGCGCCCTACCGCGAGCGGGCGCTCGAGGATCTTTCGGCCACGGAGATCTGCGAGTACCAGCTCAACGAAGCGAACAAGAGGCTGCGGGAGGGAACGCGGGCGCTCGGCTGGCAGGGCGCGCCGATGATGCACAACCGCGAGGGGTGCATGGGGCTCGGGACGTGCCTCATCGGCTGCCCCATCAACGCCAAACGCAACCCGCGGTTCGTCGCGGTGCCCGGCGCGCTCGAGGCGGGGGCCCGGTTCTTCCTCCGCGTCCGCGCGGCGCGGATCGAGGGGGCGAACGGCGAGGTGAAGACCGTGGTGGCCCGCACGCTCGACGAGCGCGGCTACCGCGAGTGCGGCGACCTCCGAGTGCGCGCGAAGGTGGTGATCGTGGCGGCAAACGCCGTCGCCACGCCGCACCTGCTCCTGCGCTCGGGGATCGGGAACGAGCACGTCGGGCGGCACCTCACGCTCCAGCCGCAGCTCCCGGTCGTGGCTGAGTTCGAAGCGGAGATCGAGGCCTTCCGCGGGATCCCCCAGTCCTACGCGGTGACGGAGTTCGAGGTGGAGGACCACCCGGAGCACGGGCTGTGGGGCTTTCGCATCGAGGGGATCATGGGCACCCCGGGGATCGTCTCGACGCTGCTGCCCTTCGTCGGGCGCGACGCGATGGAAGCGATGCGCGCCTACCGTCGCATGGCCGGAGCGCTCCTGCTCGTCCCCGACGCGGCGTCCGGCACGGTGACGGATGGGCCGGGCGGCCGCCCGCTCGTCGCCTACGCGCACCGCGACGATCACAAGGAGCGCCTGCGCGCCGCCGCGCGCGCCGCCGCGCGCATCTACCTCGCCGCGGGCGCGACGCGCGTCATCGTGCCGACGACGCCCGCGGTGATCGTCCGCTCCGAGCGCGACCTCGGGGCGATCGACGCCGTCTCGTTCGCGCCGGCCACCGCGCCGCTCATCAGCGCGCACCAGCAGGGCTCGGTGCGGATGGCGCCTTCGGCGGCGCAGGGCGCGGCCGACCCGGAGGGGCGCGTGTACGGCGCGCGCGACGTGTACGTGCTCGACTCGTCGCTCTTCCCGACGAGCGCGTCGAGCCACATCATGACGCCCATCCTCACCGTCTCGCGCTACCTGGCGGAGAAGATCGCGCACACCTGAGGTGCGGCCTCACTCCCAGCGCACTTCGTAGGTGGCGTCGACCTCGGAGGCGAGCCCGACCTGGACGCGCGGGCGCCGGCCGAAGTGCATGACGACGCCCTCGAGCGTGCCGAGCGTGTAGCAGTCGACCCAGCCGTGGTAGTCGCGGTACTCGAGCCGCACGCCGCCGCCGTCGAGCCGCTCCGCGCTCACCCGGCCGCCCCGGGTGACCTTGTCGTACAGGGTCGGGAGCGCGCACAGGACGGTCGGGAGGTCGCCGGCGAGGCCGATCAGCACCTTGCCGAGGCGGGACTCCGCGAAGACCGTGAAGTCCCTCCTCGCGAGCCTGCGCGCCGCCTCGGGGAGGGCCACGTCCGGATGGAGCCGCTCGGCCGCCGCGAGCGCGAGGCGGCAGTAGTCGACCTGGGGGTAGTCGGCGAAGGCGAGGTACCGCCCGGCGCGGGGAGGGGCCACGAGCTCGGCGCGCACCCGATCCCAGTCCTGCGACCCGAGGGACGAGAGGAGCGGGCTGAAGAACATCCCCTTGAGCGTGTACGTCCGGGGCACGCGTTCGAGCCGCGACTCCACGTCGAACGACCCCAACAGCGCGACCTCCGGGTCTGTCGAGTAGGACCACACGGGCTGCATGCGCACGGTAAGGGGGCCCTCTACCGCGTGCGTTGCGGCCAGTCAACGCGTGCCGGCTCAGGCGAAGAGCGGCACGGGCCTCTCGCGCACGAGGTCCGTGAGCATGAGCTGCATCCGCCCGACGAGCTCGTCGTAGGCACGCTGGACGCCGGCGCCGTCGTCGAGGGGCGGTACGCGCGTCGGCGGCAGGAGCTGGACGGTGATGCGCGCGGGCCACGGGAAGACGGGGAGGAAGCCCGGGGCGACGCCCCAGGGCAGCCCGAGGACGACGGGCAGGATGCTGGTGCGCAGCCGCCCGAGCGCGAGGCGGCGCGCCAGCCACTCGCCGCGCGACAGGACGAAGGTCGTGTCGTGGCTGCCGTGGCACACGACGGGGACGACCGGCGCGCCGGTGCGCCCCGCCAGCCGGAGGAACCCCGTGCGGCCGCCGAAGTCGACGCGCCCGCGGTGCCAGAAGGGCCGGAACGCCTCCCGGTCGCCGCCCGGGAAGACGAGCACCGCCGCCCCTTCGCCGAGGGCCCGCTCGGCCCCCGCCATCGTGGCCGGGATGCCGCCCGCCTTGCGCAGCACGTCGCCGAAGCGCGGGACGGCGAAGAGCAGGTCGTGGGCGAGGATGTACAGCGGCGCGTCGGGGCCGCGCGTCGTCACCCACCAGTCGATGAGCACGTAGGCCTCGGGCGTGTAGAGGCCGCCCGAGTGGTTCGAGACGAGGAGCGCGGGGCCGGTCGCCGGGACGTTCTCCGCCCCCCGCACCTCGGGGCGGAACCAGCTCACCCCTCGGCGCAGCACGTGAGCCCACCGCTGGATGAACCGAGGGTCCCGGGCGGGCTCGTGGGCCGCTCTGCGCGCGGCGCGCATCCGCGCCTGCATTCGGTCCACCAAGCGCACGTCGCGGGGAGCATAGGCGCCGGACGGCGCGGCGCCAGTGCGACGGGCTCAGGTGTTGCCGGCCGCGGCGATCTGACGCGGCATGCCGATCAGGGTGAACAGCTCCATCCGGGTGGCTGCGCTGTCGAGGAAGGCGCCGTGCAGCCGGCTCGTCGTCGTCCACGAGCCCGGCTTCTTCACGCCGCGGTAGCACATGCAGAAGTGCTGGCACTGGAGCACCACCGCGACCCCCTGGGGCGCGAGCACCTCGTTGATCGTGTCGGCGATCTGGATCGTGAGCTTCTCCTGCACCTGGAGGCGCTTGGCGAAGACGTCCACCACGCGGGCGATCTTCGAGAGCCCGACCACCTTGCCGTTCGGGATGTAAGCGACGTGGGCCTTGCCCACGAAGGGGACCATGTGGTGCTCGCAGTGACTGTAGAGCTCGATGTCGCTCACGAGGACGAGCTCTTCGTAGCCGTGGGCCTCGGTGAAGGTGCACCGCAGGTGCTCTCGGGCGTCCTGCCCGTAGCCGGCGAAGTGCTCCTCGAGGCTGCGGACGACGCGCCCGGGGGTCTCGAGCAGGCCCTCCCGCGAGGGGTCTTCGCCGATGAACCGGAGCAGCCCGCGCACGTGCTCCATCGCCTCGTCCTTGTCCATCGCGGTGGCTTACCACACTCGAATGGGGGCTGCGGAGAAGGGTGAAGCCGCGCCGCATTGCGGGATCGGGCACGGCCACCTATCAATGCAGCGTCATGAAGACGATGGACGAGATCGATCTCTCGACGTTCGAGAAGCGGATCCGACTCAGGCCGCTGACCCCCGAGGACTACGAGGCGGTGGTGGAGCTCCAGCTCCGCTGCTTCCCCAAGATGGCCCCGTGGCAGCGAGACCAGTTCGAGAGCCAGATACGGATCTTCCCGGAGGGGCAGCTCGGCATCGAGATCGACGGGAAGCTGGTGGCGTCGGCGGCGAGCCTCGTCGTGGACTACTCCGACTACTCCGACTGGCACGCCTGGCGCGAGATGTCGGACGGTGGCTACATCCGGAACCACGACCCGGAAGGGGACACGCTGTACGGGATCGAGATCCAGGTGGACCCGGAGCTCCGCGGGATGAAGCTGGCGCGGCGCCTGTACGAGCGGCGCAAGGAGATCTGCCGGGAGCACAACCTGGCCCGCATGGTCATCGGCGGGAGGATCCCGGGGTACGCGAAGTACCAGGGCGAGATGTCGCCGCAGGAGTACGTCGAGCGCGTCATGAGCAAGGCCATCTACGACCCCGTGCTCACGACGCAGCTCGCCAACGGCTTCATGCTGCAGCAGATCATCCCCGACTACTTCCCGAGCGACGAGGACTCGGCCGGCTACGCCACGTGCCTCGAGTGGCCGAACCTGGACTACCGGCCCAAGCCGTCGCACCGCATGCGGCGGGCGATCGAGCCGGTGCGCGTGTCGCTGGTGCAGTACCAGATGCGGCCGATCCGCTCCTGGGAGGAGCTCGAGCAGCAGTGCAGGTTCTTCGTGGACGTGGCCTCCGACTCGAAGGCCGACTTCCTGCTGTTCCCCGAGCTGTTCACGCTGCAGCTCCTGTCCCTCCTCGAGACGCACGCGCCGGGGCAGGCGGCGCGCGAGCTCGCGGAGCTCACGCCGAGGTACCTGGACCTCTTCCGCGACCTCGCGGTCGAGTACAACGTGAACATCATCGGCGGCTCGCAGTTCACGCTGGAGGACGAGCACCTCTACAACGCGTCGTACCTGTTCCGGCGCGACGGCTCGATCGGCAAGCAGTACAAGATCCACGTCACGCCCAACGAGAGGCGCTGGTGGGGCGTCGAGGGAGGAGACGTGGTCGAGGTCTTCGACACCGACCGCGGCAAGATCGCCATCCTCGTCTGCTACGACGTGGAGTTCCCGGAGCTGTGCCGGATCGCCGCCCGGAAGGGCGCGAAGATCCTGTTCGTCCCCTTCAACACGAACGACCGGTACGGGTACCTGCGCGTCCGGCTCTGCGCGCAGGCGCGGTGCATCGAGAACCAGATCTACGTCGTCACCTCGGGGTGCGTGGGGAACCTCCCCTTCGTCGAGAACGCGGACATCCACTACGCGCAGAGCGGCATCTTCACCCCGTCGGACATCCCGTTCGCGCGAGACGGAGTCGCGAGCGAGACGTCGCCGAACCTCGAGACGGTGCTGGTGCACGACCTCGACACCGAGCTGCTGCGGCGGGCCCGGAGCCGCGGGACGGTCCAGAACTGGAACGACCGCCGCACCGACCTCTACAAGGTCGTGTGGTCGGAGGACGGCGAGTCGCACGAGGTGTGACCGGCCGCGAGGAGCCGGCGGAGCCGGGCGGAGACGTCGCTCCAGATCCAGACGGCGAGCACCCACCAGAGCGCGATCCAGAGCGGCACCCCCGCGAGCCAGCCGAGGTGGTAGCGGTGCAGGCCGCCCGCGTGGATGTAGAGCGCCTCGACGGCGGGGCCCGCGACGAGGAACACGAGGCCCAGGCGGCGCTCGCGGGCGGAGAGCCCGAACAGCGCGACGTACAGCACGATCGCCGCGGCGAACGGGAGCCAGGAGAGCCACGGGTCGGCGTAGTGGCGGTAGACGAGCTGGCGGGTGACGACGACGAACAGGAGCTGGACGGCGAGCTTCGCCGCCGACCCCGGCGGGCGGGGCTCCGGCCACGCCTCGGCGAGGCTCGCGACCGATCGGAGCACGAGGCCCCAGAACAGGAGCATCCAGCACGGGATGGTGCTGAGGTGCGGGAAGAAGACCGGGACGGTGTAGTCGTAGACGCGGTGGTGGACGACCGACATCCAGTCGTTGAAGCCGCCGAGGACGGTGCAGAGCGCGAAGAAGACGACCTCGGCGGCGACCTCGCGCCCCTGCGCGCCGGTGACGCGGCGCCACGCCACGAAGCGCGCGAGGACGGTGAGGGGCACCAGGAGGGTCATGAAGACGAGCCGTTCGCTCGCGAGCACGATGCCGGCGCTCACGGCGGCGACGGCGATCGCGTCGACGGCGAGGGCTCGGCGGCGCGCCTTCATCGGCGCAGGAGCTCGGCCACCTCGCCGAGCAGCGCCGTCGGATGCCGCAGGCCGTGCGCGTACGCGTCGGTGGTGTAGTTCTGCGCCCAGTTGCACGCGGCGCCGCACTGGTTGCGGGCCGGGCCGTGGAAGCGGGTCGGGTCGACGCGGCGGGCGGCGTGCGCCCACAGGGAGTCGACGTCGCGGAACTGGAGCACGTCGATGCGCTCGGGCTCCACGTTCACCGACGCCTTGCACGGCCACCACAGGTGACCGTCGTAGTCGATGTGCGGCTTGAGGGTGTTCCGGCAGTCGAGCGGCGCGGCCGAGAGGAGCCGCCGGTTGAGGCGCGTCGAGCCCGTGATGCGCGCGCCGGCGCGCTTGCGGTCGAGGACGTGCGCCACGAAGTCGAGGTACTCGCGGTCCTCGACGAGCGAGCGCTCGACGGCCGGCCCGACGTTCATCGGGACCGGGCAGAACCAGATCCCGAGGCGCTCGGCGAGGTCGAGCACCGCGCGGGCGTGCTCTACGCGACCGGGCTGGATGACCGTGTTGACCATGAGCTTGAAGCGCATGGGGCCGGACAGCTCGTTCAGCAGGAAGAGGTTCCGGATCACGTCCTCGGGCTTGCGGTAGCCCCACATGCGCTCGAGCAGGCCGAGGTCGAGCGCGTCGAGGCTCACGATGACGACGTCGGTGTCGGCGAGCCAGGTCCGCCAGGCGGGCTTCTGGAGCAGCCGGTCGACGGCGCTCCCGTTCGTGTTGATGAGGATCGGGTCGTAGGCGAGGTCGCGCGCGGCGCGGGTGAGCTCGGGCAGATCGCGGCGGAGCGTCGGCTCGCCGCCGGCGAAGTACACCGAAGGGGTCCCGGTGCGCATGATGCGCAGGAGCGAGAGCGCGCGCTCGGTGTCGAGCACGCCGTCGTTCGAGAGCTCGGGGTAGCGACGTCCGCGGTGGTCGTCGCAGTAGTCGCAGACGAAGTTGCAGGTCCGGAGAAGCGTCCAGATGAAGTAGAGCGGGCGCAGGTCCTCGCGGCCCTCGCGCGTGAGGCGGCGGTTGATGGCGAAGTTGCGGGCGGCCGTGGCCCAGGCGCGGGCGCGGCGGCGCGCTCTTTGGGGGCCGGTCGCGGGGAGCTCGAGGGTGGGCCCGATCCGGCGTGCGAGCGCGGAGGCGTCGTCGCTCAGGCGGGCGAGGTCGGCGCGGCCGCGGGCCGAGTGGCCGAGGCGCGCGGCGGGGACGACGTCAGCGGGGAGCATGGCCGACCTCCGTCACCGCCGCGAGGGCTCCGAGGGACAGGCGCGTCAGGGTGTCGAGGGCCTGCGCCCGCGACACGCCTTCGGAGAGCACGTAGCGGAGCCCGATCCGGAGCCACAGGGCGAGCAAGCCGTGCGTGACCAGGTCCCAGCTCGCCGTCGCGCCGCGCTCTTCGGCGTACGACTCGAGCGCGCGCTGCAGCAGCGCGGAGACGGGAGGGTGGATGCCGTCGCGCAGCGCCTCCGGCACGACGCCCGTGGCCGCGCGGCGCACGTAGCACTCGACGAGCCAGCGCTGCGCCTCGAGGTAGTCGAGGAACACGGCCGCGGCGGCGGCGATGGTCTCGTCGAGGTCGCGGCGGGGCCCGACGAGCACGGTCGCGAGCCTCTCGACGAGCTCGCCGTTGAAGCGCTCGAGCATCGCGTCGAGGGCGGCCTCCTTGCTCGCGAAGTGCAGGTAGAAGGTGCCGGTCGCGACGCCGGCGGCGCGCGTCACGTCGGCGACCGACGTGCCGTCGTACCCGCGCTCGGTCAGACACCGCCGCAGAGCGGCCTCGAGGGCGGCGCGGGTGGCCGCCTTGCGCCGGCTCCGGAGCGTGCCGGTACCCGCATGAACCTCATTCGGTGAATCCATGTCAGTGAACATGCCTCACCCAAATCCGGGGCCGCTTGAGCCAGGTCAAGCGAAGGCGTGGCGTCGCGCCCCGACACTGCGGGCCATGAAGCGTGTCGCGGGGTGCGATCTCGGGAAGGCCACGGCCAAGCTGGTGGTCGGCAGGCTGGACAGCGGCGGTCGGCTCACCATCGAGTCCTGCGAGACCGTCCCCCACGAGGGGCGGCCGATGGACGTGTTCCGCGAGTGGTACGCGCGCGCCGAGATCTCCCGGTGCGACGCCCTCGGGGCGACGGGGCTGCACGCAGACGAGCTGACCGAGCCCGTCGTGGCCGGGCTGCCGGAGGACGCCTGCCTGCAGGCGGCGCTCGCCCGCCGGCCGGAGCTCGACGGGCCGCTGAACGTCGTGAGCGTGGGCGCCCGCGGCTACGCCGTGCTGGTGCGCGACGCGGACGGACGCGTCCACTACCTCGAGAACGACAAGTGCTCGTCGGGGACCGGCGAGACGATGGTGAAGATCGCGGGACGGTTCGGGCTCTCGATCGGCGAGGCGGACGAGCTCGCGCGATCGGCGGACACGTCGATCCCGATCACCGCGCGCTGCTCGGTGTTCGCCAAGAGCGAGATGACGCACTTCGGCAACCAGGGACGCCCCGCCGACGCGCTCTTCCGCGGCTACTTCGGATCGGTCGCCGCGTACGTGGCGGCGCTCCTCGAGCGCGCGAGGGTCGCCGGGCCCGTGATCGCGGTCGGCGGCGCCGCGCGCATCGAGTCGTTCGTCGACGCGCTCTCCGAAGCGGTCGGCGAGCCGGTCCGGGTCCTCGACGATCCGCAGGGGCTCGAGGCGCTCGGCGCGCTGCTGCTCGCGGGCGAGCAGCTCGAGGGCGGTGCGCTCGATCCGCTGCCGGACGATCCCGGCTCGCTGATCCGGCCGAAGGCCCACCGGTTCCGCGTCCTCGAGCCGGCGTCGAAGCACGCCCACCGGGTGCGCAGGATGGAGGCGCCGCCGGTGCCGCCGGGCGCCGAGCGCGATCCGGTCGTCCTCGGGCTCGACCTCGGCTCGACGGGCAGCAAGGCGGTGCTGACCTCGATCCGCTCGGGCGAGCCGGTGCTCGACCTCTACGACCGCACGCGCGGGAACCCGGTCCAGGCGGCGCAGCGGCTGGTCGCGGCGCTGCTCGAGCGGACCACGCCGGACGTGCGCGCGGTGGCGCTCACCGGGTCGGGCCGCGAGGCGGCGGCCTCCGTCGTCCGCGCCGCCTTCCCCGAGATGGCCGACCGGGTGGTCGTGATGAACGAGATCGTCGCCCACGCGACCGCGGCGATCCGTTGCGACGAGGAGGGGGGACGCAGCATCTCGGTCGTGGAGATCGGCGGCCAGGACGCGAAGTTCATCCAGATCGCGGGCGGTCAGATCGTCGAGAGCGACATGAACAAGGCCTGCAGCGCCGGGACGGGGTCGTTCCTCGAGGAGCAGGCGGTGTTCTACGGCGTCCACGACATCGCCGAGTTCACCGAGATGGCGCAGCGCGCGGCGCGCCCGCCCGACCTCGGGCAGATGTGCACGGTGTTCGTCGCCGAGGCCGCGAGCGAGGCACACAACGAGGGGTTCGCGATCGAGGATCTCTTCGGCGGCTTCCAGTACTCCGTCATCCACAACTACATCCACCGCGTGATGGGGCAGCGCACGTTCGGCGAGCGCGTCTTCTTCCAGGGCAAGCCGGCGGCGGGGCCGTCGCTGGCGTGGACGCTCGCGGCGGTGACGGGGCGCGAGGTCGTGGTGCCGCCCAACCCGGGCGCCATGGGCGCGTGGGGGATCGGGCTGTGCGCGGTGGACGAGCTCGGCGAGGGCGCGCTCCTCGGCGCGCCGCGCTTCGCGCTCGGGGGGCTGCTCGGCGCCGAGGTCGTGGGGCGCACCGAGTTCCAGTGTCGGGACAAGCGCTGCGCGACGCTCTGCAACATCGACAAGACGACCGTGGAGGTCGGCGGGACGAGGCAGATCGTGCTGTCGGGCGGCGCGTGCCCGAAGTACGAGATCCCATCGCTCGCGCGCCACAAGATCCCGAAGGACGCCCCGAGCCCCTTCGACGAGCGCGCCGCGCTGCTCGCCGAGTTGCATCGGGACCTGTCCCCAGTGCAAGTCGAGTTGCATGGGGGACAGGTCCCGATGCAAGTGGGGGTGGCGGGGGTGGGGGCTTGTGCGGGGTACGTGCCGTGGCTCGTGACGCTGGTGCGGGAGCTGGGGCTCGAGGCGCGGGTGCTGACGTCGGACGCGGGGTCGCTCGCGCGCGGGGAGGCGCGGTGCTGGTCGTACGACGCGTGCGCGCCCGTGAAGATCGCGCACGGGGTGCTCGACGCGGACGTGGACGCGGTGCTGTTCCCGAAGCTGATCACGGTGGGCGACCGCGAGGGGCCCGGCGGCCGCACCTGCCCCATGGAGCAGGGGCTCCCGGAGATGGTCGAGCAGTCGCTCCGCGAGCGAGGGAGGGACCTGCCGATCGTCCGCCCCGTCCTCGAGCTGCACCGCGGCCCCTCGTCCCTCCTGCTCCTCGGGCCGCTGGCCGAGGCGGCGCGCGCCCTCGGCGCCGATCCCGAACGCGTGCCTCGGGCGGTGCGGCGCGCGGCCGAGGCGCAGCGCCGGTTCGAGGCGGAGCTCGCCGCGATCGGGGAGCGGGCGCTCGCGTACGCCCGCGAGCAGCGCATCCCCGCCGTCGTCGTGTGCGGATCGCTGCACGTCGTGCACGACCCGGCGGTCAACGCGGGCATCCCGCGCCTGCTCCGGGACAACGGCGTGCTCCCGATCCCGATGGACTGCTTCCCGATCGCGGACGACGTGGAGCCCTTGCCGCGCGCGGCCTGGGGCGACCTGAACCGCACGCTTCGCGTCGCCGTCGCGGCGCGCCGGCGCGGAGACGTCTATCCGCTCCTTCTGACCTCCTTCGGGTGCGGCCCGGCGTCGTTCGGCGAGCAGGTCTTCGCGTCCCTCATGGAAGGACACCCGCACACCGCGCTCGAGAGCGACGGGCACGGCGGGTCGGCCGGCTACGTCACGCGCGTGCAGGCGTTCCTGCACGCGGTGCGACAGCACGACGGCCGGCCCTCCTCGCCGCCCCGCCGGTCGCTCGCGACGCTCGAGGTCCTCGACGAGCCGCCCGCGCGCGAGGAGAAGGGCTCGCGCATCGTCGTCCTCTCGATCGCCGACCGCGTCGGCGCGCTGATCGCGGCGGCCTATCGCGCCCACGGGCTCGACGCCGTCGGCGCGCCCCCGCCGAGCCCCGAGACGCTCGCCCTCGGCCGCGAGGACTGCTCCGGCAAGGAGTGCATCCCCTACCAGCTCATCTGGGGCGCCTTCCGGAAGGAGCTCGAGGAGCGGGCCCCCGACCGGCGCACCGTGCTCCTGTCGACGCACGGAGAGGGCCGGTGCCGGAACTGCATGTTCACCGTGAAGGACCGGCTGAGCATCGCGCGCATGGGGCTCGACGACCGCGTGGTCTCGCGCCACCTCGGCCACGAGCCCGACCTCGGCTGGGACTTCATGTCGCGTATGTGGCTCGCGATCGTCGGCTGGGACCTCTTGACGCAGCTCACCGCGTACCACCGCGCCTACGAGCGCGAGCCGGGCGAGTGTGACGCGATCTACCGCGAGCACGTCGAGGCGCTCGAGCGGTGCATCGAGCGGCCGGCGAGGCGCGGACCGGCGCAGCTTGTCGACATCGTCCGAGGCGGGCCCGACGTGCGCGCCGTCCTCGAGAGCGCAGCCGGGCGGTTCGCCGAGCTGCGTTCGCGGGCGGGGGAGCGGAGCGGGCTCCGGACCGTGCTCGTGAGCGGAGACATCTACGTGCGCATCGACGACTTCGCGAGCGACGGGATCGCGCGCAAGCTCGCGGAGCGCGGGATCCGGCCCATCGTCGAGCCGGTGTCGGTGCTGGCCGAGTACCTCGCGGAGGAGCGGCTCGGCGAGCTCGCCGGGCTGCCGACGGGCCTCGTCGACAACGCCGTCGTGCGGGTGCAGATGCGGCGGGTCCGGCGCGCCCTCTACGCGGCCGTCCGCGCGACCAACCCCTGGCTTCCGGACCACGACGGGCGGACCGCGCTCCGCGCGTCCGGCGAGCTGCTCGACCGACACCCCCAGGGCGAGGCGCCGGTCACCGTCGGCAGCGTTCTGCACCACTGGCGGGCCGGGGTGTGCGACGGTGTCCTACTCGCGAGCCCCTGGGGCTGCGGCCCGGCGCTGGTGGCCGAGAGCCTGCTCCGCCATCAGCACGAGATCCCGATGCTCGTCGTCTACACCGACGGGTCGCCCATCGACGAGCGGCGGCTGAACGCGTTCGCGTTCCGCTTGCGGCGCCGGCCCCCGCGCAGCGCCTCGCGCGCCCCGAAGCATGCCGACTCCGCGGTCGTCTGATCCAGATCATCCGGTAGCGGCCGCGGAGGGTGGACTCTGAGAGAGTGAGTTCTGAGAGAGTGAGTTCTGTCACGCCCCTCGACCTCGACCTCCCGCTCGCCGAGCGGCAGGCCGAGCGGCGGCAGCGGATCATGGACGTGGCGCTCGAGGTGTTCGCGCGTCCGGGCCGGCGGCACGACGACATCCAGGAGATCGCCAAGCGCGCCCGCGTCGGCAAGGCGACCGTCTACCGCGAGTTCGGCTCGCGCAACGGGCTGCTCGTCGCGGTCGCCACCGAGGGGATCGAGGACCTGCTCGCGCGCATGGTCCAGGCGGCCGAGAGCGCCGGCGATCCCGAGGCGGGTGTGGCCTCGGCCGTACGCACGGCGCTCGCGTTTTTCGACGAGCGCCCGCGGCTCGCGCGCATCCTCCTGCTCGAAGCCGGCGAGTCGCGCGATCCCATCGTGGCGGCGTACCTCGAGCGGTACGCGGTGAGCCGGTCGGCGGCCGTGGCGCTCTTCGAGGACAGCACCGTGCCGGCCGCGCTGTCGGACCGGCCGCGGGGCGACCTGATCGACGTGCTCATGTACCTGATCACCGGGCGGCTCTTCTACTGGGTGCTGACGGGACAGCGCACGCGCCTCGTCGCGGACGCGGAGACGCTCACGCGCGCCTACCTTGGCGGCGTGATGCAGAAGGGATGAGGGAGGCGGCAATGACGGATGCGAAGAAGCTCAAGAAGACGGTCGACACAGGCTTCGGGCGGATCGCCTACCTCGAGACAGGTACGGACGCGAAGCCTCCGGTGCTGTTCGTTCACGGGATCCCGACGTCGGGCTACCTCTGGAGGCACGTCATGCGCTTCCTCCAGAACGACTTCCACTGCTACGCGCCCGACCTGATGGGGCTCGGCGACACGGAAGTGGATCCGGAGACGGGCCGCTTCGACATGGAGGCGCAGGCCGAGATGCTCGCCGACTTCATGGAGGCGCTCGGGCACGAGCGCTACGCGGTCGTCGCCCACGACCAGGGCGGCGCCGCCGCGCAGATCATGGCGGTGCGGTTCCCGAAGCGCCTGAGCGGGCTCGTCCTCACCGACTGCGTCGCCTACGACAACTGGCCGGTGCCGGCGATCCGCCGCCTGCAGGGGCTCTCGCGCTTCCGGCTGCTGAGCGAGGTGTTCACCCGCACCGGCCTCGTCGAGCTCATCCAGACGCGCACGAAGCTGTCCGACTTCCGGCGCGGCGTGCACCTGCCCGAGCGCATGAGCGACGAGAGCATCCGGGAGTACCTGAGGCCGCTCCGGGAGGGGCACGCGGCCCGCCAGCGCTTCCGGAAGTTCCTGCTGGCCGGCAGCCCGCGGTACACGCAGCGCATCGCGGAGGACCTGCGCGAGCTGCGAGTGCCCACCTTCGTGGTGTGGGCCGCCGACGACTTCTACATCTCGCCGTCGTGGGGCAGGCGGCTCGCCGAGGAGATCCCGGGGTGCGAGGGGTTCGAGCTCGTGCCCTTCTGCGGCCACTTCTGGCAGGAGGAGCGCCCGAGCGAATTCTCGTCGTACCTCGGCCGCTTCCTCGCGGACGTGACCCGCAGGCCCGAGGTCGTCGACGCGCCGGGCGAGGCCGCCGACGAGGCGTCGGCCAAGCGCAAGTGCAAGAAGCTGCCGGTCGTGAAGGAGCCCTCGGCCGGGCCGCGGCTGAGCGGCGGGGAGGCGTGACATGCTCGACAACACGCTGCTCCTGACGACACCCGCCTACCCCTACCCGACGCTCCCGGCGAACGACTCGCTGACCGACGCGACCGGCCAGCGGTTCACCAAGGGCGACGACATCTTCACGATCATCTCCCACACGCACTGCTTCGCGGCGCACATCCTCGCCCAGAACGTGAACGTGCCGACGGTGCTCCTCGAGTACCCGCGCTGGGAGGACTTCACGGCCGAGATCGACAAGGGCTACCCGATCGTCGGCATCAGCGCCTACCCGGTGCACCTCGAGCGCGTGATGAAGATGTGCGAGTACGTGCGCAAGCGCTCTCCCGCGACACGCATCCTCCTCGGCTCGTACGCGGCGCAGGCGTTCCAGGCGTCGTACGGGCTCGAGGCGCGCAAGCGCCTGGTCGACGACGTCGTGGTGGGCGAGGGGGTCCACTTCATGCGGTCGCTGCTCGGCGAGCCGACCAACCGCCCCATCCGCCAGCGCCTGATGCCGAAGGCCGGCGGCTCGCCCCCCTACCTCAGCCGCTACCCGACGGGCTGCATCGGCTTCTTGGTGTCGGGGCTCGGCTGCATCGGCGGGTGCGACTTCTGCTCGACCACCGCCCAGTTCGACATGAAGCGCACCCAGCTCCTGTCGCCCGACGAGCTGGTCGAGCACATCCACCTGTACCACGAGCACTTCCCCGAGGTGTCGCAGGTGTTCGTCATCGAGGAGGACCACTTCCGGTACCCGCACTACCTCGAGCGCATCAAGGCGTACTGGGAGAGCAACCCGGAGGTGATCGAGAAGCTCGACTGGTTCGGGTTCGGATCGGTCGACCACATCGGCAAGTTCGCGAAGCTCTTCGGGTGGGACGCGCTCGCCGAGATCGGGATCGGGGCGATCTTCATCGGCGTGGAGTCGAAGTTCGCCGGCGAGCACGGGTACGACAAGCGCGACGAGATCGACGCACGAACCGTCTTCGAGAACCTGCACCGCATGGGGATCCGCACGGTCGGCGCGTGGATGTGCGGCTGGGACTTCCACCACCACGGCAACGTGATGGAGGACCTCAACTACTTCGTCTCGCTCTACCCGACCTACCAGCAGCTCACGCGGGTATCGCCGTTCCCGGGGACCCCGCTCTGGGAGCGGCTCCGCGAGCAGGGGCGGGTGAGCGAGGTGCCCTGGGAGGACGTCCACTTCTGGAGCAGCGCCCAGAACAACATCGCGCTCGAGAAGCACGAGACGCTGAACCTGACCGAGTACGGCTACGACCTCTTGTACAAGACCTGGGGGCCGTCGACGCTCCGGCGCCTCGACGTGCAGCTCAACGGGTACGCGTACTGCATGAAGTCCGACAACCCGATCCTCCGCCGCCACAAGAGCCTCTTCTTCAAGCGGCAGTGCGCCATGCTCTGGACCAACCTCCGGGCGCTCGACCGGTACGCGCCGAACGGCGTGGTGCGCCGGCGGGCGCGCAAGATCGACGAGAAGTACCGCGCGCTGATCGGCGAGCCGACCCCGATCCAGGAGATGCTCGCGCGCATCACCGAGACCATGGCGACCGTCTTCAAGGTCAAGAACGGCTTCGACCCGCTGAACCGGCACCCCAAGGAGGAGCCCTTCAAGCGGTACGTGTACGAGAAGAACGGCAAGAGCGACGCCGCGATCCCGTACCGCACCGAGATGCACCGGCCGCCGGCCAGCGTCCGCCGCGAGATGCAGTTCGCCGAGGGCGTGCACCGCATGATGGAGGTGGGCATGCGCGGGCTCCGCTTCGGGATGTGGGGGAGGACCGAGCCCGACGTGGACGACTACCTCGTCGACCTGGTGTCGCAGCACCGCTTCGGGTTCGGGTTCTGATGGAGGACCCGAGCGACCGCGTGATGCCGCTCCCGGCCCTCGTGGGCCAGGAGCGGGTCACGCGCGCTCTGTCGCTGCTCGCCGTCGACCCGCGGCTCGGCGGCGTGCTGCTCCGCGGAGAGAAGGGGACCGCCAAGTCCACGGCGGCTCGCGGGCTCGCGCGCGTATTGCCGCCGGTCACCGACGGCGGCGAGGAGCGCCCCGCGCCATTCGAGACGCTCCCGCTGGGAGTCACCGAGGATCAGCTCCTCGGCACGGTGGACCTCGAGCACGCGCTCCGGGAGGGGAAGAAGCGGTTCGAGCCCGGCCTGCTCGCGCGCGTCCACGGCGGCGTCCTGTACGTCGACGAGGTGAACCTGCTCGACGACCACATCGTGGACCTGCTCCTCGACGTCGCGGCGACGGGCGTGAACGTCGTCGCGCGCGAGGGCGTCACCGCCTCTCACCCGGCGGAGCTCGTGCTGGTCGGGACGATGAACCCCGAGGAGGGGGACCTCCGGCCGCAGCTCCTCGACCGCTTCGGCCTGTGCGTGGACCTCGCGGGCGTGCAGGACGTGGAGACGCGCGCCGAGGTGGTGACGCGCGTCCTGGCGTTCGAGGCCGACCGCGAGGGGTTCCGCCGCGCCTGGGAAGACGAGGAGCGCGCGCTCCGCGAGCGCATCGTGCGCGCGCGGGAGCTGCGGCCGGAGGTGCAGGTCTCCCCGGAGGTCCCCCGGATCGCGGCGCGCATGTCCCTCGCGCTCGGCGTCCAGGGGCACCGCGCCGACATCCTGCTGGTGCGCGCGGCGGCGGCGGCGGCGGCGCTCGAGGGCCGGACCGAGATCGAGCCGGCCGATCTCGACGCGGCCTCGGCGCTCGTGTACCCGCACCGCCTGAGGCGCCGGCCCTTCGACGACGAGGCGGCGTCGGCCGACGCGATCGACGCGGCGCTCCGCGACGCCGTCGAGGAGGAGGTCGAGCCCGAGGGAAAAGCCCGCGCCGGCTGAGCGGGCCGGCTGCACGTTCGGTCGAGCAGGAGCGCGGCGCGCCGGTCGAGGAGGGGTGGGACCGCGGGGGTTGGAGCGCGCGGCGCACGACCCCACGGGTGGCCGAGGAGCCGCACACGGCCTGCGGCCCGGGCCTGCTCGCCCGGGGCCTGTTCGCGCCGGAGCCGGTGCCCGAGGCGGCGGAGGTCACGGCGGACCTGGTGTCGCTCGCCGGCGCCGAATCGGCCCGGCGCGCGCCGGACCCGGGGCGGCGCGGGCGCTGTCGGACCTCGCCCCGGCCGTTCCGCGGCCGCGGCGTCCGCGTCACCGCCGCGTCGCCGCCCGCGCGCGACATGGCCTGGGCGGCGACGCTCCTCGAGGCGGCGTTCCGCAGGCGCGCTCCCGGGAGCAGGCTCGCCCCCGGGCCCGACGACCTCCTCCGCTGGGTCCGGAGCCACCGCCCGGGCCGGCTCCCCCTGGTCGTCGTCGACGCGTCGGGCTCGATGGGCGCGGACCTCGCCGCGGTCGCGCGCGGGCGCGCGCCCGGGCTGCTCAA
>JBDIVX010000099.1:0-28361 GCA_039794305.1 Candidatus Neutrinellum sp.
GCTCACCCGACTCGCCTTCGGGTTCCACTCCCACGGGCCCTTGATCGCCCTCGCCATGCTCAAGCTCGGCGGCCTCTGTCCCCCGCTGCCCGCCCGCGCATGACCCACGGATTGGTCAGGAGAGCCAAAAAAACCCGGCCCCAGCCCGCCGCTGACCGCCGGTCACTTGCTGACCCCGCGTATATGGATTGCTCCCCGTCCCCGGTCAAGGTCACTCGCCCGAGGCCGGTGATCATTGGGGACAGGCCCCAACGATCACCGTGGGGGCTCGGTGGGCGGGACAGGGGTCGAACCTGCGACATTCGGTTTGTAAGACCGACGCTCTACCGCTGAGCTACCCGCCCGTGCCCCGCGCCGGAAGGGCGCGGGGTGGCCACGTCTGCAGCCGGAACTCGGCGGATGGTACCCGCTCGGCCGGCGGCCGCAAGACGGAGCGGTCGGGCCGCGGGCCGCGCCGCCGGCCCCTCAGAGAGTGCCGAGGCGCGCGCGGATCTCGGAGGCGTCGGAGGACCGCGGCGCGAGGCGCAGGTAGCGGCGAAGGGCGTCGCGCGCCTCGTCGCGCCGGCCCATGGCCATGGCCGCCAGGCCGAGCCCTCGCCAGCCCTCCGCGTCGCCGGGGGCCAGCGAGACGGCGCGCCGGTAGAGCGCCCGGGCCCGTGGGAGCTGGCCGCGCACATAGGCGTGGCGGGCGCGGCGCTGAAGAGAGTCGGGATCGGGACGCGCCCGGGCTGCCGGCTGCGCCGACGTCAGGGTCACCGTCTCGGCTGGAGCGTCCACGCGCTCGCGGCACGGCTGCGCGCCGTTCGCGGCTCGAGCCGCCGGCGGTGGCGCCGCCGCCGTCTCCGCCGACGCGGCTGCCGCGGCCGCGGGCTTCCCCGTGATCCGCCACCGCGGCCGGTCGACCGACTCGGCCGCGAGCACACCGGCGAGCGGGAGCAGCACCGCCACCGCCGCGCCCGCGGCCAAGGCGCGCACGCGGCGCCGCGGACGAACCGCCGGCCGTCGTGCGATCGTCACCGGCGTCATGGTCCGGGTCAGCGCGTCGCTGAGGCGGGCGTGGGGCCAGAGGCGAGGGGCGGGCAGATTGCGGACCATCCTTCCGGCCGGACCCCACGCATCGGCTCCGGCCGGAAGGGCCAGGGCCTCGCGCACCTCACGCAGGGCCTCGCTCATCTCGGCGGCGTGCTGCCAGCGGGTCTCCCGGTCCCGGTCGAGGCCGCGCAGGACGACTCGGGCGAGCTCTTCGGGGCAGTCCGGTCGGAAGCGGTGGATGTCCGGCACCGGGGCGTACAGGATGGACGCGTAGAGCGCGTCGTGCGTGGGCCCGTCGAAGGGCATGCGGCCGGTCAACAGCTCGTACAGGACCACGGCGGCGGCGTACAGGTCGGCGCGGCAGTCGAGCAGCTCGCCCCGGAGCTGCTCCGGTGACATGTAGTGCGGCGTCCCGACCAGCTCGCCTTCGATGGTCAGCTTGCTCACCGGCTCCGCGAAGCGGAGCTCGTGACGGGCGATGCCGAAGTCGAGGACCTTGAGGATCACGTCACCGTCCTCGTCCTCGTGGAGGAAGAGGTTGTGCGGCTTGATGTCGCGGTGGACCACACCGTGGGCCGAGAGCGCTCCGAGGGCGTCGAGGAGCTGGATGCCGATGTCGAGGACCTCGGCGATCCGGAGCGGCCCGCTCGCGAGCCGGGAGTCCAGATCCTCGCCGTGCAGGAGCTCCATCACGAGGTAGGGCGATCCGTCCGAGAGGTGGCCCACGTCGAAGGCCTCGAGCACGTGGGGATGGCGGATCGCCGCCAAGAGGCGCGCCTCGCGCGCGAACCGCTCGAGGGCCAACGCACCCCCCGACCCGAACGACCGCAACACCTTGATCGCGACGAGGTGCTTCATCACGACGTGCTCGGCCTCGTACACGACGCCCCAGCCGCCCGACCCGAGCACCCGGCGCACGAGGTACTTCCCGTCGATGCGATCCCCCGGCCGGACGAGACACCGTCGCATGCCCGATCCCGGCGGGTCATGCCACTCGGGGGCCGTCGTTTCGGGCTCTCCCATGGGCAGGAGGCGGCGGTGCAGCGCGCGTGCCACGGCCGCCACACCGGAGGGTCCGGGAAGCCACTCGACAATCGGGCTGCGCCCACGATGGGAGCCATCACCGCCACGAGGCGCCTCGCCACAGGCGCGCACCTCTCAATGCGAAGCTGCCCCGAATGTCGTTTCGCGTGCCTTGCCCCGCAGCTCGACCTCCTCGGTGGAAGCGGCCGGCGACACCTCGTAGGGGTTTTCCCGGAGCAGCGACGGGCGGTCGTCCTCGGCCTCGTCGCCGTCCTGTGGCCAGTGCCGGAGCATGGCCTCTCGAACGCGATCCCGGAGCTTCTTGCGGAGCTCGTCCGGACCTGGGCCCTTCGGCTCGACCGTGGTCACCGGGGCGCGCAGCGGCGCGCGCGCACGCGGACGGTCGCGCGCCGCGCCTCCCTTCTTCGCCTCGGACGCGGGCGACCCATGCTCGCCGTCCTCCACCGTCTGCCGATCGGCGACGACCGGGTCGTCGAACGGGAGCCTGCCCGGCAGGGTGGCCTCGAGCCGGGGCGGTTGCGAGGGCTCGTCGCGAACCGTCGTCGCGCGCTTCTCCGCCGGCGCGACCGAGTGGTCGGGCGCGTCGAGCCCCGCGATCGTCGCGGCCGCGCCCATGCCGCCGAGCACGAGCAGCGCCGCGACCGCTGCGACGGCCCAGCGCCTACCGACCCGATCGGGTAGGTCGGAGGCCGCCGCCAGGGCCTGTGCGCGCAGCGCGGCCGGCGGCCGGACGCGCACCGTGGCGCGGGCCTCGTCAAACGGCCTCGGCGGTGGAGGGACGGTCGCCACCCGGTCCTTCCGGCGCACGAGAGGCACGGGCTCGCTCTGCCTCTCGGCGGTGCGGCGCGCCTCGTCGAGCGCGACGCGCATCGAGCCCGCGCTCGGGAACCGGTCGTCGGGGGAGCGGGACATCGCGCGCACGATCAGCGCGTCGAGGAGCACCGGACAGCCGTCGCGCAGGACCGCCGGCGGGATGATCGGGTCTCGCTGGACGGCCATCATCACCTCGTCCGCCGTCCTGCCCGAGAACGGTGTGCGGCCCGTCACCATCTCGTAGATCACCGCCCCCGCTGCGTACGAGTCCACGCGCTCGTCGAGCGGCAGGCCCTCGACCTGCTCGGGCGCCATGTAGTGCGGCGTCCCGAGGACCATGCCCTCGATCGTGACGTGCCGCGGCTCGTCGAGCGTCTTGCTGATCCCGAAGTCCACCAGCTTGACGGACAGGCGCCCGGCGGCGTCATGGGCCACGAGCAGGTTCTCGGGCTTGACGTCGCGGTGGATCGCCCGCTGGCCGTGAACGGCCTCGAGCGCGCACAGGAGCTGGTGGCCGATCTCGAACACCTGCTCGAACGGGAGCGGCCCGCGCCTGACGAGCGAGTCCAGCGCCTCGCCGTAGAGCAGCTCCATGACGAGATACGGCGATCCGTCCTCGATCCGCCCGACGTCGTAGACCTGCGGCACGTGCGGGCTGCGTACCCGGCCGCAGATCTGCGCCTCGCGCTCGAAGCGGGCGAGGTGATGAGGCTCGCGCGAGGCGTGCACCACCTTGACGGCGACCGCACCGCCGGTGTCCAGGTGCTCGGCCTCGTAGACGGTCGCAGAGGCGCCGTGGCCGATGACCCGACGCACGACGAGCCCGTCGCCGATCCGGCTGCCAGGCTCGAGCGCCCCGCTCAACGCTCGTCCTCCCGAGCCTCGGGCTCCACGGGCGGCTCCTCCTCGCCGCCCGACGCGCGCGTCTTCGGAACGAGCGGCTCGCTGGGCTCGGGCGGCTCGACGTCGGGCCCGCACGCGGCCGACAGGAGCCACCCGAGCGCGAGCGCGGCGCGGAGGAGCGTGGACATCGTCGCCGAGGCGTGGGCTGCACCGCCCATGCCACCCCTCCACGGGTCGAATCGGCAGTGTTGCCGCGATCCCGCGTTGGGGCAATCCGTCCGTACGTGGCGCATGGTCACGCCACGCCGGATCAGGCCGCGCGGGCGACGGCCTCCTCTTCTTCGATGGCGCGGCGGATGGCCCGACCGATGGTCATCGGACGGTAGTCGACCATCCGGTCCCAGATGATCGGGCCCGTCGGGTCGAGATCGGACCGCAGGCCCTCGACCAGCTCTTGGGCGAGGTGCAGATCCGCCCTGGTGACGAGGGCGATCCAGTAGCTCGACAGGCGCGGCGTGAGCACCGGGACGTCGACGAGCGGCGGGTGCTTGCGCAAGGCCGAGGCGACCCGGCGGATGAGGTCGCGGTGGCTGATGCGCTGCGCTCCCGGGACGTCGAGCCAGACGGAGCCCTCGATCGGCATCTCGAGGGCGAAGACGAGAGCTCGGCAGACGTCGTCGATGTGCACGGGCCACGAGGCGTTGTGGAGCCAGCGGGGGAGCACCATGGCGGGCAGGCGTGCCGCGAGGTCGCGGACGATCTGCCAGCTTCCGCTGCCGTGCCCGATGATCATCGCCGCGCGCAGCTCCACGGTTGGGACGGCCCCCGCGCGCAGGATGCGGCCCGTCTCGAGGCGGCTCGAGAGATGCCTCGAGGGGGGGCCCGAGGGCTCGATCCCCCCGAGATACACGATGCGCCGGAGCCCCGCCTCGGCGGCCCGCCGCGCGAACTGGCCCGCGGACCACGCCTCGCGCTCCGGGTACCCTCCGCCTCCCGCCATTCCGTGGACGAGGTAGTACGCCGCGGCGCACCCGTCCATGGCGCGGGCGACCGCCTCGGGCTCCTCGACGTCCATACGCACCCACTCGGCGCCGCTCGGGGTCGGGCTCGGGTGCCGTGACGCGCACCGGACGAGGTAGCCCGCCTCGATCAGCTTCGGCAGGAGGTGACCTCCGACGAAGCCCGTCGCTCCGGTCAGCAGGATCCGTTCGTCGCGCGGCACGACGGAACCATCGGCACGGGCGCCGAGCCCGCAAGCGGCAGCCGCGCGCTACTGCTGCGCGCCCGGAGGCTCGACGGTCGGCTCCGGCATCTCGGCCGGCTCGGGGCGCTCCGGCTCGACCAGCTTGCCGCCTCGATACTCCATCGGGCGCACGCGGCGGCCGAAGAGCGAGTCCGGATCGCTCAGGCAGAGCGCCTCGCGGAGCACCTCGTCCATGTGCTCCACCAAGAGGACGCGGGTGGCGTTCAGGACGCGCTTGGGGATCTCCCGCAGGTCCTTGCGGTTCTCCCGCGGGATGATGACCGTGTCGATGCCGGCGCGGTGGGCCGCGAGCATCTTCTCCTTGAGCCCGCCGATGGGCATCACGCGGCCGCGCAGCGTGATCTCGCCGGTCATCGCGACGTTCTTGCGGACGGGGATGCGCAACAGGGCGCTCGCGATGCTCGTCGCCATCGTGATCCCGGCGCTCGGGCCGTCCTTGGGCACGAATTCGGGGAAGTGGATGTGGAAGTCGCTCTGCTGGTAGAAGTCCTCGTCCAGCCCGAGCACCTTCTGGCGCGAGCGGATGTAGCTCACCGCAGCCTGCGCCGACTCCTGCATCCCCTTCTCGAGCAAGCCCGTGATCACGAGCTTGCCCTTGCCCGGCACGATCGACACCTCGCACTCGAGCGTCGTCCCGCCGTAGGTCGTGTAGGCGAGGCCGGTCGTCATGCCGATCTCGTCCTTCTCGTTCGCCTTGTTCGAACGGTACTTCGGGACGCCGAGGTACTTCGGGATCGCCTTGGCAGGGATCCGGTAGGTCTTGTCCTTGCCTTCCTTCAGGACCTGCCTGGCGATCTTGCGGCACACGCTGCCGACCTCGCGCTCGAGGTTCCGGACGCCCGACTCCTTGGTGTAGTGGTGGGTGATCGTCCGGATGGCGTTCTCGGTGATCTCGACGTCGAGGCCCTCGAGGCCGGCCTCCTTCATCTGGCGCGGGACCAGGTAGCGGACCGCGATGTTGAGCTTCTCGAACTCGGTGTAGCCGCTGAGCTCGATGATCTCCATGCGGTCCTGGAGCGGCACGGGAATGCCGCTCAGGGTGTTCGCGGTCGTGATGAACATCACGTCCGACAGGTCGTAGTCGAGGTCGAGGTAGTGGTCGTTGAAGGAGTGGTTCTGCTCCGGGTCGAGCACCTCGAGGAGCGCCGCCGCCGGGTCTCCGCGGAAGTCGCTCGACATCTTGTCGATCTCGTCGAGCAGGAAGACCGGGTTGTTCGCGCCGACCTTGCGCAGCGACTGGATGATGCGGCCGGGTAGGGCGCCGATGTACGTCCGCCGGTGGCCTCGGATCTCCGCTTCGTCGCGGACGCCGCCGAGCGACAGGCGCACGAACTTGCGGCCGGTGGCCCGGGCGATGCTCTTGGCGAGGGAGGTCTTGCCCACGCCGGGCGGGCCGACGAGGCACAGCACCGGCCCCTTGAGCTTGCGGACGAGCGCCTGGACGGCGAGGTACTCGAGGATGCGCTCCTTGACCTTCTTCAGGCCGTAGTGGTCCTCGTCGAGGATCTCCTCGGCCTTGTCGATGTCGTAGTTCTCTTCGGTCTTGTCGTCCCAGGGCAGCCCGAGGACCCAGTCGATGTAGTTGCGGACGACGGTGGCCTCCGCGCTCATCGGCTGCATCATCTTGAGCTTCTTGAGCTCCTTCTTGATCTTCGAGAGCGCCTCCTTGCTCAGGCGCTTCGACTTGATCCGCTCCTCGAGCTCCTGGATCTCGTTCTTGAACTCGTCCCGCTCCCCGAGCTCCTTCTGAATGGCCTGCATCTGCTCATTCAGGTAGTACTCCTTCTGGGTCTTCTCCATCTGCTTCTTGACCCGGGAGCGGATCTTCTTCTCGACCTGCAGGATCTCTATCTCGGCGTTCATCAGCTCGTAGAGCCGCTCGAGCCGCTTGATCGGATCGATGGTCTCGAGGATCTCCTGCCGGTCGTTCAGCTTGATGGAGGACAGATGGACGACGATCGTGTCGGCGAGGCGCGACGGGTCGTCGATCGTCTGCACCGTCATGAGCATCTCGGGCGGGATCCGCTTGTTCAGCTTCACGTACATCTCGAACGTGGACTGAACCGAACGGATCAGCGCCTCGAGCTCGACCGAGCTCTGCGAGATCTCGTCGATCGCCTGCACCTCGCAGAGGAAGAACTCCTCGTTCGGGACGAACTTGCGGATGCGCGCGCGCCGCTTGCCCTCGACGAGAACCTTGACGGTACCGTCGGGCAAACGCAGGAGCTGGATGATGGTCCCCACCGTCCCCATCCCGAAGATGTCGTCGGGGGTGGGGTCGTTCGTCTTCGCCTTCTTCTGCGCCGCGAGGAGGATCTCCTTGTCGTGGTTCATCGCCTCTTCGAGCGCGTTGATGCTCTTCTCGCGCCCGACGAAGAGGGGGACCACCATGTGCGGGAAGACGATGATGTCGCGCAACGGCAGCAGCGGCAGCACTTTGCCGCGCAGGGCCGGGTCGGTGGGATCGTTGTCGTTCTTGTGGAAGAACATGCGGTCGGCGGGGCGGGACGGCCCCGGTCAGGCCAGCTCGGCCTCTTTTTCGTAGACGACGAGGGGCTTTTCCCCCTTCGTGATTACTTCCTCGTTCACGACGACCTCCTTGATGCCGTCGCGCGAGGGGACGTCGTACATGATGTCGAGCATCGCGTTCTCGAGGATGGCGCGCAGCCCGCGGGCGCCGGCGTTGCGCTTGAGGGCCTCCTTGGCGACCGCCTCGAGCGCTCCGCGGCTGAACTTGAGCTTCACGCCGTCCATCTCGAACAGCTTCTGGAACTGCTTCACCAGCGCGTTCTTGGGCTTGGTGAGGATGTCGATGAGCGCTTCCTCGTTGAGCTCGTGCAGGGTGGCGATGACCGGCAGGCGCCCGATGAACTCCGGGATGAGCCCCGCCTTGAGCAGGTCCTCCGGCTGCACCTGCTGGAGCAGCTCGCCGATGCGCTTGTCCTTCTTCGACACGATGTCGGCGCCGAACCCGAGGGTCTTCTCGCCGATGCGGCGCTCGATGATCTGCTCGAGCCCGACGAAGGCGCCGCCGCAGATGAACAGGATGTTGCTCGTGTCCACCTGCAGGAAGTCCTGCTGCGGGTGCTTGCGGCCACCCTTGGGCGGGACGTTCGCGATGGTGCCCTCGATGATCTTCAGCAGCGCCTGCTGGACGCCCTCGCCGCTCACGTCGCGCGTGATGGAGGGGTTGTCGCCCTTGCGCGCGACCTTGTCGATCTCGTCGATGTAGACGATGCCACGCTGCGCCCGCTCGACGTCGTGGTCGGCGTTCTGAAGGAGCTGGACGATGATGTTCTCGACGTCCTCACCGACGTAGCCCGCCTCGGTCAGCGTCGTCGCGTCCGCGATGGCGAAAGGCACGTTCAGGATCTTCGCGAGCGTCTGCGCGAGGAGGGTCTTGCCGGAGCCGGTGGGGCCGAGGAGCAGGATGTTCGACTTCTGGAGCTCGACGTCGTCGCTCGCGACCTTCGAGTCGATGCGCTTGTAGTGGTTGTGGACCGCCACCGACAGGATCTTCTTCGCCCGCTCCTGGCCGATGACGTACTCGTCCAGGATGGTCTTGATCTCCGCCGGCTTCGGGAGCGGCGTGCCGCTCGAGAACGAGTCCTCGCGATCGACCTCCTCCGCGATGATGTCGTTGCACAGGCCGATGCACTCGTCACAGATGTAGACCGTCGGGCCGGCGATCAGCTTCTTCACCTCCTTCTGGGACTTGCCACAGAAGGAGCACTGAAGGTTGCCGTGACCCTCGTCGCGCCTCCGATCCACGCGTCCTACCTCGCCCCGTCGTGCACGAAAACTCTGTCGAAAACCGCGCTTGGGATTCTAGTACCGGCCCGAGGGCACGGCAAGGTTACGCCGACCGCCGTCACCGGACCTGTGGCCCCTTCGGCGGCCCCTCCTTGGGGCGGGCCTGGATGACGTCGTCGATGAGCCCGTACTCCTTGGCTTCCCCTGCCGAAAGGAACCGGTCGCGCTCGGTGTCGAGCCGCACCTGCTCGGCCGTCTGGCCGGTGTGCTTGGCCAGGATCTCGTTCATGCGCTCGCGCATCTTGAGGACCTCCTTGGCGTGGATCTCGATGTCCGACGCCTGGCCCCGGAAGCCCGCGAGCGGCTGGTGGATCATGACCCGGCTGTTCGGCAGGGCCTTGCGCCGCCCCGGGCTGCCCGACGCGAGCAGCCACGCGCCCATGGAGGCCGCCTGCCCCAGGCAGACCGTGGCCACCGGGCACCGCACGTACTGCATGGTGTCGTAGATCGCGAGCCCGGCGGTGATCACGCCGCCCGGGCTGTTGATGTAGAGGGTGATCTCCTTGTCCGGGTCCTCGCTCTCGAGGAACAGGAACTGGGCGATGATGATGTTGGCGACGTCGTCGTTGACCTCGGTCCCGAGGAAGACGATCCGGTCCTTCAGCAGCCGGCTGTAGATGTCCCAGCTACGCTCGCCACGGTGGGTGGTCTCGACGACCTGGGGGAACGGAATGAACGCGCTCTCGATGTCCCTGGTCATTCGCTCGCCTTCTCCTCGCTCTCCTCGGACGCCTCGCCGGCGGATTTCTTCGCGGCCTTCTTCTTCGGTGCGGACTTCTTCGCAGCGCCGCCCGCCTTGGCCTCGGCCTTCTTCTTCGGCTCCGCCTTCTCCTCGGAGGGGGCCTCCGCGGGCGCGTCGGAGATCTTAGCCTGCCCCATGAGGTAGTCCATGAGCTTCTCCTCGAGGACCTGGCCCTCGAGGGCCTCGCGGCGCTCCCCCTGGTAGTCGGCCTTGACCTTGGCGATGTGCTTGCCGGTCTCGTCGGCGATCCGCTGGAGCTTCGCGTCCAGGTCCGCGCCGGTGGCCTGGATCCCCTGCTGGCGGGCGAGGGACGACAGGAGGATCGCGGCCTTGACCTTCCGCTCGGCGCGCTCGTGCATCGTGGCGTGGAGCTCCTCGCTCATCGGCGGGGCCTCCTGTCCGCCCATCTGCATGAAGGCGGCGAGCTCGTACATCATCTGCATCTCCTGCTCCCGCACCATGGAGGGCGGGACGGGGACCTCGTTGGTCTCGACGAGCTTGTCGACGAGCTGCTGCTTGAGCTCGGCCTCGGCGCGCCGCTCGGCCATCTGCTCGAGCCGCTTCCGGATCTCGAGGCGGAGCTCGAGGAGCGTCTCGTAGTCCCCGACGTCCTTCGCGAATTCGTCGTCGGGCTCGGGCAGGACCTTCTCCCGGAGCTCCTTGACCTTCACCTGGAAGGTGGCGGTCTTGCCGCGCAGGTCTTGTCGGCCGTGGTCATCGGCGAAGCTCACCGAGACCTCCTTCTCGTCCCCCGGCGACAGGCCGACCAGGCCCTGCTCGAACTCCGGGATGAGGCGGTCGGCGCCGAGCTCGACCGGCCGGTCGGTCGCGGCCATGTCGGGCTTGTCCTCGCCGTCGATCGCGACGGTGTAGTCGATGGTGAGGGTGTCCCCGGCCTTCGCCGGGCGCATCGGGTCGGGCACGTGGACCTCGGCGTGCTCCTGCCGGAGCCGCTCGATCTCCTCGTCGACGTCGGCGTTGGTCACCTCCTTCGAGGGCCGGACGAGCTCGAGCCGGTCGGTCTCGACCTTCTCGACGCTCGGCCGCACCTCCATCTTGGCGGTGAACGTGAGCGGCTTGCCCTCTTCGAGCGTGGGCGCCTCGACCTCCGGCTGAGCGACGAGCTGCAGCTCGTGCTCCTGGACCGCGTGGAGCAGGCCCTGCTCGACCAGCGTCGCGGTGACCTCGCCCTTGACCTGCCGCCCGAAGAGCTGGCGGACCACCTTGGGCGGCACCTTGCCCGGCCGGAACCCCTTGACCCGGGCCTCTTGGCCGAGCTTGCGGAACTGCTCGTCGAGGTCCTTGCGAACCCGATCCCACGGGATCTCGACCTTCACCTCGACCTCGACCGGGCTGATCTCGCTCACTTGCGTCTGCATGGCCTCACCGGCGCTCGGATTGAGCGGGACGGTCTAACACCCGGCCCCCGCAGCATCAAGGAACGGCTGCGAGGTCCCTCTCGACCCCGACCTCTGGTGCCGCGTCAATCGCTCTGGCCCAGCTCGACCAGCTCGATGCCGAGGGCCTTCGAGACGTCGAAGATCCGCGGGTCGCGGTAGAACTCGCGGAAGACGATCCGGCGGATGCCCGCGTTGGCGATGGTCTTGAAGCAGGGCCAGCACGGGGAGGCCGTGACGTAGATCGTGGCGCCGTCGATCGCCGTGCCGTTCTTGGCCGCCTGGATGATGGCGTTGGCCTCGGCGTGGATGGTCCGGACGCAGTGGCCGTCCTCCATCATGTGATCGTCCTCGTCGCAGTGGGGCAGCCCCCGCACCGAGCCGTTGTAGCCCGTCGACAGGATGGTCTTGTCGCGCACGATGACCGCGCCCACGTGCTTGCGGTCGCACGTCGAGCGCGTCGCCACCTCGCGTGCGATGTTCATGAAGTACTCGTCCCAGGACGCCCGCTCGCGCGCCATGGGCCGGTGGCTATCACGCGCAGAGGTGCGCTACAAGCTCAGGTCCCGGGGATGCTGCCGTCGAACCCGGGGAAGCTTCCGTCGAAGCCGAAGCCGCCGTCGGGCAGGCCCCCCGTGGGAGGCAGGCAGTACTTGGTGGTGCCACCGCCCAACGGCGGCATCCGGCAGGTGTAGCCCTCCTCGCCGCGGCAGTCCGCTTCGGTCGCGCACGTCTTGGCGCAGAACGTGACTCCCCACATGCCGAAGCCGATCGAGTAGCAGTCGGAGCCCGCACCGCACTCGGTCGATCCGCTGCCGGCCGTGCACTCCTTGCTGCAGTAGCCGCCCGGCAGCTCGAGCCCGAACATGCCGGACCCGACCGTCGTGTAGCAGGTCGCGTCGCCGTCGCAGTCGTCGTCCATGTCGCACGCCGAGCCGATGCCGCCCGGCGTGGTCGGCGTCGAGCCGTCGCTCGCCGTGCTGCCGCCGTCGGTGGTCGCGCCGCCTGCGTCGGTGCCGCCGCCGCCGCCCGCGTCGGTGCCGCCGCCCCCGCCCGCGTCGACGCCTCCGCCGCCGCCGTCCCCGGTGCCGCCGCCGCCCGCGTCGGTGCCGCCTCCGCCACCCGGGCCGCCGTCGTCGCCGCACCCCGTCATGCCGAGCGCGATCCCCAGGACCACGGGCGCCATCAGTCGACGATAAGCCATCGTATTGCCTCCTCCCACGCGCCGGGTGTACCACGCGCGTACAGCCGCCCTCAACCGGCCGGCCGGGTCAGCCGCGCGGCGGGGCCGGCGGCAGGCTGCGCGCGAGCGCGGAGAAGGCGCGGCGGACCGGGCGGTGGAGGCTCGGCGTGAGATCCCGCACGATGAGGAGCGCTCGCCCCTGCCGCTCCACGCGATGGCGGCGGCGCGCGTCCCCTTCGACGGAGTCCGCGATCGCGCGCGCGGCGGCCTCGGCCTCGGCCGCTTCGGCCTCGTCGTCCCACGCCGTGAACCACACGACGGCGTGGCTGCCGGCCGGCTCGCGGTACACGCGCAGGTGGTCGCCGCTCCAGCCCTCCGCCGCCGGGGCGTCGACGCCGCCGCTCCGGAGCTGTCCGAGGTAGATCGACATCTCGAGCTCGCCGAGCACGTCCTCGTCGTGCAGCGTGAGCCCGGCCTCCGACAGCTCGTCGATGTCCGGCACGCGCACGGCGTCGGGGAGCTCGCCCCGGAGGAAGCGCTCGGGGTGGAGGATCTGCTCGGTGGAGACCGGCGGCTCCAGGTGCGCTCGGTCGACGGCCCGCCAGCCGCCGTGGCCGTGCAGCGTCGCCGCGAAGACGAGCCCGTCGAGGTACGCGGCCATGAGCGTCTCGCGCACGATCGCAGGCGCAGCGCGGAGCTCCACGTCGGGGATCGGCGAGGCCTGCGCCTGGCCCATCATCGCGCGGAGCTGGCTCGGGTCGCGCGTGATCCACTCGAGGCGGCCGCCGGCCTGCTGGGCGACGTAGCCGATCATGGCGAGCGTCGCGTCGCCCTCGACGACGGCCTGGTAGGCGCTCTCCGGATCGGTGTCCGCGTCCTCCTCGATGCGCTCGCCGAGCCCGAGCCGCTGGTCCTGCAGGGCGTGGACGAGCTCGTGCACGATCGTCACGCGCGCCTCGTCCACCTGGCCGCCCCGCTGGCGCTCGAGCGCGCGCATGACGTCGTCGCGGATGACCAGGCGGTCCTGCTCGTGGTCGTAGTACCCCACGACCTGCTCACCGAGCACCCGCTCGAGCAGGGCGCGCACGTCGAGGTCCGGCGGCAGCAGGCCGAGCGCGACGTACACGAGCCGGGAGCTCTCGAGCGTGTCCTCCTCGATCTGCTGGGTCAGGTGCCGGACGATGGCCGCGCGCG
Organism: Candidatus Neutrinellum sp.; assembly: GCA_039794305.1. Lineage (GTDB taxonomy): Bacteria > Myxococcota_A > Polyangia > Polyangiales > JBDIVX01 > JBDIVX01. The sequence continues at coordinate 13,326 of JBDIVX010000099.1, forward strand.
GGTGGATCTCGGTGTGCACCTGGTGCTCGAAGCTGAGCCCGCGCACGCGCTCGGCGAGGTGGGCGAGCCGCTCGATGACGAGCCGCTCTTGCATCGTCGGCTGCCGTCCGTCCCCGGGCGTCTCGGCGGGCGGAGCCTCCTCGTCGGGCGGGCTCGCCGCTTCGGTCCGGGCCGTCGTGGTCGTGGGCTCGGCGGCCGGGGCCGCCGGGGCGCCGCAGCCGAGCGCGAACGGAAGAAGGAAGCAGAGGAGCGTTCGGAGGGTCATCCTTGCACCACGACCGCCCACGTGAGGGGCTTCTTGCCGAGCCTCCGTCCGAAATAGCGCCGGAGCGCCCGCCGCGCACGCTCTTCGACCTCGGCGGGGTCCACCTCGAGCGCGGGCGACTTCCAGGAGAGGAGCTCGTCGGCGACGAAGCGCCGCGCGTCCTCGGTGACGTCCGGCTCCGCCTCCTCGTGGAACACCCCGCGGGTGACGATCTGCGGCTCCCCGAGCGGCCGGCCGCGCCGGTCGACGCGCACGAAGGCGACGGCCATGCCGAGCTCGGCGAGGAGCGCCCGGTCGGCGAGCACGCGGTCCGGGATCTCCTCGCCGGCGTCCACGTGGACCCGGCCGACGTGGGCCTCGTCCACGACCCGCACTCCGGCGTCGTCGATCTCGACCACCGCGCCGTTCTCCACGAGCGCCGACTCGACGACGCCCATCTCACGCGCCAGCGCCTCGTGGCGCTTGAGGTGCAGGAACGTCCCGTGCACCGGGATGAAGGCGCGCGGGCGCACCAGCTCGAGCATGGTGCGCTGCTCGCCGGCGTGCGCGTGCCCGCTCACGTGGATGCCGGGGTCGGTCGCGGCGAAGCGGACGGTCACGCCGCGGCGCTCGAGGTCGTTGATGAGCCGGTAGACGATCTGCTCGTTGCCGGGGATCACCCGCGCCGAGTGGATGACCTCGTCGCCCGGCTCGAGCCCGAGCGCCGGGTGGGCGTCCCGGGCGAGCCGCGCGAGCGCCGCAGGCGGCTCGCCCTGCGTGCCGGTGGCGATGGCGAGGAGCTGGCTGCGCGGCAGGCGCGCCGCGTCGTCCGAGGAGACGACGAGCGAGCCGACGTCGGGCAGATACCCGAGCCGGCTGGCCGTCTCGACGTGCGTGCGCACCGAGCGCCCGAGCAGCGCGACGCGCCGATCGGTCTCGCGCGCGATCTCGAAGAGCGACCGCAGCCGGTGCACGTTGCTCGCGAAGACGGAGACGACGACCCGCGCGGGCGCGCGCGCGACGAGCTCGGCGAGCACGTCGCGCACGCTCCGCTCGTCGCCGGCCCGGCCCTCGACCCAGGCGTTGGTCGAGTCGCTGAGGAGCAGGCGCACGCCCTCGTCGCCGAGCTCGCGAAGGCGCTCGGCGTCGAAGCGCTCGCCGTCGGGCGGGTCGGTGTCGATCTTGAAGTCGCCGCTGTGCACGACCAGGCCTGCCGGCGTACGGATGGCGAGCGCGGTCGCGTCGGCGATGGAGTGGGTCACGCGGATCGGCTCGACCTCGAAGCACCCGACCCGGAAGGGCGTGCGCGGCCGGGTGGGGCGGAGGTCGGGGTTGCGGATCTGCTCGTGCTCGGTGAGGCGCCGCCGCACGAGCTCGAGCGCGTAGGGCGGCCCGTACACCGGCACCGGGATCCGGCGCAGGAGGTAGGGCAGCCCGCCGATGTGGTCCTCGTGCCCGTGGGTGAGGACGATCGCCCGCAGGCGCTCCGGGTGCGCGAGCAGCCAGCCGAAGTCGGGGTGGATGACGTCGACGCCGAGCTCGCGGTCGGGGAACATGACCCCGCAGTCGACGACCAGGCGATCGCCCTCGGCCTCGAGGGCCATGCAGTTCATGCCGATTTCGCCGAGCCCACCGAGGGCGACGAGCCGAAGAGACGCGCTCACCGAGAGCGGGAGCTAGACACCGGGCGGCTCCGGGGTCAAGGAAGGCCGGCGGGGAGGGGGGTCCTCCGTTGACCCTCCGTTTGGCCCCGTGATACCCAGCCACGGCCCATTGTCCGGAGATCACTGCCGATGCGCCGAACTGCTCTCCTCGATTCCGTCCTCGCGCCGTGCGTGCTCGCCGCCGCCCTCTTCCCGCTCGCGGCGCTCGCCCAGCCGCCCGCCGGCGCCGAGCCCCCCGAGGGCGAGGAAGCCGGCGAGGAGCCGGCGCCCGAAGAGCTCGAAGAGGAAGGCGAGGAGGAGCTCGAGGAGCCGCGCCTGCGCCCGCCGACGGTCGAGCCCCTCGAGGTGGACGTCGAGGAGGAGGCCGGCGAGGAAGAGGTCGAGGAGGAGGAGTTCCCCTCGCCCGCCGAGGCGGCCGAGGAGCTCGAGCAGGCCGCGCCTCCGTCGGCCGACCCGACCGACATGCAGTGGACGGCGCCCCAGCCGGTGCTGACGCTGCACGGCTACTTCCGGGTGCGGACCGAGATGTGGGACACGTTCTGGCTCGGCCGGCAGCCGATTCCGCCGGAGAGGACCGACCCGCCGTTCGACCGCTTCCTTCCGATCGATCGCGCCGGGGGCGGAGTGCCGCCCGGCGGTTGCGGCGACGAGGGCTCGCCCGACTCGACGGCGGACTGCGACACCGAGGCCCTCGCGTTCGCCAACATGCGGCTGCGCCTCGAGCCGACGATCGCGCTGAGCGACGACGTCCGCGTCCACATGATGTTCGACGTGTTCGACAACCTGGTGCTCGGCTCGACGCCGGACGGGCTGGTGACGACGCCCAGCGCCGCCGATCCCGTCTTCGCGCGCGTCGAGCGCACTCCCCGGGTCCCGCTCGACAGCTTCTCGTCCTCGGCCAACCCGCCGCAGCGCTGGCGCAACTCGCTCCAGGACAGCATCGTCGCGCGCCGGGCCTGGGCCGAGGTGACCAACCGCGGCCTCGGGCAGCTCCGCTTCGGCCGCATGGGCTCGCACTGGGGCCTCGGGCTCCTCGCGAACGCCGGCGAGGGCATCGACGCCGACTTCCAGTCGGACGTCGACCGCATCATGGGCATCACGAAGCTCGCGGGTTTCCACCTCGTGGCCGCGTGGGACTTCGTGAGCGAGGGCTTCGTCAACTACAACCTCCTCGATCCGGCCGCCCTGGCCTTCGACGCCGCCCAGGAGGACGACGTCGACCAGTACGTCTTCGCCGTCGCCCGCAAGATGAACCCGGAGGAGCAGCAGGAGCGGCTTCAGCGCGGCGACTTCGTCCTGAACGGCGGCGCGTACTTCGTCTACCGCGATCAGCTCCTCACGGCGGCGGGCATCCCCGACTGGTACGGCTCGGCCCCCGGAGCCGAGCGCCTGGTCCGCCGCAACGCCGAGGCTTTCATCCCGGACGTGTGGGTCCAGTTCCTGTACGGGTCGCTCCGCATCGAGGCCGAGGCCGTGCTGATCGCCGGGAGCATCGAGAACATCGACAACACGACGTTCACCGAAGGCAACTACGACATCCTGCAGTTCGGCGCCGCGCTCGAAGCGGAGTACCGCCTGCTCGACGACAAGCTCGGTGTCTACTTGTACGGCGGCTTCGCCACGGGCGACGAGGACACCGAAGGGTTGAGCGTCACCTCGGGCCTGCAGCCGCAGCTCGGCGGCGACGACACGATCAGCACCTTCCGGTTCCACCCGAACTACCGGGTCGACCTGATCCTCTGGCGCAACATCATGACGCAGGTGGCGGGCGCCTATTACTTCAAGCCCGGCATCAGCTACGACTTCATCCGGAACGCCTTCGGGCAGCTCTTCGGGCTGCGCGCCGACGTGATCTGGAGCCGGGCGACGGCGCCGGTGCAGACGTGGGGCAACGACCCGGACCTCGGCGTCGAGATCAACGCCCGCCTCTACTACCGGAGCGAGGACGGCCCGGAGCTGCTCGACGGGTTCTACGGGAGCCTCGAGTACGGCATCCTCTTCCCGATGGGCGGCCTCGGCTACCTCGAAGAGGACGGCCGCGGCCAGTTCCCCGACGGCACCAACCCCGACCTCGAGAACGCCCAGACCCTCCGCCTCATCCTCGGCGTCCAGTACTGAGTTTTTTTTCTCTGCACAGTTTCGGCGCCTTCGCGCCGAAACTGCGCACCCCACCGCCTTCGGCGGCGGGGCCCGCGAGGGGAGCACCCCTCGCGCTCCCCCCGACGCTTCGCTCCGCTCAGCGTCGGGCGCGCCTTCGGCGCGCAGTTGCATTGGGGACAGGTCCCAATGCAACTGCGCCTTGGTTGACTGCACAGTTTCGGCGCCTTCGCGCCGAAACTGCGCACCCCACCGCCTTCGGCGGCGGGGCCCGCGAGGGGAGCACCCCTCGCGCTCCCCCCGACGCTTCGCTCCGCTCAGCGTCGGGCGCGCCTTCGGCGCGCAGTTGCATTGGGGACAGGTCCCAATGCAAGTGGGGGTGCTCGCAACTATGGGGCGCTGCGTGCGATAAGGCCGGCATGGCGAAGGCGAGCGCCAAGACGGTCTACGTGTGCAGCGAGTGCGGGGCGAGCGCTCCCAGGTGGATGGGGCGGTGCACGACCTGCGGGGCGTGGAGCTCGCTCGTCGAGGAGCGCGTGCGGGCGCCTGCGGGCAAGTCGAAGGCCGCGGCGCGGGCCGAGCCCGTGGTCGCGCCGAGGGCGCAGGCCCTCGGCGAGGTGGATCCGGACGACGCGCGGCGGCTCCCGACCGGCATCGAGGAGCTCGATCGGGTGCTCGGCGGCGGGCCCGTCGCCGGCGGGGTCGTCCTGCTCGGCGGCGACCCGGGGATCGGCAAGTCGACGCTCCTCATGCAGGCGCTCGCGGCGCTCGCGGCCCGCGGCCAGCGGGCGCTCTACGTCACGGGCGAGGAGTCGGCGTCGCAGGTGGCCCTGCGCGGCGAGCGGATCGGCGGCGAGGGCATGCGCGACGTCCACGTGCTCGCGACCACCGACCTCGAGGACGTGGAGGTGGCGCTCCGCGACGAGCCGCCCGCCGTCGTGGTGGTCGACTCGATCCAGACGATCCGGTCGGCCGAGCTCGAGTCGGCGGCGGGGAGCGTGGCCCAGCTCCGCGAGGTGAGCGCGCGGCTCATCGACCTCGCGAAGCGATCCTCGATCGCGCTCTTCCTCATCGGCCACGTCACCAAGGAGGGCGCGCTCGCGGGGCCCAAGGTGCTCGAGCACCTGGTCGACACGGTCCTCGCGTTCGAGGGCGACCGCACGCACGCGTTTCGGATCGTCCGCGCGACCAAGAACCGCTTCGGGTCGGCGCAGGAGATGGGCGTCTTCGAGATGGTGCGCGAGGGCCTGCGGGAGGTGCCCGACCCGAGCGCGCTCTTCCTCGCCGAGCGCCCCGCGCGCGCCGCGGGCTCGCTCGTCGTCCCCACCGCCGAGGGGAGCCGGCCGCTCCTCGTCGAGGTGCAGGCGCTCGTCGCACCGGCCGTGTACGGGGCCGCTCGCCGCGTCGCCTCGGGCGTCGACGCGAACCGCCTCGCCATCTTGCTCGCGGTCCTCGAGCGCAAGGCGGACATCCACGTCCTCGACCGCGACGTCTTCGCGAGCGTCGCCGGCGGTGCGCGCGTCGAAGAGCGCGCCATCGACCTCGCGCTCGCCGTCGCCGTCGTGTCGAGCTTGCGCGACCGCGCCGTCCCCCCGGACCTCGCCGTGTTCGGCGAGCTCGGCCTCGCCGGCGAGGTCCGCGCCGTCCCCCGCCCCGCCCCGCGCGTCGCCGAGGCCCGCAAGCTCGGCTTCACGCGCCTCGTCCTGCCGAAGGGCAACGCCGCCCGCCTCCTCGACCCCGAGCGCGAGGGCGTCGACCTGATCCCGGTCGCCACCCTCGCCGAAGCCCTCGAAGCCGTCTTCTAGTCTGATGGGCTGCGCACCGGCAGCTGCGTTCGCGTCCCGGCGCGCATGAATCGCGAGCGGAGCGAGCGCGGCGTCGAGCGGAGCGAGACGCCGGGGGGAGTCCGAGGGGAGCTCCCCTCGGGGAGGGGGGGAGGGGTGGGTGGGTCGATATGATCAGGGCAGCCTGTCCAGAAGGGCCGGGACGGCGTCGGCTCCGCTCTCGACGCGTGCCCGGTGGCATTCGTCCCAGCTCAGGCGCTTGGGGCCCGTGACGAGGCCGAGGCTGCTGTCGGCGTCCATCAGCAGCCAGGGGCGGTCGGGGCCGACGTTGTCCGGGTGGTAGGGCTGGTTCAGGAGCACGTGGCCGAGCTCGTGCGACTGCGTCCATGCCTCACGCTCCTGCCGGACCCCGTTGCGGTCGAGGATGACCGTGTTCACGATCGCGCCCCCGTCCGCCTCGATGAACGCCTCGCCCTGGCGCGTGCCGCCCGTGAAGTGGTTGATGACGAACACGTCGACCGTGGACGGATCGTCGTCGCCGAGGAGCTTCACCAGCGTCCTCTCCTCGAGCGTGCCCGCCGACGCCGTCATGTTGTCGAACTCCTGCAGGCCGTCCGACAGGTCCACCGCCCCGATCCGCACCGACTGCTGCGCGTCGGTGCCGAGCGGCGCCCCGTCGTCCGCCGTCACCGCCACCGGCGCGCCGGACGCGTCGCGGACGACCACGTCGGCGCTCCGGCCCGCGCCGTTCTCGTTCCGCGGGTTCTCGGTGACGCGCGCGCCGAAGCCGACCGCGCCGATCGCGGCGGCGAGGTCGAGCGCCGTCTGGACCGGCGGCGCGCCCGGGCGGGTCGTCACCGGCGCGATGGGCCGGCCGCCGACCCGGAGCCGGATCACCCCTCCGCCGCGGGCCGGGAGCCCGTCCCGGTCGGCCACGGACACGAGCGCGGGCGGCGGCGGATCGACCACGCGGACGTCGGCCGCGTCCGGGTCGCCGAAGCTCGCGTAGCACTGGAGCCAGATCTCGTTCGCGATCGCGACCTGACGGCGGCCGATCGCGAGCGCGGTCGGCTCGGTGCCGCCGACCACGGGCATCCCGCCCGGGCTCGCGCGGAGCACGCGCACCCGAAGCCGCCCCCGGCGCGCCGCCGCCGGTCCGTCCTCGCGGCCCGGCCGGCCCACCCGAACGCTCTGGGACGCGGCCGCGCCTCGCTCCGGATGGCGCACGCGCACGAAGTCCCGGAGCGCGACCCGGAGCACGTGCTCGCCCACGCCCGGCGCCTGCTGGTCCATCTCGTCGCCGACGAGCCGGAGGAAGTCCGAGCGGAAGCTCTGCCCGGCGCGGCGGCGGCGAAGGACCACGGGCCGCGACGATCGAGCGAGCCCGTCGGGCCCGGCGACCTCGACGGTGACGCGGACCTCGTTCCCCTCGACGCGGCCGTCGGTGAGCTCGATCCGCAGGTCGTCCGGATCGCCGCTCCGGCCGTCCCACGCCGCTCGCCTCGGCAGGGAGGCGGCGTTCGTGATCTCGTGCGACAGCCCCACCGCGCGAGTCGTCGGGTCGATGGGACGGTTGGCCCCGTCGAGGAAGGCGAGGCCGACGACGGCGAGCGGGATGCGGCTCGTCGCTCCCCCGGCGCGGACGACGACCGCGGCCTCTTCGCCCCCGCGGCTCACCCGCACGCCCTGGACGTGGACGACGTGGGGTCGGGCGGAGGCGGGGAGGGCGAGGGCGCCCGAGACGGGGCTCGAGCCGGCGAGGAGCCGGACGGGCCCGATCGCGGTCAGCTCGGCGGGCCCGCGCACAGACAACTCGAGCAGGCCCGTGGTCGGGACGTCGGCCTCCTCGAGGGCGTCGGCCACTCCGTCCTCGTCGTCGTCGTCGAGGTCGGCGACGACCACGACGGGGCGGCTCGGGTCGGGCGCCGCGCCGCCGACCGAGACCGCCGGCGGTTGGGCCGCGAGCGTGGCCGGCCACGACGAGAGGAGCGGGATCGAGAGCGCGAGGGCCGCGCGCCTCACACCCGACCCGTCCGGAGGAGCGACTCCGCCCGGGGTGCCATGCGCCAGCGCCGCGCCAGCTCCGCCTGCACGATGCCGCGGAGCTGCGCGTGCGCCCGCTCGACGTCGTCGTTCACGAGCAGGTAGTCGAAGAAGAGGTAGTGCTCGATCTCGTGCTTCGCCTTCTCGAAGCGCCGCGCGATGACGTCCTCGTCGTCGGTGCCGCGGCCCTCGAGGCGGCGCTTGAGCTCGTCCATGCTGGGCGGCAGGATGAAGACGCCCACGGCGTTCGGGAGCTTGGCCTTGATCTGACGCGCTCCCTGGTAGTCGACGTCGAACAGGATGCCCTGCTTGTTCTGCTCGCGCGCGCGATCGAGCTCGGCGACGCTCGTCCCGTAGTAGTTGTCGTGCACCCGCGCCCACTCGGCGAACATGTCGTCGTCGATCATCCGCCGGAACGTGTCCTGATCGACGAAGTGGTAGTCCTGGCCGCCGACCTCGTTCTTGCGCTTGGGCCGTGTGGTGTGGGACACGGAGAACGCCAGGCCCGGGATCGAGTCGAGGAGCTTCCGCGTGAGGGTCGTCTTCCCCGCCCCGGAGGGCGAGGAGATGATCAGCAACAGGAGGTCGTCCATGGGCATCAGAGCACGTTCTGTACTTGCTCGCGGATGCGCTCGAGCTCGGCCTTCATCTCCACGACCGTTCGCGTGATGTCGGCGTCCGAGCTCTTCGCGCCGATGGTGTTGGTCTCGCGGTTCATCTCCTGCAAGAGAAAGTCGAGCCTCCTGCCGACCGCCGCCGGCTCGCCTTCGAGCAGCTCCGCCACCTGATCGCAGTGGCTCGACAGCCGCGTGAGCTCCTCGGTGACGTCGGCCCGATCGGCGAAGAGCACCACCTCGTGCTCGACCCGGCCGGCGTCCAGCTCGACGCGCGTCTCGCGCAACATCCGCTCGAGCCGCTCGCCGAGCTTCCTCCGGTAGGCGTCGACGACTTCGGGTGCGCGCTCGCGCAGGTGCGCCGCGTGAGCCCGGATCCGGACGAGCCTCTCGCGCAGGTCCGCGCCGAGCGCCTCGCCCTCGCGCCGCCGCATCTCCGACACCGCCGCGCAGGCAGCCTCGGTCGCCGCCTCGACGGCCGCGCGCGTCTCCTCGCCCGGTGGACCGCTCTCGGTGGCGAAGAGGTCGGGCACCGCCGACAAGAGCCCGAGCGGCAAGGGCTCGTCGGGCGCGAGCTCGTCGCGCAGCGCGGCGAGCTGCTCGAACGCGGCCCGGGCTCGCGCCGTGTCGAGCCGTGGCGGCGACACGGCCGCGCCCTCGAATCGGCCGCCGACCTCGACGCGGCCGCGGCCGAGCCTGCGCCGCGCCACCTCCTCCGCGAGCCCGGCGTGTTCGCCGATCTCGGCGGGGAGACGCACCCGGACGTCGAGGAAGCGGTGGTTGACGGCGCGGACGTCGACGACCAGCCGCCCTTCGCCCAGGGGCGCCTCGCCGCTTCCGTAGCCCGTCATGCTCAGCAGCACCGCCCGAGTCTACCCCGCCTTTCGAAAGTGCTCGACCGTCCGGAGGAGGCCCTCCTCCACGCTCACGCGGGGTGACCACCCGAGGACGTCGCGCGCGCGCTCGATCGAGGCCCGCGAGTGACGGATGTCCCCGGGCCGCGCCTCGGCGTGCTCGGGCTCCCGATCGGTCCCGAGGACGCGGTTGAGCGCTCGCACGAGCTCGTTGATGGTGATCGAGCGGCCGCCGGCCACGTTGAGCACCTGCCCCCGCGCGTGCTCGCACTCGAGCGCCGCGAGGTTGGCGCTCACCACGTCGCCGATGGTGCAGAAGTCCCGGGTCTGCTCGCCGTCGCCGAAGATGCGCGGCCGGCCGCCCCCGAGCAGCGTCGTCACGAACTTCGGGATCACGGCGGCGTAGTCGCTGGCCGGATCCTGGCGCGGTCCGAACACGTTGAAGTAGCGCAGCGACACGTTGCGCATCCCGTACAGCTCGGCGTACACGCGGACGTAGTGCTCCGCGGCGACCTTGGACGCGGCGTACGGAGACATGGGCCGCGGCAGCATGTCCTCGCGCTTCGGCAGCTCGGGGTCGTCGCCGTAGGCCGCCGCCGACGCGGCGAGGATCACCCGGCCGACCCCCGCCGCCCGCGCCGCCTCGAGGACGCGCACCGTGCCGTGGACGTTCACCTCGTCGCAGCGCAGCGGATCGGCCATGCTCGCCGCGACCGAAGGGACCGCCGCCTGGTGGAACACCGCCTCGACGCCGCGGACCGCCCGCGCCACGATCTCGGCGTCGCACACGTCGCCGCGGATCAGCTCGAGGTCGCCCGAGAGCGCGGCGAGGTTCTCCTCGCGCCCGCTCGAGAGGTCGTCCACGACGACGACCGCGTCGCCCCGCGCGAGCAGCGCCTCCGCGATGTGCGATCCGATGAAACCTGCGCCGCCGGTGACGAGATACCGCACGGGAGAACGCCGATCAGGACAGGCCCTTCTTGCGCTTGATCTGGTCCATCACCTTCGCGTACTCGATCTCGAAGGTCGCGGTGCCCTCTTCGAGGTTCTTGATCTTCGATCGAACCTCCTTGTCGAGCTCGTCCTCCACGTCCATGTGGCGCCGAAGGATGGGCGTGATCTTCTTCCGCAGATCCACGTCCTCGGCGTAGATCTCCGCGACGTTCGCGCTGTGGAACAGCATGTTGAGGATCTGATCCAGCAGGTACGGCAGCACCTCGTCGGTGGGCGGCGCGCCCTTCTCCTTGGAGACCTGGCTCTTGGTCCGCGCGAGGTTGCTGTAGCCGAGGCCCCGGGCCTCCATCCGGTTCTTGGCCTCGTCGACGATCTCCCGATCGAGCCGGAGGTACTCTTTGAGGACGGCCTCCACGTCGAGCCGGACCTCCTCCTCGCTCTCGACCTCGATGTCGCCGCTCTGGGTCAGCTCCCGGACGACGTCCTCGGCGATGGGGCTGACTTTGCCGCTGTAGAGTCGCATGAAGGGTGCGCAAGCTACTCCTCGGGCCGCCCGGCGTCAAAGGGATCCCCACCGGCGGCAGCCGGGTCGCGAAGAAACGGCGATCCCACAAAGATCCTGTTTGACTGGATTCAAGTATTTGGAGAAGATGACGTTAGGCGTGTAACGACAACGATGCCGGACAGCCGCTCAGAGCCGCGCGACCTCCTCTCCCGCTGTACCCTGTTCGCGGACGCCTCCAAGCAGCTTCGCCAGCGCCTGTCCGCCGAGGGGAGCCGGGTCCAGCTCGAGCGGCGCGAGGTTCTGTTCGCCCAGGGAGCGCCCGCCCGGGAGCTGTGGGTCCTGCTCTCGGGCCGGATCCGGCTGCTCCGCCGGGGCCCGGACGAGCGGGTCCTCACGCTGGGCTACCGGAGCGCGGGGGAGGTCGCCGGCGAGACCGGCTGGGCGGACGGCACGCACCACGCCGAGGGGCGCGCCGTCGAGCGGGTGGACGTCCTCAGCATCCCCCGGGAGCGCTTCGAGGGTGCGGTCGCCGAGGAGCCGCGGCTGTCGGTCGCGCTCTTCGAGCTGCTCGGCCGCCGCGTCCTCGGGCTCGAGCGGCGCATGGAGGCGCTCCTCACGCGCCCGGTCGAGTCGCGCGTCGCCGAGTTCCTGCTCGACGCGGCGAGCCGCCACGGCGTCCCCGACTCCCGCGGCCAGCTCATCGGAGTGAAGTTCACGCACGCCGAGATCGCGAGCTACGTCGGCTCCACCCGCGAGACGGTCACCCTCGTCCTCGGCGAGCTCAAGCGCCGCAACCTCATCACCACCGACCACCGCCGAGTCATCGTCCGCGACCCCGACCAGCTCGCCAGCCTCGTCTGAGCGACGCGATCGAGCGCGAATGCTCACGGCCTACCGGCAAGTCACGAGCGTGACACTGACGACCGCGTCTTCCCACGAGACATCCGGTGGCAAGCTCCCCGCGTCGTCGAGGACGCCGACCCGCGGCTCGTCGGACGTGAAGCACGATACGTGGCGCGCGCCGGGGCAATAGCGCTCCGCACCGTCTGCGGGACACCCTACGTCGGCCGTGCAGGACTCCTCGACCGTGTCGCCTACGACCCTGAGAACGCAGGCTTGCGTCGTCCGGCATGCCAGTTCCCCACAGACGAACTCCTCCCGGGCATGGGAGGACGAGCAATCGGCACCGACGACCACCAGGAAGAGCGCACCGGCGGCTCTCGCCGAGTGGGACGTCCTAAAGCGCAAACCGTCCCCCGATCGCAAGCGCTGCTCCTACCGAGAAACCCTCCTTGGGCACCCGTTCTCGCTCGTCCCCCAACGCGCCTCGGTACTCCACGTCCAACTGTAGACCCACCACGAACCAGTCCACGAGCAGTTCGCCCGAAACCGAGCCGAACGCACCCAGATCATGATGCACCACCGTCCGATCGGATGCAGTGGGTCGGCACGATGCACGCGTGCCGGTCGCAGTGGCGAAACCCCACAAGATCCCGCCATCAACCACGAGCCGGACGCCGGTTCCGGTGGCGAGTCGCGGAGCCACGACGCTTGCGCCGGCACGGACAATCCAATGGTCTGGCTCGCTCGCCGCATCGAACTCATCGCACCCGTGGCGCTGGTAGCGCGGGCTCAGCAGTCCGCCGAACAGCCCCGTCGACCAGAAGCGCAGTGTCACCGGAAACGTGTAGGCGACAACGGGCGGCTCCGGACCACGGCCGCCCACCCCCGCGCTCACCTCCAACTCGGGCCGCCGCGCCTGCGCAACCGCGAGCTCGGGTACAAGGGCACAGAGGCTCCATGTCGCCAGGCAAACCGCCACGAAGCTACGGTGTTCCACAGACAATGATCGCGACGTGTGGGTTCAGATCCGGTACGTAACCTGGCGAGTTGTTCGCAGTCCAGTTCATTGATGACGATGTGTTTGGACCGAGCATCCCCGGTGAGCCATCCTCGCAAGCCCGGCCTCCGCAGAAATTATCCTCTCCGTGTTGCGGAGTGGACCAAATTCCCTCATTCGGAAACACATCGAACAACAATTCATGCGGACCGAACTCATGAACGTGGTTGAGGTCATCCAGCAATCGTCGTCCGATCCCGAATCCCTGAAGTGCCTCGCCGATGTTGTACGCTGTCGGTCGAACGTCATCCTGATAAGTCGCACCGCAATCGTATCCTCCGAGTCCTCCGCACTCGTAATCGGAAGGCCATGTGCCGTGCTTGTTCTCCTCCGCCCAGATCCGGATCACTCCTTCTGGCGTAGTCCGAAGATAGCCGATACCCCCGGGCCACTCCCAATAGTGAGAAACCGGATCGAGCACCCCGTTATGGCCGTTCGTCATCTGACCGACATAGCGAAAATCACCGTTGGGATGTTCTTCCCAAACGGAAATGTGAGGAGCGACATCACCGTTGTGTGCACCGCCAAAGGTCGGATTCCCATAATCGCGGCTCCAGCCGAAAGCGCTCCCGAGGAAGATGGCCCGTGTTGACGGGTCATCGGACTTACGGACCGGGGTAACACGCGTGAACGTGAAAATCCGGTCCGTTCCGCTCGACCAGTACCCGTCATCGGGGTCGATGAGTAGTATTGGCCGATTGCTATTGGCTGCAATGTTTTCCCATGAGTCTAGCAGACCATCCCGGTCGGCATCCTTACAGAGTTGATGCTGGCAACCGTCGATGTAAGCAGGAAACGGAATCTCAAACGATGGGGTCGAAAAGGGGTCCAGCGGATCGAGCAGGATCAAGCCCCAGTTCTCCACGGGTTCGTCGAACCGTATTTCGTGGAGGCTCGGTTCCGCGAAGTCCGTGAGCGCTCCCTCGCCACTGACTGCCTGAACGAGGAGCCGGTTGCTCTGGATCTGCCAGAGCGGAAGATTGAAGCGTATGTTGCGTTGTATACGGCCACTTCCCAATGAGGTTGTGCTTACGGTAGCACCACACTCGCCTCCCCAGATGTCAGCAATTCTGAACGCGGTATCTCCAGCCTGCTCGATGCTTGTGTCATCGAAGTAGATGTATACCTGAAAAGCATCATGCGAAGCCGGGCTCTCAAAAGAGACGACGAAATCCTCCACTTCCATGTGTGTATCGCGGTTCACAGCAGTCGCAACATGGACGTTCTGGTAGGGGACAGCAAAGGTAAGAATGTCAGTCAAGTGATCGCCATTGAAGTCGCCGACACGGGTGAGCTCGGTTGGCCAGCTAAACCGGTCGTGCCACTTCATTCCTGCGCCGAAGGACATTGCTGGCCATTGTGAAACTGCCACATAAACGTCCCGTGTAGATCCTTGTGTAAAAGTCATGATGTCGGCCCGGCCGTCGCCGTTGACGTCACCGGTCGCGCATGTTTCGTTGTAGGCGCAGAACCAAGTGTGCCACCTATACGCCGCCCCGAAGGACGCTGTTCCACCGGACGAACTCAATCGAACATAGACATCACCCGCAGTCCCGCGGGTGAACGCAACCAAGTCGTGCTTTCCGTCGCCGTTGACGTCGTCTGCCATGCAACTGTAGTCGCTATTGCAGAACCCCGATGCTGCCAGCGCTTCCGGCTGGAAAGAGGTTCCCGTGCCAAGAGAGACAAATGCGTGTCCTGAGCCGTTGCGGGGGAACCGGAGTAGATCATCAATACCGTCCCCATTAACGTCCGCTGCGTTACACATGCTCACCGCATCACAGGGGCCGCCAAGGGTCGTCACGTTCGTCGGAGTGCCGAACCGGTCGCCCTGGCTCAAACTCACGAATACGCTTCCGTATCCTGTGCCGATCGCGGCGACGTCATGGAGTCCGTCGCCGTTGAAGTCTCCCACCACGCAGTCCTCGTAGCCTACGTAGCAGATGCTAGCTCCCCAAAGCGACGCCGTGCGAAAGCCCGGCTGCGTTTCGTCAAAGATCGTCCCATCGGGAGCCTCAGAGGTGCCCACGACCAGCAAGCCGCCAGCAAGGGCTACCTGGGCGGCGCCGTCATCAGACATCGCGATCACATCATCGCGCGAGTCGCCGTCGAAGTCACCGGTCAAGCATGCGTCGCCGCTGGAGCAGAAGTTATCATGCCACATCTGCCCGTGCGGATCCGGCCAGAACTGCGCGACTGCTTCAGGAGCCGGCATAGCGGCTGCGAGGAATGCGCCGAGAACAGCCGCCTTGTGCCGGCCCGCGCTATTCGCGTGTAGTGGTCCCACGTTCGGCGCGGGGTTCGTGAGGCCGTCCACGGCGTGAGGCTCGGGGTTGGCCGGAGCGTTCCGGCGTTCCCTCCCTTAAGGGGCGGAATG
>JBDIVX010000100.1:0-28027 GCA_039794305.1 Candidatus Neutrinellum sp.
AGATGCTCGCGGAGCAGTTGCTCCACTGCGTTCTCGATCTTTCGCTCCAGGGACTCGGTCGATGTCGTCATGCCTCCCGAGTCTCACGCGGCCCCCGCGGCCTCAACCTGGGGCCTGAACGGATACGCGGCCCGGGCACGCTGCCACCGCTCAGGATCTCGAAGAACTGCCCGTGCAGGTGGAACGGGTGCTCGGGGCCGAGCGTGTTCACGAGCCGCATTCGTACGGTCTCGCCCTCGCGGAACGTGAAGAGCTGCTCGGTCCGGAAGTCCTCCCCGTTGATGCGCCAGCGGACACACGACCGGCTGGGGAGCGACGTCCGAGCCCGCCACGTCGACGGTCAACACGGGAACGCCGAGCTTCTCGACGTCGCCAGACCCGGTTGCCGTGAGCACGTGGCTGACGAGGTGCGCTTCACCCGCCGTGTCGTAGGACACCTTGAGGTCGTATCGCTGTCCGACGGCGACGACGAGGCGATCGGTCACATAGGGCGCCGCGCAGCGTGCCCCCATCGACCGCGATGACCCGGAAGGACGCACCCTCCACCGTCAGCTCCATCGTGCCTGAGCGACCCCTCACCTGCGCCGGCTGCTCGACGGCCTGCCCGTGATGAACCGCCCCCGCGCAGACTGGGCCACACCAATTGTCTGCAGACGTCGCGAGCACGCCTTCGGCGTCTCGCGATTCTGCACCCCATGCCCTTCGGGCGTGGGGCCCTGCTCCGCAGGAGCCACCACCTCGACGTCCTCGCGTGTCCTCGCTGCCACGGCCGACTGCGCCCGATGGCCGTCGTCCGCGACAAGGCCCAGGCCCGCCGCTTCCTCTCCCACCTCGACCGGCCGCCCGAGCCGCTGCCTCTCGCGCCGGCACGCGACCCTACCGTCGACTTCGTCGCCTGAGCCTGAGCCTCCCCTCTCGGGGCCACGACGGCACCCGGCGCACCGGTGCGTCCGGTGGTCCTAGATCTGCCCCAAAGCCCCCCCCATCGACCGAGCCGAAAACCCGACAACCCTCCCTCGCCCTTCGCCCAGCACCCTCCGCCCTCCCCTCCACGCCCAAAGCCCATTTGCATCACTTACCCCCCACATACCCCCTGGGACGGTAGCCTCCCCGGCCTGCCTCCCGATCCGTGGCGCAGCTCACCGTTTCACCGCCCCGGCTCCGCGCTGACGTTTCCGCGGGACGAGGGGTGGCACGGCCTGCTCCCCGGCAAGTTCACCAACCCGTCGCTCGAGCACATGGAGTGGGTGTACCTGAACGCGCACGTCGCCGAGCCCGGCCCCACGGGGCGGCGGTTCGTGGTGTTCGTCTCGTTCAGCCACGGCGGCGGCACCGACACGTGGCAGGGCACCGGGACGCCCTTCGCCTCGCGCCTCGACGCCACCGACGACGCGGGCGCGTTCCGGGTCGAGCTCGCGATGGAGAGCACGAAGGAGCCCTACGACGCGGGCAGCGTGAGCGCGATGCCCTTCGGGACGCGCGGCTCCTTCTTCTACTACTCGCTCACGCGGCTCACGGTCGGCGGCCATCTCACGCTCGACGGCGAGCGCGTCGACGTCCAGGGGTTCGGCTGGGTCGACCACCAGTGGGGCCCCTTCTACGTGCCGCCCTTCCGCACCGCCGGGCGCGAGCAGTACGAGTGGATGAGCATCCAGCTCGAGTCGGGCGACGACCTCGTGCTGACCACCGTGTGAGAGCCGAACGGCGTGACGCCGAGCCTGCCCGCCTACGGCGGCGCGGGGCTCGTGCGCGCGGACGGCTCGCGCGCCGAGCTCGTCGGCGCCCACCGGTAGAAGCGCCTCGGCTTCTGGCGCACCCCCGACCAACACGCGGTGTACTCGGCCCGCTGGCGCTTCGAGGCGCCGGAGTGGGGGGCGTCGCTCGACATCGTCCCGCGACACGAGGATCAGCTCACGCCCATCGTGGACGCCGCCCCCGCGGAGCTCCCGAACGCGATCGCGAGCCTGGTCTCCGGCGCGGCCAACTACCTGGGCGCGTTCTGGGAGCAGAGCTGCCGGGTGACGGGCACCTTCGGCGGCGTCCCGGCCAAGGGGCTCGCCTTCGCCGAGCGCATCAAGCGGTACGAGGCACCCGAGCTGTCGATGTACCTGATGCGCAACCGGCCCGGGCTGGCCGTCGTCGGCTGGCGGGTCGAGAACCCGGACGAGCAGGTGCCGCTCGTCCACCGTTTCTACCTCGAGCGCCTCACCGGCGAGGTGCTGGTGCAGCTCGAGGATCTCCTGGTCCCGGTCGTTGTGATCGATCAGCCGGGCCTCCCGCGCGGCGAGCGGCTGATCGCCCGCGCCGTCTCCGCGTCGGTCGACGGAAGCCTCTCGGGCACCGCCACCCTGGACATCGAGCTGAGGTAACGATGCCGAAGAAGAAGATCTGCATCCTCGGGGGCGGGCTGTCCGCCCTGTCGACGGGCATTCATCTCCTGCAGGAGGGCGGCGACGCCCGCTTCGACGTGACGCTCCTGTGCATGGAGGATCGCCTGGGCGGCAAGGCCGCGAGCTGGCGCCTGCCCGACGGCCGCTACGTGGAGGTCGGCTTCCACGCGGTCTTCGGCTACTACCAATCGATCCAGACGCTGCTCGCGCGCGCGGGCCGCCTCGTCGACGACCCCCGGTGGTTCACGCAGAACGAGGGCGTGCACCTGATGTACGAGGCGGAGGCGCGCGCGGTGAACCGGCTCGACATCCCGGACGGTCCGCTGGACGTGGGCGCCTTCCTGAACAACGCCTTCATCGGATACGACGGGATGTCCATCGGGGAGAAGCTGGAGGCCGCGTCCTGGCTCGCCCGCGTGGGCGCCGAGCTGCTGCTCCTCGACGTGGACGAGTCACCGCGAGCATGGAGGCCGCCGTCCGCACCGGCCGCGTGGCGGCGGACCTGCTCCGCGCGCGCGAGGGCCTGCCGCCCGCGCACGCCTGACCGCCCGAAGATCGACGTGTCGGCCGGCGCCTCGCGAGCAGGCGCTGCCCGAGGCCGTCGATCCAGCCGAGCGCGGGAGGCTACCCCACCGGTGCCCGGTGTCGACACCGCGCGCGGAACTCCTCTGTTCCGCGGATGTCACGACATGTATGCTCGGCTCCACTCGCTTGCGCGTTCTGCTCTTCGTTCTCGCCGTTCTTCCGCTCGCCGTCCCGTCGGGCCGCGCACGGGCGCAGGGCGGTGTGGCGCGCGAGCTCCAGGCCATCGCCTCCGACGGCTCGACCATCCGCATCGGCGAGGTGGGCGGCCGGATCGAGCTCACGCCTGCCCGGAGCCGCGACGAGCGCTTCGGTCGGCTGCGCGTGCGCTCCGGGCTCCTCTTCGATGCGCGCGCCAGCGCGCGCACGGAGCTCCCCGCGTTCATCACCGGGAGCGTCGGTGACGTGCTCCACGTCGACGCCGGCGTGACCTCGGCACGAGTGCACGCGCTGCGAGCCCGGGGTAGCCGCACGCTCGGCCGGATCGTGCTGGGCGATGCGACCCTCGAGGGGGTGGCGGTCGCGCCCGACGCGGTGCAGGTCGTGGGCGGGCCCCTCGAGCCTTCCTCGCTCTCGTGGCGGCGGGGCACTCCTCGGGCGATCGCCAGGGGTCGGACCCCGCTCTGCGTCTCGCCGGGCGAGCGTTGCGCGACGCTGGTGAGCCGCGTCCCCGTGCCGCTCGCCGAAGTACGCGGCCACGCTGGCGCCTGGTCGCATGTGGTGGCCGAGACCGACGGGGTGCGGCTCGAGGGGTGGGTACGGACCCGGCGCGTCACGCCCAGCTCGGACACGGACGAGGACGGTCTGGAGGGATTGGCGATGCACCGCGCCCCCCTCGGCGACGGGTGCCCCTACTATGGGCGGCCCGCCCTCGTCGCTCCGGGCACCACTGTGCACGTACGGCCGGGCGGCCCCGTGTGGGCGCACCTGCCGGACGATCCCGACAGCGTCTCAGCGCACGACACCCGCCCCGGGACGCCGTGGGTCGAGATCACCTCGGCCCCTGGCGTGCAGCGTGCCTATCCCGGCACCACGTGCAGCCTCGGCTGGGTGCCGCGTGACAGCGTCACCTGGGACGTGCAGCGCCAGGGGGGGCTCACCCTCGCGAGCGAGCGGCGCGGCGGGCGCCAGGCCGCCGTGGTGCGCACGGCGCCTGCGTGGCTGCTCGCGGCCGGCGTGCAGCGTGGAGACGCGATCGTCGGCGCGGTGGTGCACGGCACCCCGCGCCCGGCATCGAACCTCGAGAGCCTTCGCCGCGCTCTCGGCATCGGAGGCACGTTCCTCGTCGAGCGCGATGGCGTGGAGCACACCGTGCGCGTGCCGCTTGCCGAGCACTGTCAGGAGCCGGGCAGATCCCAGCCCTCGGCCTGTCATCCCCGGTGAGGGCCGCGGGCGCCTGGGCTCGGGGCGCGGCGTTAGCCAACGAGTGCGGTATGCTCCCCGCATTTCGGTGGCGGCCATCGACCTGCCGCGCGCGGTGGACGGGTTCCTCGCCGACGAGCCCGCCGACCGGCAGAGCGATCTCAATGCGGCGCTCTTCCTCCTCGAGATCGCGCCCGTCGTCGACCAGCACCGCGCGACCACGTTCTCCCGCGTGGCCGCCAACGCCGTCGCAAGCCCGCACCTGCTCGTACGATCGGGGATCGGAAACGAGCACGTCGGGCGGCACCTCACGCTCCAGCCGCAGCTCCCGGTCGTGGCCGAATTCGACGACGAGATCGAGGCCTTCCGCGGCATCCCCCAGTCCTATGCCGTGACCGAATTCGAGGTGGAGGACCACCCGGAGCACGGCCTGTGGGGTTACCGCATCGAGGGGATCATGGGCACGCCGGGGATCGTCTCGACCCTATTGCCCTTCATCGGTCGGGACGGCATGGACGCGATGCGCGCCTACCGCCGCATGGCGGGCTCGCTCCTGCTCGTCCCGGACGCGGCCTCCGGCACCGTGACCGCCGGCCCGGGCGACCGGCCGCTCGTCACCTACGGGCAGCGCGACGACCACCGAGCGCGCCTTCGCGCCGCGGCGCGCGCGACGGCGCGGATCTACCTGGCCGCGGGCGCCACGCGCGTGATCGTGCCGACCACGCCGCCGGTGATCGTCCGCTCGGAGCGCGACCTCGACGCGATCGACGCGATCCCCTTCGCGCCGGCCACCGCACCCGGTCGCGTCGCCTGTGGGCGTGACCGCGGACGGTGCGAGGGCTGGAATCGAGCCCGCTCGCGCACTACTGGCAATCCATGCCGCTTCTACACATCGGGCGAAGGCCGCCGCCGGCACGGCCGTGGAGCGACGACCCCGACTGGGTGCAGGCGAGCCCCGCGCGGATCGAGCGGGCGCTCGCCCGCGCGCTGTCGCGTCCTGCCGGTGGGTGGTTCGTCCTCGGCGCCTCGCGCGCCATCGGCGGCGAGCCGAGCCGCCACGTCGTCGACGGCCGTGAGCTCGTGGCCTGGCGGAGCGCCGCGCGACTGATGGTCGCGCCCGCGGCGTGCCCGCACATGGGAGCCGATCTGTCCTGCGGCACGGTGCGGCGCGGCAAGCTCGTCTGCCCCTGGCACGGCCTCGAGCTCGGCTCGGCGGGCCACGGGAAGTGGCAGCCGTTGCCGGTGCACGACGACGGCGTGCTCGCCTGGGTCCGGCTCGAGGGAGAGGAGCCGACCGACCTCCCGATCGTGGCCCCGCGCCCCGAGCGCTTCATCGAAGCGGTGATCCGCGTCGAGGCGGACTGCGAGCCCGAGGACGTGGTCGCCAACCGCCTCGACCCGTGGCACGGCGTCCACTATCACCCGCACACCTTCGCCGCGCTCAGCCTGCTCGACGTCGAGGAAGACGTCATGCGCCTGCGCGTGTCGTACCGCGTCAGGGGCCCCGTCTGCGTCGAGGTCGACGCGACGTTCCACTCCCCGAACCCCCGCTCGATCGTGATGACCATCGTGGGCGGCGACGGCGCCGGCTCGATCGTCGAGACCCACGCGACCCCGCTCGGTCCCGGCCGCACCGCGATCGTCGAGGCGGCCCTCGCGACGAGCGACCGGCGCGGCTTTCCGGTCGCGCGCCTGTTCCTCTCGGCGTTCTTCCGGCGGATGATCGCAGAGCGCGCGGGCCGGCTCTGGGTCGAGGACGCCGCCTACGCCGAGCGACGGTACGCCCTGCGCATCAGAGGGGAAGGGCCGAGAGCAGGCCGCGGGGCGGCACGGACCACAGCGGCTCCTCCCGCACGCCCCACCGTGCGAGGAGCGAGCTCGCCGCCTGGAAGCCGGTCGTCGTAGCGCGCTCCATCAGCGCGCACGGGATCTCCGTCCGCACGAAGTCGCCCGCGAGCGCGACGCCCGCCGTGGGCGTCTCCACGCCCGGGCGGGCGCGGCGGCTCCCGGGCGCGAACGACGGGCAGTCGTCGTGGACGAGCCACCGGTCCTCGAGCATCCGCGCCTCGCGCGTCTCCGGATAGAGCGCGTGGAGCGCCGAGAGGAGATCGCGGCGGATGCTCTCGTCGTCCGGACCTTCGGGGATCGCGTACGCGTGGAGCTCGACGACCGACCCTCCGGTGCGCTCGGCCCAGCGCCGGCTCTCGCCCTCGAAGCGGTCGTAGACCGAGATGTTGTCGATGAGGCCGAGCCCGGCCGTGCCCGCGAAGACGGCGCGCTCGGGGGCGCACGGGCGGTCGAGCCACAGGCGCCAGACGGCGAACGGGCGGGTGACCGCGAGCGAGCCGACGTTCCTCCGCCACGTGGCATCACCGAGCGCGGGCGAGGCCTGCACGATCGCGCGCAGCGCCGGCACCGTCACGGCGAGGACGACCGCGTCCGATGCGATCCGCTCGCCGCCCTCGAGCACGACCTCGTGGCGGGCGCCGGGCTCGACGCGCTCGACGGGGCTCGCCATCCGGAACGCGACGCCGAGCCCCTCCAGGTAGCGCCGCATCGGATCCCAGAGCGCCACCGAGAAGGGGTCGTTCATCACGTCGAAGACGAGCCCTTCGGGGTTGCCCATGAAGTAGAAGTGGAAGCTCATGAGCAGCTCCGCCGCGGACAAGTCGTCCTCCGGGTTGAAGAACGAGTGGCTGAAGACATCGAAGAGCATCTGCCGCGCGCGCGGCGGGAAGCGGAGCCCGTCCAGGTACTGCGCGGCGCTCGTGCCGTCCCAGCGCGCGTAGGTCCGGTCGGGCTCGAACGCGAGCATGGCGAGCGCCGACCGCACGCCCACCCTCGGCAGATCGGACAGCCCGAGGCTCTCGGTCCTGCGCACGAGGTCGGCCACGTTGAGCAGCGGGAGGCGGGCGAGGTCCGCGAAGCTCTCGCGCGCGCCGCCCGGACCGAGCAGCGGATAGTCCCGGAGCCTCACGAGGAACGACAGATCGGGATCGACGCGCCGGAGCAGCGCGCGCAGGTTGTAGTACTGCCGGAAGAAGGCGTGGAACCCGCGCTCCATCTCGAACGGCGTGCCGTCGCCGAGCCGGTCGCTCCAGGCGCCGGCGCGCCCCCCGAGGAACGCTTCGCGCTCGAGGACCGTCACGCGGACGCCGCGCTCGGCCAGCACGGTCGCCGCCGCGATGCCGCCGAGCCCCCCACCGACCACCACGGCCGTCGCTCCGTCGGGCGCGCGCTCCTCTGCGCCCGCGCGCCGCGGCGGCACGCGCCTGCGCGCGAACGCGCGCGCGCGGCCCACCGCCGCCGGGCCCACCCTGTCGCGCCTGCCCGAGACCGAATGCTCGTCGTTCATCGTCGCCTCACCGTCTCGAGGAGGAAGATCACCTCCGGCAGGGGAGCCACGGCGCTCGGGCCGCGCGTCCGGCTCAGCGCCGCGAACAGGGCGCGTACGACGAGCCAGGCCTTGCGCGCCGCCGTCGTGTACGCCCGCCGCGTCACGCTGTCGTAGCCGTTCGCCGCGATCGCCCGCCCGATGTCGGCGTAGACGTGACTCGCGGCGGCGATGGCGACGCGGCAGTCGCGCGGCAGCATCCGGATCCCCTCCTTCGCGCGCCGGTAGAGCTGCGCCGCCTCGTCGAGGAGCGTGCGCACGAGCTCGCCGAGCGCGGGCGTCCACGCGGGCGCACGAACGAACCGGTCCGGATCGAGCCCGGCCTCGCGCATCCAGGCGAGCGGCAGGTACAGGCGGCCTGCGCGCGCGTCCTCGCCGACGTCGCGCGCGACGTTCGTGAGCTGCATCGCCACGCCGAGGTCGCAGGCCCGACGCAGCACCGGCTCGCGGCGCTCGCCCATGAACAGGCTCATCGCCACCCCGACCGTCCCGGCGACGCGCACGCAGTACGCACGCAGATCGGAGAGCGTCTCGTAGCGCCTCCCGCCGACGTCCCAGGAGAAGCCCTCGAGCAGCGCGTCGAGGATCGCGCGGGGAAGCGCGTGTGCGGCGACGACCGCCGCGAGCGCGCGGTCGACGGGGTCCTCTGCCGGGCGGGCCGCGTACACCGCGTCGAGACGTTCGGTGAGGACGCCGACGGCTGCCGACGACCGCGGCTCCCGATCGACGGCGTCGTCCGCCACGCGGCAGAACGCGTAGAAGACCGTCGCGGGGACGCGCACCCGACGCGGAAGGAGCGCCGCGGCCCCGGCGAAGCTCTTCGAGCCGCGACCGAGGACCTCGCGACACACGCGCAGGTCGTCAGGCGCGACTACGGCGAAGCTCGATCGCATCGGGGACCACCGTGTCGAGGATCCGGGCGGAGCTGAGCACGCCGGGCATGCCCGCGCCGGGGTGCGTGCCGGCGCCGACGAGGTACAGGCCCTGCACGTCCTCGCTGCGGTTGTGCGGGCGGAACCACGCGCTCTGCGTGAGCACGGGCTGCAGGCCGAAGGCCGCGCCGCGGAGGCTCAGGAAGTCCTCGAGGAACCCGCGCGGGGTGAGGACGCGCGATGTCGCGAGGCTCTCCTCGAGGCCCGGCAGGACGGTTTCGCTCAAGTAGCGCGCGATCCGGCGGCGATAGGGCTCGGCCTGCCGCTCCCAGTCCACGTCGCTGTCGAGGTGCGGGACGGGCGACAGAACGTAGAACGCGTCGCATCCGTCGGGCGCCATCGACGGGTCGGTCGCGGTCGGCCGGTGCAGGTAGAGGCTGAAGTCGTCGGCCAGCACCTTGCGCTCGAAGATGTCGGTCAGCAGCTCCTCGTAGCGCGGCCCGAGGAGGATCGTGTGGTGCGCGACCTCGGGGTAGCGACGTCGCGTCCCGAAGTACCAGACGAACAGCGACATCGAGTAGCGTGCCCGGTCGAGGCGCCGATCGGTCCACGTCCGCCGCGCGTGGCTCGGCACGAGGTGACGGTAGGTCCACGCCGAGTCCGCGTTCGACACCACCACGTCGGCCGCGACCTGCTCGCCCGTTCCGAGCCGCACACCGGCGGCTCGCCCGCCGGACACGGTGATCTCGCGCACCTCCTCGCCGAGGCGGAGCTCGACGCCGCCCAGGCCTTCGAGGAGCCCCACGATGCCTCGCACCAACCTCCCCGTCCCGCCCATCGAGTACCACACGCCCCATCGGCGCTCGAGGTACGCGATGAGCGCGTAGATCGACGTCGTCGAGAACGGGTTCCCGCCGACGAGCAGGGGGTTGAAGCTCAGCACCTGCCGCAGGCGGTCGTCCTTCACGTAGCGCGACACGAGCCCGTAGACCGTGCGGTAGCTCTGCAGGCGCACCATGGCGGGGACGACGCGCGCCATGTCCCACGCGCTGTCGAAGGCCACGTGGGCGAGCTCCTCGAAGCCCACGCGGTAGATGCGCTCGCTCTGGCGGACGAAGGCCTCGTAGCCCTCGACGTCGCCGGGAGAGAGCCGCGCCACCTCCGCGCGCATGGCGTCGGCCGATCCCGTGTAGTCGAACGCCCCGCCGTCGTCGAAGCGGATCCGGTAGAACGGCGTCAGCGCGCGGAGCTCGACGTCGTCCTCGAGCCGGCGGCCCGAGAGCGACCACAGCTCCTCGAAGAGGAACGGCGCCGTCACGACCGTCGGGCCGGCGTCGAAGACGAACCCGTCCTGCCGGTGCACGCGGGCCCGACCGCCGGGCTGGTCCAGCCTGTCGACCACCGTCACGCGGTAGCCGCGCACTCGCAGCCGCACCGCCGCCGCCAGCCCCCCGAGCCCCGCTCCGATCACGACCGCCACCGGCGAGCCGCCGTCGACCGGGAGGGGCTCGCGCCGCTCGTTCAGCAGCCCCCGTGCGCCGTTCGTCCTTGGGCCTCGCATGACGCCGTTCTCCGGGAGGCCCGCGCGCCGGCCCCCCGCCCCCTTAGGAGCGCCCTGGGCAGGGCGCAAGTGCGCGAACATCGCCAGTCGATGCCGGTCGAGCGCACGGCCGCGTCCCCCCTCGAGCAGGCGCGCCACCGCGAGGACGACGCCCTTCGGGGCGCATGACGCGAGCCGAGCGTGGCCGCGCCAAGCTGTCGCGCACCAGCCACCGCTGTTGCCAGCCCCTTGCATTGGGGACACGCCCCAGTGCAACATCGCACTTGCATTGGGGACAGGTCCCAATGCAACTCGCGGCGCGGCACGAGGCTTGCTGCGACAGGGACGGCATGGAGCCAACGAACGCCCGCATCACCCGCGTGCTGGCTTGCGTGCTCTCGCTGGCGGCGTGTGGAGGGAGTAGCCACTCGGCGGGCGACGGAGGCACGGCGGGTGAAGCAGGGCTCAGACCCTCCTGCGGCCCGGACGGGCCGCGGTGGTCGGCGGCAGGCGACGGCCTGGGAGCGACCGAGGACATGGCGGTGGACGCGTCCGGGGGCGTGTACGCCTTCGTGCCGTTGGCGGGAGTCCTGGCGTTCGACGAACGAGGGGAGCGGCGCTGGTTTCGCCCGCTGCCGGGAGCTGCGCCGCGGTCGGGCAAAGGCCTCGTCGTGAGCCCGGGCGGTGACATCCTCGTCCTCACCGGCCTCGAGTCCGCCGTGCGGGTGGGCGAGGCCGAGGTTGGTCCCGGCCGGGGCGTCGTCTCCCTCACGCCCGCCGGCGAGCTGCGCTGGTTCGTCGAGCTCGAGGGCGACCTGCACGGGGTCGCCGCCCCGAGCGCCGACCGCGCGACGGTCCTGCGTGATCACGCCGGCCAGCGCGAGGTGGTGGCCCTGGGAGAGGACCACGGCGTGCGTTGGCGGACGTCGCTCGAAGAGGTGCCGAGCTCCGGGTCCGCCGGCGTGACGATCGCCGCCAGCCCGGGCGGTCGACTTGCCGTGTCCTGGCCGGGCTTCGTCGGCGCCCTGAACGTCGACGGCGAGCTCCTGTTTCGTGGAGTCGTCCCCGCGAGAGAGGTGCACGACGTCGCCATCGACGCGGCGGGCCGCGTCGCCGTCGTCGGGAGCTTCTCTGGCTCGCCCGACTTCGGTGGAGGGGATCTCGGTCCTTCGGCTCAGTTCGACGCCTACGTGGCCGTCTACGATCCCGACGGCTCGCACCGCTGGTCCCGCGCGCTCTCGTCGTCCAGCTTCGACTACGCCTACGGAGCCGTGTTCACCCCGGACGGTGGGCTGATCGTGACCGGTCACTTCGGCGAAGGAGGCGGTCTCCGGTCGGACCTCGACGTCGGCGGCGACGACCCTCTCGTCTCCGTCGACAACGACCGGGATCTCTTCCTCGCCGCCTATGACGGTGATGGCGAGCTGCGGTGGGCGACCCGCGTGGGAAGTCGCGGCGACGTGGTCGGTCGAACCGTCGGCGTCGGTCCTTGCGGACGCGTGGTCGTGGGAGGCTTCTTCGTGACCGAGGTGGAGCTCGAGGGCACGGTGCTCGAGCGCGCCGATCCTGACACCCGCTTCACCCCGTTCGTCTGGCAGACGACCGTGCGCTGAACCCTGCTCGTCGCGAGAGCTGTGCGTGGTCTGCGCTGCTGCGCCCGCGGGGCGACCTCGCTGAGCGGCATGTCGAGCTCATGCGGGCGGTCGAACGCGACTCGCTCGGACAGAGGTCGGCCGAAGAACGAGCTACGGGCGAATGCGGTCCGTCATTGGGACGGAGCTCCGCCGAGAAACGAGTTACGAGCGAATGCGGTCCGTCATTGGGACGGGGCTCGGCCGAAGAACGCGTTACGAGCGAATGCGGTCCGTCGCGGCCACGGAAGTCGGGCGAAGAGGGAGCTCGGATCACACGGGTGCATCGACCGCGCGTGTGACGACGCTCGCTGCACCTACTCCGCTTGTCTGTACTGGTGAGCGACGCCCGTACGTTCTCTGCGACCTGAGCCTGTGACCTCTCTGTATCGGGTCCACCGCGGCAGCCGGCGCACCGGTCCGTCCTGTCGCTGACACATGGGTCCGAAAGCCCCGCTCAGCCAGGATCCGACCGTTGAGAGGCCCCAAGGTCCGCCTGCGGCCCGCCTGCCGACCCGCCGCGTCTGCAGCGGCGACACGCTCTCGCTCCGCATCTGGTCGGATCGACTCGGGTTCTTGGAATACTCGTCCGGCCGGCGTCAGGGAACCAGCACGCAGCTCCGCACCCGCGTGTACCCGTTCGGGTAGACGTCGGCGGTGTCGGTGCGGCTGACCCAGGGGAGGTTGCTGTCGCTACCGTTCCAGTAGCCGCGCTCGTAGATCAGGTCGTAGGTGCCCGGCGGAATCGTCGCGTCGACGTTCGGCTCGCGCAGCTCGTAGCCGACGGTGCTGCTCACGTAGGAGTAGTGCGGGTCGGCGACGCGGTGGCGCTGGCGGGTCTCGCGGTCGTAGAGGTAGAGCTGGAAGCCCCCGTGGGCCGTGCCGTCGTCGAGGAGGGGGCGGCCCTCGACCGTGATCGGGCTCGAGAGGCGCGCCAGGGGGACGTCGACGTGCAGGGTGCTCGCGCCCGAAGGGACCGTGACGTCGTGCCGGAGGACCACGTAGCCATTGGGGTAGACATCGGTGGTGTCGGTCCGGCTGACCCACGGCAGGTTGCTGTCGCTGCCGTTCCAGTAGCCGCGCTCGTAGATCAGGTCGTAGGTGCCCGGCGGGATGGTCGCGTCGACGTCGGGCTCGCGCAGCTCGTAGCCGACGGTGCTGCTCACGTAGGAGTAGTGCGGGTCGGCGATGCGGTGGCGCATGCGGGTCTCGCGGTCGTGGAGGTAGAGCTGGAAGCCGCCATGGGCCGTGCCGTCGTCGAGGAGCGCCGCGCCGCCGACCGTGATGTTCCCGGTGAGCCGGGCGACGGGCACGTCGACGTCCAGCGTGCTCGCCCCCGTGGGGACGGTGACGTCGTGCCGGAGGACGACGTAGCCGTTCGCGTAGACGTCGGTGCGGTCCGTGCGGCTCACCCACGGCAGGTTGCTGTCGCTCCCGTTCCAGTACCCGCGCTCGTAGATCAGATCGTACGTGCCCGGCGGGATCGTCGCGTCGACGCCGGCCTCGCGCAGCTCGTAGCCCACGGTGCTGCTCACGTAGGAGTAGTGCGGGTCGGCGATGCGGTGGCGCTGCCCGGTCTCGCGGTCGTAGAGGTAGAGCTGGAAGCCGCCGTGGGCCGTCCCGTCGTCGCGCAGCGCCGCGCCGCCGACGGTGATGTTCCCGGTGAGCCGGGCGACCGGGACGTCGACGTCCAGGGTGCTCGACCCCGCCGGGACGGTGACGCCCTGCTGCAGGATCACGTAACCGTTCGGATAGACGTCGGTGGAGTCGGTTCGGCTCACCCAGGGCAGGTTGCTGCTGCTCCCGTTCCAGTAGCCGCGCTCGTAGATCAGGTCGTAGGTGCCGGGCGGGATCGTCGCGTCGACGTCGGCGTCGCGCAGCTCGTACCCCACGGTGCTGCTCACGTAGGAGTAGTGCGGGTCGGCGATGCGGTGGCGCTGCCCGGTCTCGCGGTCGTGGAGGTAGAGCTGGAAGCCGCCGTGGGCCGTCCCGTCGTCGCGCAGCGCCGCGCCGCCGACGGTGATGTTCCCGGTGAGCCGGGCGACCGGGACGTCGACGTCCAGGGTGCTCGACCCCGCCGGGACGGTGACGCCCTGCTGCAGGATCACGTAACCGTTCGGATAGACGTCGGTGGAGTCGGTCCGGCTCACCCAGGGCAGGTTGCTGCTGCTCCCGTTCCAGTAGCCGCGCTCGTAGATCAGGTCGTAGGTGCCCGGCGGAATCGTCGCGTCCACGTTCGGCTCCCGCAGCTCGTAGCCGACGGTGCTGCTCACGTAGGAGTAGTGCGGGTCGGCGATGCGGTGGCGCTGTCCCGTCTCGCGGTCGTGGAGGTAGAGCTGGAAGCCGCCGTGGGCCGTGCCGTCGTCGAGGAGCGCCGCGCCGCCCACCGTGATGCTGCCGCCGAGCCGGGCGACCGGGACGTCGACGTGGAGCGTCTGCGCGCCGGCGCCAACGACGAGCCGACGCTGCAGAAGGACGTAGCCGTTCGGGTAGACGTCGGTGCTGTCGGTCCGGCTCACCCAGGGCAGGTTGCTGCTGCTCCCGTTCCAATAGCCGCGCTCGTACACGAGGTCGTACACGCCCGGCGGGATCGTGGCGTCCACGTTCGGATCCCGCAGCTCGTAGCCGACGGTGCTGCTCACGTAGGAGTAGTGCGGGTCGGCGATGCGGTGGCGTTGCTCCGTCTCCACGTTCAGGAGGTAGAGCTGGAAGCCGCCGTGCGCGGTGCCGTCGTCGAGCAGCGCCGCGCCGCCCACCGTCACCGAGCCGGTGAGCCGCGCCACGTCGATGTTCACGCCGGGAAGCGACGGCCCGGAGCTGGTCACGGTGGACCAGGGCACCGTCGTGTCGCAGGTGGCGGGACAGGTCGAGAGCGGCGTGCCGCGACAGATCCCCGCGGCGTCGCACGTGTCGCCCGTCGTGCAGGACAGCGTGTCGTCGCAGCTCTCCCCGGCACCCAGCGCGGTCAGCGGGAAGCCGTCGGTCGCCTCGTCGCAGGCGCCGTAGCTGCGGCAGGGCGTCGACGCCGGCGGGATCGGCGCCGCTCCGTCGACGCAGCCCTCGGCGTCCGCGCCCGGATCGGTCGGCGCGCAGCTCTCGGCGCCGTTGCAGAAGGCTCCGTCGGAGCACTCCGCGTCGGTCGGGACGTTCGACGCCACCCCCGCCGCGCAGGTGTCCACCGTGCAGCCCACCCCGTCGTCCGGCACCAGCGAGTCGTCCGGCGTGTGCGCGCAGCCCGTCAGCGCGTCGCAGGTGCTCGCGGTGCAGGGGTTGCCGTCGTCGCAGACGACCGCCGTCCCCCCACCGCAGACGCCGCTGCTGCAGGTCTGGCCCGTGGTGCAGAGCGTGGTCGAGCAGCCGGTCCCGTCGGCCACCGGCGTGTGGACGCAGCTCCCGCTCACGAAGGCGTCGTCGGTGCAGGGCTCGCCGTCGTCGCAGGTGGGCGTGTAGCACTCGGCGACTCCGCCGGCGTCACGGCAGGCCTGGCCGCTCGCGGCGCAGGGGTCCGGGACGCACGGGTCGGTCGTGCACCCGCCCACGCCGTCGTCGTGGTAGCCCGCGTCGCAGCCGCACACCGCGGTGCCCCCGTCGTCCGTGCACACGCTCCTGTCCGGGACGGTGCACGGGCTCGGCACGCACACGTCGTCGGTGCAGCCACCGGCGCCGTCGTCGTGGTAGCCGGCGGCGCAGGTGTCGCAGCGCTCGCCCGCCCAGCCGGCGTCGCAGGCACAGGTGGCGCGGCCGTCCACGACCGAGCAGGTGCCGGTCGGCGCGCAGGTGTCGCTCTCGCAGACCTCGTCCCCGACGCAGACCCCGTCCTCGCGGTGCGCCCCCGGATCGCACTCGCAGCGCGCGGTGCCGTCGGCGGCCTCCACGCACACCGTCTCGAGCGTCCCGGTGCAGGGGTTGGGGACGCAGACGTCGTCGGTGCAGCCGCCGGCGCCGTCGTCGTGGTAGCCCGCCTCCTCGTCGCAGGAGTCGCAGAACCGCCCGGCGGTGCCCTCGTCGCACTCGCAGGCCACGTCGTCCTCGAGCTCGACGCAGGTCCCCCGACCGCTGCAGGTGGTGGGCGAGCAGACCGTGTCGGGCACGCACTCGCCCGCCTCGTCGTGCGTCCCGGCGGCGCAGGCGCACGTCGCGACGCCGTCCACGACCTCGCACCGCGGCCGCTCGGGCTCGCCACAGGGGCTCGGATCGCACAGATCCGTCACGCAGTCGCCGAGGTGGTTCCGCGCGTACCCGCTCGCGCACTCCCCGCACCGAGGGCCCGCGTAGCCCTCGTCGCACTCGCAGTGGATCCCGTCGGCGCTCTCCGAGCACGTGCCGCGCCCGTCGCAGGTCAGCGGCTCGCACTCGTCGATGACCGTGCAGACGCCGTCGCTGCCGCGCTCCGATCCGGCCGGGCACAGACAGCGCGTCTCGCCCCCCTCCTCGAGGCAGCGCTCGCCCTCGGGGCACGGGTCGTCCTCGCAGGAGGCCGGCTCGGACCCGCCGTCCGGGTCCATCGAGGGCGGTTCATCGCCGCCGCAGCCCCAGAGAACCAGCGCGCACGCGGCCAGACGGCCGATCCGAGAGAGAGACCGCATCCCGGCATGGTTACGTCCACGGGGGAAAGGATCTACCCCCCTCCCGCGCAGGCGTCGGGCGTCGAGCGCGGTCGCCCGGTAGCCTCGGAGTGAGGCCGCCGACCGCGCAGGAGAACGTGACCGTGTGGCTGAGCTACGACGAGGGCGCGAGCTGGGAGAACGAACCCCCGTCGTGCCCGGCTTCGTCATCCTCCCGGGCCTCGAGGGCTGGACCGAGGCCTAGCCGCGCGTCGTTCAGCCTCCCACGACTTCGACGTCGAGCCCTTCGATGCCCGCGAAGTCGTTTGCGTTGCGGGTCAGCAGGATCGCACCCATCTCGGCCGCGGTGACTCCGATGGCGATGTCCCCGCACGCTTGCGCGGCGAGCCGAGCCTGCGAAACGCGTCCGCCGCGCAGCTCGCGAGCTCCTCGGAGAACGGGACGATCCCCTCTTCGAGAAAGAGCCCGCGGGCGACCGCGAGCTGCTCGGGCGTGCGCGGGCCTCGCGAGAATTCGTACCAGGCCACGGCGCTCATCTCGAGCTCCGCGTCCCTGGCCGCCAGCTCGTCGAGGCGGCTTCGCTCGGGTCCGCGCCTCGACAGCGCGTGGACGAGGAAGTCCGTGTCCAGGTGGAAGCGTATCAGAAACCCTCGTCCTCCACCTTCAACCGGCGGATCTCCTCGTCGGGATCGTGTCCTTCGAAGAGCTCGTACAGGCGGTGCAGCGCTGCCCGACGCCGCTCCCGGGCCCGTGGGGGCACACCGCCGATCCGGTCCCGGTGGGCGATCACCGCACGTCGGATCGCCTCGGCGGTGGAGCAGCCGTAGTGTCGGGCCAACTCCCGCGCCGCTTGGCGGCTGTCCTCGTCGAGGACGATGGTCGTGCGGTGGCTCATATGGCGTGTATAGCGCCATATGTTGCATCTGACCAAGTGGCGCTCGCAAGCACCTCTCCTGGCTGGATGACTCCCGGGATCCCAGCGGACGCTGAGCGGAGCCCGGGCCCCCATTGCCCCCCCCGCCAGCGCCGTCGTACAAGAAGCGCGGCCGGCTCGAATAGGCCGGCCGGGCGGGCGTCGAAGCCCGGTTACGCCGAGGATGCTCGGCGGCGCGGGAGGGTGAAGCAATGCGCACGAGGGGATGGGTCTTCGGGGCCATGGGCGTGGTGGGGCTCGCGTGTCTGTCGTGGGTGATCCGTGAGGCGCCGACCGCGCAAGGGCAGACGGCGCGCTGCTACGACCGCGACAGCGACGGTCACGACGACGTGGCGTGTGGGGGCGACGACTGCAACGACACGGATCCGAGCATGTTTCCCGGCAACATCGAAGTGTGTGACGCCGACTCGCGGGACGAGGACTGCGATCCAACGACGTTCGGCTACCGCGATCAGGACGGCGATGGTCACCACGACAGCCGGTGCTGCAACGTGGGCCGCGACGGCACCAGGAGGTGCGGCACCGACTGCGACGACACGCGGTCGGCGGTCAACCCGAGCGCCCAGGTCTGCAACGCACGGGACGTGGCCTTCTGTCGCGCCGGCGGGTTCGAGATGATGTCGTGCGGCGCCGGTACGGTCTGCGTGCCCCAGCCGAACGGGCTCGGGGTATGCGGCGTGCAGCCGCCCGGCTACCAGACGCCGCCCCGCGTGGTCGCGCCGCGGCTCCTGCCGCTCCCGCGGGTGCAGCGCAGCGTCAGACGCGCCCCGACCCAGCCGAGCAACAGCCAGATCCAGCTACGCAGCACGGCGCAACCCTAGAACACCCGAGTCCCCCCGCGCCGAGGACACGGGGGGAGAGGCGCGCTACCTACGCACCATCCGCTCGGCGGGTCCCGCGCCTTCGATGATCATCGGCCCCCCCGAGTCACCCTGGCAGATGGTCCTCGACGTGAAGATCACGCCCCCGCTCACCGCGGAGACGGTGCTCGTCGTCTTGTACTTCGTCCCCGAGCCGCCCGACTCGGTCTGCCCGAACCCGATGGCGGTGAACTCCTGCCCCGAGAAATCGGTCGCCGGCGCGCGCCCCACCGGGATCGGCGTGACGTCCGTGATCGGCTCGCGCAGCGTGATCACCCCCACGTCGATCCCGACGAGCGCTCCGCCGATGCCCGTCGCGCTGGACGAGGTGTACACACCGGGTGTGGTCGCCACGGCCATCGCGCGCACGTCCGTGGTGCTCGCGGCCTGCCAACCGAAGCCGATCTCCATCGTCGACGCGGGATAGGGCCGATCGGCGTCCGGCGCCTGCACGCAGTGCTTCGCCGTGAGCACGACGCGATCGGTGATCAGCGTGCCCGTGCACAGGCCGATGCCGCTGAACGCCTTCACGACCACTACCGCGGGCTCGCCCATCTCCAGCGTCCCGTCGACGATGGCCTGGCGTGAGGACCGGGGGTACGCCGATCCGTCCGGCGCGCACCCGAGCACGAGGCACGAGGCGAGGAGACACGGAACGACCCGGGACTTCACCGGCCCGATGCTTTCACAGCGGCGGCCGGCTCCGACGTGCCGCCCGTGAGTTCACACACGCGCAGCCCACTCGGGAGCCGGCGGGGCGCCTTCGACCAGCGGCGCCATGGGTGCGCTGCTCAGGGTGTGGATGAACAGCGGGCGCTTGGACCGCCCCTCGCGCGCATCGGCGATCAGCGCCGCGAACGCCTTCGAGGTGTACGTCGGCTCCATCGCCAGCCCGTCCTCGAGCACGAGGCGCGCCGCCTCCTCGGCCGCCTCGGTCGGCGCGCCGTAGCCCGGCCCGAGCTGGGAGGGATCGATGACCAGGTTCCGGAGCGCCTCGCGGGTCACTGCGGGGAACCGCTGATCGGCGCGCCTCAGCAAGTGCACCGTCCGCCGCACGAGCTGCCCGAGCGTCGCCCGGTTGATTGCGATGCGGTCCGTCACGCGGACGGCCACGAGCCGCGCCGTCACCCCTGCCGCCGCGAGCCCGATCGCCGCTCCGGCCGCGCTCCCGCCGCTTCCCGCCGCGATGTAGATCGCGTCCGGCTCAGCGATCTCGCCCGCGTCGATCTGGCGGGCGAGCTCGAGCCCCGCTTCGACGTAACCGAGCGCGCCCACGGGTGAGGATCCCCCCGGGCCCACGAGGAAGGGCCGCTTGCCCGCGAGCCGCAGCCGCGTGGCGACCGCCGCCATCCGGGCGACCACCCCCGGGTAGCTCCGTACCGGATGGAGCTGCGCGCCCGCCTTCAAGTCCGCCCGGAGCTGCTCCTCGACGTGCGGCGACCACGGCTGCGGGACCATGATCGCGTGCACGTCGAACCCTTGCTGCCGGCCGTAGATCGCCGTCGCCAAGACGTGGTGTGAGCCGTATGCGCCCGTGGTCACGAGGACGTCGCAGCCCCGCGCGCGTGCATCGCCGAGAAGCCACTCGAGCTTGCGGACCTTGTTGCCCCCGTAGGGTGCGGCGGTCCGGTCGTCGCGCTTGCACCACACCTCGGCCCCGGTGGCCCGCGACACCCCGGGCAGGCGCTCCACGTCTGTCGGCAGCGTCGCGAGCGGGATCCACCCGAGCTCGGCGACGCCTTCCCAGCGTGTTCGCAGCAGGCGAACAGTCAATCCCAATCCTCCTCCATCCGTGAGTGTTCTTCCTCGAGCATCTCCTCGGCCCGCTCCAGGAAATCGCCCTCGAAGCTCACCGCGAACCGCACGTCGATGAGCCGCGCCCGCACGTGCCAGAGCGACGGGTCCATGCCGTCACGGCGCACCATGCCTGCCGACTCGGGCTGCACCCAGGGCGACGTCAGGACTGCGTCGCGCAGCGCCTGGCGCAGCTTGGCGGCGGGGACACGGGCTTCGAAACGCACGCTGACGTCATGGTAGGCCCCTCCCGGCTGCGAGACGACGGCGTTCGTCAACAGGAGGCGGTTCGGCAGGGCGATCCGGTGACCGAGGCCGTCCCGGAGCCACACGGCCCGGAGCCCGCGCGACTCGACGATCCCCGAGTGGTCGGCCGCGCTCACCCACACGCCCGGCCGGATGCGCCGCTCGAAGAGGAGCACCACCCCGGCGATCACGTCCGGCAGCACGTCCCGGGCCGACCAGCCCACGGCCGCCGCCGCGGCGAGGAGCGCCCAGCTGAGCCCGGGGCCGAGCGAGCGCGGGATCACGTACGCCACGATCCCGAGCGCGATCACGAAGATCGCGATGCGGACGACCGTGTGGACGACGTCGAGGATGCGCGGCAAGAGGCCCGTGTCGGGCAACCCGTCCCGAATCCGGCGCACGCCGGCGGACGCCAGGACCGCCGTGAGGAGCAGGAAGAGCAGGCCGGCCGTGGTCCACGGGCCCCCCTCGGGCAGGACGGGGAAGAGCTCCTCGACGAGGTCCGGCTCGACCGTCGGCACGGGGACCGGGATGAAGGTCGGCTCCGTGGGCCGCGTCCCGGGCCCTGGCCTCGGCTCGGGGGCGGGGCGCTCGGGCCGGGGCTCGGGCTTCGGAGGCGGTGGCTGCGCCGCCCCCGCGTCGCCCGCCGGCTCGGTCCCCGCGTCGCCGGGGGTCGTCGCCCCGCCGTCGGGCGCCGGGAGCCCCGCGTCCGGCGCGCCGGGGAGCTCGCCCGTCTCCGTCTCGAGGGCACCCGCGTCGGGGGCGCCCGCGTCGTCCGTCGGCACGCCCGCGTCCGGGCCGACCGGCGCCTCTTGCGCGGCGGCGTGCGAGCCGCCGAGCCACACGATCAGGGCCGCGACCGCGACGCGCGCGCTCATCGCACCCACCCCTGCTCGCGCAGCACGCGGAACACCGGCCCGCGCAGGTGCGTCTGGATGCGGTAGGTGTCCTCCGGGTGACGCTGGAGGAGCCCCATGTGCGTGAGGCGCGAGAGCTGCGCCTCCGCCGTGCCCTCGTCGACGCGGAAGAGGTGCGCGTGGACGCGCGCGTCCATCCAGCCCTGCCGCGCGATCTGGTAGAGCTGCAGGAGCACGTCCTCGGGCAGCCGCCGGATGGCCCGCTGCGGTGACGGCGGGACCGGCCCCACGTGCACGAGGTCGTCGCGGTCGCTCACCTCCTCGATCGACGCGAGCCACAGCTGGAGCGCGTCGCGCACGAGGCCCCCGGAGGCCTGGTGCAGGTCGCGGAAGTACGCCTCGTAGGGCCGTCGGATCCGGCCGGCGCCGCGGACGAACAGCGCGTCGAGGCGGGAGTGGGACTCGAGGGGGTTGAAGTCGAGACCGTAGCCGCTCAAGCCGTGGCGCGCGAGGACGGCCGCCTCGAGCTCGTCGGGCAACAGGGCGCCGATCTCGATGACCTCGGGGAACGCGTCATCGATCGGCGCGACCTGCGTCGCGTACTCCCACACGAGCTGGTCGGCGTGCAGGAGCCACGCGTTCCTCCCGGCGTCGTCGATCACGCCCTCGACGAAGCGCCGGAGCGGTGCGAACCCGCCCGGACGCATCCCGACGAGCCAGTGGAACCCGGAGACGACGATGAGATGCCCTTCGTGTCTCTCCTCGAGCCAGCCGTCGACCTGCTCGAGGGTCGCCGGCTTCTCGAGCACGATGCGCCGAACGGACTTCCAGGACCGCGCCCGGACGATCGCGCTCGACAGGGCCCCCTTGCCGACTCCGTCCTGACCGACGAGCGCCACCGAGCGGAGCGTTCCGGGCGCCTCGCCCGACAGGGCCCGCCGCGCACGGTCGATCTCGAGCTCGCGCCCGGTGAGGACGTCCCCCGCCTCGATCGTGTCGGCGGCGAACAGCCGGCGGTAGACCAACGGCAGGTGCTCGGCTCCGCGCGGCGGCGCGAACGCCTTCGGCCCCGGCAGCTCCTCCTCGCGCCGCGCCGGCAGCCCGAGCCCGTGCCGCCACCGCTCGATGCGCTCCTCGCCGAGCAGCCCACCCACCGTCCGGCCGAGCGCTAGGCGGGTCCGGCCGAGCGCGGTGCCGATCCGGCCTGCGCGTCGCATCAGCCGCTGGCCGGCGGCGCGGCGCCGCAGGACCTCGATCCGGAGCTGCGAGAGCTCGCCCGATACGAGCTGCCCGCGTAGCTGGTCCACGCCCCCGAGCACGGCCCCGCGCATTCCTGCGGCGAGCTCCTCCGCCCAGCCGGCGGCCTCATCGGCGTGACCGCGGACCACGTCCGTGTTTCGGTCGAGGGCGCCCAGGAGGATCTCGCGCAGCAGGCGCCGCGTCTCCTCGGTCACCGGCTCGTCGTGGACGACGTCGAGCTCTCCGCTCGACAGCTCGACGTTGAACGCGACCAGCCTCTCGAGCTCGACGAGCGAGGCGCTGAAGGGTTGGACCTTCTGCGCGAGGTCGCGCGTCTCGGCGATCAGGGTCGGCGCCACGTTGGCCTCGATGTGCGCCGTCACGAGCTCCCGGAAGGGCACCTCCACGACGGGGACCGGGGGGGGCAGCCGCCACTCCCCCTGCGTCATCATGGCGCTCGGCACCTCGTACCGATCGGTCAGACCGGTCGCCGCGCGGCGCAGCGCGTCGAGCAGCGGCGACACGGACTGCTCGTCCGTGAGCTGGTCCCTGAGCTGGACCGAAGCCCGTGCCGCCTCGCTCACGACCCGGTCGAGCGGTTGCGCGATCTGACGGATGGAGGCGGCCATCTCGTCGCCGGTCCGTCCGCCCGTGGTCAGGGCGTCCTCGAGGTGCTGGCGCGCGGCGGCGAGCGCGGTGATGACGCGCTCCGCCTGGACGAGCGAGCGCCCCCGGACGTCGCTCTCGAGCGCGGAGACGTGCTGGTCGAGCGCGTCTTTGATGCGTGCCTCCAGGCCGACGAGCTCGAGCTCGAGCCCGACGAGCGAGTAGCCGGCCGCCACCGAGCGACGGATCCGCCCGAGCTGCTCGGTCAGCAGGGTCATCGCGCGGACGCGCTGGCGGAAGAGGCGGCTGCTCCGGCGCTTGCGGTTGGGCAGGTCCAGGGTGCCGATGACCGCGACGTCCCTCTTCAGTAGCCCGAGCGAGTCGCCGAGGATGCGCTCGGTGCGTGCAGTCCCCTCGCGGACGATCCGGTCGATCTCCTCCTGGGCGAGCGCGAGCTCGCCTTCCACGTCGATGCGCATCGCCCTGAGCGCGGCCTCGAGGTCGCCCTGCGTCTCGGCGCCGCCGCGGGCGACGCGATCGTAGCCCACCACGATGCCGTCGAAGATGCTCCGGGTCCGCGCGGCCAGGTGGGTCTCCGCCTGGATCAGGAGGGCCGCCACGGCCTCGATCTTGGTCGGCGTCTCGCCGCACAGCCGATACCGCGCGAGCTGCCGCAGCTCCACCCGCCGCGGCGCCATCTCGCGCCCGGTGACCGCGCGGAACCACCGGCGCCTCCGCAGGCCCCAGCGTGCGAGCGCCCGGAACGGCGACTGCGACTCCGGTGAGAGGAACGTCTCCGGCTCGTATGGCGCCAGCACCGTCTCCGGGAGCCCCGCGACGGTGCGGTCGATGCTGTCGACGAGCTGCTCCGGCGTCCAGCTCTGCTGTGCGACGCGGGCCGATCGGCCGAGCACGCTGCCGCGCCAGCGCTCGGCCAGCTCGGCCTCCTCCGTGTGCAAGAGCGCGCCGACGCCGGCGCCCTCCTCGAGCTGGCGCGCTGCGACGGAGATGCGTCTGTGATGGCGGAGGAACTCGCGGCGCAGATCGCGCAGGTACGCGATCCCATCGCTCCGGAACCGATCGAGCGGCCCGCGGTGCACCTCGCGGACGATCGCCTGCAGCTCGAGCTGGAGGTCGCGGACCTCGCGGTTGATCTCGTCGGACAGCGTACGCACCGGCGGGCCCCAGGCGTCCTCGACGAGCTCGGGCTCGGGCCACTCCGGGATGCCCTCGCCCTGCGCGGCGGCAGGGGCGAGCGACTTGCGGCGTCCGTCCGCGCCCTCCTCCTCGCGGCGAGGGATCTCTCCCGCGAGCCCGATGCCCACCTTGAGAAGCACGGGGCCGAGCAGCTCGTTCAGGGCGATGCCCGCGATGATGAGCGTCTCGAGCGCGCGGCCCGTCTCGCCGAGCGTCTGGCCGACGATGGTGGCGAGCGAGAGCGACACGCCGGCCTGGGACACGAAACCCAGCCAGCCGTGGCGCCGCACCGGCTCGTCGGCCCCGCCAAGGCGCGCGCCCACGCCGACGCCCAGCTTGAGCGCCAGCATCCGAAGGAGCACGAGGCCCACCGCGAAGGGCGCCACGTGCATCACGTGATCCAGGTGCAGCTTCGCGCCGGCGAGCGTGAAGAAGACCACGTAGACCGGCATCGACAGCCGCTCCACGTTGTGGATGAGCGCCTCTCCCTGCCGCGAGAAGTTCGCCACAGTGAAGCCGGCGGCGATGAACAGGAGCACCGGCGGATCGAGGTGCAGCGCGGTGGCGAGCACGGTGGCGGCGTAGACGACGCCCACGATGACGAGCAGCACCTCCTGGCCCACGAACCGCATGTACAGCGCGAACAGCAGGCCGATGGCCGCGCCCAGCAGGAGCGAGCCGCCGATGTGCGTGAAGAGGTAGACACCGAGGTCCCGGTCGGTCTGCGCCATCCCGATGGCCGACGCCGCCCATGCGCTGGCGAGCGAGAAGGCGATGACCACCACCACGTCCTTCAAGACGACCGACGAGAGCACCGTGCGCGACAGCGGTCCTTCGGCGCCCAACTCGTTGATCACGGCGACCGTGGCCGAGGGCGAGGTGGCGAAGCTGATCGCGGCGACCACCGTTCCGAGCGCGATTACCGCGCCCAGCGGGAGCGTGCCCAGACCGGGCAGCGCCATCTCGGGGATGACGCCGCTCACGGCCCAGACGAACAGCGGGACGAGGAGGAAGATCGTGATGAGCTGGCCCGTCAGGACTCCGGTGATCGCGCCGAGTCCCCTGCGGAGCCCGTCCAGCTTGAGCTCGCCGCCAGCGGTCATCGCGATGAGCGCGATGGCGAGCGTGTCGAGCACGCTGAGCTGCCGGATGACGTCCTCGTTGATGACTCCGCGGTCGAAGGGTGGCAGCGCGGTCGGCGGGAGCAGCGCCGCGACCGACGGTCCGAAGATGACGCCAGCGAGGAGGTAGCCCGTGATGTGCGGCAGCCACACGACGTCGGCGAGCTTGCCGATCGTGTAGCTCGCGAGGATCACGAACCCGAGCGCCAGCATGCCCGTCGGGTCGAGGTCGCCCGTGGGTACGGCGAAGCGGTGCAGCAGGATGAGCGCGCCGACGAGCAGGATGACGATCAGGGCCTG
This sequence comes from Candidatus Neutrinellum sp., assembly GCA_039794305.1. Lineage (GTDB taxonomy): Bacteria > Myxococcota_A > Polyangia > Polyangiales > JBDIVX01 > JBDIVX01. Next base: position 25,491 of record JBDIVX010000100.1, read on the forward strand.
CCTGCCCCCGCCTCCCGACCTGTCGTGATCCGCTCCACCCACCATCGCTCAGCGCCTCCAGAAGGCCGGCACGAGGAGGGCCAGCAGCGTGAAGAACTCGAGTCGCCCGAGCAGCATCGCTGCGACCCCGATGAGCTTCGTCACCGCACCGTAGGCCGCGAAGTTGTCCTGCTCGAGGTAGAAGGGCGCCGGGCCCATGTTCGAGACGCAGGTGAGCGTGGCGCCGAACGACGCCGGCACGCTCAGGCCTTCGACGGCCGAGATGGCGACGGTGCCGACCGCGATCGCCGCCATGTACACGATGAAGAACGCGGACACGTCGGCGAGGATGCCGTCGTCGACGGCCTTGCGCCCCATCCGCACGACTTGGACCACGTTCGGCCGGAAGAACCGGTAGACCTGCGCCCAGGACTGCTTGGCCATGAGCACGATGCGCTCGACCTTGATGCCGCCGGCGGTCGAGCCCGCCGAGCCGCCGATGAACATCAGCGTCACGATCAGCGACAGGATGGGCGCCGGATAGGCCATGTAGTCGTCGGTCACGTACCCCGTCGACGACATGAAGGTGCCGACCTGGAAGAACGCGTGACGGAAGGCCTGCAAGAGGTCCCAGTCGTGCCGGGGCAATATGCCGATCGTCATGACCGCGGTGGCGACCGCCGCGATGGCGAGGAACGCCTTGAGCTCCACATTCCTGACGATGACCTTCAGGCTGCGCCCCCTGATCGCACCGTAGTAGAGGCCGAAGTTGACGGCCGCGACGAACATGAAGATCGACACCGTGATGTCGATGGCGGCGCTGTCCCAGTAGGCGATGGACGCGTCCTTCGTCGAGAAACCGCCGGTGCTCATCGTCGTGAACGCGTGGCAGACGGCGTCGAAGGGATCCATTCCGAGGGCGATCAGCACGCCCATCTCGACGGCGGTGATGGCGGCGTAGAGCTTCCAGAGCGTGAACGCGGTCTCCGCGATCCGGGGCTTCAGCCCCTCGGCGGTCGTGCCCGGCACTTCGCCGCGGAACATGTGCTTGCCCCCCGCACCCACGTTGGGGAACACGGCCACGAACAGGACCACGATGCCCATCCCGCCGAGCCACTGGAGCAGCGAGCGCCACAGCATGAGCGGCCGCGACAGGGTGCCGTCGATGTCGCTGATGACGGTCGCCCCCGTGGTGGTGAGCCCGCTCACCGACTCGAAGAGCGCGTCCACGGGCGACATGCGCGCGCCGATGACGAAGGGGATCGCGCCGCAGACCCCTGCCGCGAGCCAGATGAGCGCCACCGCCAACGTGGCCTCGCGCCGCGTGACCGACTCGCTCGCGTGCTTGCGGCCGTAGGCCAGGGCGACGGCGCCGATGCCCACGGTGATCGCCGCGGCGATGCCGAGGGCGAGGCTCCCGCCCGGCACGGCCTCCGGGTACACGTGGAACATCTCGAGCAGCACGCCCGCCACCGCGCACACGGCGATCGCCACGCCGAGCCCCAGGGTGACCGCACCTACGGGCTGCGCCACGCTCCGGTAGTCGCGTCGCGATCGTCTCTCGGTCACACCCGTTTCGGCCGGAACAGCCGCTCCACGATGGGCCGCGCCCCCTTGGTGGTCAGCAGGATGACGGTGTCGCCGGCTTCGACGACGTCGTCTCCGCGCGGGATGGTCACCTGGTCGCCGTGCACGATGGCGGCGAGCAGCGCGCCGCGCGGCAGGTTCATCCGCTTGAGCGGGAGCCCGATCGCGCGGCAACCGCGGCTCGCCGTCAGCTCCACCACTTCCGCTTGTCCGCCCTCGAGCCGCGTGAGGGACTGCACCTCGGCCGTGCGCGAGTACCGGAGGATGTGGTCGGACGCCACGATGCGCGGCGAGAGGGTGATGTCGATTCCGAGCTGCCGGTAGATGTCCATGTAGTCGGCTCGGTGGACCACGCACGCCGTGCGCGGAACCTCGACGCGCTGCGCGAGCAGGGCGGCCATGAGGTTCACCTCGTCGTCGGGCGTCACGGCCGCGAAGAGGTCGTAGGTGGAGACCTCCTCCTCCTCGAGGAGCTTCATGTTCGTGCCGTCGCCGTGGATGACGGTCACCTTGTCGAGAGTCGAGCCGAGCTCCACCGCGCGATCCCGGTCCTTCTCGATGATCAGCACCCGCGCACCGTCGAGGACCAGGTTGCGCGCGAGGGCCTCTCCGATGACCCCGCCGCCCACGATGCAAACCCGGCGCGCCTCCCGGCGCGTCGAGAACATGTCCTCGGCCTCGAGCACGGCGGCGGGCCGGCCGATGAGGTAGACCCCGTCACCCGGCAGGAGCACGTCCGCGCCGCCGGGGACGAACAGCTCGCCGTGTCGCACGACGGCGGCGACGAGGGCGTCGCGCGGCAGCGAGAGCTGTGCGAGAGGCTTGCCCGTGTGCCGGGTCTCCTCCTTGAGATCGACCTCCACCAGCTCGATCCGGTCCTGCGCCAGGTCGATGACCTCGGAGGCGCCGTGCGACCGCGCTACCTTCGCGAGCTCCTGGGCGACCAGGACGCGAGGGTTGATCACGACGTC